>MGOU01000020.1 GCA_001795385.1 Clostridiales bacterium GWD2_32_19
CTAAAATATGTTATGACTATAAAGACTATGAGATGGTGTATGACCACTCTTTGTTTGCTATGCAACTTTTACTAGGAGTATTCATAACAATGACAAATTTAGCACGCAGCAGAGCTTCGGGGAATTGAGCCTGAGAGATTAACTGGAATTTCGTACATTGTACCCTCATTATATAACATTTTCCTTTTTTTCTCCAGTATCTAGTATTTCCTTACGAAAATATTACCTTTACAACTTCTCTAAAATGCGATATAATATGTCATGGCAGGTGATCTACTTGAAAAAAAGTATTAAAAAGGTAATCAAGTTACTTGAATTAAAAAAGATAAATAATCTTACATTTAAAAATATCAGCAAATTAACTGGATATCACGAAAAATCTTTGATAAAAATAAACAAAGAACTAAAAATATATGGTAAAGATGAGATTTTGCAACATGGCAATAAAAACAAACCTTCACATAACGCCATAACGAAAGATGAGCAGGACTATATTATGATGCTGAAAAACAACTCTAAGCAATGTAAGTTATTGCTTTTCTATAAAGACTACATAGATATTTGTAATAAAGATAATCTTTTTAAGCCACGAAGCTATTCTGCTGTATGTTCCGTCATCAGAAAGAATGGTTCTGCTTCAAGTTCAACTCTAGTAAGTAAACATATCGTTATATTTAAATGCGTTTCTTTTAATCTTAATAATAGAGTCTTAAAGCTTTATATTGCTATCGATTTTAAAACTTCTAAGATACTTAAGATTATATTTTCAAGAGTCAGTGCAACCAAAACTTATTGTGACTTGCTTCAATTTATTATTGAAAACTATGGTCTACCTAGTATGTTATATACCTACGGTTCACTAGTCTTAAGAGCTCCAGTTTACGGCAAGACTGAGTTTGGAAGAATCTCTGCAGAATTAGGTGTAGAAATATGTTATGTATGTGACATATCATGTGAAAAAACCTTGAAATCAGTTAAAAGCTACTTACATCATAATTTGGCGAATGAAATATTGAATAATAAAATTAACACTGTTGAGGAATTAAATACATTTATGAATACCTACATAGATATAATAAATACAACTCTTCCAAACACAAAAAACAACCTGAAAATTAAATATTATCCCCTTTATAAAAATATTGCTCTCGAAAACATCTTCGGTATTAAAACAAAAAGAAAAGTTTTATATAACAACATTATTCAAATGGGTAGTAATCTTTATAAAATACTATTGCCAAAGAACATTACTTTACATAAAGGCACTATTGTTGATACACTTAAAAATTTCAACGATGACACTATAAAAATCTTGCTAGATGATAACATATATATAACAGAGCTAATAAAAAAGAAGTAAGCTAAAAATTTCTAGAAATAGCTTCCTTCTTTGATTTTGTTATCCGTCCCTTTGTTTGGTGTTACTTTTGTCTTATTATTCTAACAGATTACATATTAAATTAAAAGTTCATTCGTAATTCTTTTTATTTATTATTTCTTCTAATATTCTACATACCCCATTGGATATTCTAGTACACTTGTAGGTATATATCTATTGTTTACAACTTCTTCTAATTTACTTTTTAAAGCAGCTTCTTCCAATTCTAGAATTTCAAGTTCCTCTGTTTGAATTTCTATCATCATTTTTTCTATTTCCTCCAACATTTTTACTATTGGTTTCACTTGTATTTCTGATTCTTCCTGTGTTTCTTGCTCTTCTGTTGTTGCCAGTATTTCTGTTTCTTGCTGTGTTTCTTGCTCTTCCGTTGTTGCCAGTATTTCTGGTTCTTGTTGTTTTTCTTGTTCTTCTGTTGTTGCCAGTATTTCTGGTTCTTGTTGTTTTTCTTGTTGTTTTTCTTGTTCTTCTGTTGTTGCCAGTATTTCTGGTTCTTGTTGTTTTTCTTGTTCTTCTGTTGTTACCAATATTTCTGGTTCTTCCTGTGTTTCTTGCTCTTCTGTTGTTACCAATATTTCTGGTTCTTGCTGTTTTTCTTGCTCTTCTGTTGTTGCCAGTATTTCTGTTTCTTCCAGTGTTTCTTGCTCTTCTGTTGTTACCAATATTTCTGGTTCTTCCTGTTTTTCTTGCTCTTCTGTTGTTCCCAAAATTTCTGGTTCTTCCTGTTTTTCTTGCTCTTCTGTTGTTGCCAGTATTTCTGTTTCTTGCTGTTTTTCTTGCTCTTCTGTTGTTACCAATATTTCTGGTTCTTGCTGTTTTTCTTGCTCTTCTGTTGTTGCCAGTATTTCTGGTTCTTCCTGTGTTTCTTGCTCTTCTGTTGTTGCCAGTATTTCTTCTTGCTGTGTTTCTTGCTCTTCTGTTGTTGACAGTATTTCTTCTTGCTCTTTTGTTGCTATTTCAGCTTCTACTGGTATTAACTCATCGTTTTTATCTAGTTCACAAGACTCTTCCAATCTGCTTAACACATCATTTACTATATCCTTCAGCCTTAAATATAGTATGTATGTCTCACTTTCTTCATGATGATTAATACCAATATCATCATGTATAATCACACCTGTACCTAGTACTGAAAAGCCATATTTATTTTTAAAACCCATTTTAGTTGTGTCTCCGATTTTAGTAACAACCAATTTGGTTGGAATTAATCTAGGATCTATTGGTTTACTATTCTTCATATTTATTTTTTTTACATCTTCTGATTCAGATGTTGCTATTACCATTGCTGACTTGGGCTTATCCTTTTCTGTAAGAATTGTGCATATATCTAAAGTTGCTTGCCTTATTGTTAAAAATTCAAGTGGTGAGTTTACTTCTTTTACTTCTCCCACTTCTACCTTATTTTCACTCGTTCCTATTGTATTAGCTTTAAATGCATTAGCTTTAAAAGTCTCCCAATTTTTCAAACTTAAATTTTCATTTTTGATTTTCTTTTTTATCTCTTCGGCAAGTGTTCTTTTAATAAAATCTTCTTCCAATGGAATTAACCCTTGATATTCAGTATCAACGATCTTATTACCAACAAGAATTGCCACTTCCTGCTGATTTATTAAACCTTCTACATTTACTGCCTCAGGATTACCTTTTTCTTGTGTTATTAGAATACTTTCTTTATTTTGCACATTTAGAGCATCTACTCTCTCATCCACTATTTCAAACGACTCTGGTACTATAGGTCCACCTGAAACTATTACTATTTCTTTATCTATTTCTTTATCTTTTCCTATATCTTTTTTACCTTTTTTATCTTTTTTATCTTTTCTTATATTCTTGTTTTCCTTAGTAAAAAAACCAAAAAAACCAACAGGCACCTTACTAGTATCTAGCTGTGCATTATCATTATTATCATTATCATCATTTTCATTCCCTGCTTTCGGATCATCTTTTATCATGTAGTTATTATAAGACATTTATCTTACACCTCCCATACTGTCACTTTTGCCAATTTTATATCATATTGTACCATATATGTAATATTATGTCAATAAGTGTTTTGAGGTTTTAGTATTACTTTTTTCTTGTTATCCTATATCTCATTCTCATTTAAAATCCATTCTATATCTTCCTTGGCCATTTTTATATTTCTCATCCCTTGTCCTACAGGATAATAAACAGGGAAGACCTTAAATAATACTCCTTTGATCTCGAGCATTTCATATCTTTTTCTATATTCTGATACCTTGATATCTTTATTTAGCAAAACCGAACTAACTTGATTTCCAAATGTAATTATTACTCTAGGGTTTACAGAATTTATCTCTTGCTTAAACAAGTCTGTATATTTCTTAAAAACATCATTCGGTAAAGCTCTTGCATCTATTTGGGTAGCTTTCGATAGATTAGTTATGTACATAGAATTGCTATAAACCTTTTTATAAACCTCTTCCACAAACTGATAATCCCAATCTAATGGCTTTCTAAAATTTATTTGCTCAATTGTATCTTTATCAATTAACCCCAGCTGGTAAAACATGTTCCATACATTCTTAGTCCCAATCCACGGTGCTTTAATACCAGTCCAATTTTTATCCGAAGCTACATTTCTTGCAGTGGGATTCATAAAAACTAAACATACCTTAGGATTGTTTATTTCCCCACAACCATATATGGCATCTAAATTAGCATCCCCATAAACAAGCTGCATTTCATTAAACTCATCAAAAAGCTCTGTTGTCTGCATATAACTTAAATGCTTATTATCCGAATTGCGCATATCTTGAATTCCTCCTTTATTAACTTTTTCTATTCCAACAGGTCATAAAGACTTGGTTTTATTCCCTAAAATAGCCATAACCTCTTTATAGTTAGGTTGCACCTTCCCCACTAATCTCCAAAAAGATCTACCGTGGTTCATATGTATAAGGTGACATAATTCATGTATAACGACATAATCAATAGCTTCTAATGGATACATCATTAATCTCCAATTGAATGTCAACTGCATTTTTGAATTGCAACTCCCCCACTTAGTTTTACTATCTTTTATAGCAAATGATTTATGCTTCACACTAAAATTTGGCTGATATAACTCTATTCTTTTTCTGATTAGCTGGTGTAACTCTTTAATGTAGAAAGATTTTAATGCATCTTCAACATCAACTTCTACCGCTGTAGGATTTATGAAGGTAAACGATTTGCCATCATATTTAATACTTGCCTTTGTTTTTGTTTCGTCTACTGTAATATATAAAGGATAAGAGTTCCCCATGTAATAACAGTGCATTCCTGGTTCTTGTGCCATATCTATCTCCTTATAACTGTAACTCAAATTCTTCAAGCAGTTTCTTAAAATATTCAGGAACTTCTTTTTCGAACTCAACATACTTATTAGTTGTTGGATGTATGAATCCAAGCACCTTTGCGTGCAATGCCTGTCCTAGTAATTTATATGTGTTAATATTTGATCCATATAACTCGTCCCCAAGTAATGGATGATTTATATACGCCATATGCACTCTTATCTGATGAGTACGCCCTGTAGTAAGATTGCATTCCACGTAAGTAAAATTCCCAAATCTTTTTAAAACTTTATAATGCGTTATCGCATCTTTTCCATTAGTATAGTCTACTACCCTTTTCTTAGTATCTACTGCATCCCTACATATTGGTCCATCTATCTCTCCATTATCTTCTACAATATTGTTATGTACTATTGCATGATATCTTCTGTTTATAGTATGTGATGCAAATTGTTTTGACAAGTGACTATGCGCTTCGATATTTTTAGCTACCACAATAATCCCCGAAGTATCCTGATCTATTCTATGAACGATACCAGGTTTTATAGCTATCTCATTTTTCAATGAATTTTCCTTTAAATAATATAAAAGAGCATTAAGAAGTGTCCCCGAACGATGCCCCGGCGATGGATGCACTACCATTCCTTGGGGTTTATTTACAATTATTATATCCTCATCTTCATATACAATATCAATAGTTATATCCTCTGGAACAGCCCTCATTTCCGTCACTCCATAAATATTAAACTCAATCATGTCAAGTGATTTCAATTTACTGCTTGGTTTCCCCACTATCCCATTTATAAAAAGATTCCCCTTATCTATATTTTTCTTAATATCCATCTTTGAATAATCTACTATATTCCTATCTAAATATTTGTCAATTCTATCACCATCATCATTATCTTCTACCACAAATGTATACTTTTCCATCAATTTGCTCCTTATTATTTAATAACACATCGGATTTTTATTTCTTAGAAAACTACCTTTTAAATTCCTTTTCTCCGTACAAACTACTATGTAAACTCCTGACCCTATTCTCTAATAAAACTCTACTACTCATCTTCCACTTTATGTTTTATTTCTAATTCAACAAATTCTTTATACCAAGCTTCATCTAAATTTAGTAATGAAAATTCTTCATGCGAACATATTGCCAGAATTATTTTATCCTTTTGATAAAATGCTATATCTTCAAAATTCACATCCTGAATAATATATGGATAGTCATACAAATGTTTCATAGATTCTAATAGTAACTCAAATTGCACACCTATTCTAAAATAACACATTTCAAACACCGGACCTCTTGTAACAGTAGTTTCTCTTGTGAATTCATGCCTAATAAAATCAGGTGCATCTGTTTCAAAAGGTTTATCTGATCCAAATAACGATATATCATTAAGTACTCTCATATCCTGTTCTTTTAAATCATCAAAATACTTCCACGCTTCTTTATCATTTTTGAAATGCATTATATTATTCAATCTATTATGTGATATGATATTTTCACTATATTCTTTTCTTCGTTCTTCATCTTCTTGTAACATAGATGTCTTCAAATCATCTTGAATACTTTCTATTATAGAATCATCTAATTTGCCATTAAAATATCGCGTAACAGAAAACATATCACTTTTTTTACTAACAAAACCTAGCAGTTTTTGAAGCTTGTCACCACTTGGGTTATTTTTAATCCGTATTTTCATAAACTCACCTCACCAAACTAAAATTTTTATAAATAATTCTTGTTTACGGTTATCATTTAGTTATCATGTTTTTACATATACCAAATAAGTTGGGTAAACACTTCTACAATAATATGAAGTATGTTTTAATTCTCAACATAAATATTTACCTTTAATTCAAGTTCAAATACAACCTATCAAAAATATTAAGAACACAAAACTGGAAATTATAATACTATATACCGCCATTAACAAATAATACTTTCTCGTCATTTGTATATATACTTTAATACTTTTAAGAATCATGATAAAACAATGAAATACTATAAAATTTATAAGAATCAAAATAAATATAAAAATATATGTAGGTATGTCAACTCCTTGTACATGTAAAAGACTTTCTAAATCATATATAATCCTATTAAACCATGAAACCATCCCGAAAAACTCCAAATATATTACTATACTACTTAAAATAACATAACCCACCTTTCCTGCTACTATCCCTACAGAAAAAGATTGTTTTCCACTAGCAATAATAATAAAAACTGTGTTTAAAATAATAGGAATAATAATAAATATAGGGAAATACATATAAAAAATAAATTCCATTAAAACATCTCCTCTGTTGTTAAAATTACCAAATTTCCTTTTGTGTTAGATGTGGAAACTACATCTAATTTCATCATTCGCCAAACTTATTAAAGTTTTATTCCTTTTTATCATATTCGCATCTTCCATAGTTAAAACAATTCCTAATTATTCCTCACCAATCTCACCACAGTCTCCACATGCATCGTATCACTTTACCGTTTGTTATCCTATGTCATACAATATCTCAGAGTATCTTACAGTCCTTTAACCACTAAGCTGATGTGGGATACTTTTTATTTTTTATATCTAGGTGTATCTCACAATATCACAGGATATTTTTCTGTAGGTTATCAAATCGTTATCATAGTTTGGGTTAGTTGGTTATCAATTGGTTTATCATTTGGTTATCATGATGTTATCATTTGTATTCAACTATACAGTTATATTTTGAATAAAATCACGCATTAGCTCTATTGATTCCCTCAATTGGTCACTAGAAAATCGCATATTCTGCAAATTTTCAGGATGATGTATTTGATGTCTTATATATTCCGTTAAAGTAATATTTACAGTTCGTTGAGTTCCATCCCTTTGAATCTTAATATAAGGAATAGTAGCTTTACCATTTTTATAAGTCTCCAACTGTCCTTCTGCTTCAATAAAACCATATAGTTCATTATGATATTCCTCAGATATTTCGGTAAAAGCTAAATGGTTTACTTCATTTAAAGATGGATATGGTAACTGGCCTTGCAAAACAGAAGAAATAGTTTTTATATCATTTTCAACTGAAATTAGTCTTAAATTTGTAAAATCAAGTTCTTTTACAATGTTTGCGCTATGAGTAGTTATAATTATTTGAGTATTTGGTAATTGTGCAAGTGTTAAAAATGCATGGATAAGCTTTTTTTGATTTTCGGTATGCTGAGACGTTTCTGGTTCTTCTATAGCATAAATAACACCTGTACCTCCTAATTCCATACTTCTACGTTCAGCTTCTGCTCTAAAAAAGCTTAAGAGTATAAGTCGTTTAGTACCACTCCCACGTTTATTAATCGGAATATTTTCGTCTCCTGAGATTGAAACATTTTTAAAAACATCTGCCCATTTTAAACTTTCAGCCAAAGGAATAACTGGATTTAAATTATTTGCTATGTCAGGATTTATCTCTCTTAACTTGTCTAAAGTTCTATCAGAAACCTCTCTGAGTTTTCTTTCGACTTCTGCCGCAACTGCTGAAAGAGTTTGCCTTAATTCAGCATTACTTAAAATTTCTTTTACAGCTTCTTTTAATGGATCCTGAACTTCATTATCCCCATCACAATTTTTTCTATCTGACTGAAACAATGTATATGATGGTAAATAATTCTGTAGTTTATCCCATATAGTTTTTGTGTCCCCTTTTGTAACATCTAATTCTGTATCTGCCAACTGAAGATTGTCTTCGTAATGATTCCATATAGCCGTTCGCATAATAGACTTTCTTACTCTATCAGGGCATTCAATAGCATGTTGTTCAAGGATAGCTCTGAGTTCAACATCTTTTTTTAAAAATAAATCTCCACAATTGGGATTTGTTGGATGATTTGCTTTTATGAACACCTTAGCAGTTCCAGCATTGGGGTATTTCTTAATAATTTCAAGTTGATTATTCTCATTAAGCAAATATTCAGATTGTAAAGTTGTAAAATTATTCGTATCAATAATAATATTTTCAGGTAATTCATCAAAACATACAGAAATACAAATTTCTCTATTTTCTTCTAAAACTCCTTGTTTGTTAATATCATCTTTGTCAAGTTTACAAACTCCTTTACCTTCATTGAAGAAAATATCAAGTGCTTCTAAAATACTAGACTTTCCAATATCATTTTTTCCTACAAACGCAGTTAGATTACCAAAATTAATTAACACTTCTTCTTTATATACTCTAAAATTACTGAGTTTCATAAATACCAGTTTCATATTTTATTTTCCTCCCATTTTTATTCATACTGAATAGTACTTTGTAGTAGTATTACATCTACCTTAGATATGTCATCCCTTATTTTCTTTTACTCCACATATGAATATCACGATAATTTTAGTCTTTTATCGAACTTATTGCAAACTTTACAAGTTTTCACACCAAAATTTAATTCTCTCACTTTTTCAATTCAAACATGCTAACATTTCCCATTATATTTCTTGTTTATTTATATTGCTCCTCCGATGTGATAGTAATCCGGATCTAAAACAAATTCATTACCTGATAATTTCAACCATTCATTTGTTTCTTCAATGACTTTTAATATGTAATCTGCAAATCTGCTTACTTCACTTTTATTAATTTCATATTCCATAAATAATTCATTAAAATCAGAAAAAACTAAGTTCCCTGCATTAATCACTTCTTTATCTCCATCTCTTTTCGTTTTCAATAATATATAGGAATGTTTTGGATTGCTATGGTTCATTTCATATCCGGATACTATCTCATATTCTTGAGATTTTTTTAATTTTGAAACAAATAGTAAATTTTCTCTTCGCTTTGAAATATGCCACTGAAAACTTCTAATACAATCTCTAAACTTTAAAATGAAAACTTTCCATTCTCTTGGATAATTCTGTGATGAAGTTACTAAACTAAATAAATCATCTAGCCTTTTTGCAATATCATCTAAATTTTTATATGCGAAGAATCCGATAATCACAAAGTCTTCTTTCAGTTTTCCTTCAAGACTATCCTTATTTTCATCTAATAGAAATTTTACCTTTTCTAATGATTCAGACATACCATAAGTTCTATAAACTATTGATGCTATATGTTTTAATAATTCAAGCACGCAATAATCTATTTTACCTTTCAAGTGATCCTTTATCGGATTAAAAAGTTGCTGTTGTTCAACCATTTTTATAAGACTATCACTAATAACTTTCGTTATTTTCTCTTTATCATTTGTATCTTCGGAATTGTAGACTAAAATCCTTTTGGTTCGTAAATCAAACGGAATATCATTCATATCACCATATTTCAAATTAAACAAACAAATTATTTTTTCCCATCCTATTGACCGTACAGCATATCCCAACTCCACCATCACGTTCGGATTAGGTGTTTTTCTTCCTACATTTTCGTTATTTATAATAGAGATATCACAAATAAATACATCGGTATCATCAATTTTTGAAAATATAGTATCAATGATATCAGGACTTCCTAAATTACCTTTTGTATCTCTATCAATTTCAAATATTTTAGTATTTTTCATATCAATTTGAATCTTCTTAATTGCAATTTTTATCACTTTTTCAATGTATCCACGATTTGTTTTATTAGGTAAATCCGATTGCCATGAATAAAATATTTCGAATATCATTCTGCCACCCCTTAATCTCTTTTTACTCTGCATGTGGAAATTACACCAGATTTCATCTTTTGCCAAACTTATTAACGATTTTATAAGCTTTCCAGACACTCATTTTTACGTATTTTTGATAACCACTTCAATTTTTGGTTATCAAAATGTTATCAATCCATATTTTAACAACCCGCAACCCCAGCAAATCCGCCTACTTACGCGTAAGCTTCACCACAGTCTCCACATGCATCGTTTGTAACCACCGTTTATTTTCCTGTATCATACAATATCTCACAGTCCTTTGAACAGTAAGCGGATGTGGGATACTATTTATTTTCTTATATCTAGGTGTATCACACAATATCACACAGTATTTTCTACCATGGTGGCAAACGGGTGGCAGAATTTACAGTTCTTTACTGGTAAATATCTTTTTGAATCTGCAAAATTTCAATAATAAATAGCAAAATGAAATACATCTGATTCATTTCCAAGAAACAAACAATTATAGTCCTCATTAATGCTTTCTCCAATCAAATTTACAATTTGGGGTTTATACGCATTATTATAATTATACGCTAGATCCATTGCATATGTAGGCACTTTTGTTCTTCTTAAAAATGGAAAAAAGCATATTTTCTTTTCACTTGCCAAAGGCTTACTGCCTTTTCCTTTTCCATCGCCTAATTGTATTAATTGTGAAAAATGTTCCACGCAATTAAACCATCCTATTATGAAGGCTCTTCTTCTTTTATTTCCATCTTTAATTTCGTGTAACAACCAATCAAAATCCTCTTGATAAACATTCCAGTTTTTACTATTCGTATTAGTATTAGATACACTTTTCCAGTTTTTTAAATATTTCACTTCTATTTTATAATCCTTTGTTTCAACATAAATATCATGATTAACTTTACCACTATCTTTCTTTTTGGAATCTCCTACTGTATAATGAGCCATTTGTCTAAACGGGTACCCTATTTTAACACATATATCCATTTCATTGAATTTTTCATCTACTATCTTCTTCAGTTCATCTTTTGGCAAGTCACTATATAATTCATTGAATTCATCAATTATAAATAAACATGTAGATAATAAATATTGATCTATACTTGGACTACTCATAAATTTCTCCCCCTATTTCTATTTTATCTCTTCTATTTTCTACATATATTAAAACTCTGGCATATATTGTTTAATTGCATTTCTAACTCTATTTCCTAATTCACTTTCTTCTTTTAATAAAGATTTTACAACATCTCTATATCCTTCAACAGTTAAGCCACATAAGTTTGTGACGTTTGAGTTCGCTATCATTCCCTTATTATTAAAAACTTCTAATAACAGCGTGTAATCACAGTCTATATGTATTTTATTTAATTCATTTTGTTTTTCTGTATATATTTCATTAAATTTATCAATATCAACTCCACGCTCTATATTTGATAGGTATTCACTCCAATTATTACTTTTTATACTGACATTCTCCTCAATCAAATTTTTTATATGATATTTTGAATACTCAAGTATCTGCTTATCAATATTTTGTATGTAAAACTCAAAAATCTTATCTTTTATTAAATTTATTGAATTTTCATAATCTTTTCGAGTTATTTCAAAAACAGTTTTAATAACTTCTTCAAGTAAAAACAAATTCTCTATTTCTGCTACCTTTAATGCAAAAATTTTTTCTTCTTCAAGACTTTTAATTTCTTCTTTATTTTTTCTATCTCTATCTATTATTCCAATTGCTGTTATTCTATGAAAATCGCTATGTAGGTTAAAGCTTTTTGTTAGTTCTATTACTTTTTTACAACTACCTGCGGAAACAACAGTATAATTCGTAAAAATTGCCTGGTATATGTAATAATCTAAGCTAGACTTTGATCCTTCTATGAAGATGATATTTTTTCTGCTTCCTATAATTTCATAATAAAGCTCTTCTGGAATTTCTAAACTATCATCAATTAAATTGTAATCCCATACTTCATTTCCCAAATAAGATTTTATCCAAATAATATTACAATTACTTCTAGATAATACGAAGTCTATGTCATGAGTTAAATAAATAAATCTACAATCCTTTCTGCATTGCTCTATCTTATCCCATAGTTTTTTAGATATGGATTTATGTAAATGTGTTTCTGGCTCATCTATTATTATCGTTGAATTTTCCTTAGCACACATCACTTCTCCAATAAAATAAAAAACTACTCTTTCCCCATCACTCATTTCACTTGCATTATAGATTTGACCTGTCTCATTTACCGAACAAACTTCTATTTTGCCGGCAGTCTTAATTAATTTTTTGTGCGGTAAAACATATTCCCATATCTCTTTAATTGTATCTAGTTTTGTAATAGGTCTTTCTGGTTGATTCTCTTTAACATAATTGTCTTTAAATTCTATACTTTTCTCATATTCTTCAGTATGAAGCAATGTCATTAACTGAGTATAGTCATTAAGCATACTTACATTCTCATTCTGCTGCCATCTACTATTTTTTTTACCAGCTGTCATGAGCCATTGAGCATCATTATGACTCATCCCATATAAAAACTCGTTTTCTGCACTTTCTTTGCTTTTAGGACTTACATATTGCGGCATTTGTAAAGATTTTTGTGCTGAAATTCTATGAACATACTGGAAATACGTATTTTCTATCCATGCACCAAATCTAGTCTTTCCAGATCCATTTGCTCCAAGCACAATTAAATTGTTTTTTTCTACAATTATTCTTTCGCCATTTAAATTATTAGGTAATTTTAATTCCATTCTATCTCCCCCAAACTAATTATTTTTATCTAGTCTCCTCATGTACAATCATATTTTTACACCTTCTTAACAACTCCGCATGTGGAAACTTACACCTAACCCAAATATCTAAAGCACTTTCCCATCTGCCACCCACTTTTATTTACGGTGGCAACCGGGTGGCAAATCACCATTTTAATAGTCATATGTGGAAACAATACGAGATTGCATCGTACCTAACAATGACTGTACCAGTAAGCTTTATCGCCATTTTAGTATTATCATTTCCTCACCAATCTCACTACAGTCTCCACATGCATCGTATCACACCATCGTTTATTTTCCTATATCTCACAATATCTCATAGTATCCCACAGTCCTTTGAACAGTAAGCGGATGTGGGATACTTTTTATTTTTTTGTATCTAGGTATATCTCATAATGTTGAGGTGTATTTTCCTCTAGGTTATCATTTGGTTATCATAGCTTTAGGGTATTGGTTATCAATCGGCTATCATGATGTTATCAATGCGTTATCATTTTCTATCCTTATCGTGGTCTTTATAAAAGGTTTTTACTTGTCCCTTTGAACTAACTATTTATTTTTTTCATCTGCTCTAATAAAATTTATTTATGCTTCTTATTATTTTTGTTTTTAACGAAAACCACATTCTAAAACAAAGTGCTACCAAGCCTAAAAGTACTACGATACCATAAAGCCAAATTATAAAAGTTATTGCAACTTTATCGTATAACTTATCTTCGATATAATTATTCGTAAAAATAGAATATGCAGTCATTACAGCAGCAATGGCAGTTAGACTTATTGCTACTTTAAAAGTGTTTGACCTAAATTCTTTTTTAATCTCATGTTCATCTATTAAGTTAATTCCTTCATTAGCTTTACTTTTTTCTTCTTGGCTCCATATTTTATTATTTAATTTTAACTCATCAATAATATCAATGACTTGTTTAAGCACTTCATAATTCATTTTCATTTTTTCATAATTATCCACTCGTCTAAAAACGCTAGTTGAAAAAATACTCTTTTTATGATTGATTCTCATATACATTTTATTATTATTAAATACAATATTTATTTCTTTTCCTACATATTTACTATAATTCAAAATTCGATTCATTAAACTTGGTGTCATTATGTATCTTGACTCTTGTTGATCTTGACTGTATAATGTAAATTTTTTATTAAACTCCACATCTTCCAATTTAACGAGGTATTTCTTTTTAAACATATAATCTAAATTCCTACTAGCTACTTGTGTTATGCTGTTAAATTTCTTATAGAAATCTACTACTATAAAAAAACCTTCAAAATAATCTTGCTTTATAATCAATTTTTGGAAGTTAGGATTTTCAATAATCTTCAATTCAGAAAACCTCATATTAATTTTTTCATCACCCTCATGAAAACTTCCCTCAACATAGTTCTCACCTGAATATTCTTTAACTTGATAATTAAACATATTGCTTTCTAGATATTCATGTTCGCTAATACAAGCATTAGGGGTATAATCAAAGTCATCCCCTATGCTTCTGGTAAATGCGCTCATTAATTCTATACTAAACTTTTTTCTGTAATTTTGCATTTGCCTCATTGCACTTTTTATTACTACGTAAAGTACAGGTAAAAATGTAACTGCAAGTACACCTGTATGTCTGTACGGAATATTTTCAGGTATATACTTTTTAGATATATTTAAAATTATAAAATATAAAATTCCAATTGATAATATTCCCAAAACTTTAATTAAAGTTACCTTTCTAAAATGTTCTAATCTTTCTATAATATCTTTCATTTCTTTTTTATAAAAACTTTCAAAGTTTTTATCCACTATTTTTCCTCCTCCACTTTTAGACTCCACATCTGACACAGTTAGAAACTATTTATCATATTGTATCACAAAGTATCTAGATGCCATTTCTGTCATTAATAATAATATCCTTCTTTTGCATAAAACCTTTATCTACAGTATTTATTGGCATTTTGATAACCAATTCCAAGTTGGTCATCATTTGGTTATCAAATATGCAATTTTAGCTCAGCATGTGGAAACAGTTTTATTTTTCCAAAACCTTCATTCCCCACGCCAGTAAGCCTTCCGTCATTCCTATATTTCTACTTCCTCTTCAACCTCACCACAGCCTCAACATGCATCGTACTAATCGTATATTTATCATACCGTATCACAGAGTATTATACAGTATCGCACAGTCCTTTAGTTTCTAATCACATGTGCGATACTGTTTCATTTTGAATATCATAGCATAATACTCAATATCATAGCGTATTTTCTGTCACGCTGACCATATATCTTATGTCTTTTCTAATTATCATTATCTTTATTACCAAGTAATTTTGTTTCGCTTACTAATTTATCAAAGTCAGAAATATAATTTTTATCTTGAAACACTTTATATTTTTTATATTCTGTTTCTGCTTTTAGTTTTGCATCTTCAGCCGATATTCTACCTTTATTATCTAAAACTTCATAATGTCTAAATTTAAGCACATTATCAACTTCCCCTATCCAATCTTTCATATACATATGTATTTTTCTTTCTGCATTATCTTCGGCTATGTCTAAAAATATATTTACCATGTTACTTAGATTTTTCAGCTCTGTTTCTGATAGATAATTCTTAGCAATGCTAATATCAGATTTTAGTATCTTACCTTCTGGAGATTCCTTCCAAGTAATTAGTCCCATGTTTTCTTTTTCGCTGTCTACTCTATTATAAACTATCTCAGCTGCTGTATTTTTAGTTATGGCATAGTGGAACTTATTTTGTATAGTTGCATAAAATTCTTTTGCATATTCACTCTTTTTATTATAATCTAAACTGCACTCAGCAAATATATCTGTGATCTTTTGATAAAACATTCTTTCACTTGTACGAATTAGTTTTATCTTTTCAAGCAATCGCCTAAAATACTCTTGATCTGTCTTTCTTCCTTTGAGAAATCTGTTTTGGTCCAAGGCAAAACCTTGAATCATATAACTTTTTATTATTTCATTTGCCCATTTTCTAAATTGTGTTCCTCTTAAAGATTTCACCCTATAACCTACTGATATTATTACATCTAAATTATAGTAATCAACATTATATGTTTTCCCATCAGAAGCAGTGTAGGCATTTTTTGCCCAAACTGAATCTTTTACTAATTCGCCTTCTTTAAATATATTTCGGATATGTTTACCTATAACACTTTTATCTCTCTGAAAAAGCTCAGCCATCTTGTCTATAGAAAGCCAAACAGTTTCTTGATCGAGAGACACCTCTATTTTTGTCCTATTGTCTTCTGTCTCATACATTATTATTTTACTTTCAATTGGATTTTCGTTCACTTTAAGCCACACTCTCCCATCTCATAAAATTAAAGTTATTGTACCATCTTCTACTAAACTATACAAGGTTATATAGATTCTATATTCTTTCACCTATATTTTATGTCCTTTTGAGTTTGGGTGTAATCCATCAAACAAGTCTTCATTCTCAATAAAATCAAACATATTCACATATTTAATATTGTTTTCTACAGCAACCCTTTTCATTTCGCTATCGTACTAATGGGGTCAGGCATTAACATCCTATTTTCAAGCACACTCTTACACAAATAAATATGTCAATGACTTCCTACCATATTTCTCTGACTCTATTAATTAACGTCTCCAATAAACCAAAGTTCACTTGTTGACTTATAGTCTTCATATATAATTTCTTCTTTATAGCCTTTTATAGCTAAATCACAAGGAGAATATACTTTCCAGTCATTTAGTATATATACTTCTGAAAGTAATGTCCATTTTTGAAATTCATTATTTCTATTAAAGAAGTTTCTATAGTAGTCATCTCCAAAAAATACTATAACCTGAGAGTCCCATAAATAAGGAAGCGTAATGCATGCAACTACTCGTATTGGAATATCTGACTCTGGCTTTATATCAATTAGGAATTTTACTCTATCAATTAATGTCTGTATGCATTTTTTCCGAACAGATGCTGGAGTTTTATATGAATCTATGAATCCCTGACTTGCCGGAAGGTGTATATGCCAGTAACCATAATCAAGATCAGCTTTCGGAAAAACATTTGTTAGCTCAGTAATTCTCTTAATCATTAGGTTACATTTACGGTTCACTCCACGAATTTTTTTCTTGCCACTATCCCTTGATTTAATTACTTTCAAACTTATTCCTCCATTCAATCTCTTTAATGCTCTTATGATCATCAGATAGTCTCCACACCTGACACAAATCGAAACTATATTTTACTCATTATAAAAATGATTTTATAAGCTTTTCAACCTTTCATTTAGACAGTGGTGACGGTCCTTTTTTGTCATCTATACTTATCTCACTAGTTTCCATATAAAAATCAAGTTTTTTTGGATTTATTTCGCAACTTACATGTAGAAACTATATTGTAATGTCAACATTTTCAACTATCACAGCCTCTTTAATTTATTAAAATTTACGCTAACAAATGGCTGACATCTGTGTATGTAGGAGACTGCATACGGAAACAGTTTTATTTTACCAAAGCACCAAATCCCTTTACCAGTAAGCCTTCACCAATTTTTCTATTCTACTTCCTCATTAATCTCACCACAGACTCCACATGCATCGTATCACCCAACCGTCTATTACCTATATATAGCTGTTTAGTCACATATCGTCATCACATCTGATACAACTTTTCCCATTTAAAACATTATATCATATTTAATTACACGAAACAACACTATAATAAGTGAAAAAATCTAATACCTATCACAGGTATTAGATTTTCATTTTATACATAAACATTACACCCAGTCTTCCGATAATTCAACTTTAAACTGCTACTTTCACCAAGTTTATGTTTCCTCCGCTCAGGATGACACTTCCTGTGGCAAGTCGATGGGAATTAAAACCCATAGTGATTAACATTTCATCTCTGTTAGTACACCATATATATTAATGATTTAGCTACAACTATCTGTACTATATTTTGTTTGTCTTTTTATTATGAAAAATCCTATAACTGCTATGATAAACGCACCCAATGCACTTACGAATACATCTTCCATTGTATCTGATATAGCCATATGTCCAACAAGCAATGTTCCATCCTCTAGTGCATACTTTTGCATATTTAGTGATAATAATCCATCAAATACATATTCATATATTTCCCATGCTATACTTATCGATAAAGAAAAGCAAAAAGCAAATAATGCGACAAACATAGGACTAGTGTGAGTATTTACTCGTTCCTTATTATTAAGAATATTAACTATCATAAACCCTAATACTACTAGCATTGCACTACTGAACACATGTGTGGCAATATCCCATTTAGGAATGATGTAATAAAATCTTTCCATCTCCCCTAGATACATTGCGCAATATAAAAACATGAAAAAAAATAAGTACATATAGTTAGGTACTCTAACAAACCGCTTTTTTGTTATTATCGATGGAAGTACCATCACAGTAGCGCCTAATACAATTAAAATAAGTGCTAATACATACTCATTATTCATTTGATCATATACTCCACTTGCCATTGTTCCAGTTAAAGAAATAACAACTTTAAAAATCAAATATATAATACATAATACAAATGTAATAAACAGTATTCTGCCTATGACTTCTTTCCAATCATAATTTCTTTTTTGATGAATTCTTTTCATTTATATTCTCCCGTTTTCAAAACTTTGGTTTTTGTTACTATGTCTTTAGTATTAGATTTTACGGTTATATTATACGAAGCAAAGATGGTGTATAACTACTACACCATTACTTTTGGATAAATATTGAATCCGTAACTGCATTTCCGGTTTCTACTCTTCCTATTTCACTAATATTATTAGTATGATATATATTCCTCTATGTTATAAAGTGATTATTATTTTGATTGTAAAATTTATATTTTGAATCTTTCCCATACAAGTAGAATGAGACTAGCAACTAGATAACATAAAATATCTTTTATATCAAAACTAGCTCCAATGATTATAGAAAAAAATTGATTTCCTTGAAGATTCAATATCTTCACGATGTGAAAATACTGTGCAATCTCTACTAGCGTGGAGAAAATGAATAAATACAGTGGGAGTAGCTTCAACTGCTTTTCTACAATCCCCCTGATGAAGCTATACATTAGAAAAACAATCAGAACATCACCTATGTATGGTCGAATAATCGTATCATGCACAAATAGAGCAATTATTACTTCTATTACCGATAAAAGCAAAAATATACCTATATACATTTTATTTATCTTCATATTTAACACCTACTTTTTTTGATTAGCTAGATAAGGTTTTTCATTAGAATATGACATTTTATGATTTCTTTTGGTATGGAGGATTATTGATAACAAAATAGGAAGCTGAACCACTCAGTGAATACTTTTCCCCTCGTTGCACATATACAACATCACCAGCAGAAACATGATATTCTTCATCTCCGACATGCATAGTAGCTTCGCCTGAAACGAACATGAAGCATCTATCGGACATCTCACTCAAAGATTCCGGGTGAATTCCATTTAACTCCGCATACGCTACACTTATCGATGTGCCCGACTCTGCAGTCAGGTAATTCCATAATTCAACTCCTTCTGCAATCCTGTGTTTTGCTTTGCTCTTTGTAACATACATAATAGCTGCCCCCTTATTTAATCTTGATTTTGCTTCTATTTGTAAATCAAGCCTGTTCTCATCAATTTTCTTTTTATATTGTTTTTGAAATCTCCATATTCTAATTTTACTCCTAGCCTTTCATTTATCAAAACTGTATTTTCTTTTTCCAATAATTTCTTCTTATTCCTTTTTCATTTTACCCATACAAAATAAAAACACTTACATATTATTCTACACTTCAACGCGATTACCTTGATTATCTATATAAAATTCTTCTTCATTCAAAGTAACGTATGCAATTCCACCTCTAAAATCTCCAATATGATCATACTTACAAGGTATTATTTCAACTCCATACTTATTAATATATCCATACTTATTACCTTTATTAACTATAGCTAAACCCTCACAAAACTTTGAAGCCTTTTTATATGATTTGAGATGATAGTCCACTTTTATTGTAGGGTTATATATAAAATCTGTGATTTGCTCCCCTTCTTTATTTATATATGCCCATTTATTGTTTAGTTCCACCACAAAAACACCCTCATACCCTAAATCGCAATAATCATTACATGCATCACAATAATCATATTTACATTCAATTACTTCTTTTCCGTCTTTATTTATAATTCCATACTTTCCATACCTTTTTATAATTGCAACCCCATTATCAAATATACTTATATAATCATTATCATATATCAAAGGGATTACCTCTTTTCCATCTTTATTTACATACCCATGTTTTTCATCATTTGCTTTGAACACTAATGCCATTCCTTCATTAAAACCTGTAACTGCTTCATACTTAGGTTCTATTATAACTTTCCCATTTTTGTCTTTAAATCCATATTTACCATTGCTACCTTGAAATGAGTTCACATGATTATTTAATTCAATAGTATTAGCATGTCCATACCAATCTACAAGCATATCACAACTTTCACCTATAAATCTTAGTGGCACCATAGTTCTACCATTTATTATCTTCGCAGGCACATCTAAATCAAACTTTCTACCATCCACATTAGCCTTTGCGTCATCAATGAATAACTCAATCCTTTTTCCTTCATTTGTAGCAACTACCGACCTCTGGCTTTCATTCCAATATACAGTAAGTCCTATCTTTTCAAATGGTCCTCTTACTGGAACCAAAGTTCTACCATCTATTATAACTGGTTGCTGATCTCCAAAATTAATCACTTCACCATCTAACCTTACAGTTATTTTCCTCGTTTCCTCTGCTAAAGCTGTTACATTTAAAAACAACATTAAACAAATCATGCATATTACAATCTTTCTCATGTTTTTTTCCTCCTTTTCACATTTGAACTATAAAATATTTCATTCAAGTATTATGTTATTTTTACTTCTTTTGCTTTTATCTTTGATATCATTTATATTGGTATATTCAATTTGTTTGCTAATTCTATGCTCGTTGTTTCGCAATATTTTTGTGCCAGAATTACAATTGCTTTACGCATGTCTGATATGTTTTGTCTTCTGTCTCTCCTGTTAGTTCTTCTACGCTAACATTTTCCTGGGCTCTTATCTTATATATATTAATTCATCAAGTTTTATCTTATTGGTTTTTTCATTTGGTTATTTGAACTTTCAAACCCATACACCTTTACTCTATTTCCTTCTACCATACCTTTTCACTCACGATGCACTTTCTTTTTAAACTCAAATGAGAATAAAAAGTATATTCCAATGGATACAATAACAATCGAAACAATAAGTCTTGGATTATCCATAAAAGCTTTATAATATATATAAGATACTGGTAGAAAATATACAACAGCTATCATAAGTGATTTCTTTTTGCTTAGACTTCCTTTGATAGCAGCTCTTATTATTAGTATAATTAGAATCGGTATGTATTGGACAATTATCCCAACCATTACAAATTGGATATAATTATTTATATCCCGTTTAAAGTTGTCCTTGGCGTATGTCCCTAGCCTTGTTGCCCCAATTGGCATTATATCAAACACAGTAATCTCTGGTCTACATAAGAACCTTACTCTTGGGATTATTCCGCCTTCTAGACCATAACCTCTATTTACATATAAAGTCGTATTGCCTACCTTATATTCGCCCATTTCATACTTTTTGCCAAACTCAGAAAAGGTCTCCATGGCCCCATAAAAAGGTAATCTTACTTGCCCACCATGCGTATGCCCTGCTAGATATAAATCCAGATTGTATTTACTTACATTCTCTATAAGATCAGGCGTGTGGTATAAGAATATGTTGTATAATCTATTATTGGCATCTTTATCAAATAATCCATTTGAAGGAGTTTCATTGTAGTCCATACCATATAACATAAAGTCCTCATCAAAACTGCTTTTAAGAACCACTTTCTTATTTGAAATATCAGAAAACCCTGTACCTGAAAACAAATCCAAATCCTTAAACCACATATAATCCACATTTCCAGTTACAGCAAACTTTCCTAGTCTTGCTTCTAAGTTAGTCAACGCGCTTTTAAAATTTTTTAAAGCTTTTCTCTCATTTATTGTGTCTCCAGTAAAAACAATTATATCTGGATTAAGAGGGTTGATAATTTCAGCTAACTTTTTCTCATTTCTAATTACTGTATCACTTTGTATATCTGAAATTTGAACAACACGCACGCCAAAATCCGCAAACTTGTTTGTATTTATTGTAACATACTTAACCTCTACCCAGTAGGGTTCGATAAAATACCCATACAATACGCATAGAACACCAATTGCTGCAATGATATGCACTATATTCTTTTTTTTATTACAGAAGTGATATTCCTTATTCTTTTTAAACAATCTGGATTTCAGCAACTGCATGATAAATATAAGCTCTAGCAATGTGACTGCTACAATACTTGCTAAAAATATATATTTCATTTTATTCCCTCCTTATTTAATCTTGATTTTGTTTCCATTTGTTCAATATATTAACCTGATTTAAACTTTAAAATATTCTGGAATATTTATAAAAGATTGAAACACTAAATTGGCTCCTGATTTAATAAGCTCTGATTCAGAGTGCCGCCCAGTACATACTCCAACAGCAGTAACATTTGCAGCAGTTGCCGCTACCATATCCACAATATCGTCTCCAACATACCAAAACAAACCTGGATCAACTTTCAAATCAGTAAGTGCCTTGTTTAATGGAAATGGGTTAGGTTTAATAAGTTTAGGATTAAATGGATATGGCCTACCTCGTACATACTCAAACTCATTAAGTATTTCAGCTTCTTCGAGGGCAAATTGGACAACAGGGGTTGAATTACTTGAAACAACACCCAACCTAATTCCATTTGATCGAAGATTCCTTATTACTTTTGGAATGTCGTGGAATAACCCAACTCTTTTAACTATTTGCAACTCAAAATCTGCGACAATATTTTCTGCTTGCTCATTTATTTCCACTGCAACGGTTTGAGGAAGTTCTCTAATAGCAATATCATGAAGCTTGTACCACACCTTATAGCCATCTGTTTCACTATCCAAATAGTTTTCCGGTATATAGAAATTTCCTCCATAAAATGTACGAATTTTATTGGCAAGCTCTGGCAAAAGACTAGGGTCCTTGTAAAGATAAGTCAAAGTTCTATCAAAATCTGTAACTAAAACATCTGGCTTAATATGTCCATTAGTATTGTTCATTTTGTCTCCTTTATAATCTTTGTTGTTTCTCATTACTTTTCAATTGTTCATATACAGCCATTCTTAGCAATGGCATTAATGTTTTACTTTCATCATATTCTACACTATCTGCACATGTTTTCATATATTCCTTATAAGATACTTCATGTATCTCTTCTACAGAATATAATTGGTAAAAAAATTTTTGAGGAATGACAAGATTTCCAGTTAGATCCACTACATTTTCTGCTTCATCAATTCCAAAAGAATGATAATACCTTTCACCTATGTTTTTTTCACATATAGCTGTTATTGCAGTAAAATTTTTATAATTTTCTATTAAGAACAATGCACTTTCATGACACCCACTAGTGATGTTATTTTTTTTCAAAAATTCGTTCGTTTTATCGTTATCAAAAGTATCTGAAGCCTTCCTAAATGAAATTATGCCTAACTGATTCGCATCTATAAAAATTTCGCCATCACTATCTTGAAGAACAGACTTAATCACATTCCCCTTTACAAGAGCATCAATAATCCTGTCTACATTCTTTTTTTCTCTTGTTATAGTTAAAATTAAAGCACCTATCATTTCTTTATAAAACATATCTACCTCTACATTTGAATAGTTTAAAGCATTCAGTAATTTTTCCTTGTGAAATACTAATAGCCATGTCTTTAAAAAATTGAAAAGTTCTTTCGCATCTTCCATCTTATATTCAGAATACAAATTTTTGTTTAGTTCTTTGTTTAAAAAATCGATCACATTAGCAAGCTTTTCTTCGCACTCCAATTTCCATTTTGTTTCGTTTTCATCGATATACTCTGATAGTTTAATTTCACTCATAAAATTCTCCTTTTCTAGATTGTCTAACTAATTTCACTAGTCTAACCACAGTCTTGTCTTCTGATCTTCTCTGTTATTTCTTCTACGATATCATTTTCCTGGACTATTATCTTTTTGATTTTATCGACACTTGTTCACCATTATTTCCTCTGGCTTTTACATGGTACAATGCAGTCTCATAATGTATCCTTTGCTTTGTTGGCTTATTTATCACCTCGAAAACATTTTAGCATATATTTTATAATATTTCAATAAATTTTAACATAATAAGTGAATAAATCAAACCTGACCCTTTTTATCTGTTTTAAAGTACTTTTCAAACAAACACCTTATTTTCCTTTTAAATCAAGGTTATAGGGTTTTTATTTTACTTATGTAATTTTTATTATTCAACATCCACAACATCAATTAAATGACTATCTGGATTTTCAATAGTAACCGTATCAAAATCTGCTTTTTCTTTAACAGTCAGAGAGTCGATATGTCCATCAACAACATAACAAGTTGTACATATTAATTCACGCCTGACCTCATCACCTTTCTTTCATAATTTTAGTTTTATAATTAAAAACAATTATCTTATTTAAATATTAACTCCTTTGCTTTTCTCGTTATTTTATAATATCTTTTCCTTTTGCTATTTTCTTGATCAATTTCCATCAATGCCTTTTCAATTAACCTATCCGCTCTTTTATTTACAAATTGCCACGAACAATCAATTTGAGCTGCTATTTCCGTACTAGATCTTGATTCTGGATATATAGATTTTAAATAATCTAATAAATTGTACTCATTTACATCTGATAAAACTGTGGTCTTTTTTTCTAACTCTCTTATTTTCTCTATTAGTTCCTTATTTGAGACCACAACATTAATTTTAGATAGTCTTTGTTCAGCTAAACATGTCGGGCAATTCATACCAGAAAATTTTTTAAATTGCTCTAACATCTCAAATGGAAATTCGTGCTCTTTTTCACATTTCAAAACCTGTGTCTCATTAAAGTGATTTCGTACCAAGTTATTAAAATTAAATCTTGAATCATTATAATATTTCCTAAATTCAGAGTCCTTCGGTCTTCCATAATTTAAATTACATTTTCTACATAATCCATAATCTATAGAAAACAATGTAGATGGTATGTTATTTTTATCATTTACTTTATTATAAGTTGATATATATCCATTTAATTCTAGATTATCTAACAAATCACATAACTCATTAATTATAACAAAGTGGCTTGTTGGCTGTCCTTCTACTTTAAATAGTTTAGCATTTGATTTTCCAATACTTGACTTATTATTAATTTGCTGTTCCATTATTTTATTTATTAGATCCTTTTGGTTTTCTATAGAAACCCTATCATTAAATGGTCTTAAAATATAGGCATTAGCTTCAAAATATTTTTTTATAACTTCGTCGTAATATCTTACTGCCGCATTTCCTAATGCTGCCTTAGTAATTTTATTTCCATGAATTAAGTTTGAGTCATAACAATATGACAAAATGTATCCCATTTTTCTTGGTATATTCATAGATAAATCAAATAGCAACTCATACATTTCATCTTCTTTTATATCAAAATAATTAGTAAATTCTTCGTCTTTTAAGTATATATTACTTCTATTGTTAATCAACCTTTTAGTATAATTTAGTGCCAATTCTTCCATTTTTGTAATATTCTTATATGTATAAAAAGCATCGAAAAAATCTAAAGATATTTCATCAAATTTTTGATTATCCAACTTCCCATAATAAAATCTTTTGGGATAAGTAGCAATTTTAAACTTTATAAAATTGTCAGCCAAATTATTTAGAGGTGCAATAAACCAATCCATAAAAAGTTTCTGTGCTTCCTCATCAATTTCTGAGTAATCATCCAGATATATATATAAGTATTTCAAGTTTAATATTGATTTTATTTTTAATAAGTTTTCTATTAAACACTTTTTAATATCTAAATATGTTATAAAAGTATTGTCAAATTCTTGTTTTATAGATTTTTTCAATCCATCATCTCTAGATATATTAACTTTAGGCGCTTTAGAAATCTCAATCTCTGCTTTCAACTTATTTTCATTACTATTTTCTATTGTATTATCAATTTTAGTTACTAACGATACATCTATTTTTTTAAATACTTCTTTTATTGAATTTTGTATATTATTTAGCTCTCTTTCTATTTCAATGAATTTTTCTTCATCTAATCCTAATATTGTACTAATAAAACTTTTATCTAATTTAAATGTTAACTTATCCTTAATTTCCATAATTATTTGATTTAAAAAACTTTTATATATGAAATATTTTATTAGTTCTTCTGATTGTACTGTTGTATCAGTATTTACTGTAATAGTTGGTGTTGAATTATCATATAATGTTTTTACATCTACATATAGGCAGATTATCTTTTTATCTTTATCAATGTCTTTCATAGATTTTTGAAAAATTGTTGATTTTCCAGTACCTTTCCTTCCTACTAATATAGTAGTTCTAGGAAGATTGATTTTACTTAGCACTCCATTGCTAGGCAATAAATCAGTATATATTTTGTCAATAATATTATCTGAATTATCATCTTCAATAGACTCATTTCTTACCAGTTTTAATGATTCTGCAAACTTTAAATATTTATTTATGTCCATTATTATTCTCCCCTTTAGGTTAAATTTAACTTTACAATCCAATCAAAGTAAACATTACATTCAATTTTAGGTAATAACCTATTACTCTCATATTTATCTGCATCAACAGTTTTATTTTTTTATCACCTCGCATCTATTTACCAACATTCCCACCCTTACCACCATATCGTCATCACATTTGATACAAGTTTTTCCATTTTAAAATATTATATCATATTTAATCCCACGAAACAACATTATAATTCACAAAAAAAGGACTACTGTATTTTCAGTAGCCCTATAATTTTAAGTTTTTATTTTTAGCTATTAAATAGCATTTCTTACTATCGCAACTATCTTATCTACTGGTATGTCTACAACAGCACCAATTGAAGTTATAAGTGCGTTATTGCAAGATTGTGGAGGTGGACAACAGTCACTACCTCTTCCATAAGCATTTGGATATCCATTATTTCCTGAACAGCCATTTCCTAAAGCGCATGCTGGTGATGGTCCGATGCATGCAATTAATCTGATGAAGCAAGGATTAACTTTCAATAGTGTTCCTGTAAACCCACATCCTGATTGCCCTCCTGATTCTGTAAATATCGTTACTGTTTCACCTATTATATCGCATAGTTGCTCTGCTAGTTTAACATCGCAGCAAAACTCATTATCTATCTTTGACATATTTATATCTCCTTTCACATATAATTAGATTTGGATTTAAAATCCTAATATAATTATATGCTTAATTGGGATAAGCGTTACAACATGTACTTATTATTTATCAGCTTTATTTACTTTACGAAGTCTTCCTTTAATTGGTGTTTCTTGTAATACCCTGAGTGCCAGCTCACCTTTATTGTTAAATATTTCTACAAATGTTGATATATCAACTATATTTATGACCCCTATATCTTCCGCTGTTATCCCTTCTATGTTGCAAAGCGTACCTACTATATCTACTGGTCTCATCTTTGTCTTCTTACCAGCATTAATATGTAGTTTCATAATTTCTTTGCTTAGTCCCGCATCTTTTGCTTCTTTAATTTCAGGTGTAGTATTTATTTTCTGAGTAAACTCATGTTTAACATTATCCACTGCTTCGCTTTTCGGTCTTACCTTCAAGGGAATCTCTTTCCCTATATATTCATGTATATCATCTAAATACTTTTCTTCTCTTTGTGTTACAAAAGTGATTGCCCTGCCCGCCTTGTTTGCGCGTCCTGTTCTACCTATCCTATGAACATAGTTTTCACAGTCTTGTGGTACATCGTAATTGATGACAAGTGAGATATCTTCTATGTCTATCCCTCTAGATGCAACATCTGTTGCAACTAGGTATCTAAAATTGCCTTTCTTAAAACTATTCATTACTTTTAGTCTATCACGTTGTTCCATCCCGCCATGAATTTTTTCACATGTATATCTCATATTTCTGAGATTACTATAGACATCATCTACCATTAGCTGTGTATTGCAAAATATGAGACAACTATCTGGGTTTTCTACTATCGTTATATCTATTAGGAGTTTCTTTTTATCTATTTCATCCACATTATATCTTTCTTGAATTATCCTGTCTGATGCTTTATTTTCATCTTCTATTTCAACATAGATAGGCTCTTTCATATATTCATTAGCTAAATCTTCTATATCCGTAGGCATTGTAGCTGATAGTAGCATCGTTACACGTTCATTTGGCAAGTTAGATATTATTGTTTCTATGTCTCTTATAAATCCCATATTTAGCATTTCGTCTGCCTCATCTATCACTAGATATTTTATATTTGATGTGTCAAATGTCCCTCTCTCAATAAGGTCAATGATACGCCCAGGCGTGCCCACCACTACATGTGTTTTTTGCCTAAGCTCCCTTTCTTGGTTATAGATTGGAGACTTTCCATATATCGCACATACTTTGATCCTTCTAAATCTACCAATATTAAAAATATCCTCTTTAACTTGGATAGCAAGTTCCCTTGTTGGCGTTATAACCAATGCTTGAGGACTGTTATCATCCCAATCTAGTAGCTCACAAATAGGTATCGCAAATGCCGCAGTCTTTCCGCTTCCAGTTTGTGACTTTACAATTATATCCTTTCGTTCTAGTACTACTGGTATAACCTGTCCTTGGACTTTTGTTGGACTTTTAAAATTCAACATGCTAATTGCCTTTAATAATTCACTACTTAGTTTATAATCGCTAAAATTTCCTTTTATCATTTAAGTACCTCTTTCATTATGTTTTTTAATTGCTCAGTTGTTATTTAATGAATCTCCCCGTGGCAAGCCGACGGGGTATCATGTTGTCATTGCGAGCGTTTTTTGCGAAGCAATCTCATCTTTCAAAAACGAGATTGCTTCGTCGAAAGAACCTCCTCGCAATGACAAGAACGCGGCAAGCCGACGGGGAATTAAACCCAAGGAGATTAAATGTCGAGCTTCATCTATTGGTTTTTTAGTACCAATTTCTATAATAATATTTAAAATTATAATTCAGGCTTTGTTACTGGCTCTCCAGCCTCTACTAGAACTTTGTCACCTATTAAGAAAAACCCTTGAATAAATAGTAGAACACCTGTTCCTATTAGTAGCCATTCTATTTTTACAATATCAGCCAAAGGTCCAAATATAATCATCCCTAATGGCATAATAGAACTTGATATCATACCCATAACACCAAATACTCTACCCAGAAAATCAGGCTCGACTTTTTCCTGTAGCAAAACAGTTGATGGTGTATTAAAAAGAGGTATGGTAAGCCCTGATACACCCATGATGATGGCATATAACCAAAAATTAGAAATCAATCCAAATGCAACTGTACATACTCCTATAGCTAGGCACGACAGGGTCATAGTATGAATCTTGTTTTTGAAACCTCCCCATGAAGCCATGACGATACCACCCATCATCATCCCAATTGAAAATGCGACTTCAATTGCCGTAAGACGCCAAACATCGTTGCCAAAACTACGTGTCACCTGTAACGGTGTCAAGAATGCAACAGGTGTAATTAGGAAAAAGAAAAACGCGCAGAATAAGAAAAACTTTTTAACATAGCTATGATTTTTGATATATTCTAGTCCCATACGCATATCACTAAAGTAACTCGTTTCTTGCTTTTTCAATGCTTTTGCATGTACTGGCACTTTCAAAAAGAAAAGTAATGTTAAAACCCCTATTACTGCTGTAACTACATCTATGAAAAATATTGTCTCAATCGTAGCAATAGTAAGTAATGCACCACTAAGCATAGGTGATACTAACATAATTAGTGCTTGTACACTTCCATTTATTCCGCTCACTTTAGTAAGTTTGTCCTCGGGTACAATCTGCGGAAGAAATGCCCCTACTGCTGGCATCTGAATTCCTCCTCCAAGTGCTCGTATAGCAGATATCAAAAAGAGTAGCCAAAGAGGATCATATCCCATTAGAAATAGTATAGCTAAAATAAGCGTTGCTGCTGCTATCATAGTATCAGACATAATAATGAGCATTTTTCGATTATAGCGATCAGCCCATACCCCTGCAAACGGAGAAATAAAAAACATTGGCAAAAAACCACAAATAGCCGATATAGTCATCATTACACCAGACTGTGTTTCTAGTGTAATATACCACATAATCGCATACTGAACCAAAGATGATCCAAATAGTGATATAGTCTGGCTAGTCAAAAATAGTATTACATTCTTTCTCCAGTTTTTATTCATTTTTCAAATATTCCTCCAATGCAAATATGTTTTCTATTTCAAATTATACCATACCTCATAAAATATGACAACAAGAATACTCCAGTATTAACATAAAAATAAGCGCTAATGCGCTATTATTGGTTTCCCAATTCTCCTAGTTCATTTTAGAATTCTTTTATTTGTGTGTACTCTTTTTGAGCTTTTTCCATTGAATATTTCATATTATTTTGCTTATATATTGAATCAGCTGTTGCATCTACTGTAATCCATCTTTTTTCATCTTCTAGATATATTTGATTCCAAGCATGATATGTATCACCTGTTAATGTGCTGTATCCTTTTATTACTTTACTTTCTATTCCTTGACTTCTTAACATTGATGCAAGTATTACTGAGTAGTCATAGCATATACCTTTCTTTTCCGCTTCAACTTTGTTTACATCTGGTATGTAGTTTGTACTTAAAGTTTCGATTTTATTATAATCATATTTATAATTTTCAACTACATATTTGTATATTGCATTTACTTTTTCTTTTTCTGTTGTCATTCCTTTTGTTAATTCACTTGCTACTATTACTACTTTATCTTCTACTTTCCAGTTGATTATTTTGTTTGATGTTAAGAAAACTTTTTCTGTAATTACCATTTTTAGCTCTAAAGAAGTTTCATATACTTTAGTGTAGTTTGTCCCAAATACTGCTTGAAAAATTTTTAATGAGTAATTTCCGTTTCCTAATTGTAATGGATATCTTTCTTCAATTTTCATCATGTCATACATATATTTGCTTCCGTCTTTTTCTATTATTACTTTCATGCTTGCGCTTATTTCTTCACTGTATTTTACTGTTACTATTCCGTTTTCTTGATCTATGCTTGTACTTATTATTTCTTCTGCTAATGCTTTTGTTGTTAAGATTGTTATTGCTATTACTAAGATTGATGTTATTATCAATAGCTTTTTCATAAAAATCCCCTCTTCCTGATTGCTTGCCTCTTGTTTAGAGAAGACCCTTAGCTAATCAGTTGAGGGGGAAGAGAGGTTTATGTTGCCTTCTCTTCTAATTTATTATATTTTACCACTTTATGTCATATATGTCAATGCTTCCTACAGAAAAAGTGTAGATTAATGTAATATTAGGCTGTATTTGGTAATCAAATGGAAAAACAAAGGCCTATCTCCTTAAAGATAGGCCTTTGTCTGTTTTGCTTGTAATTTGAAAGTTTTTATTATCATTTAATGAACCTCCCCGCAACAAGCTGACGGGGTATCATGTTGTCATTGCGAGGAACGAAGCAATCTCTCTTTTGTCTTTTAAAGAACGGGATTGCTTCGTTCCTCGCAATGACAAATTTAGCACGCAGCAGAGCTGCGGGGAATTGACCCTGAGAGATTAATATTCTAATACTAATGTATACGGCTTTCAAATGTATCTGTAGCTATTTTCAGATCCGCTTTTGCTGCGTTTAAAACCCCTACTTTTACTATTTCTGTATTAGCTGCTATTGCTTCATCTATTGCATTTTTATAATTAATTTCTGCAGCTAAAGCCATTTTGTTATTTGAAGTATTTGCTGCCTTAATTATAGCATCTTGCCCTCCATGTAGTTCTTCTGCAGTTTTAATATTACCTAAAAGACTCGTTCTTACGTCATTTAATATTCCTACAGCTGTATTAAAATCAGTTGTAGCCTTTTCAAACTTTGTTGTTGCTAATCCTAATTTTATTCCTACTTTATCTAATTCCACTGCTACTACATTTTGTTTTTCAGAATCATTTGCTTCTTTTATTGCTAACTTATAATCTTCTACTTCGGCAGCATATATTTCCCATGCTCTATCTAAAGCAACTCTATCATAAGCGCTTACATCTCAATTATATTTGCAGCAGCTTTTTGTGCTGTTGATGCATTGTCAATAACATTTTCAAGATTTTCTCTTGCTGATTTTAATGTTTCTACTGCTTGATCATATATACCTTTAGCTGTATTTAATGTTGACATTGCTGATTCTAACTCTACTCTTATCTCATTTATTTGTTCTGCTTTTTTTTCTGGTGTATAATCTTTTATTGCTTTATCTAATGCTATTACATATTCAGATACTAATGGATTATATATTTCCCATGCACCAGCTAAATCCCTTTGTTCTTTTTTATCTACTCCACCAACTTTTGCTACTTCATCCGTTTTTAAAGTTGTTGCATTAGCTATAACTGTTTCGATATTTGTTCTAGCTGTATCCAATGTATCTAATGTAGTGTCAAATAAACCTTTAGCATACCCTAACCTATTTGTTGCCCGTACTAAATCACCAATTGCCTTATATACTGTATTTTGATTTACTGACTCGTTATTATTTATTCCTTCTGCTACTTCAATTGCTTGCGCATATTCTTTTACTTCTTCATCATATGCTACCCATGCCCCATTTAATGCTGTCTTATCATTACTGGCATCTAAGACTCTTCTTGCTTCTTCTGTAAATATAACAGTAGCAGCAGCAATAGCTTTAATTAGCCATGATTTATCAGCTTTTTTTCCTATATTTATATGCCTTACATATATTTCTCTTGATTCACCTAACTTTCTCATTACAGCCCATACTTCTTCATCGTTTTCTACTGTAGATTTAGTAGCTAATGCTTCACTTATTGCTAATTCTAATGCATCATTAACTTCTTGTGTTACCCATTTTCTAGTTGTTAAAACATCTTTACCATCTACACTTATCAAAATATCTTTTTTTACTTCGTTAGCTTTATTTATAGCCCAATCTATTATACCAGTATTTGCAGAAGATACTATTACAGTTACTGTGTATTTTTGTGTTGTGTAATCCTGAGCGGTTACTATATAATCTACTGGATCTTTAAAATTGTTTACTGTTGTTTCACTAACTTGCGAAGTTTCTCCTATAGCAACAGTTGATGCTGCTGAACTCGTAAATGTTGCTACTAGCTCACTTGAATTAGTTCCTCTTGGAACCACTACTCTTATTGTTTTTTCTGTCTCATTTATTACTCCTACTGCAGCTGGTGTTTTAATACCAAATGATGTAATAGCTTTTTCACTACTTTTTTGAATTATAGTAACTACTGTTGTTCCCGTAACTCCAGAAGCAGTATTTGTCGCTTTTACCGTTACTGTACCTACTCCTGTTGCTGTCAATAATCCATTTACATCTATTGTTGCAGTCCCATTATTTAGAGTCACAACACTCCATGTTACATCTTTGTTTGTTGCATTTGTTGGTGCAACTGCTGCACTCATTTGGGATGTGCCACTTACAAAAACTGTTGATGCACTATTTGTTACTGCAATATTAGTTACTTGGATATTAGAATTTCTTCTGTGGCTGCTACTACTAGACTTTTTAGTAACAGTGATTGGACCTTGTGCTACTTCTTCATCATCAATCTTTACTAATAAACTTTCAATAAGTTTATTAAGTACCACTACCACTTCTATACGGCTAACATTTTCTGTTGCCTTAAATTCATCTTTAACAAATCCTTCAAAAAGATTTTGTCTTAGGGTAGCACTGATTGCCCCTCTACTCCATGTTGAAATTTGTTCTATATCTATTAATTCATTTAATATTACATTATCTTCTGTTGTATCTAATATTCCGAGTCTAGCAAGCACAACAGCAAACTCCTGTCGGCTTATGTATTTATCAGGAAGTATCATGTTATCTGTACCATTCATATATCCATGATTGTAAGCTTTTTGTACATCTTTATAAAACCAATTTTCCTCTAAAACATCTGAAAAACTTATTTCCTTAATACCATCTAATCCCATTGCTTTATTTACCAAACTCATAAATTCTGCTCTTGTTATAGAGTTGTTGGGTTTAAAAGTGTTATCTGGATACCCTTTTATATATCCTTTGTCTATCCATTCTTCAGCTACTACCTTATATGGATTTCCATCAAGATCAGAAAATCTAGTTGCTGCCATTATAGGTATTGGTATTACACTAGTAATTACAAATACTATTGTTAGTAAAAATGCTAACAACTTTTGCCTTTTGTTTTTAATCATTTCAATCCTCCTAAAGGTTATTTTTAATGTTTAGATTTAATTAATGGTTACTTATTTGTTTTTAAATTAATACTTTACCTCTTTCTTTTAATATATAAATTTGTTTCATTTTAATATTGTATATTAATGTTTTACAAAAAAATGTCTAACCAAGTAATTTTACTTTTTATACCATTTTAAAGTATAATACTAACAAAAAACAGAAATATAATTTATATCTCTGCTTTTTTGTTAGTATTATATTAATAAACTCTTGCATATATCTACTAAATTACATCTTATACTGGAATACCTATTAGATCAAACAAATCTACCCAATCCTTGTCTGATTCTGCTGTTAGATTTGTATTTTCAACTGTATATTCTTCTCCATATACATCTGTAATTGTTATTTCTGCTTTTGCTGGCTCTACACCTATTACTGGTGACCATGTCCCAAATTTCCAATAATTATCTTCATCAGCTATATAAGTTCCTTCTTCTATAAAGAATGGTGTACTAAATTTTCCACCTGTTACTGTCTTTAACAATACCATGTTCCCTGCATTTTTTACTAATGAATTACCATCGGCATCAAATAATTCTACTTCATTGATGCTACATTATTTAAATTTGTTGTTCCAATATTCCAACCTACATTGATTCCTACATAATCTGCTGCTTTATTTGTATTGAAGTTCTCTGCTTCTAAATTCATATCACTATATCCTACATTATCTTTAGAATATGTTGTATATTTATTTTTTGAAATTGTTAACTTATATGATGTATTTACAGTTAATCTGGGTTAGTCAGCGTTAATGTGTATATGCCATTAATATATACAACACTCTCAATAGAAACACTAGGTTCAAATCCAAAGTTCTCTTTTATAAATCCATCTGTTGATGATATCACTGTAACAATATTTGCACTTGTAACAGTCACATCACTTACTTGTGTACTTCTACGTGTAGAACCACCGCTGCCACTATGTTTCTTAGTAACAATAGGAGCTTGTGGTATTTGTTCTTCTTGAATTGTAACTAACAAACTATCAATTAGTCTATCTAGTACGACTACAACTTCCATCCTACTAACAACTTCTGTAGGATTGAACTCGTCTATTACAAAACCTTCAAAAAACTTAGCTTTCAATGTCGCACATACGGCACCTTTGCTCCAGTCAGGAATTTGGTTCTCGTCTGTAAGCGTGCTTAAAACTGTTTCATCCACATTTTCGTCGAGACTTCCTAGTCTTGATACAACAACTGCAAATTCTTGTCTGCTTATATTGTTTGCAGGAAACATTCTATTTTCTGATCCTTTCATATATCCTTTTTTTACTGCTTTTAAAACTTCTTCATAAAACCAATCATTTATTAATACATCCGTAAAGCTTGCATTCTCAATTTCTTTTAAATCTAATGCTCTATTAACTAATGCCATAAACTCTGCTCTAGTTATAGGATTACTTGGTCTAAATGTGCCATCTTCATAGCCTTCTATGTATGCTTTATCTATCCATTTTTGTGCTATTTCATGATATGGATTACCCTCCATATCATGAAATAGAGTTTCTGCCATTGATGTCACTGATACACTTGTAATTATAAATGCTATTGTTAGTAAAAATACTAATAATTTTTTCCTTTGTTATTAATCATTTACAAACCCCCTAAAAGTTATTTTAATCTTTAGATTTAATTAATATTTACATATACTTATTTAAAGCTTTATCACCTTTACCTCCTTCCTTATTTATATAAAATTACTAATATACTTTTATATTGTATATTAGTAATTCCCATGAAAATGTCAAATTAAGTTTCTCTTACTTTTTTTTCTATTTTAAATTACTACACAAAAAAACCAGGGATAATATATCCCTGGTTTTTACCATGTTTAACGATATTTGATATCTTATATATTTATTTCTTCATACTTTCTACTTGAGCAGCTACTTCATCTGCAAAGTTTTCTTCTTTCTTTTGTATACCTTCACCAGTTTCAAATCTAACAAATGATACAACTTTTACTTCTGTACCTACTTGTTTTGATACTGATTCTAAGTATTTTGTTATTGTTACTTCTGGATCTTTTACATAATTTTGCTCAAGAAGGCAAACTTCTTGTAATTGTTTGTTTAATCTTCCTGCTATCATTTTTTCAACTATTTCAGCTGGTTTTCCTTCGCTTAAAGCTTGTTCTCTAAGGATTGCTTTTTCGCTTTCTACATAATCAGCTGGTATTTCACCAGAAGATAGGTATAAAGGGTTTATAGCTGCTACTTGCATTGCTATATTTTTTCCTGCTTCTATTACTGCATCAGAGTTATTAGTAGTGTTAAGTTTTACAAAAACACCAATTTTTCCTCCACCATGTATATATGGAACAACTACTCCATCAGTAGTATTTAATTTTACAAATCTTCTAATACTTAGGTTTTCACCTATTGTAGATATTTTTTCTGTTAATACATCTTTAACTGTTTTGTTTTGATCCTTTAACCATTTTTGATTTAATAAATCTTCTGTATCATTTACTTGTGTTTTTGCAACTTGTTCAGCTACATCTTTTACATAAGTTCTAAAGTTTTCGTTTTTAGAAACAAAATCTGTTTCACTATTTACTTCAACCATTGCTGCAATTCCGTCAGTTATAGAAACTTCTACCATACCTTCTGCTGCTATACGTCCTGCTTTTTTAGCTGCTTTAGATAATCCTTTTTCTCTTAACCATTCTATTGCTTTTTCCATGTCTGAATTATTTTCCATTAGAGCTTTCTTGCAGTCCATCATACCTGCGCTTGTTCTTTCTCTAAGTTCTTTTATCTCGTTTGTTGAAACTTCCATTATTACCCCTCCTGTATAATAAAAATGTACGAACAGATTATCTCCCATCGATTACCCTTGCGACTAGAATTTATTATCGGAAGTCAAGTCTTAGAATGTAATCCATCCATACAAGTTTTATGTTATATTTTAATATCAATATTCAATTAATTATTTTACTGATTCTTCTAATTCTTCGTTAAATGCAAACTCTTCTTCTGCATTTTCGCCATTATCATTCTCTGCATCTTTACACATCATTCTACCTTCTATTGCAGCTGATGCCATTTTATCAACAATAAGCTTAACTGCTCTTATAGCATCATCATTTCCTGGTATTACATAGTCAACATCATCTGGGTCACAGTTTGTATCAACGATACCTACTGTAGGTATATCAAGTGCTCTTGCTTCAAGTATTGCAGTTCTTTCTTTTTTAGGATCTACTATAAATAACACGCTAGGTAGTTTTTTCATTTCTTTTATTCCACCTATGTTTTTTTCTAATAGTGCCATTTCTTTTTTAAGTTTTATAACTTCTTTTTTTGGAAGAACATCAAATGTTCCGTCTGCTTCCATTTTTTCAAGGTCTTTCAACTTTTTAATTCTTGTCTTTATTGTTTTAAAGTTAGTAAGCATTCCGCCTAACCATCTGTTTGTTACATGGAACATATCTGATCTTTCTGCTGCTTCTTTTACAGCATCTTGAGCTTGTTTTTTAGTTCCTATAAAAAGAACTGTTCCACCCTTTTCTACTGTTTTTTTGATAAAAGCATACGCATTATCAATCTTTTTTGATGATTTTTGTAAATCGATAATATAAATACCGTTTCTTGATGTAAAGATGTACTCAGCCATCTTAGGGTTCCATCTTCTTGTTTGATGTCCAAAATGAACACCCGCTTCTAATAAACTCTTCATTGAAATTACTGACATGTAAATAGCCTCCTGGTTTTTTTAAATTCTTCCATGTCTTTCATCACTTTGAGAAACCAATTCTTGGCACCCTCTCAAAATATCAAAACATGTGTATGATGTTAACGTGAGTATTTTACCATATAAAAGGACTTGTTGTCAACTGTTTTTTGGAAAATACTTGAATATTACTTGTATTTGTTGATATTAGTTTTATGTTCTCCCCCTGCTAAAGGAGAGTTAGAGGGTGGTAGAGTTGGTATTAAAACAATGTAACCCCACCTAACCTCCCCTTAGCAGGGGAGGAACCAAAAACACAGGTATTCCCATATAAGATTTTTCAAGGTGTTTTAGTGCCATATCAACCTACCTCCTTTTAATAGGTAGTGGGGTTGAAGTTTTTATGTGTTTCATATTATAAGTGATACTATATCTAAACATATGCATGTACCTTTTTTCTTACTAAAACATATTATATAATAAAGGTAATCAGATTATCCTTCAAATTAAAAATATAATTACTTTTATATTTTGATTATTAAATGGATATTTATAAATCTAGTTTGCCTATTATCTTTATAAGGAGGTGTTAATATGTCTTGCAGAGGTTGTGGTTACGGTGGTTACGGTGGTTATGGTGGTTACGGTGGTTATGGTGGTTACAGTGGTTGTGGTTATGGTGGTTATGGTTGCGGTCATCGTGGCATAGGCTACGGAGGTTATCATGGTTTAGGTTATGGCGGTTATGGTATTCGCCCATATTACAATAGATTACCTTATTACTTTGGATATTAACAAATTAAATTATAAACTACTAAATTTATAATTTAAAGTCAAATAGCATACAAAAAAATGTAATTTAAAATTACATTTTTTTGTATGCTATTTGACTACTCATTTGCAATACTTCACCTATCTGTTATCTACTGCTGCCATATGATGAATCAAGTCTAATACTTTATTTGAATATCCCCATTCATTATCATACCAAGCTATTAATTTTACAAAATTATCGTTTAGTGATATACCTGCTTTAACATCGAATATTGATGTATTTGGATTGTGAATTATGTCTGAAGAAACTACTTGGTCTTCTGTAACTTCAAGTATTCCTTTTAATTCTCCCTTAGCTGCTTGTTTCATAGCTTCTACTATTTGCTCATATGTTGCTGCTTTTTCTAGTCTACATGTTAAATCCACTACTGATGCATCTAAAGTAGGTACTCTAAACGCCATACCTGTTAGTTTTCCTTTAAGTTCTGGTATAACTTTAGTAACCGCTTTTGCAGCACCCGTTGATGATGGTATTATGTTGTTCGATGCTGCTCTACCACCTCTCCAGTCTTTACTTGAAGGTCCGTCCACTGTTTTTTGAGTTGCAGTAGTTGAGTGAACTGTAGTCATAAGTCCTTCTAATAAACCGAAATTATCATGTACTACTTTTACAAGTGGTGCTAGACAGTTTGTTGTACATGATGCATTAGATACAACATTCATATCTTTTGTATATTCCTTATGGTTTACCCCCATAACAAACATAGGTGCATCTGCTGATGGAGCTGATATTATAACTTTTTTAGCTCCACCTTTAAAGTGTGCATCACATTTTTCTAAAGTTGTAAATACTCCTGTTGATTCTACTATATATTCTGCGCCTGATTCACTCCAAGGTATCTCAGCTGGGTCTTTTGCTCCATAAACAGTTATCTCATTACCGTTTACAACCAACTTTCCATCCTTTACTTCTATGCTTCCTGTAAACTTTCCGTGTATTGAATCATACGTAAGCATATATTTCATATACTCAAGATCTATAAATGGGTCATTTATTGCAACTACTTGCATCCCTGGATGCGCTTGCTCAAGTGCTGCTCTTAAAACCAATCTTCCAATTCTTCCGAATCCATTAATACCTACTTTAATCATTATAATTCTCCCCTTTTTCATTTGATTTATTATGTTGTATTCTTACTATTTTATACTATAGTATAAATTTTGGCAAGTTATTTTTTTATTTATCCCTTATAGCTGCTATCCCTGGTAATTCTCCGCCTTCTAAGAATTCAAGTGAAGCTCCTCCACCTGTTGATATGTGAGTCATCTTATCTCCAAACCCTAGTTGAATTACGGCTGCTGCTGAGTCTCCACCACCAATAATTGTTGTGGCATCAAGACCGGCTAATGTTTTAGTTATTTCTAATGTACCTTTTGCGAAGTTTTCAAACTCGAACACACCCATAGGTCCGTTCCATACTACTGTTTTTGCGTCTTTTAGAGCCTTTTTGTATAATTCGATTGTGTCTGTTCCTATGTCAAGTGCCATGTAATCCACTGGGATTTCATCTTCATTTACTACCATAAATATCGCATCATTGCTAAATTCTTTCGCAACTGTGGCGTCCACTGGTAATAGTAACTCTACACCTTTTTCTTTTGCCAAATCAATCATCTTCTTAGCAAAATCTATACTTTCAGCGTCAAGTAACGACTTGCCTATCTCATAACCCTTAGCCTTATCGAAAGTATACGCCATACCTCCACCTATTATAAGTTTGTCTACCTTTGTTAGCAAGTTTTCGATAACTTTTATCTTGTCAGCAACCTTTGCTCCACCAAGTATAGCTACAAATGGTCTAGCTGGGTTGTTTATAGCATCTCCAAGATATTTCAATTCTTTTCCAATTAAATATCCTACTGCGGTTTCTTTTATATATTTAGTAACCCCTGCTGTCGAGCAGTGCGCTCTGTGTGCACTGCCAAATGCATCATTTACATACATTTCAGCTAAGCTAGCTAATTCTTCACTAAAAATATCTTCATTCTTTTCTTCTTCTTTTCTAAACCTTGTATTTTGAAGTAAAACTAAGTCCCCATCTTTCATTTCTGCAACTATTCTCTTAGTATTTTCACCTACTACATTATCATCATCTGCAAATTTTACTTCCTTTCCTAGAAGTTCTGAAAGTCTTTTTGCAACTGGTTCTAATGAAAACTCTGGTGATGGTCCCTTTGCCTTACCTAAATGTGAACAGACTATAACTTGTCCACCATCACTCGTTAACTTCTTAATCGTTGGTAATGACTCCACAATACGATTTTCATCTTTTATAATACCGTCTTTCATAGGTACATTAAAGTCACATCTAAGTAATACTTTCTTTCCTCTCACATCTAAATCATCTATAGTCATTTTTGCCATAATTAATCCCCCTTGTATTTTTGGGTAGTGTAAAATATTTATAGTACTAAATACTACACTATCCCTTTATATTCAATATATTTTATTAGTATTATCTTCCCCCTCCCTGTCATTGCGACATCCTAAGACTTGGTTTGTGTATTGTGCAACCTAGCCATAGGAGTCCTCTAGGAGGGTGTACGAAGCAATCTCATCTTTCAAAAACGAGATTGCTTCGTCGAAAGAACCTCTCGCAATGACAAATTTGAGGTTTTCATTTTTTCATAAAACTTTTGACACTATCTATTTTTGTCTATCATCTATCATATGTTGTATAATGTTTAACATTATCAACATTTTCCCATCCATATAAACCATTTATTACTCTGTGATCTATAAATATATTCGTTTAATTTAAGTTATCTTTGGCATGTTTAACCTTCCTCCTTCTAATTTTCTTTGCTAACTTTTTCCAGTGATATAAACCTTCTACATCTAATCCTAGATATATTACATACATTGTGAGCAATGCATAATTTTTTGTTACAATTCCAATTATCCCCCACAACAAACAACCTATAATCCAGTAATAATACGCACTCACCTGTTTTCTATTTATCAACACTTGTCCTAATATTGATAATATAGTACCTGACCAACTGATAATGTCTATATATATTTTATCCATGAAGTTTATCCCTCTCTATCCTAGATACATTCCTCAAATCTCTTTATCATTTCCCCATTCACATCTTTATAATCCACAAACATATCATAAGGTCTTACCCAAATTTTATTTTTATCACTTAAATCTTGGTAAACTACCATATTTTCAAGTGTTTCTGAGTGTTTCACAATATTTAGTATTATGTATTCCGTACCTTTGAAGTGTTTGTACTTTTTACCTACTATAGTATTCAAGAACATCACCATCCTTATGTAAAAAACTACCCTCTCCCTACAACAAGGCGAGAGGGGAACAATCTACAAGCTTTTACCACACAACTAACTATCCACTACCCACATTTTACATTTTAAACTTTGCTGATACATATTCTGTGATGTCGACTATTCTGTTTGCATATCCCCATTCATTGTCATACCATGCTATTATTTTCACCATATTTCTATCTATAACTAATGTCGATAGTCCGTCTACTATGGCTGACCTAGAATCCTTTTTGAAGTCAATCGAAACAAGTGGTTCGTCTGTATACCCAAGTATTTTATCATCTGCTGATTGTTTTAGTATCTTATTTACTTCTTCTACCGTAACATTTCTATTAAATTCTACCGTTAAATCGACTACTGATACATTAGGTGTAGGAACTCTGAGTGCTATACCTTTTAGTTTTCCCTTCATCGACGGAATAATCTTACCAACGGCATCAGCCGCTCCTGTTGTTGTGGGTATTATAGATTCTGTTGCTGACCTTGCTTTCCTCAAGTCTTTATGTTGATGGTCAAGTAACTTTTGGTCATTAGTATACGAGTGTATTGTTGTAACGACACCTCTTTTTATGTCAAAACTATCGTTTAGTACTTTTATAATTGGAACTAAACAATTAGCAGTGCAAGAAGCATTATCTATTATGTTATCCTTATCTGGGTCATAACTTTCTTCATTAACTCCCATAACTATAGACTTTATATCCTTTTCTGTAGTATCAGCTGATATTATGACTTGTTTTGCCCCTGCTAGTAAGTGTAACCCCGCTTTCTTTCTGCTTTTATATTCCCCGGTAGCTTCTATGACTATGTCTATGTCTAAATCGCTCCAAGGTAGCTCAGCTGGGTTTTTAATAGATAATACTTTCACTTCTCTACCATTTACTATTAATGCTTCTCCCTTAGCTTCCACAATTCCATTAAATATTCCATAACTACTATCATATTTAAGCAAATATGCTAATGTAGTTGCATCGGTCAAGTCATTAATGGCTACAATGTCAAGTCCTCTTTTCATTGCAATTTTAAAAGCATTTCTCCCTATTCTACCAAATCCATTAATAGCTATCCTTACCATAATACTCTCCTTTCAACAACAAAATTAAACTTTATTTGCAAATATAATTTTAAAATACTCATGTATATCAATATTTTATATTATTACCAATTTTTTTGCAAGTATATTTAAAAAAATTAAAAATCAAGTCTTTCCTTAAAGTAAGCTTCTAGTTCTTCTATTTTCACTCTTTCTTGTAGCATGCTGTCTCTGTGCCTAACTGTTACGCATTTGTCATTTTCAGACTCAAAGTCATAGGTAATACAGAAAGGCGTTCCTATTTCATCTTGTCTTCTATACCTTTTACCTATACTTCCTGAATCGTCATATTCTACATTATACAGTGCGCTCATTTTTTCAAATACAATTTTTGTCCCATCTTCTAACTTCTTAGATAATGGAAACACGCCCATCTTAATAGGTGAAAGAAATGGGTGTAATCTAAGTACAGTTCGTACATCTCCTTCTCCTACTTCTTCCTCATCATAAGCATTACACAAAAACGCAAGCGTTACCCTATCAGCTCCAAGTGATGGCTCAATGCAGTATGGTATGTATTTTTCGTTAGTTTCTTGATCAAAAAACGACATATCCTCACCTGAATTTTCCATATGATTTTTTAAATCAAAATCTGTTCTATCAGCTATACCCCATATTTCATCCCAACCAAAAGGAAATCTGTACTCAATATCTGATGTAGCCTTACTATAATGAGTTAACTCCTCCTTAGTTTGGTTATAAAACCTTACATTATCTGTTCTCATTCCTAAATCGAATAACCATTTCATGCAAAACTCTTTCCAGTAGCTAAACCATATCAAATCTTCTTCTTCTTTACAGAAAAACTCTAATTCCATCTGCTCAAATTCACGAGTTCTAAATGTAAAGTTTCCTGGAGTTATTTCATTTCTAAAAGCTTTACCTATTTGTCCTATACCAAAAGGTATTTTCTTTCTTGATGACCTTTGGACATTTTTAAAATTTACAAATATACCTTGTGCTGTTTCAGGTCTTAAATATACAGTGTTTTTATTATCTTCAGTTACACCTTGAAAAGTCTTAAACATTATATTAAATTGACGTATGTTTGTAAAATTCATTGCATCACATGACGGACATTTAATGAGATTTTCTTTAATAAAATCCTCTAATTCTTTTTCTGTCCACGCATCTGGGTTTTTTTCTACTGCAATATCATTTTCTTTCATATATTGTTTGACAAGTTTATCTGCTCTAAATCTTTCATGACATTCTTTACAATCCATAAGCGGATCTGTTGCTTTATTTACATGACCTGAAGCAACCCACACTTGTGGATTCATAAGTATAGCTGAATCCATTCCTACATTGTGCTGATTTTGTTGTATAAATTTCTTCCACCATGCTTTCTTCACATTATTTTTAAGCTCCACTCCAAGTGGACCATAATCCCAAGTATTTGCAAGTCCCCCGTATATATCACTTCCTGGATACACAAATCCTCTATTTTTAGCAAGTGCAACTAGTTTATCCATTGTTACCTCAACTTTTATTTCATTTGTTTTTAACTCTTCCATAAACTTTACCTCCTAATTTTTATTTTATATTTTTTTATATTAAAAAAACTCACCTCATATTACTATAAATAATAATATGGGGTGAGTTTTTTCGACCCACGGTTCCACCCAAATTAGATACCAGATATATAAAACACCCAATCTCTATCTCTATTTTTTAACGCCAACTCCGCGGTTTTGCTAGAAAAGTTCCCTTCACCAAAATAATTAACTAGACTCACACCCTCTCTAGATCGCTTTATAATTATCTTTGACTACTGCTCTTTCATCACTGCAAAATATCATTTACTAGATGTTACCATATTTTTTATACTTTGTCAATATAAAAAATATGCAATCCAACAATTTTATTTTATACCACAAAACTTATTACACCTTAAATCCAATTTATTTATTTTATTTTCCCCTGCATAAAATCAAAATTTTTACTAATATTATTATTGAGTTTAAATATAACCATATGGGAGGTCAATTATGAAAGATAACAAGTCTATAAAATGTTCTGTAGAAGAGTGCGTATATAATGATATTGATAAATCTTTTTGTACTTTAGATGACATCAATGTTACATCTGATAATGATATGGAGTTTAATGCTATATGTTCTAGCTTTGAGCCAAGTGATGAGGAAACTGATTACGAAGGTGATGATGATAGTGATGATGAAAGTAATCCAGACGACCACGAATAATGAAAAAGCTACAAGCATCTGCTTGTAGCTTTTTCATTATATTATTTATTTTACTTTTTACTTTCTACTTTCTACTATTAATTTTACTGCTGTTCTTTCTTCTCCATCTATCTGAATTTCTGTAAATGCAGGAATACAGATCAAATCTATTCCAGCTGGGGCAATATATCCTCTTGCAATAATCACTGCTTTTACTGCTTGGTTAATTGCTCCTGCACCTACTGCTTGTACTTCTGCTGTTCCTTTTTCACGAATTGTATTTGCTAATGCTCCTGCCACAGAGTTAGGATTAGATTTTGCCGCCACTTTTAATACTTCCATTATTATTACCCCCTAGTATTGTGAAAAATTTATTTTAAAATTATCTTAAACATACAATAATTTTATTGTTTATCATTTGTTTTACTTAGCATATTCTACTGACCTTGTTTCTCTTATAACGCTAACTTTTATTTGTCCTGGGTATTCCATAGAAGATTCAATTTGTTTTGCTACTTCTCTTGATAACACAACCATTGCATCGTCATCAACTTCTTCTGGAATAACCATTACTCTAATTTCCCTACCTGCCTGAATAGCATAAGATTTTTCGATTCCTTTAAATGAATTTGCTATTCCTTCAAGTTTTTGTAACCTCTTTATGTAAGATTCGAGTGTCTCGCGTCTTGCACCTGGTCTTGAAGCAGATATAGCGTCAGCTACTTGTACCAAAACAGATATGATATATTTTGGTTCTTCGTCTCCATGATGAGATGCGAGTGCATTCTTCACTATATCGTTTTCTCCATATTTATTACACAACTCTAGACCTATTTCAATATGTGTTCCCTCTTTTTCATAATCAACTGCTTTACCTATATCATGTAAGAGTCCTGCTCTTTTTGCCATAGCCACATTTTCGCCAAGCTCAGCTGCAAGTAATCCAGATAAATGTGCAACCTCTATAGAATGTTTAAGTACATTTTGTCCATAACTTGTCCTATATTTTAGTTTTCCTAAAAGTTTAACAAGTTCAGGATTTATTAATGTGACACCTAACTCCATAAGAGCTTGTTCACCTGTTTCTTTTATTTCATCTTTTATTTCCTTTTCAACTTTTAAAATAGTTTCTTCTATTCTAGCTGGATGAATTCTTCCATCAGCTATAAGTCTCTCTAAAGTAATTCTTGCAATTTCTCTTCTTACAGGGTCAAATCCTGACAATATTACCGCATCTGGAGTATCATCTATTATCAAATCTATACCAGTTAAGGTTTCTAATGCCCTTATATTTCTTCCTTCTCTACCTATTATTCTACCTTTCATATCATCGCTAGGTAAAGTTACAACTGATACTGTAGTCTCAGCTACATGGTCAACTGCACATTTCTGAATTGCACTTACTATGACTTCTTTGGCTCTTTTATTTGCTTCTTCCTTCGCCTTGCTTTCTTCTTCTCTTATTAACTTAGCCATCTCATGCGTCATATCATCTTTTACAGACTCTAGTAAATATACTTTTGCTTGATCTGTCGTGAAATTCGAAATTTTTTCTAGTACTTCTACCTCTTTTAATTTCAAATTTTCAATTTCATTCCTAGTTTCATCTAACTTTTCTGATTTCTTTTCTATTGATTCCTCTTTTTTATCGAGAGATGATGATTTTCTGTCAAGAGAATCTTCTTTTTGAATTAGCCTTTTCTCTGCTAATTGTAGTTCATCTCTTCTAACTTTAATTTCTTTTTCAATTTCTGACTTCATTTTTATTTTTTCTTCTTTTGCTTCTAGCATCATTTCTTTCTTTGTTGCTTCTGTTTGTTTTGCTGCACTATCTATAATTTGCTTTGCTTTTATTTCTGCGCTTTCAATCTTCCCTTCCGCAAGTTTTTTTCTTATTACAACACCTGCTGCGAAAGATACTATTCCAGTAATTAGCGCTACTATCATTGTTAATAGTATATCGATGACTATCACCTCCTATGATTCAAAGTACAAAGTTCAGATTACAAAGTAAAAAGTAAAACTTCATTTCTTGGTAAATCATTCTTCATCCTTTGTGATTTGTTATTTATTTTTTTGTTTTTTGTTCTTTGTTATCTGTTACCTGTTCTTCATTATTGTCCAAATTTTCTATTTCTAAATTTGAAACATCCTTTAAGTTAAAATGAGTTCTTACTGTTTTCTCAATTTCAATGCATATATCTGGGTTATCAGTAAGAAATTGTTTTGCATTTTCCCTACCTTGACCTATTCTCATGTCTCCATACGAATACCATGCTCCACTTTTTATTACTATATTTAGTTTTGAAGCTAAGTCCAGAATATCTCCTTCTTTTGATATGCCTGTCCCATACATTATATCAAACTCAGCTATCTTAAATGGTGGAGCTACCTTGTTTTTTACAACTTTTACTTTTGTTCTATTTCCTATAAATTCTTCTCCTTGTTTTAATGTTTCAGTTTTCCTCACATCGAGTCTAATTGTAGCATAAAACTTAAGAGCTCTACCGCCTGTTGTTGTCTCAGGACTTCCAAACATAACCCCTACTTTTTCACGTAATTGATTTATAAATATGACAGATGTCTTTGACTTACTAACTATTGCTGTTAACTTTCTCAGTGCTTGTGACATCAATCTTGCTTGCAAGCCTATATGAGAATCTCCCATATCGCCTTCAATTTCTGCTTTTGGTACAAGAGCTGCAACAGAATCGACAACTACTATATCAACTGCCCCTGATCGTACCATAATTTCAACTATTTCAAGTGCTTGCTCACCATTGTCAGGTTGTGAAATATAAAGTGAATCTATATCTACTCCCAATTTTTTTGCATATGCAGGGTCTAATGCATGTTCTGCATCTATAAAAGCTGCTATGCCCCCTCTTTTTTGAGCCTCAGCTATCATATGTAATGATACTGTCGTCTTACCAGAAGACTCAGGTCCAAATATTTCTACTATTCTTCCTCTTGGTACTCCACCTACTCCTAATGCAATATCAAGACTTATTGATCCCGTTGGAGTTGCAGGTATGTTTGCATGATCCATAGAATCCCCAAGTTTCATTATTGAACCTTTTCCAAACTCTTTTTGTATTTGTGTTAATGCTGATTCTAATGCATTTTGCCTATTATTATCCATTTATACTATCATCCTTTCGAGCAAATTATATATTGAAATTTACTAGTATATAGTTCATACTTTCTTATAAATGTATGTTTTTACCATTCTATAGTGCGTATTCCCCATTTACTAACTTATAGTATAACTTAATTTTAAATAATGGTCAATAAAAAAAATCATAATTTTTTAAAAAATTATGATTTTTTTATAAAATTAAAAACATTTAGGCATTTTTTTCATCATTTTTGACTAAATCATACCAAAATGGACTTGAATTTCCTATAGAAGAGTATGTCCCTGCTATTATACCTATCATAAGAGGAAATGTAAATTCTCTTAATGACTCCACTCCAAATACAAACAAAACTGCTACTACCATAACTGTTGTAAAAGATGTATTTATTGATCTTCCAAAAGTTTCTGTTATACTACTATTTATTAATTCTACTAAATTTAATTTTTTGTAAAGCTTTTTATTTTCTCTTATTCTATCAAATATTATAACGGTGTCATTTATAGAATAACCTATTATGGTAAGTATAGCTGCTATAAAAGCATTATTTATAGGTATTCTAAATATTGCATAAACCGCAAGTACTATTAATACATCATGTAATAATGTCAAACCTGATGCAATACCCATTTTTAGATCTTTAAATCTAAATGATATATATAACATAATTAATAAAGTACCAATTAGAACCGAACTTATAGCATTTAAAAACATTTCATTACTTATTGTTGGCGATATATCTTCAGTAGATATAAATGCTTTACTTGTTAAATCATATTTCTCAGATAGTCCTTTAATTACCTCATCAATGTAATTTTGGTATGTTGTAACTGACTCTGTTTGGGCAGGTGTATCTGTAATTACCGCTGGCACTGTTTGAGCAGGTGTTTCATTTGATGTGCTTGTCGTAACAGGTGTTGCAGCCTTTGTTCCATCAACATTCAAAGGTTGTACATCAGTTGTTTGTACATCTTGAACTGGAACTGATGGTGTTACTACTGGCAACTGCTTATTAACATCTGGTACTAGGCTTTCTGGTAGAGCCGCAGCCTCTACTTTATTACCTTTTATAACCTTCTCTTTTATTTGGTATTTGATTATAACTGTATTTTCATTTTGTACCTTTTGCACTTGTACACTTTCTGATTTTGTTACACCATAAACGATTTTCTCTATGTCCTCTTTAATAAATTCTTTACCTATGTTTACTTTCATAATCGTTCCGCCAGTAAAGTCTATATCATAATTTAGCATAGTATCATTATTTATAAACTTATACGTAAACATAGCAATAAAACCTGCTAATATTATAACTATCGAAAATGTATAGAATTTCATTCTATTCTCTATTATTTTCATTATTTTCATCAATTTCTCTCCTTTTCTTTTGGTTAGTAGATATATTTATTTTTTCTTTAAATCCATAACTGTTTTAGACTTTAAATGTGCTCCAAATAAAACTGGATCTTTCACTCCTAAATTGACAAATGAATTTAATAGTATTTTTGTTAATACTATAGCTGAAAAAAGAGAAACTATTATACCTATCATCAATGTTTGTCCAAATCCTTTGATAGGTCCTGTTCCTTGCCAGAACAATATTAACGCTATGATAAATGTTGTTGCATTTCCATCTACGATTGCACTCATAGCTTTTTGAAATGCAGAAGCAATTGCAGCTTTTGTCGTTTTGCCTCCATTAAGTTCTTCTTTTAGCCTTGAGAATATTATAACATTTGCGTCGACTGCCATACCTACCGATAATATCATACCTGCTATACCCGGTAAAGTAAGTGTAACATTAAACAAGCTAAATACTGCAAGTACTAGAAATACATAGCCTATAAGAGCTATACCTGCAACAAAACCTGGAAATCTATACATTATAACCATAAATATTAATACTAATATAGCACCTAATATACCCGCCTTAACACTTCCAGCGAGTGCATCTTGTCCAAGTCTGGCTTCTATAGCTGTTCTTTGAATATCTCTAAGTTCAAAAGGAAGAGCTCCAGAATTAACCAGTTCTGCTACTGTTTTCGCTTGTTTTTCACCTTCCATACCTGTTATTACTGCTACACCCGAATCAATTTCAACATTAACTCTTGGCATACTAAGTATATCATTATCTAATATAATAACTATATAATTATTTATATATTTTTTAGTTGCATCAGCAAACTTTTTTGTTCCTTCTGGTGTCATTTCAAGTTTTACAACTGCTTCAAGAGGGCTTACTTGTGAAGCTTGCTCATAATCCATGCTTGCTCTACTTATATCTTTACCTCTTAAAACAAGCTCACCTTTTTGTTGGAAGCCTTGTATTATTGCTTGTGGTATCATAGCTTGTATTTGTTGTTCTGTAGCTGTCATACCTAATTGTGCAAATAGTGCTTCTACTTCTGCCCGAGCACTTGTCTTTATTTCTGTAAACTGTTCCTCTGTTATCCCATAAAATTTTAATTCTGCTGTTCTACCTATCTCGCTAACCGCTTTATTTGGGTCACCAATTCCTGGTATCTCAACTCTTATTCTATTACTTCCTTGCAAAGATACTTCTGCTTCTGTATAGTTCTTAGCATTCAATCTTTGTCTAAGTAATTCTACCGCAGAGTCCATATCTTCTTTTGAAGGATTTTTAATTCCTGCTTCATATACGATACTTACTCCACCTTTTAAATCAAGTCCTAAATTTATATTTTTATGACTTAAAGGGTTATTCATCGTAAACAATGGCTTTTTGGGTACCACTGTTTCAGCTTTTACTGGTGTTACTTCTTCAGTTGTTGCTGGTGTAGTCACTTCTGTTGCTGCTATATTGTCACTTGGTGTTATCTGATCTGGTGACAAAGTTACTTGTTGTTGTTTAACTGTTGCTTCTTGTACTACTGGTGATGATTTAGCAATTGGAATTGTTGTCACCGGTTGTTCAGTACCAGCTGGTAGTTGTTCATTACCTGTTTTTGGTACATTAGTAGTCGTTTCCTCTGGTGTTACAGAACCATTAGTTTCTGGTACCACTTCTTTATTTTCTACGCTTTGTTCAACATTTTTTGTTTCTGCTTTTTGTTTTTCCCCACCGATTGTGATAACTTCATCAGATAAAACCATATATCCAATAATTGCTATCGCAAGTAATACCCCTAAAATTTTAAATAAACTCTTTGCTTTCATAAAATTCTCCTTTCGTTAATAAGTGCACAAATTATGCTAATTCATATGTAAAATTTATTTGTAAATAGCAAATAGCTATATATTACCTAATTTCTCTGAGCTTTAATTAAAACTCCTTTCAGTAGCATACAACACCCTTTCATACTTTCCATATTATAGTAGTTTTTTGTAAAATAGTCAAGCTTTTTCAACAAAATTAAGTCCAAAATGTTGATACGATAGTTTTGTAGCTACCCGTCCACGCGGTGTCCTATCAATATATCCAAGTTTTATAAGATATGGCTCATAAACATCTTCTATCGTTCCGGCATCTTCGCCTATAGATGCTGCAAGTGTATCAAGCCCAACAGGACCACCTGAATACTTGTCTATTATACAAATAAGCAGCTTCCTATCCACTTCATCTAGTCCAACCGTATCTATTTCCAATTCATTCAAAGCCTCATTTGCTACTATATCCGTTATGACACCATCATGAATAACTTGTGCAAAGTCTCTCACCCTCTTTAGCAACCTATTCGCAATCCTTGGAGTTCCTCTAGATCTTCTCGCAAGTTCTTTAGCACCAAATTCGTCTATCTCGACTGATAATATCTTCGAAGAACGATTCACAATCTGAGTCAACTCATTATTATCATAAAACTCAAGCTTATGAATAACTCCAAATCGATCCCTAAGCGGTGATGATAAAAGCCCTATCCTCGTAGTTGCACCTATAAGCGTAAACTTAGGCAACTCAAGCCTTATAGACTTTGCCCCCGGTCCCTTACCTATAATTATATCAAGTGCATAATCCTCCATAGCAGGATACAAAACCTCTTCTATAGTTTTATTCAATCTATGTATTTCATCAATAAACAAAATATCATTCTCATCAAGACTAGTCAAAATAGAAGCCAAATCCCCAGGTTTTTCAATAGCCGGTCCCGAAGTTATCTTTATATTCCCCTCCATCTCATTAGCAACTATCCCCGCAAGCGTGGTCTTCCCAAGCCCCGGAGGCCCATAAAGCAAAACATGATCCAAAGGCTCACCCCTCTGCTTTGCCGCTTGTATAAATATATTCAAATTCTTCTTAATCCTAGTCTGCCCAATATACTCATCAAGCGTACTCGGCCTAAGCTTAGGCTCCAACTCCTTATCCTCACCCTCAATATCCGCAGTAATAATACGTTTCTTCATCAAATCACCATCCTTTTATTAAATAGTTTCGTATAAATCCTTTCTTTATGGATTCATTTTATTAACTAATTCATCTTACTTTATCTTTACTATATATTTATCTTTTATATTTATCTTCTATATTTATCTTCTATATTTATCTTCTATATTTATCTTCTATATTTATCTTTTATAAATTCGCGTAGCTCCTTACTCACAATCGTGCGTGTGACGCGATAGCGGAATAGCTAAGTTTGTGAGCTATCCCCCTTAAAGGATAAGGGGTTAGGGGTTCTGAGTTTTTTTGTTACTTTTTTTTGAAAAAAAGTAAAAGACAATTATTATCTTTTGGTTACTTTTTTTGAAAAAGTAAGAAAGCTATTCAAACAATGCATTCACAAATTCAGCCGCATCAAACTCTTGCAAATCCTCAATCCCTTCTCCAACTCCAATATACCGCACAGGAATATTAAGCTCCTTATTAATCGCCACAACAATACCCCCCTTTGCAGTACCATCAAGCTTCGTAAGTATCAACCCATCAATATCAACAATCTCCCCAAACAACTTTGCCTGTTGCAATGCATTTTGCCCCGTAGTGGCATCAAGCACCAACAACATCTCCTTCTCCGCTTCTGGATATTCCTTCTCTATTATCTTATATATCTTCTTCAATTCATCCATGAGATTTTTCTTATTGTGAAGTCTCCCAGCCGTATCGCATATAAGCAAATCCATCTTTCTCGCCTTTGCAGCAGCTATAGCATCAAACACCACTGCCCCAGGGTCTGATCCCTCTTTATGTTTTATTAAATCTATATTTGCTCTATTTGCCCATTCCGCTAGCTGCTCTATCGCCGCAGCTCTAAATGTATCAGCAGCAGCCAATAAAACTTTTTTTCCTTCTTTTCTATATTTACTTGCAAGCTTTCCAACACTTGTAGTTTTGCCTGCTCCATTAACACCTATAATTAACATTACCTTTTTACCTGACTCATCCTGTTTTTTAGGTTTATCAGAAAAAGTCAAAATCTTCACTATCTCTTCCTTTAGCAAACTTTTTATCTCACTTGGTTCCTTAAGTCTACCATCCTTAGCCTTTTGTCTAAGATCCGCTATTATATCTATAGTTGCAGCAACGCCTATATCAGCCATAATAAGCTGCTCCTCAAGCTCCTCAAAAAGCTCCTCGTCAATCTTAGTAAAACCCTTAAGTACATTATCTATATTGCCTATTATGTTGCTTTTAGTTTTTGAGAGACCTTTGACCAGCTTCTGAAAGAAACTTTGCTTTTCTTCTACTAATTCTTCAATCACATCATCTTCTTTTATTTCTTCTTTTACTTCTTCTTTTATTTCTTCTTTTACTTCTTCTGCTACTTTTACAACTTTTACAACTTCCTTCGTTACTTCAGTTTTAATATCTTCTACTATTTCTTCATCTAAAACTTCTTGCATTTTTTCCTCTACCTGCACTATTTCTTTTTCTTCTTCATGCCTATTCCATGTCATAGGAACGACCTTTTCTTCTTTCTTTTTAAATATATTATCAAACAAACCCATTGTTATTCTCCTTTCATAAATTACACCTGTATCTATATTAATTATTTTTATTTATCAAGTTAACTACTAATTTCACCATTAAATCTTTCTCACCTGAATTGCTTTCAGCAATGAGTAAGGTTATAGCAACTAAAGTATTATCAGCAATTCTTTTCGTTCCATCTTCTCTATATAATAATTGATTTTCATCTAAAAACCATAAAAACATAGAAGCACCTATTCTTTTGTTTCCATCACTAAAGCCATGATTTTTAACAATTAGATAAAGTAAATTAGCTGCTTTTTCCTCAATGCTTTGGTACAAGTCTTCTTACCAAATGTTTGATATTCTGTTATAACATTTAATAGCCCTTTTTCCCTCTTTTTGAACTACCGAGAAATCCTCGGTAGTTGAATTTTTATCTAATTCATTAGTTTCATAAATATCTTTAATATGCAACCCTATCGTATCAACATTTTTATCAAACAACTCTGCCATCTGTTTCTGAGAAAGCCATACTGTTTCTTCTTCCAACTTTACTTCAAAGTTAATCTTTCCATCTTCTGTTTGATATAACATTATCTCTTTTGCCACTCTCGCCACTCCTTGCTTATTTCAAAATCCTACTTTATTGACATTAAATAACCTACCAAGTCTGCAATTTCTTCCGGCTTTCCATTTCTTCCAAGTGGAGTGATTTGCATGCATCATATGAAGCTTCTGTTGACATACCTGTATTTATCCATTATACCACTTCCTCAAGCTTCACAGATATTACCTTACTTATCCCCTTCTCCTGCATCGTCACCCCATACAGGTAATCTGCAATCTCCATGGTACCCTTTCTATGAGTTACCACAAGAAATTGTGTGTTCTTTGAGTAGTTCTTTATGTAGTTTGCATATCTAGTTACATTTGCATCATCTAGCGCCGCTTCTATCTCATCTAGCACGCAGAACGGTGATGGTCGTAATTTTAGTATCGCAAATAATAGCGAAATGGCTGTTAGGGCTTTTTCTCCACCCGAGAGTAGCATTATATTTTGTAGGTGCTTTCCTGGTGGCTCGACAACTATTTCTATACCTGATTCAAGTGTGTTTTCTTCATTAACTAGTTTCAGATGAGCTCGTCCTCCACCAAACATCTCTTTGAATATCTCATCAAAATTCTTATCTATTTCTTTAAATTCGTACTCAAACTGCTTTTGCATTGCTTGTAATAATTCTCTTATTATTTCTTCTAGCTTTTTCTCTGCTTTTTGTATGTCGTCCCGTTGATATACTAGGAAATCATATCTTTCCTTTATTGTTTTATACTGCTCTATTGCATCTAGGTTTACATTGCCCAACTTTTCAATTTGTGATTTATATTCTCTTATGCTTTCCTTAGCTTTTGTGTAGCTAAACTTATCGTCTTTATGGGTTTCTGCCTCATCATATGTAAGTTTATATTTTTCAAACAATTGTTCTTCAATATTTTCCATTTTTATTTTATACTCTATACTACTATTTTCAAGTTTATATATTTTATCTTGCGTTACATTTATTTTAGTGTTTAACTCTACTATTATCTCATCTAATGCTTTCATTTTATTTTCAAATTCAATAAAAGCCTTTCCATCTACTTCTATTCTTTTAGATAATTCAATGATTTTATCTTTTTCTGTCTGCATTTTTTGTACCAAAAGCTTCTTTGTTTCTACATTTTTATATATGGAAGAATTAAAACCTTCAATCCTTGTCTCCAGCTCTTTTATTTCAGACTCTACATCTAAAACTTCTTGTTCTAGCCTTTCTTGCTCTTCTTTTCCCGTTGTATTCTTTTGCATTATTCCCGACAACTCCACTTTTATGGTAGTTATCTCTTCTGCTATATTAAATTTTGACAGTTTCTCAGCATCTAAAGAATTTCTATAAGTTTCTATCTTTTGTTTGCTTTGCTCTATATTTTCTTCTACCTCTTTTATCTGCATTTCTTTATATTTTATTTCTTCTTCTATCTCAATCTGTTGCTTTTCTATGTTTGCCTTCTCGATGGTACTCCGACTATTTTTCTCCAAACTGTCAATCTTTGCTCTTTCTATCATTTCATAATTGTTTTTTATTTTCACCAGTTCATATTCTAGATTTTGAAGTTCTTTATTCTTTATTAAGAGCTCACTTTCTTCTAATTGTTTACTCTCTGTCACCTTTTTTATATTTTCATGTTGTTTATTTATCTCTACTTCAAGTTTTTCTATATTAGTTTTCAACACTTCTATTTCACGACTACGCGTAAATAAGCTCGCTGTATTTGAGGAAATACTTCCACCCGTTATAGACCCACCAGCATTAAATACTTCTCCTTCAAGTGTCACTACTTTATATGCATACTTGTACTTTTTAGAAAATATTATCGCGTTTTCTATAACATCAATTATTATTGTTTTACCCAACATATTATCTATTATATCACTGTATATATCATCACAGGTTACAAAATCACTCATAACTCCGAGTACACCTGTCTCTGTTAAAATATTTTTCGATATACTCTTTCTCTCACTTGATTTCACAGAACTAATAGGCAGGAATGTGGCTCTTCCTTGTTTGTTTTGTTTTAGAAAATCAATTACCTGTTTTGCTGTGTGTTCTTCGTCTACAATAATATTTTGGACGCGTGCCCCTAGTGATACATCCAGCGCAACTTCAAACCCTTCCTTAACATTAATTAGTTCGCCTAGCACACCACATATACCTTTCCATTTTGTTTCATTATTTTTCTTTAGCTCCAAAATAGTTTTTATGCTTTTGCCGTAGCCTTCGTGGTGGTTTTTCATATCAACATATACATTGTGTTTTGAGCGTATATTACTTAGCTCTTTGCTACTTTCTCTTTCGTTATTCTGCAAATTCATTATCTCTTTTGCATATTCACTTTGTTTGTTGGTCAGTTCTGATATCTTATCCTCTACATTTTTCTTTTGCATAAGATATGTATCTAGTTGTTTTTTATTTATAATAATTTCGTTATCTATAAAAAGTGTTGTCTTATCTCTATTTGCTATTTCGTCTTCAAGTAATAACAGTTTTTCTTTCAAGCTCTCTACCACAAATATAAGCTTCTCTTTTTCAGTTTTTAAATCATACGACTTATTTATCTTATTTGCTATATCAGTCTTTATATTTTCCAAATCATTCTCTTTATCTTTTGTTGCAATATCTAGCATAGAATAATGTTCTTGTTTCATTAATAGTAGTTGTTCATTCTTTTCTATATTTGATAAAATTGTTTTATATTCCGCTCTAACCTCTTTCAGTAACCCTTCCTTTGATTTTAGTACATCCAAAAGAGAAGTCTTACGCTCGTTCGACTCCTTTATACTTAGCTGTGCATTACTCATTTTTTCTTCAATTATCTTGACTTCGCCATCTTTTCTCTCAACTTCAAGTTCTAAATGTGAAAGCTCTCTTTTCTCATTCTCTACTTCTTCTTTTACTTTATTATGCTCGTCGTACAACTTAGTTTTGTCTGATTTTGCATGTAAAAGTTCATCACTTGCACCTGCAATCTCTTTTTTAAAAACATCTTCCTTGCCTTGTATTGCATCTATCTGCTCTTTTGCTTTTTTATAATCGTATATGTATATGTTTAATTCATCTATCTCTAATTTTTCCTTAATGCCCAAATATTTATGAGCTTTTTCTGATTGCTCGCACAAAGGCTCTATTTGATTTGTAAGCTCTGATACAATATCATTAACTCGAGTTAAGTTTTGCTTTTCTTCATCTAGCTTTTTTTCAGTATCCTTAAGCCTTATCCTATACTTGCTTATTCCAGTAGCTTCCTCAAAAAAACTCCTACGTTCAGCAGGTTTATTATTAAGAATTTCGTCTATTTTGCCTTGTCCTATTATTGAATACCCCTCTTTACCTATTCCAGTATCATAAAAAAGGTCATAGATGTCTTTGAGCCTACACCCCGAATCATTAATTAGATATTCAGCTTCTCCTGATCTATAAACTCGTCTTTTTATCTCAACTTCACTAAATGTGGTATTTAATTTGTATTGCGAATTATCAATAAGCATGCTTACTTCAGCCATACCTTGTGGTTTTCTCGTCTCTGTACCTGAAAATATTATTTCATCCATTTTTGTTCCGCGCAAAGATTTTGCACTCTGCTCACCCAAAACCCATCTTATGGCATCAGCAATATTGCTCTTTCCACTCCCATTTGGCCCAACTATGCACGTTATTCCATCATCAAATTCTAGATTGAGTTTATCCGCAAAAGATTTAAAACCTTTTATTTTAAGTTGTTTTAGTTTCAAAGCAATTCATTCCCTTCTAAATTAATCCGTCTACTTCTTCATTTATCCTTTTAAAAAACTCAACCATATAATTATGCCTTTCCTCTGCTATTTTCTTACCCTCACTTGTTAACATTTTATCTTTAATCTTACTTAGTTTAATTAAAAACTCTCTATATGCCGTATCTTCTTTTGAATATTCATATGTATTTTCTAAATCTATGTCTTTATTATGAACTCTAGAGCCTATTTCCCCTGCAAAAACAAATGTTCTTGCTAATCCTATCGCCCCTATTGAGTCCAGCTTGTCCGCATCAAATAGTATTTTAGCCTCAAGTGTTTCAAATTCATTTTCACTACGTGATCTATGCGTTCTAATACAACTTACTACTTTTCCAATTACATCATCAGCAATATCATGTTTTTCCATTAACACTTTTGCTTTTTTCGCCCCTTCTAAAGCATGGCATATTTCGCCATTTGATAATTTTTCTTCTTTCCTTGCTATATCATGCAGTATAGCAGCAAGCTCCAATACTTCCAAATCAGCATTTTCTATTTTCCCTATATGTATACACATTTTATAAACTCTATCTACATGATCTGCATCATGACTACCTATATCATTATAATATTTTTCCTTTACCTCATCAAAGATTTCTTTATACTTATACACTTTAGTCAAACCTACCTCTCCTACTCATCTAGTATCTTAAAATTAGCCAGTGCTTCTTTCGCTGCGCTTTGCTCTGCTTCTTTTTTTGATTTTCCTGTGCCCACTCCAATAACTTCATTACCATGCATCACTTGTGATACAAACTCTTTGTCGTGCGCAGGACCCTTTTCTTTTATAATAACATACTCTATTTTTTTATTACTTTTCTTTTGCAATATCTCTTGCAATCTAGTTTTTTCATCATTTATACTAAAACTAAAATCAACTTTCTCTATGATATACTCTTCAACAAACTTCTTTACCACATTATATCCACCATCAAGATACATAGCTCCTACTAACGCCTCAAAAGCATCAGCAAGAATAGATGGCTTATTCCTTCCTCCACCTAGATTCTCACCTTTTGCTAGATATATATAATTTCCAAGATTTATTTTTTTTGCAAGTCTAGCAAGAGTCAGTTCGCAGACTCCATTTGAACGCATCTTCGTAAGTTGTCCTTCTGGCACACCTGTGTATTTTATATACAAATATTCGCTAACAATAATTTCAAGCACAGCATCCCCTAAAAACTCAAGCCTCTCGTTGCTCTCAAAACTCGCCCCATTATTTCTTGCATCATTAACATAAGACCTATGCATTAAAGCTTTCTCTAAAAGTTTAGCATCTTTAAATTTATATCCAATTTTTTCTTCTAGAACATCCTTTTTTTCATCCGTCCTTGATGTCATCCTTTTTATTTTATCAATTATATTATTGATTTGCTTCACATTGCTCACCCTTCTCTTCTTCCTCATCTTTTTCCATTTTTTCAGCAATTTCATTTGCTATATCTTGTTCAATAAATTTCACACATTGATTTAATGCTGCTTGTATGTCACTTGATTTAGAACTGCCATGTGCCTTTACAACCAGACTTTCAAGCCCTAGAAGTGGAGCACCACCATATTCTGAATAGTCAAAAACTTTCTTTATATTTTTAAAGGCTCTGATAGCAAACAATCCACCTATTTTAGACAGTATACTACTATTTAATTCCTTCTTTATAAGTCCAAATATATCTTTAACAAGACCTTCTGTATGTTTTAAAATAATATTTCCTACAAAGGCATCACAAACTATTATATCTGCTTCTCCCTTAAATATATTTCTTGCTTCCAAATTTCCTGTAAAGTTTAAGTCAGAATTTTTCAAAAGTTTATAAGATTCACGCACTAACTCATTCCCTTTTTTATCTTCTGTTCCTATATTTACAAGTCCTACTCTTGGTTCTTTTACTCCAACTACATTTTTAAAATATATCGAGCCCATTTGGGCAAATTGTTTTAAATAAATAGGCTTCGCATCTACATTTGCACCGCAATCTATTAGTAAAGAAAATCCCTTGAGTGTAGGAAATATAGCACCAAGTGCTGGCCTTTTTACACCTTTGATTCTGCCCACTATAAGAGTACCTCCTGCAACAAGAGCCCCTGTGTTACCCGCAGATATAAACGCATCTACTGTCTTTTCTTTCAGCATATGTAACCCTATAACCATTGAAGATTGTTTTTTAGTTTTTATGGCTTCAGTAGGGGAATCGTCATTGGATATGATTTCTGGTGCATCCACTACATCAATCTTATCTTGTGAAAAATCATGGTGCAAAAGTTGACTATAAATTAAGTCCGCTTTGCCAACTAAAATTACCTTTATATTGTGTTTATTAGTAAATTCAACTACTCCTTTTATAATCTCTGTAGGTGCATTATCCCCACCCATTGCATCAACAGCAATTTTTATCTCACTAATATTCATTACATCACCCCTATATTTTGTTTGGTAGTGTAAAATATTTATAGTACTAAATACTACACCATCCCTTTATATTCAATATATTTTATCAGTATTATCTTCCTTTTGACACTATCTTTTGTTTTTCTTTACTATCTATCTATAATAACTTATTATAGCATATATAGAAAAAAATTCAAGCCGTGCTTGAATTTTTTTCTATATATATGATTTTAATTTCTTTATTTTGTTACATTAATGCATCTTCTAATTTATCCAAATGTTCAATTGGAAAGTATTTCAAAAGTTGTTTATATTGATTTTGTGTAAGTCCTTCTAGAGTCGTATAAATTTTTATTTTCCCATCTATATCTGCATTTTGAAATTCCTCGCTTATTTCTCTAAATACTTTAGTATCCATATATAATTATCTCCTTTCATAAGTATTGCTAGTGTCAAAATTAATTTTAAGCTTATAATTTCTTATTTACCATATTTTAGTAAAACAACCTTATATTTACCTTGACACCGCCTAAATTCGCAGTTCCTTCACAATTTATTCACAGTTTTTTTAACTAATTTGATTTTGTGATATTGCTTTTTTATGATTTTTCTATTATAATAAACAAGTTAGATAGATTTAAAAATTTATTTATGGGGGATAGATAGATGTTAAAGCTACATAAGTTGTATATATGTTTATTTTTGTTTATTTTTTTACTTAATACTATTGTTTCTCATGCTGAGAATAATATACCAACAATTTCTGCAGAATCTGCAATCGTTTACTGTCTAAATACAAAACAAATATTATATGATAAAAATATAAATGAAAAGCACTTTCCTGCTAGCATAACAAAAGTAATGACGGCACTGCTAGCTATTGAAAATAATAAACTTGATGATAGAATTACTTACTCAAGTACTGCGATTAACTCTATAGACCGCAATAGTAGCCATCTTTGGGTGGTTCCTGATGAGCAGATTACAGTAGAACATTCACTTTATGGTTTGCTCATGAAATCTGCAAACGAAATAGCAAATGGTTTAGCCGAGAAAACAAGCGGTTCCATATCTGAATTTGTAAATTTGATGAATAAAAAAGCAACAGAGTTAGGTTGTACAAATACTCACTTTGAGAATACAAATGGCCTCCCAAATGATAATCATTATACTACTGCTCTCGATATGGCAAAAATATCTGCCGCGGCATTTAAAAGCTCTAAATTTAGGGAAATAATTGGAACCAAGATTCATACAATACCTCCTACAAACAGAAATGTGGAACGTGTAATTGGAAACTCACATAAAATGCTTTTAAATACTAAATTCCATTACGATTACTGTTTAGGTGGGAAAACTGGATATACTGTTGTCGCTGGACATACATTAGTAACTTATGCAGAAAAAGATGGCATGCAACTCGTTTCAGTTTTATTAAAATCAGACACTCCAAATGTATACCTTGATGCTACAAAAACGCTTGATTATGCTTTCAACAACTATAAACTTATAACACTGACTGAGCAAAATAAAACATTTAAAAAATTACCTGTATTTCAAGGTAATAAAGTTAAAGATACTATATCTGCTTTCAGTTCACAAAAGCTTGTATTTGTAGTACCTTCGGACTACACTGAATCTGATATGCGAGTAGAGCTCAACCTTCCAGAAAAGTTTAATGAAAATATAACTGCAAGTACAAAGATAGGAACTGTAAAGTACTATTATAAAAATAATGTAGTAGCCTATACAAATTTAATTTCTAATAAAACAGTTAATATCAAACCATCTGTTTTTGATTTTAAACAGGGTTTATTTTTAGGATTAGTGGGACTCGTAGTTGCTTTAGTTATTCTTGTATTGAAAATTGTTTTAACACTTGTTTTGATAATTGTTTTACTTATTATTCTTGCTAAGATATTTAAATTTAAATTTAAAAGAAAAAGAAAAAATGATGCTATACTAAAAGATTAGTATAGCATCATTTTTTTCTGTACCACTCATATGCATCTTCTGTAAGATAACATAGCTCTAGCTTTCTTTCTTTCACATATTTTATCGTTCTTTCCAATATAAAAGCAACAGCCTTATCTAAATCTTCATTAGCAAGTTTTCTTCCTTCTATTAGATATTCATATTCTTCTCTACCAGGTTCAATAGCATCTGCTAAATAAACTATTTTCTCAAGCACTGTCATATCTGGCTTTCCAGTTGTATGATATTTTATGGCATTCAGTATTTCTACATCCTCTATACCATATTCTACCTTGGCTACAAATACCCCTAGAAAACTATGAATTACTTTGGGGTACTTTAAAATCTCTTCATCTAATTTAATTCCATGTTTTCTTGAAAAGTCGTTATATTTATGAAACTTTGCACAGTCGTGTAATAATGCTGCTATCCTTGCTTTTTCTACATCTACTCCATATATCTTAGCGAGTTTTTCCGCAGTTTCAACTACACCTAGAGTGTGTGTAAATCTTTTTTCAGCATATGCCGCATCTTTAGGTGTTTTACCACTTGTGAAGTTCTTGTGTAGTTGTTGTTTAAGTTGTTCAAAATTATAGTTTATATTTGACATGCTATTCACCTACTCCAAATACTCAAACTCAATATCATATATCCTAACTGTGTCGCCTTCTTTTAATCCTTTGCGTTTTAGTTCATCGATTATTTTGTGTTCTTTAATAAATTTTTGTATAAAATCAAGTCCTTTTTCTGTTTCAATATTCGTGTAGCCTATCATTTTTTCTACACCTCTGCCCTCAACTACATAATAATCGTCACTTTCTTTTGTTACTGTGAATTCATTATATTTTTCATCAGTTTTCTCATTTACAAAGTACTCTTGTTTAAATTCCACACTTTCAAATTCACTGTTATCTAGTAATGTTGCAACATAGTTAAACAATTCGTCAAGTCCTTTGTGTGCAAATCCAGATATGGGAAAAACCTTAACATTAGGCTCATATTCTGACCTTATTTTTTCTACTGTATCATCACCCTCAGGCAATACATCTATTTTGTTAGCCGCTATAACTTGTGGCTTTTTAGCTAGTTTTTCACTGTATGAATGCAATTCATTATTTATCTTCTCTATATCAACAAGTGGGTTTCTTCCGTCAGTTCCTGCGGCATCAACCACATGTATCAGTACCTTTGTTCTTTCTATATGTCTCAAAAACTCAAATCCTAGTCCTGCACCTTTATGTGCATCTTCTATCAGTCCTGGTATATCTGCCATAAGGAAGCTCTTGCCTGATTTTATCTTTACAACTCCCATATTTGGTGATAGCGTTGTAAACTGATAACTACCTATTTTAGGATTGGCATTCGTAACAGCTGAAAGTAATGTTGACTTTCCTGCATTGGGAAACCCAACCAATCCAACATCTGCTATAGTTTTAAGCTCCAATATAACCAGAAGTTCTTTTCCTTCTTGTCCATTTTCAGCATATCTAGGTGCTTGTTGTCTAGAAGTCGCAAAGTGCTGATTACCAAGCCCTCCTTTGCCACCTTTAAGTAATATAAACTCTTGGTCAATCTTATTCATATCTATTATTACTTGTCCTGACTCCGCTTCTTTTACAACAGTCCCTACTGGTACTTTTATAATAAGATCATCCGCGCTTTTTCCATGACAGTTTTTCTTTAAACCTTTCTGACCATTCTCAGCTCTGAAATGCTTTTGGTGCTTATATGCTATCAGGTTATTGACCCCTGTATCGGTCATAAGGATTATATCCCCACCTTTACCACCATCTCCACCATCCGGTCCGCCAGTTGGTACATACTTTTCTTTCCTGAATGATGTTGATCCATTACCACCGTCTCCAGCTTTTACATATATTTTCGTTTTATCAATAAACATATTTTTCACTCCTTTATATTTCAGCAATATGTGTTTTTACATTATTACATTTTGTATATCTTATCACATTTTTTCCATTTTATCAATGATTTTAACAAAATATAAAAGTTACTGGACGCTTAAATCTTTTTAAGTAACTAATGAATCTCCCCGCGGCAAGCCGACGGGGTATCATGTTGTCATTGCGAGCGTTTTTTGCGAAGCAATCTCATCTTTCAAAAACGAGATTGCTTCGTCGAAAGAACCTCCTCGCAATGACAAGAACGCGGCAAGCCGACGGGGAATTAACCCCAAAAAGATTAAAATTATGTTCAAATATATTTTCAAAATTAAAAAGTTATGATATACTATTATCACATTTGTTTGTTTAAATAAATTAATCATATTAAAATTGCATTTCTATATATACTTTATATGGGAATGTCTAATATTTAATAAAGTATCAGCCAATTTTTGCAACTGCAAAAATTGAGTAAAAATTATATTGGAGGATAAAACATGAAAAAGATTGTAAGTTTACTTATGGTAATGGTAATGGTAGTAACATTATTTACAGGATGTACTCCTGATGAAAAGGAATATTATAATATTGCAAAAGAAATGGGCAAAATTGGCATAATAGAGGGTACAACAAAGATTGATATAAATGTAGATGAATTATTTACTTATATCGAAAAACAAGCTAAAGATAGTAGTATTACAGCTGAGCAAGCTAAATATATAGCTATAGCAAAGGAAATGCTAAAACAAAAACAATTAGAACTATATATGAGATATGACAAAGATAATTTAGAACTTTATTTTGAGACATATCTTGTAGACAAAACTACTAAAGTCAAAGATATGGTCACAACCATAATATATAAATCTGATAAATTATACATAAATATTGAACAACTGTTGGACTTTGCTGCTAAATACGAATTAGCAAAAAAGGAAACAATATTAAATGAAAAAGCAAATGGAATAAAGTATATTTCTATTGATATGGCAACTGAAGTTGATTCTAAAATTATGACTAAGTTTAAGAATCAGATGGCGAAAAGTGAAAAACTTAATCAAGTAATTTATAGATTAATTGATGAACTTGCTAACAAAGCAATGTCAGATTTCTCAACTGAAAAATTAAAAAAGATAGGTACTAATAAATTTCAAATTTCTATGACAGGGACAGAAGTTGCTAATATAGTACTAAATCTTGGTGAACATTTTATAAATAATGCACCAAAATATGGAGATACACTTACAACTTTCCTTGATAGCTTAACAGATAATGAATTCGCACTACTCGGTGAAGTAGGTATAACTAGGGAAGAATTTGTAACTACGGCTAAAACTCAAATTGCATCTGCCGTTGAAAGTATAAAAACAGATAAAAATACAGCAATGGACGGTATTATAGCTATGAGAGCTGCACTACAATTGTCACAAGTGAAGCCATTTATTGAAAGCATCAAGATTTCTGAAACTTTTGAGAAAACTAATGGTAATGAATATAATGATACTTTAGACTTTAGTATGGACTTAGCATCATATATATATTACCTTTCAAATCAAGGTGGAAATGCGAGAGCTACAGCAGATAAGGAAAATATAAGAGAAATTAACAATGCTGTTCAAAGATACGAGTGGGATAATGGTAATTTTTCTATAGAAGATGAACCGAACATAATTCAAACACTTGTCGAAGATGGATACCTATCGTTCACACCAACTAACCCATATAATACTGGGGAATATAAAGTAAGCTTAATTAAAAACGGAACAATGACAGTAATGCCTGATAATACTGCTTTATATGAAACAGAGAATAATGAAGTAAAATCTCAAAATGTTGATTCATGTAAAGTGAGTATAAAAGTAACATCAAACATGAAGTCGTTAAAAACTGCTAATATAGTAGCACCAACTGAAGGCCTTGTTAATGTAAAAGATTTGGAAAATTATGCAAAGCATGAGTTGAAAGTAAATATAGATGATGGAAGCTATAATGAATATGTAGCAAAAATTCCAAATAATTCATCTGCATCAAAAGTAATAGCCCATAATATGAATGTTAGAGTTATAACTAATGCTATACAAAGATATGAATGGGATAATAACGACCAAGTTGATTCAATACAAAAGTTGATAACTAAAGGATATTTATCACAAATACCGCTGAATCCATTGGGTACAGGAGACTACACTGTGATACTAGTCGATGGAAAATCCAAAGTAATGCCTGAATCAGCAGATAATGACTTAGACATAAAAATAATCAACGATTCTTCTTATCTTCCAGCTAGAAAAGTAGTTGAAATATTAGGAGACGAAATTAACTGGGACGCTGCAATTAAGAAGGCATATATAACAGTTAATGGTAAAAATGTATATCTAGAAGGCATAATAATAAATAATCGTACATATATAAAAGTACGTGAACTTGAAAAAGTTGGATACAAAATAGACTGGAATGAAGAAACAAGAGAAGTTGGAATAGAAAAATAAATAAAAAAGTTCAAGCAGTAAAATGCTTGAACTTTTTTTACCCTACTCATCCTTTAATTGCCTTTTTATATACTCTTTTAAATGCATCGTATCAAGAACCGACTTTCTCATAATTTCTAGATACCCTTCCTTATTTATCATATCAAACCTCAAATTATATCCTGCCGACTCAGCTAAAAGTTCTATGAATTTTCTTATCGTACGACCGTTACCCTCACGAAACGGATGAATGATATTAAACTCTGCTTTATAATATGCAAGTCTTTCTGATAATATATCTTTATCCATATCTTTTAAGTAATTATCATCCTTTAGCTCTCCAAATACCCTTTTAAGTTCGCTTTTTATATTCTCGGGGTAAGCAAAAGTTGTGTTGTCTTTGTGTATTCTCACTTTTCTATATTCCCCTGCCCAATCAAGTATTTCTTCAAACAAAAACTTATGGATGGCTATAAAATACTTTTCATCTAAAACCTTACCCAGCTTTTTCCCTTCCATCTCGATAAGTTTAAGCCCAGTCAAATCACGCTCAAGGCATATTAGTTTTTCTTTATCCCTTATATTAAACTTATTTTTCAAGACACCTGTATTATTATAACAATAAATATCATCTTGTATATCGTAATCCATCATTCATCACCCTATATACTGATTTAAAATCACCTTTCTTGCAGCATCTATTGTACATTCTCCAATAAGTACCTGCCTATATAAATCGACAGTTTTCTGAGGTAGTTTCATTCCTTCAAACTCCATAGTACATTGTATGTTATTTAACTTTTTTTCTGCTTCACTATAACTATACTTTTTCATGAATCCAGTCCCTTCTATGATATATTTTACCCCGCCTTATCATCGCGAGGAGGAGTTATTTCTACTCTCATTATACTACAAATTAAATATTTTTCAATACATTGTTACATTTTTTTAATGTTGTTTTATGTCTTTCCCTATTAATTACTCTAATTTCGCCAGCTCAACTTTTACATCTAGACCTGAAAAATCTCCTGTCAAGTTTGCTACAAATTGCTTGCTTTTGTTTGCCGGTACTTTATCTGCAAATGCATTTGCTGTTATTACTAGTTTATTTTCCTTGTCATAAAAATATATGTTCATATATGGTGTAATTGTGTTGCTTGTCAAATTTTCTACTGTTCCTACTATTGCTGTTATATTGTTTTGTACGCTAGATGTTATACCTGAAAACTTTACTTTATCTTGTATTTGTTTTGCTTCTTCTGTTACTTCCATCTTTAGCTCTTCTGGATCTTCTACTTTTATTTTTACATTTTTCTGTGTTGTAGCGCCTGCATCTTTATTTGCTTGTTGCTTTGGTTTTTTCCCACCATTGACATTATTATTATTATTAATCCTAACGCTATTATTACTCCGATTATTATGTTTTTCTTTTCCATTTGCTTCTCTCAATTTTTATTTTAGTTTGCAATATATTTCTTTATTTTTGCTTCTCTATCTATATAAAATATTCCATCTTTATATTTCCCGCTTTCATCTAATATGTTACTCTTATTAAATATTATCATTACATCATCATTAATATTTCCAGCTACTAGCATTACCCTCATTATTCCATTTTTATCGAGTCCAATATAATATTTAAAGCTTTTTCTATCCCCTACATCACCTGCGTCATAACCGTCATTTGCTAATACTACTCCCTTTTTGTATGGACCATAATACTTGGTCGTTGTATTTGCACTATCGTCTGTGGCTTTTACGTGTAAGTACCATATTCCATCTGTCGATTTGGTTACCGTTTGGTTTAGTGTTTGGGTATTTATTGTTTCTGTTATCCATGCTCCTGTTGGAGTTATCTCTGTACCCCATTGATATCCCCAGCTGGTTAGTGAACCACTTGGTACGTTTATTATTAGATCTACGATTATGTCTGATGTAGACTTTGCTCTGCTTGTTGGGGTAGGCGTTATAGTTGGCCCTGTGTAATCTATGTTAGATACTACGCAGTTTGCTACTGTTGATGAATTTCCTGCAGTATCTGTCCCTCTAGCATACATCGTTCCATTTGTTGTCATTATTACTGGTATTGTATATGGTGTCCATGCTCCTGCATCTATCTTGTATTCTTTGTTTGCTGCATCTCCCCAGTTACTTATCGTTACTATTACATCTTCGGTTGTCGGAGATGATGTATCTGGCGTAAGTATTGGTGTAATTGGTTCTGTTCTATCTATATTTTCTATACTTAAGCTACTTGTTACGCTTTCATTTCCTAAAAAATTTGTTCCTTTCGCGTATATCGTTTCGTTTTCTGTAATTACTAATGGTACTGTATATGCTGTCCATAGTCCTTCAGCTATTTTATATTCCTTAATTGTTGCGTTCCCCCAGTTACTTATTGTTACTATTATATTTCCATTTGTGGGGGTTGTTATGTCTGGCGTTAGTGTAGGGGGTATTGGTGATGTGGCGTCTATCATATATACTCCGTTACCTACTGAAACTACACTAATAGATTCAAGTATGCATAAGGCGGGCCGCATACCATACAAAAAATTGGAAACATTGTTAGCCACATTACCATCAGCACCATTCACGTAAAGACTAAATGCAGGATTAGACCCACTTGGAGTAATCAGACACCAATCCACAGACTCTCCCCCACTTGGAAATACCGACCCTTTCATTATGTTATACTCCGTTTCCGTTAGCAGTCCTATCTTCGCAGTAGGGTTAGTATACGGTGTAGAGCCATCATTTCTCGTCAAATCCCACGTACTATTTTTGATTATCGATCTTTCTGCTACTGTAAATGTAGTATTGTTATAGTATGTATTATTTAAATAATAACCTATATTATTTGTGCCATAAATACTACCTGTAGGGTCAAATACCTGTGTAATATCAGGGTCAAACGCTCGTCTCCCCGTTATCCTATCGGTAACCAATTTTCCAGTAGATGGATTTACTACTCTCCACGCTTCCCCATGAAACATTATCGTATTCCCTATTGCTAACTCACTTATTGAGTTACTTGCTCCAGTGCCACCATAATAATACATACCCGACAATGGATCTTGTGTAAAAATTGTAGTTTCTATAATTCTAAAAGCTGGACGCACGCCATACTCATAGTTGGCATAAGCGCTTGCTAATGTCCCAGCAACATGCACAATGAGATTTTCATTAACACTTGAATTATACGGAGTGATCAGCCACCAGCTTGCACTTTCTCCTCCACTTGGAAATACCGCTGCCGTTACTGCATTATACTCTGTTGCAGTTAATAATCCTATATACGCTGTGGGATTAGTGTATAGTGTCGAGTCATCAAATCTTTTTAAATCCCATGTACTATTTTTGATTAATGCTTTTTCTGATAGCGAATCGTAGTATCCATTATTTAGATAATACCCTATATTATTACTATCATTAGGATCAAATTTTTGAGTATTGTTGTCATCAAATTTATCAATACATACATTTTTCAAGCTCACTACCAACCCTGTAGATGGCGTTACTACTGCGAACTGTTGGCCTGCAAACATTATCTTTGTACCTACCGGTAGTGTGGATAGTGCTGCTGTGGTTGCTGCGTATGTTTTCTGGGTTACAATTGGTGTTCCCCCTACTACCAGCATCATTACTGCGATAATGCATATCATTACTTTCTTAAATACCTTTGTTCGCATAATAATTTCCCTCCATTTCGTTAGTATATAATATCACATCTTTTCTACAAATCCTTTAGCATATAATATTACTATTATCTGTATTTTGTAATAAAATTATAATACTTTTTAGGGTAACATCTTTCAAAGCTATTTCGTTCTTAATACTATCAATTACTCTAATTCTGCAAGCTCAATTTTTACATCTAGACTTGAAAAATCTCCTGTTAAGTTTGCTACAAATTGCTTACTTCCGTTTGCTGGTACCTTATCTGCAAATGCGTTTGCTGTTATTACTAACTTATTTTCTTTGTCATAAAAATATATGTTCATATATGGCGTGATCGTGTCACTTGTTAAATTTTCTACTGTTCCTTCTACTGTTGTTATATTATTATTTACTCTTGACGAGATACCTGAGAACTTCACTTTGTCTTGTATTTGTTTTGCTTCTTCTGTTACTTCCATCTTTAACTCTTCTGGATTTTCTACTTTTATTTGTACATTTGCTTGTGTTTTTTTAGTATCTGCCCCCTTATTTGTTTCTTGCTTTGATTTATTACCTATTACAGACATTATAATTACTATTAATCCTATTGCTATTACTGCTCCTATTATTATGTTTTTCTTTTCCATTTACATATCCCCCTTAGTTAGTGTAAATTTCACAAGTTTTTAATTTTTAAATACTACACTTATATTATAGTGAAGATGTCTCTTAATACTATTTAATTAAGGATAATATTGTTTTGTGAACTTGTCAAATTTCAAATTTTGTCATGAGTTCCTTATCTATATTATATCATTTTTTTAAAACATATTTCAACATGTTATGTTAAGTAATTAATTATTTGATTAACAGAAAAATCTCACATCAAAAGTGAGGTTTTCGTTTCTTTAATTGAATTTGTTATGTTTAATATATTCGCATCTATTTTCTTCTTAGTTTCTATAAAATCACCCATAAACTTGACGATTATATTATCACTTGTATCTTCTATAAATTCATTAGGTGAAAACTCCATATTGCTTAGAACAACTGGTAATAAATCATCCTTTTTATATGGCAATTTACCATTGATAACAGTTTCCAATATATTTATCGATTCTGCAAGTTTGCTATACTTATCTTCCGACTGCACTTTTTCTAAATCTGAATCGATTGAAGCTGCAATAAATAATATTTTTTTAGCAACCTTTGTTTTTTCTTTAAGTAGTTCATGGGTTGTTTCACACATTTTATTTACATTACTTGAAAAACTTTTTTTATGTTCACCAGATTTTGAAAAATCAGAATTATTACTTCTCAACATAGAAACATATTTGTAAACAATATTTTGCATGTGATTTGAATATGCAAAAAGTTCTTCTTTCCTATACACAAACGAATCAAGTGTTTTTCTCATATGAAGCTTATTTACTTCGGATTTATTAACCTTTTCATGCGAGGTATTATAAAATTCTTCTATTTTACTATCATAATTTAACTCGATTAGTCTTCTTTCTTCACTTAACATTTCATACAATGTCATCCAATCCACATTCTCAGTTCTATTATATGAATACCATAAATCAATTTTTTCCAAATAATTATTTATAGTTACATTATCCGTCATATTCCTTCGCCTCTGTATTAGATTTTACTAAACATCTAAGTTCAGTATTGCTATTCCTACTGCTCCTGGTCCTAGATGTACGCCTATAGTAGGCCCCATGTCGCATTTGTGTACATTTTTAGCGCCGTATTCTGTCTTTAATTTTTCTATCATTTTTTCAGCTGCCTCATCACTCGCAGCATTTAAAACAAATATGTCCGAGTCTTCCTTTATATAATCTTTTACATACTCTAACATATATGTTATACCTTTCCCATTTCCACGAACTTTATCAAGGGTATCTATAAGTCCATCTTTTAGTACTAATATTGGTTTTAAATTAAGAATTGTACCTATCATAGCTTTTGCAGGTGATAATCTGCCACCTTTTTTTAAATACTCCAGTGTATCTGCCATAACAACAAGTTTAGAATTATTTTTAATCCGCTCTATCTCTTTAATTATTTCATCTATTGTTCTTCCTTTTTCTATTAGTTTGGCTGCATATAATATTATCGATCCCAAACCTACTGTAACATTTCTCGAATCAATTAAATGAATTTTATCGTTTACTATTAACTCTTTTGCAATTTTAGCTGAATTGAAAGTACCACTCAGGTCACTAGATATAAATATACCTAATACCTCGTCTTTTGCTTTTAAAATATTTTCAAAGATATCTTCAAACTCTGCTGGATTTACTTGAGATGTTTTTGGAAGTTCGTTACAATCCTTCAACTTTTCATAGAACATCTTTGCTGAAATTTCTACCGTATCTTTGTAGGCTCTATCTTTAAAATGTACAGTAAGTGGTGCTATTTCAATATTATATTTTCCTATTAGCTCTTCATTTAAATCTGATGTACTATCTGTAACTATCCTTATCCCCATGTCCTCAGCTCCTATAGATATTATCTCTTTCTAAACTGATTTTACCTTTTTTTTACCTATATGTCAAGGGAATTTTGATCCTATTGTTATTTTTCATCCTGAATACTTCTACCAATACTGATACACATCACTAACTATTTCCTACTAAATTTCAGAAAATTGCAAGCGTTTTAAACTAAAAAAAGAGCATTCTTTGCTCTTTTTTCATCTACACCTGGTTATTTCCCATCTGTATACATAAGCTCGTATGTTTTTTTCTGTACCATATGACATTTTTTCAAACTTTGCTCCACAGTCATATTTCCCACCTTCAAAATTAACTCTAACTATTTTGCAAACAATTTTTTCAATTACTTTGTCTACTAATAATTCTATTATGTATTTATTTCCTTCTTCTATTTCATTCGAGGTTATAAAATGTATCCCTGTCGCACTTATATCAGAAATTTCTACATTAAATTTATCTCTTTCTTTTACTTGTTCACTTGAATTTTCTGGTGCTTTTGACATTTTAATTACTTGATTATACTGCGCCCTTAAATCATTCCTATGCTGTTGCATATTATCCTCTCCTAATGTGTTAATTTTTATTGTGCTATTTCTCTACTATGTATTTTTCTATTTTTGCTGGAAGCGTTCCAATAAACTCTAGTCTATCCTTCTCTATATATAATTGTTCAATAGAAAGTCCATTATACTTTGAGATTATAAAGGTGATAAAAGGTGACAAAGATGCTTGAACTTTGTCTACTACATCAGATCCCAAGTGAATATTTCCTAAATATATTTTTTCTACGGATGCATCTATATTATATTTACCATATGAATTAATCTTCCCTTTAATATATATAGGAGTGTCCTCCATCATATCTAACAAAAATACATACTTACCCACATTAGGATCTGTCTTAGCTGTTTCCTTTAGAAAATCAACCGTTGCCTTCTCTAAAGTAAAGTTCGCCTCTACTTCATTATTATCCAAAAGGTTTATCTTTATATTACTTATAGGTCCCAATTCATTATTAGCTGTAGATAACATTGCGCTCATTTCTTTACTTGAAAAAACAGTTTGCACTTGATTTCCCCCATAACATATAAGTTTATCATTTAATACATCTGTTAAATTTAAATCATTGATATTTTCAACATCCAATTTTGTCTTTTTTATTCCGTTTTCATAATCAGCTGTGGTCCACTCTACATCAACAGTTTTTGTCATTCTCAAAAAAAATGTAAAGCCAATGGCAAAAACTATTAAATCAAAAATTATAAACCTTATGAATTTCATCATGTTAATACCCTCCGCTTATCAATTCATATTAAAATATTAGCAATACAAATTTATATTAATCTATCTCACTATTTTATACATTTCTACAAAAAAAGTCAAGCATTTTTTAACTTGACTTTTTTCTACATTTTCACTCATAAACCCTTCTAAACCTTTTACATTAATATCCCTTTTTAGTATTCCATCTTACTCATTCTTACATATCCTTCATATCTATCTTTTGCTTGTTTCTCTGCTTCTACAAATAACTTATCTGCCATTTCTGGGAATTGTTTTTAATAGTTTTAAGATTCTATCAGAATCTCTAGTTCTACTTCTATACTTTCCCTGATATCATCATAATAAACCTTACTTACCTTACAATCTATCTTGTAATTATTATCAATAGCAATTGAAATTGCTTTACTAAAATACTTTGGTATATAGCCTAATTTAGCATTTTCTTTACTAAAAACCTCTATTGCACATTCATCAAATTCATTGCAAGGCTCCTTTTTTAAAATCAATCTTTCATACTCAGTTAATCCCATTTTTTTTAATTTTTCTATATCTTCTATATAATATCTAATACCTGCTAAATAAAAATCCCTTTTAAAGTTTTTCTCATTATTCTCAAAGTTTATCGGTTCCACAAATTCTAGCATGTCAGTCGGTAACTTACCACCATTCTTTTTCAAAAACTCAAATTCATTATATTCTTCTAATTCGTATTTTTCTAGAATCTCTTTTATATTTTTCCTTCTTTTATCTGGTAGTCTAGTAGTAAACGCCGGAAACATTCTTTGATTTTCATAAACCTTGTCTATATCGGAAAAAGCTGGAAGTAACTCAAATTTCGCTTTTTTTGCTTCTTTTACACCATCTTTATCATATTTAAATTCAAATCCATAACTTGTTTTTGCTAACTCTGCAATTTTATACCTATTACGTTTTTCAGGATCTTGCCAAATTAACCATAAAACATTTTTTTCCATATTAATCAAACTCCTTTCCTATTATTTTTTCCCTTCTATCTACTAAAAATTTTATTAAAAGTTTTTTCCTTTTAGAACTAATAGTATCCTCATCAAATTCATATACTAGTTCCTTTATTACTTCTTCATTCAAATTTTCTTTTATTCTCGAAATTATTCCCTTCACTTCATGACAATATTCCAAATTCAACATTATAAGCAATTCAAAGTGTTGCATTTTTCGTTTATTTTTCCATCCTACTAAAGCTTTTGATTTTGTAGTTAACATTGCCTGATATCTGCACTTGTCTCTTAATATATCTTCAATATCTTCTTCATTATTATAGCAACATAATGAAGAACTATTATCGTATACTGGTGCTATTTTAATAGTCCTCTCTATTTCATTGAAAACGACTCCCCAATTACTATGGTGCCTATCAGAATTACCTATTAGTATATCAAAAATTATAATTTCTAATATCTCTGTACTAAGTCCAACTACATTTATGGCTTCTACTATCATTTGTATATCATAATGTCTATCTAAAACCGTATCATAGAATTTGTTTTCATCATAATCAATAAATATTTTTGTTATAAAATTTATACCTTCTACTAGTGTCTCCGAATTTTCTAAAAAATAATAGTTCATAGAACCTATCCTGCCTTTATATTTTCCTATTTCCACACTTTGGCAAGGTAGGTTTATTCTATCAGCTAACATACTTGCTAACTTTTCTGCCCAATATTCTCCTGTGATAACTCCTTTGCTATCCTTCTTCGGAAATTTAAAAAGACCTATCTTTTTTCTTTTATATTTACTAACCAAAGCTTTTCACTTGCTCCAGACCCCTCTGGAGAATTTTTTATTTCTTCCCAATTATCAAAGTTCTTTAGTTCAACCATTTTCCAAATCTCCTAACCTACTACTTATTATCCAAATTTATACTATCATATTTATGTTTAAATTTCAATCTTTTTAATAAAACTTTAATATAATGTTAATATACAAGTTCAAATATAAACAAGGGAGCCGTCTTCCTCGGCTCCCTTGTTTATATTGATTTAGTATTCCATCTTACTCATTCTTACATATCCTTCATATCTATCTTTTGCTTGTTTTTCTGCTTCTGCAAATAACTTATCTGCCATCTCTGGGAATTGTTTTTGAAGTGCTGTATATCTTATTTCGCCTTCTAGATATTCCTTAAAGCTCATTTTTGCTTCTCCAGAATCAAGTATAAATGGATTTTTACCCTCTTCTTTTAGCCTTGGGTCGAATCTCCATAAGTGCCAATATCCTGAATCAACTGCAAGTTTCATTCTATCTTGTGTTTTACCCATACCTGCTTTTATTCCATGATTGATACATGGTGCATATGCAATTATGATTGATGGTCCATCGTAGCTTTCAGCTTCTTGTATCGCTTTCATAAACTGATTTTTATTAGCCCCCATAGATACTTGTGCTACATACACATAACCGTAAGTTGTCGCCATCATACCTAAGTCTTTTTTCTTTGTTTTCTTCCCTGACGCAGCAAATTTAGCCATTGCTGCCGTTGGAGTAGATTTTGAAGATTGACCCCCTGTATTTGAGTAAACCTCTGTATCAAACACAAGTACATTTACATTGGCACCTGTAGCAAGAACATGGTCTAGACCACCGTATCCTATGTCATAAGCCCATCCATCTCCACCTAATATCCACATTGATTTTTGCGTTAAGTACTCGTGGTTAGTCTTAAAGAAATCAGCTATTTCTTGTAACTCTTTATCGTAATATTTATAATCAAGTGCTTTATCGAGCTCTACCATTGCTTCTTTAGATGTTTCATAATTATCTTTTCCATCTATCCATTTTTCAAATGCTGCTTTTACATCATCAGAAGCATTAAGTTCTAGTAATTTTTCTGCCTTTGTCTTTAACTGTTCTCTCACCTTCTTAATACCAAGTGATATTCCATATCCGTACTCTGCATTATCTTCAAATAACGAGTTAGCCCATGCTGGGCCTTGTCCTTTATCATTTTTGCAGTACGGAGTAGATGGTGCAGAAGCTCCCCATATAGAAGAACATCCTGTTGCATTTGCTATCACCATTCTGTCCCCAAATAATTGCGTAACAACCTTAATATATGGAGTTTCTCCACAGCCTGCACATGCACCTGAAAATTCAAACAGTGGCTGAGCAAATTGTGAGCCTTTTACATTATCTTTCGACATTAAATTATCCTTCACTGGAAGAGATCTTACATAATCCCAATTTGGTATCTCTGTCTCTGTTTGAGTTACTATTGGTTTCATCTCTAAAGCTTTTGATTTAGCTGGACATATGTCAGCACAGTTTCCGCAACCAGTACAATCTAAAGTTGAAATTTGCATTTTATAATTTAATCCTTCTAGCCCTTTTCCTATAGCTTTTTTAGTTTTCATTCCCTCTGGTGCATTAGCTAATTCTTCGTCCGTTAGTAGGAATGGTCTTATTACAGCGTGTGGACATACAAATGAACATTGGTTACATTGAATACAATTCTCAGGTATCCATTGAGGTACATTTATAGCTATCCCTCTCTTTTCAAATGAAGAAGATCCATTTTCAAAAGTACCATCCTCTGAATCTTTAAAAATACTAACTGGTAGTTTATCACCTTCTAATGAATTCATAGGTATTAATCTATCTTTTATAAACGCTGGTAAATCGCTCTTATCTGTATCATTAGTTAATACTAACTTGCCCCAAGCTTCTGGAACATTTATTTTAGTTATGTTTTCTATTCCTTTATCTACTGCATCATGATTCATTTGAAGAACATTCTGACCTTTTTTCCCATATGATTTATCTATCGCATCCTTTAAATGTTTAATAGCTAACTCTATAGGTATAACATTTGCAAGCTTAAAGAATACTGCTTGCATTATCATATTTATCTTTCCACCTAGACCTAAATCCTCAGCTAGTTTTGTAGCATTTATCGTATACAATTCTATGTTATTTTCTGAAATATATTTCTTTATTTTTGTAGGTAAATTTTCTTCTAATCCTTTTTCATCCCATATACAATTTAGAACGAAACTTCCACCCTTTCTTAACCCTGCAATTATATCGTATTGGTTCACATATGCCTGCACATGACACGCAATGTAGTCAGCTTCTTCAACAAGATAAGTTGACTTTATAGGTTGTTTACCAAATCTTAAGTGAGATACTGTTGCTCCACCAGATTTTTTAGAGTCGTATGAAAAATACCCTTGTGCATAAAGATCCGTATCGTCACCTATAATCTTAATTGCATTTTTGTTTGCCCCAACCGTACCATCTGAACCAAGACCATAGAATTTGCATCTTACTGTTCCTGTTTTTTCTGTAACTATTTTATCTTTTATATCTAACGACAGATGTGTTACATCATCGTTTATACCTATTGTAAAGTTATTTTTCGGGTTATCGCGAAGCATATCATATACTGCCTTGATTTGAGATGGAGTTGTGTCTTTTGAACCTAGCCCATATCTACCACCAACGATTTGTGGTTTGTTCTCCATTTCATAGAACATAGATCTTATATCTTTATATAAAGGCTCGCCTTCTGCTCCTGGCTCTTTTGTTCTGTCAAGTACAGCTACTTTTTTAACTGTAGATGGAAGTATATCAAAAAGATATTTAGCTACAAATGGTCTGTATAATCTTACTTTTATAAGACCTACTTTCTCGCCTTTTTCTACTAGATAATCTATTGTTTCTTCTATCGTTTCACACGCCGAACCCATAGCAATTATTACTCTATCAGCATCTGGTGCTCCATAATAATCAAATGGCTTATAACTTCTACCCGTTAACTCTGATATTTTATTCATGTAATCAACAACGGTGTCAGGTAATCTGTCATAAAATCCATTTGAAGCTTCTTTTGCTTGAAAGAATATATCTGGATTTTGAGCAGTACCACGAGTCACTGGTCTTTCTGGATTTAATGCTCTATTTCTAAACGCTTGAATAGCAGCGTGATCTACAAGCTTATTTAATTCATCATAATCTATTGTTTCAATTTTTTGTATTTCATGTGAAGTTCTAAATCCATCAAAGAAATGAAGGAAAGGAATCCTTGCCTTGATAGCTGAAAGATGTGCAACTGCTGCTAAATCCATAACTTCTTGAACTGAACTTGATGCAAGAAGAGCAAAACCAGTTTGCTTTGCAGCCATAACATCTGAATGATCTCCAAATATAGATAATGCATGACCTGCAAGAGCTCTTGCAGTTACATGAAATACTCCAGGTAATAATTCACCTGCGATTTTATACATATTAGGCAACATGAGTAGTAACCCCTGTGATGCTGTAAAAGTAGTTGTAAGTGATCCACCTTGAAGTGAACCATGAACAGCCCCCGCAGCGCCTGCTTCTGATTGCATCTCTGCAACTAATACTTCCTCACCAAAAATGTTTTTCTTCCCTTGTGATGACCATTCATCAACCAATTCTGCCATCGTTGATGATGGTGTTATTGGATATATAGCTGCTACTTCTGTAAACGCGTATGCCACATAGGCCGCAGCTGTATTACCATCCATAGTCTTTATAACTTTCTTAGACATTTAAAAATCCCCCTTTGAAGTACATTTGAAAATAAAATTGAAAATTAAAAGTATTACCATAAAACTTTCAATTTTACATCTTCTATTTTAAATTTATATATTCATTATATATTTATTTTCTAAATTTTACAAGAAAATTTTATAAAATGTTCTTAAAATATATATAAAATAACAACCTAAGATTAATCTTAGGTTGTTATTTTATATATATGATATTATGTTTTTGCTAATAACTATATGTTAAATATTTGGCTCATCATCAGGGATTATCTCATCTTCTACATCTAAATTATACTCCTGCTTTTCTTGCTTAACTTCATTTGGGTACCGTCCTTTCATTCTCCAACCATTTCTATAAGCTTCTAAACCTAGTTCATTTATTAATTTATTTTGTTCTTTATAAAACTCATCATTTTTTTCTAATATTTCTTTTACCTGTACTAAAGGATCTTTCGAGTCTGGTCCATCCCCAAACATCATATTTAAACCTCCCTACAATAATAGGTAGTGTAAAATATTTATATTACTAAATACTACACTATATCTTTTTATTCAATATATTTTATCAGTATTATCTTCTCTCTCCCTTCATTGTGACATCCTAAGACTTGGTTTGTGTATTGTGCAAACCTAGACATAGGGGTCCTCTAGGAGGGTGTACGAAGCAATCTCTCTTTTATTTCTATACTATAGTTTCGTATAAATCCTTCCTTTCTGGATTATTTATTTTATTTGCTATTATAACATTATTTTACAATCTTTACAAGAACTTGTGAAATTTTACAAATAAAAACAACAACCCAAGATTACTATTAGGTTATTGTTTGTTATACTTTATATTATGTTTTTGCTATAACTCAATGTTTTAATAATTCAAACATCGTCATAACCTAATTCATCTATTAATCAAAATCCGCCTCTTGGTCTATCTTTAACAGAACATCCCCATATTCACATTCTACACTATCTAATTCTCGTGTTGTAGTTACCTGCTTAATTCTTAAACCTTCTTTTGCTACACGTTCACTTTCTCTCTGATCTTGGTAATAATTTTGAAATAATATCCTTGTTACCTCTGCTAAATCATCTTCTTCACAGTCATCCCCAAATCTCATATTAAATCTCCTTCTTTTAGTTTTTGTATTATTATGCAACATATTTTGACAAAAGTCAATGCATTTTACTTTTTTTTACAATTTTATTAATGAAAGTTATTTTTCATATTTATTTTTTCCGTTTTACAAAAAATTCTAGAAAAATCTTTATGATTATTTTATAATTTGACATTGTTCGACATTTATAGTATAATTATAAAAATTATAAAAATTATGTTTTATTGGAGGAATATTATGAATAATAACATTATAGAAACAAGTCACAATAAACCAACACTTATAGAGGCATTCGTTACTTATGTTCAAGAATCGTACGAGGGGATTCCTCAGGATCAATTCTCTGATATTATAGAACCTTTTTGTGAGGATGATCAATTGTGTAGATCTTTAATTATGGCCATTAATTCAAAACCTGAAAAATCTCTCAATGCTTCATCATTAGCTATGCTCACAATTATAGCTAATAATACTAACGGTGCTAATATATTGCAAGAGTATATACCTAGTAGTAATGAGAATGATATACCTACTATAGAATAAACTAAAAAATAAAAAAATACTCCCTCGGCAAATGTACCATTTGCCGAGGGAGTATTTTTTTATTTTTTAGTTTATAGTTCCGCTTATCTTACTCATATACGCCGCATCCTCTAGCCCTAACCTCCATATAGCTACACCCAAAAGTCCATAATCATTTACCATATTAAGTTTAAAAGGTATGCTGTATGAGTTTTCAAACCAAACTTCGTGTCTTACTCCTAGTGCATCATAGTAAATGTAGTATGGTGTTTGTGATACTGAGTCCCATATTATAGTTGCACCATATGTAGTTGCTATCTCATATGCTTTACTCACACTATATGACTTTGTACCATTACTAGACCAGTCGTATGCGTATGCTGCAAGACCTAGCAATATTTTTTCTTTTGGTATTACTGTCACTGCATATTCCACTACTCTTTTTACCCAACCATATGATGCTATCGCTCCTGGGGTCCCACCCGGATAATGTTCATCATATGACATTATAACTATTTGATCTGCATACATATTTAAGCTTTTATAGTCAAATGCACCGTTCCATCCATCGGTTGTACTGTCGTATGTTTTTGCTGGAACCGCTATTGTGACTAAGTATCCCTTTGGATTCAAAGTCTCATATAACTCCTTCATAAATGTAGTCATATGCTCACGGTTAGCTGCATAAACCCCTTCTATGTCTACATTTACTCCTGCATATCCATACTTTCCTATCTCTATTATTATGTTATTTATTAGAGTCGCTCTATTTGTTGCGCTTTCCAAAAGTTGCTTAGCAACTGAACCGCTAAATTGGTTTGATATAGAAGCTTGAACTTTTATATTATTACTTTTTGCATATTGTATTTGCTCTAACGGAATAATTCCTGTAAGATTTCCGCTTCCATCTACTGTATATGTATGTGTAACTATTTCATCAATCATATCTTTGTTTGCAACTATTGAGTTGTATGATGATTTATCTCCTGAGTAATAATATGTAGCATATCCTAGAACTACTTTTCCAGTACTCACAGGTGGAGTAATTACTGGCAACGCCTCTGTTGTAATCTTTACATGATTCGATTCAATTGATACAGTAAATTTATTAAACGCTACGATGTAGTACCAATAATCAGTACTTGGTTGTAATCCAGTATGATTATAACTTGCAGCATACACTGTACTCAATAACTTATAGCTTATGTCACTAGAAGTAGCTCCATAAACCCTGTATCCTGCAGCATTCGTCACACTGTTCCATTTTAAATCTATTTCATCTTTCGTAACATTAGTAGTAATCAAACTTGTTGGTGCTGCTAAAACATTTTTTGCTGTAGGCTTTCCGGCTTCTGTCACACCAGTAAAAGATGTGATAATCATAACAAATGCCAAAATTACTGCGACATACCTTTTAAAGCATTTCATAACAAAACCCCCTTATAATGTAATGGTTACCTATATTTACATTATAAGGCTTTTTTGTAAATAAAACAATGGGAATAAAACCCAATAAAAATAGGACCAAAGTCCTATTCTCCTGGTTCTATATGTATAATCACATCCGTATTTTTCAATGCTTCCTCTAGCCCTCTCTCTATCTCATCACATATTTCATGCGACTCCTCAACTGACAGCTTTTTATTTACTGTCATATGAAATTCAATGTATTTTGTCTTACCTGCTTTTCTTGTACATAAGTTATGATAATCTATTATATGATCCCTATAAGTCTCCATAACCGTACATATCTCTGCTTCTTCTTCCCTTGATAATCTTGAATCTATTAGTGGATTGAATGCATTTACACATAAATGATAAGCTTCTTTCATAATCAACAGTGCCACACCAATAGCAATCAGTGCATCTAACATTGCAAGCTTAGTTACTTCTAACACTATTAGCCCTACACCTACTCCTATTGAAGTATAAACATCCGTCTTTAGATGAAGTGCATCTGCCTCTAATGCCATTGAATCCTCTTCTTTTGCAACCTTATATAGATATTTTGATACTATGACATTAACTATTGCAGATACAAACATTATAATTATCCCTATCCACGTTTCCCCTACTTCACTTGGATTAATTAATTTTGCAACACCCTCTTTTATAATAAGGAATGCAGCTATAAATATAAGCAATCCTTCTATAAGACCGGAAAAATTCTCGATTTTTCCATGTCCATATGGGTGTTCATAATCTGGTGGTTTCGATGAAATTTTAACTGAACAGTATGCAATAATTGAAGCAACTAAATCGATACCTGAGTGTATAGCTTCACTTATTATACTTACAGACCCACTTAAAACCCCTGCAATTACTTTTAAAGTTATAAGTGATGTGTTTGATATTACCGATACAAGTGCCGCATACGCCTTTTTATTATCTGCTTTAAGTTTCACTTTACAATCCTCCAATATCCTTATACGATAAAAAACAGTGGACCTATAATGCAGTTATAGCCCCACATTTTCTACTGTTGCTAGATTCCTAGCCCGGATTATGCTAATTTACATATCCTGTTCTACATAGTTTAATTTATTCACTTTAATAAAAATTATATCAAACAATTACAAATTGTCAAGAAATTTTTATAAATTTAACTTGACAAAATATGTATTTTATACTATATTATATAAAACTAAATAAAAAAGTCTATGATAGAGACACAGTAGATATTTGTGGTTACAACCTTAGAGAGTGAGTTGCCGGTGCAAAACTCACAGCACACAAACAATCGAATTACACTCTGGAGACAGAAAAAAATAAGAATTGACTCTTGTCAATCAAAATTGGGTGGTACCACGGGTAAAAACTCGTCCCATATAATACACATGTATTGTATGCGACGAGTTTTTTTATTAATCTAAAACTCCTCCAAAAATGTCATTCTTAACACTAACCATTTTTTATTAATGTTAGTGTTAGCATTATTATTGCTACCACCACGCAGGTATGTCCCGGCGCTCAGTACTTTTGAGCGGAAAGGGCAGACCGTTAACAGCCCCTCACCAAAAATTAAATAATCTTTTTTCCTTACCCGCAAACTGTTTGAGTGGCGTGAAGCGAATGCGTAACAAACGAGTTCTTGCGGCTGTCCCCCATGGTTGGGGGTTAGGGGGTTGAGTTTTTTTGTTACTTTTTCTTGAAAAAAAGTAATTAATCAATCTTTAGTAATCAATCAATCTTTAGTAATCAATCAATCTTTAGTAATCAATCAATCTTTTAAACAATTAACAAAATCATCATCCCAAAGGAGGATTTTACCCATGAATGCATTTGATATTCTAAAAGAAAGAGGCTTCATAGCCCAATGTAGCAACGAACAAGAAATAAGAGAAAGCTTCGAAAAAGGCCAAGTAACCATGTACTGTGGATACGACGCAACAGCAGACAGCTTGACAGCTGGACACTTTCTAACGCTCATGGCACTTAGTCACTTACAACAGGCTGGCCACAGACCCCTAATTCTAATAGGTGGAGGCACAGCCATGATAGGTGACCCATCTGGTAAAACAGACATGCGAAAAATGCTAACAATAGAAGACATAAATTACAACGCTGAATGTTTCAAAAAGCAAATGTCTAGATTCATGGACTTTTCAGACGGTAAAGTTATTATGGATAACAACGCCAACTGGCTCCTCGGTCTTGAATATCTTCCTTTCCTCCGAGATATTGCAGTTCATTTTTCTGTAAATAGGATGCTATCTGCAGAATGCTACAAATCTCGCTTAGAAGAAGGCCTAACATTATTTGAATTTAACTATATGGTTATGCAATCATACGACTTCCTAGAGCTATACAAAAGATACGGCTGCACACTTCAAGTAGGTGGGGATGACCAATGGTCAAACATGCTCGGTGGTATCGACCTAATCCGCAAAAAAGAACATGCAAGTGCTAATGTCATGACATTTACCTTACTTACTACTAGCGAAGGTAAAAAAATGGGTAAAACAGAAAAAGGAGCGCTATGGCTCGACCCTGCTAAAACAACTCCATATGAATTCTATCAATACTGGAGAAACGTAGAGGATGTCAATGTAGAAAAATGCCTAGGACTACTCACATTTTTACCTATGGACGAAGTTAGAAAACTCGGAACACTCAAAGATGCAGAAATAAACAAAGCAAAAGAAATCCTAGCATATGAAGTAACCAAAATAGTTCACGGCGAGGAAGAAGCAAAAAAAGCCCAAGAAGCTGCCCAAGCTTTATTTAGCACTGGTAGTGACATGAGCAATGTACCTAGCTTTGAGTTAGAAAAAGATGGCGTAGATATCATATCACTTCTCGTCACAACCAAACTTGCCCCTTCTCGTGCTGAAGCAAGACGTTTAGTAGAACAAGGTGGCGTTATAGTCGGAGGAGAAAAAATCGACAATATAAATTATATAGTCACTAAAGATGCTTTTAAAAATAAAGAACTTATTATACAAAAAGGAAAGAAAACATTTTTAAAACTAGTAATAAAATAAGCCCTCGTGGGCTTTTTTTATTACACTCTCCTAGTTTCTATTTTATCACCTTTGCCAATCTATTAACTTCCTTCGCATCTCCTATTACTATCGCTCCCACAATATCTCCATTATCCTCAAATGTCTTTACATACGCCCCATCATTTTCCTCAGCCTTTTCTACTAGTCCATCCCCTTGTATCTTCCCAGCAGACAACAAGCTTATCCCAACTACCTTTAACCTTGCCTCCATCTTGCTACCTGCATATACCTCAGAATTGCCCGTCGCCATATTCTTCCCAGCTATCGCCCCTTGTTCTTTTGCAGGTGCCCACAGCCCGTAACAAATTCCATCATGCTCTGCCACATCTCCTGCTGCATAAACAACTCCATCTGATGTCTGCATATATTCATTCACAACTACACCCTTATTAAAGTTAAGTCCAACCTTATCAGCCAAGTCACGCCTAGGTCTTACCCCTACTGAAAATATTACTACTTCTACATCTAATACCTTACCCGAATTCATGCTTATCTTTTCTACCTTACCATCACCTATTATCTCTTTTGTCGACTCTCCCAACATAAATTTAAAACCTTTTTCTTTTAACATTTTCTCCAATACTTTTGATCCATCATTATCCACCTGTCTTGGAAGTAGCCTATCAGCATACTCCACCACAGTCACATCTAACCCCTGTTCCATAAGGCTATTTGCTGTTTCTATTCCTAGTAGTCCACCACCCACAACTATTACCTTTTTCTTATCTTTGCAATATTCTTTTATGTTATCGACATCAGTCCTATCTTTTATCGTAAATACTCCATCCTTATTTATTCCCTCTACCGGTAATATAAAAGGATCAGAGCCATTTGCAAGTAATAGCTTTGTGTACTCGAGCTCATCACCATTATCTAACACTACCTTTTTTTCATCTGCTAATATGTCTATTACTTCTACGCCTAGCACACATTTTATATTCCTATCAGTATACCATTTCTCATGATACACAATTATCTGCTCAAACCCTACTTTCCCCGCTATATAATCTATAAGCCTCGGTCTATAATAAAATAAGTCCCGCTCTTTTGATATTATAGTTATACTAGCTTCATCATCATTTTCTCTTATAACCTTCGCTGCTTCAACTCCTGCAACACCATTTCCCACAATAACATATCTTTTCATAAATTTTATCCCCCATAAGGCGCAGGCAAGCCCACTTTTTTTGTTATCAATTATACACATCTAATCCTTAAATATCTCACTCATAATCTCAAGCGTCTCAAACAATGTAAAATTCTCCTCAACTCGTTGCGTTAAAAATTCATTTACCTTCCCTATTTTAGCAACCGCATAATCTATTTCTTTATTGCTTCCCTTTACATACGCACCTATATTTATAAGGTCCTCTGCCTCTTTATATATTGCCATTACTTTCTTTACATTATTAGAGAGTTCCTTATGTTCTGAAGTTACTACATCTGACATTACCCTCGATATACTTTGCAATATGTCTATTGAAGGATAATGGTTCTTGTGAGCAAGCGACCTCGACAAAACAATATGCCCGTCAAGTATACTTCTAGCTGTATCTGATACTGGTTCCGACATATCATCGCCCTCTACAAGTACAGTATATAATCCTGTTATCGACCCCTTTTCTGAGTTACCTGCTCTCTCAAGTAACTTTGGCATAGTTGTAAACACCGATGGCGTGTATCCTTTACTAACTGGTGGCTCACCAACTGCAAGCCCTACTTCCCTCTGTGCCATAGAAAATCTCGTGAGGGAGTCAAGCATTAGCGCGACATCTTTCCCTTGTTCCCTGAAATACTCTGCTATACTAGTTGCCACATACGCCGCTTTTAATCTAACAAGAGATGGTTGATCTGATGTTGCAACAACTACAACCGAACGTCTGAGCCCTTCTTCCTTCAAGTCTTTTTCTATAAATTCCCTTACCTCACGCCCCCGCTCACCTATAAGTGCAATAACATTTACATCTGATATCGCATTTCTAGCAATCATACCTAAAAGAGTACTCTTACCAACTCCACTCCCTGCAAATATACCTATTCTTTGCCCTTTACCTACTGTGAGCATGCCGTCAATAGCTTTTACGCCTAATTCGAGTGGTTTTGATATCCTATTTCTCTTTAATGGTGTAGGACAATCATTGAGCACATTGCATTGTACTTCGCGGCTTATATCACCTTTGTCATCTATAGGTCTCCCAAGCCCGTCAAGCACTCGTCCCAATATATTGTCACATATATTAATTTTAAATATTTCGCCTGTAGCTTCTACTAAATTTCCAGGTCCAACACCTTGCATATCACCAAGTGGCATAAGTAATAAGTTTTTATTTTTAAACCCAACCACTTCCGCCAATATATCATCTTTTTCTGTATGTATTTTGCATACCTCACCCATCGTAGCTTTTGGCCCAGTTGACTCAATCGTAAGTCCCAATATTTGCGATACCTTACCATAATATTTGATATGCTCTTTATCTATAATACGTTCATATTTTTCAAAATCCATATAATCACCCCTTGAATCAGTTAGTGGTATCAAAAGTTTTATTGAATTTAATCCTAACTCTTCATTGTTTCATTTTATCCTATAAGCAAAAAAATTGCAACCATTTAGTTGCAATTTTTTACTTCACTCATATTTTTAATATTCTTTGTCAGTTGTATATTTTGATGCACTCTTTTTAAAAGTATAACTTCTGTCATGTTGTTCTTTGTATGCATCATATGTTGTATCGACTATAACCCATTTACCATCTAAGTAAACTTCATTCCAAGCATGGTATCCATCTATTAGTTTAGAGTTTCCTTTTACAAGTTTTGCTTTTACATCCACACTTCTTAACATTGCTGCATATAATGATGAATAGTCATAGCAAATACCTGTTCCATCTTCTAATGTTTCATCTATGTCTGGTACATAACTTGAATCTATTGTTTTAATTTTGTTGCGATCATATTCTATGTTTTTTACTATGTATTTGTATATTGCTTTTGCTTTTTCCTCATCAGTGTCTGCATCTTCTGTTAATTTTTTAGCTAATTCTACTGCTTCACTATCTTCATCATATTTTATATTTTGTACTGATTTAGTATATATACTTGTATTATCTTTTATTTGTACATTAATTGTATCTTCATATACCCTTCTGTATTTTGTTCCAGAAATATTTTCATATACTACTAATGTATATTCTCCATCTCCCATTTGCAATGTAAATTCTTCGGTTTTATCTGTATTCTTCAAATTATAATAATACTTTTTTGAATCTTTTTGAATCATGAATTTTGCTTTGTCTACATCTTCATTTTCATACAAAACTTTTACTATTCCTTCATCTACATCTGTAGTGTCAACTTCAACTATTCTTTCAGCAAATACTAATGTTATAAAAGTCATCATAGATACAAAAATAGCAACTAGTAATATGATTTTTTTAAACATATTAACCATCTCCTTCGATAACTGGCTACCACCTGCATCTACAGAAGGCCCTTTAGTTTTGCGTCCTTACCTTTCGATAAGTTTGCCATTGTCGGGTGAAAAGTTAAGTTTAGTTTGTTTTGTCAAGCTAAATCTAGCTTATCACTCATTACTTTTACTTCTTTCTCTATTAAATTGTATCTGATATATATCTTTACTACATTTATATAATACCATATTTTTACAAGTTTTGCAATAGATTTCGTTAATATTTATGTAATATTTTGTAATTTTTGTAAACAAAAAGGGCTAATGCCCCATTTCCATTATCTTGATTCTCTATTCAAATAAAATTATTAAATACTCTTTTATTAGTTAACACGATTACCTTGCCTATCAATATAGAAATAATCATTGTTTAACTCTACACCTGCTCTCCCTTTATCAAAAGGATAACCCATATCATACTGGCAAGGTATTACCTCTATACCTTGTAAATTAACATATCCAAATTTCCCATTTGATTCTACTGAGGCTAATCCTTCAGAGTAATCATTCACCCAATCGTACTTGCATTCTACCACTTCTTTTCCTGTACTATCCATAAATCCATATTTCCCATTTAATTTAATTACTGCCAAACCATTCTCTCTAAAATAGCTAAAATCATCATATTTAAAATCCACTACTACTTTTCCTTCCTTATCAATACATCCATACTTCCAATTTTCTTTTGAACATACGACTGCAATTCCACCATTAAAACTTTGTGCAGATGCATATTGAATAGGTATTATTTCTTCTCCATTTGTATTTATATAACCATAATCAAATCCATTTGGCGTCACCAGTGCTAAACCTTCGCTAAATCTTGACACCGAACCATATTTCATGCCTGTTATTTCTTTTCCTTCTTTATTCACGGCTCCCCAACCATTTCCACTTACTACAGCCACTCCATCATAAAAAGAATCAACATAATTATACTTACACTTTACAGTCTCTTTTCCATCTTCATTTATAAAACCCCATTTACCATCCAATTGTACTGCGTACATACCTTCATTCGCATCATACATTGCATCATACTTAGTATTTTTGACTGTCTGTATATCATTGCTTAGTATATTTCCCTTTCTATCAATATACTTAATCTCTCCATCTATCATAACTGCCGTGATATCTTTATATGCAAAATCAATTTTTGTATCGTATTTAAAATCAATTACCACTTTCCCATTGGTATCAATAACTCCCCATTTGCCATTTAGCTTAACAGTTGCAATTCCAGCTATAAAATTATAGGAATCTTCATATTTACACTCTATAATTTCTTTCCCTTTTTTATTAATGTACCCTTTCTTTCCGTCTCTCGTTACGATAGCGAATCCTGCATTAAAGCCTCCAATAGCGGTGTATCTTGGCTCTATTATGACCTTTTCATCATTATCTACCAATTCATATAGCCCATCTTTGTATATTTTATGAAACAAACTTTTATCAAGACTTACTGTACTCGTTCCATCATCCCAATCCACAGTTAAATCGCAACTTTCTCCTACAAATCTTAATGGTACCATAGTCCTATTACCAATTATCTGTGCTGGCACGTCTAAATCAACCTCTTTGCCATCCACCTTCGTCTTTGTTTCATAAATAATTAGCTCTATTTTTTTTCCTTCATTTGTAGCTACTACAGAACCCCTGCTTTCATCCCAATCTACAGCAAGTCCCATCTTTTCAAATATTCCTCTAACAGGTACCAGCGTTCTACCATCCTTTATAACTGGTTGCTGATCTTCAAAATTAATTGCTATCCCATCTAGCTTTACATTTATTTTCTTTGACTCCTCAGCTGAAGCTGTTACACTAAAAAATAACACTAAACAAATTATGCTTATTATCAGTTTTTTCATATTTACTACACCCCTTTTAATCTTTAAATTTAAAATATCTTTTTTTGTTTTACTCTAATATATTATAACATATATTGTATTATAAATAGTTACAAATTGGTTAACAATTAACAAATCTAGATTATGATATCACCCTGCATGATTTTATTTTATATTCCACAGTCCTTTATTTTCAGAATGAGCTTCCTTTTCAAACTTTATAAAACAATCACTATACTTTGCGTCTGGAAGAATTGTCATTACTTTTGCATAGCCTTTTAGCACCAATATAGCATTAAACATTTTAGTTCTAATTTCCGATTCATTTGCTTGCTCTGGCTTTTCCAACCACACATACTTTAATAGTCGATCATACTTGTCCGTTATTGAGGAATCATTTTCTAACCAAATCTTACGACCTATCATTAGCTTGGATTTTGTAAATTCACTTGCCTCTTTCCCGTAGTATTCTACTGGCGAGTCAGGCTTCATGTATTCAGGACTATTTACCCCTATCAATCTCAAAGGATAGTCCTTGTTATTAATTTTTATATGTATTGTATCACCATCAACATTTTTACTCACTACTGCTTCTACAAAACTGTTTTGATTGCTGAATGTGGTTTCCGTTGGTTGATTTTGTATCATAATATGAGTGTTCGCTAAGGGAATCGCACTTCCCAAACCTACCGCACACACAATTACTATATATTTTAATATATACTTTGATACTCCTCTACTTCTTAGCACTTAGCCATCTCCTCACTATCTTATAAAACAGACACCTTATGCATCTTTACAAAGTTTTCTAAATATACTCTCAAATCTTTCATCATCTAATTTCTTTCTTTTTTTATGCTTAGAACAAGTTCTCCCTGTTTGTCTAATCTTCCTTGCCATTTCTCTTTCAAACAGCAGACCGTCTATATTTGCATCTGTAAATATTAGTCCATTTTGATTTATGACATATGCATTTTTAGAGAGTGCTATCGTAGCCACTCCATAATCTTGCGTTACTACTATATCTTTATCTTCTATTCTGTTTACTAGTGCTAAATCAACAGAGTCTCTCCCTTTATCTACTGTGATAATCTCCGCATAATCATCGTCTAATATATGACTCGTATCAATTAACATAATAACTTTCATTTCAAACTCTTTCGCTACTTTTATTATTTCATCCTTCACCGGACAAGCATCTGCATCTACTAATATTTTCATTATTTTCTCCTCTATCGATCATTTTTAAACACATTCGTTCCTGTATAGTAAAATCTCAATATTTCATCATACTTAAAACCTTCTTCTGCCATGCCTTTTGCTCCGTATTGGCTCATACCTACTGCGTGTCCCCAACCAGAACCACGCAATACAAATTTATCATCTAACACATTTGTACTTTGAGCAGTTAATTTCTTTGTGTTTTCCGAACCTTTAAGAACTAATGTACTCGTACTTGAATCAATCTTTTTGACACTGCCATCTGATCCACGAACATATGTATCTGTAAATATATTTTTATTATTTGTACTTTCGCTTCCTTTTATATAAACGCTACTCGAACCTGTAGTATTTGACTTTACTACATCAAAATCCCTGCTTTTTAATATGCTTCCTAATATAGGTTTGAAGAAAGTTCTTATATTTTCTTTTTGTAGTTTATAAGTCCCACTTGTACCGATAATCGTTAGTTCTAAAACTCTGCCTGTTTTTTCAGATTTTTGCGTTTGAAGGTCGACAATATCACCAATATATTTGTTCAAACCTAATAAAGTAATGCTTATATCATCTTTTTTAATGCTTACCTCCCAATTGCTATTACTATTGGTCTTTTCATATATATCTTTTACTGCTTTTAGATACGCTACTGCATTTACCCAAACATTTTCAGAGTCCTCAGTATATCCCCCACTACTCGAAAAGTAAAAAGCACTTACTAGCTTTCCATCATATAAGAGTACCTCTCCTGTAGTTTCATTTACTGCTCTGGTTGTATTTCCGGTCTCCAAAATATAACCCTTGTATGCCTGATCATTTGTTGTGTCAGATATATTATAATACTTATATTTTTTATAACTTACAGTCAGTACTGCGTAGTTCCTAGCTGCAATTGCTTGAGCCTTTAGTGCCTCTATAGGCCATGAGGGACTCATCTCTGTTGAAACAACTCCGCATAAATACTCATCAAATGAAACCTTGTTTACTGCTGTCATTTTCCCACTATCCACTCTAATAAACTGAATATACCCTTTATACTTTCTAGTAATTAGACTTATTATATTATCTTTTGTAGTAAAACTAACATATTTACCCACATTTTCAAAAATCACCTTTTCATTACTATCTTTTGATACCAAATAGTTCCTTGTTAGTGTTGCAACAACCTGTTTTAACTTTAACTCCGGATACTTTTCCGCAAGTGAATTCATTGCACTATTCATTTCTGATTGGCTTGTATATTCTCCCAAATATATCTCCCACATACTATCAGAAACATATGCCACGCATTTATTCACTCCCTCAGTTTTTAAAGCACTTAACGCCTCTTTTGCGTCTGTATATGTAAAATATTCTTTATCAATACCTATGTAAAATTTATAATCTGCATACATGCTAAATCCACCATTTGAACTCATACCAAAAATTTCAGTGAACTTGCTACCATCCAAATTTCCTGCAACGATTTCATTTGACCCTATATCTATCTTATTAAGCTCTTTATAATAAGACTCAAGACCCACTGCAATCATGTCTGGTATTTGTATATCAAGTGCAAATGCTGTATGTATGAATAACGCCATAAATATTATACTCGTAACTATGTACTTTAGCTGTTTCATATATTCATCTCCTATGCCTAATTTCTTTTCTCATTTTACCACACTTTTTGCTTTTTTTCATTATAAATGTGCAAAAAAATAAATTTTCCAAATTGACACCACTTTGGTTGTTATCTAAATATACATAAAAAAGAGCAAACTATCTTTATTAGATTGTCTACTCTTCTTGTTACACTTCAGATATTTAATCCTTTTTACTTATATTCTTTTATGTTTATATGGTTTTCTCTGCTGTCTTCTTCTGGTATCCATACTGTAAATGTGCATCCTTTTCCAATTTCATTCTCTAGTGTGATATCCCCCCCAAATTTGCCCTTTACTGTTGAGTGTGATATAAATAATCCTAATCCAGTTCCTTTTTTTCCTTTTGTTGTATACATTTGTTTGAATACCTTTTCTTCAACTGAAGGCTTCATCCCACCTGCATTATCTTTCACCATAAATTTCAATACATATTTTTTACTTTTTTCACTATATACTTGTTTTACTATAAATTCTATATTTCCCTTTTCTTCATTATATGCTTCAACCCCATTAGATATTAGGTTATTTAATATTTGTATAAGTATAGTCATATCTCCATTTACCTTCATCTTAGTATTTATTTCTATACTTTGTGTTAGTGTACATCTGTTTTTTGTCAAAGTAGGTTTCGTTATTATTTCAAGTCTTTTAAGTAATTCTTCAACAGTAAAATCCATAACACTTGTTTTGCATGAAGAAGAAGCTTGATCTTTTATAGTAGTTATTACATCATTCATATATGCGCAGTATTCTTTTACCTTTCGAGTCCACTCTTCCATTTCTTCTGCTATTTGTTCATGATCCTCAGGAGTTACTTTATCATTCCTTATAGACTCTTTATATTCAGCTATCAGATCTATTAGTCCTTCCATCGCCCCAGCTACTGACATTATAGGACTTTTAAGATTATGGGCTACCCCTCCTATAAGTTGACCAAGTGAAGCAAGTCTCTCATGTTCTACTAACATTTCCTGCTCGTTCTTTTCCGCATCCTCAAATTCATTAAAAGCTTCTTCTAGTTCTCCTATTTCATCGTTAGATGTTATAGACAGTTTATGTTCTAGCTTTCCTTTACCTTTTGCAATTTCTCTTAGGCTTTTTGTAACACCTGAAATATCTTCAGCAAGGCTTTTAGCAAAGTAATATAGTATTATCGAATTCAATGTTAGTAGAATTAAAAAAGCTACAAAAAAATTTGTTAATACTTCTTTAGATATTATTTCATACTTTATCCCTATGTAGTATCCACCTTTTTGTATTACTGCTCCTTGTTCATCTACTCCGTAGTATTCATATACATGCCCATCATTTTCAACTGATATTTCCTTCATATATTTTATAAAAAAATCACTGATTTTTTTGTTCCCTGTATGAATAATTTTATTATTAGGTGTAACGATAAAGTAATAGTCATTTTTACTTTCATATTTAATTTTCGCAAGTTTACCTTTTATTTGATCTATACTTATTCCTCTTGGAGTCTGATCAAATTCATTATTTAATTGATTTTTATATATTTTGAATAATATATCCCCTTTTTCCTTTATAACTGCCGAGTAACCTAATAAACTCGTAAATAATAGTGCTACAATAAACATCGGAACCATTTGTAAGAAGATATTACTTTTCAAGCCTATTTTTAATATTCTAAAATGTCGTTTTACATCATTTTGACCTTTATCGTTTCCCATCATTTTAATAGGTGGTAATTGTAATAATATTTTTCTTAAAACATTTTTTGTAAATATATGAGTAGTTATTGAAATTAGTGTAAACAGAGAAAATAGTATAGTTATTAGCTTAAAAATAAGTGTTTCATCAGTCTTTAGTATATACATAAGTATAATAACTGTTAAGCACGGAGCAATTACTTGTATTACATACAGTTTATATGGTAAATTTACACTTTGTAACCATACCTTATGAAGAGCTTCGTTGTCTCTTTCTGAATACTTTATATTAAGGAACTTAAGTTTCCTATATAAATATATTGATCCTATTAATATTGCAGTTATTACAACAATTATATATTGTTGACAATACATCATCCCTGCTATTTCTATTTGAAATATATTGTTTATACTTTCACTAGGATAATTTAGTAGCCATGGTATAAGAAAGTAGAAACATAATGCTATAAACAGATTAACACAGTTATAAAAAAGGACAATCTTTCTAATTGTATATTTATTTTGTTCATAATTTTCTTTTGCTATGTCATCCACCTCTTTATATTATTCCTTTTAGATATTCTCTTGTTAATTTATTTGATATTCTTATATTATTTTCTTTTAATACATGGTCGTCTTTTATATCAGCTATTATATTACTATCTTCGTTGTCATTTTCATTTATGTTAGTTATTGCCTTTCTTATGAATTCTTGCTCTGTTGTATTTTTAAGTCTTATTTTTTGTCCATAATACTCCTCTAGCAATTCTTTCATTGTTGTTTTTTCATTGTCGTATATATGAAATACTTTCTGTTCTGATGTTGTATTAAGTATCTTTGCTATTTGATCTGCACATTGATCTACATGTATTGTTTTAAGTCTTTTTGCTGCTAGTTTTTTAGGAAGCTCCATCACTGCTTTTATATACTTCATTCTTGTATATAATGCACTGTTCTCAGGATTGATTTGAAATTTTTTGTCGCTGTTTCTCCAGATTATATTTCCTGTCCTTATTATTTGAGCATTAAGCCCTTTTTTAACTTCTTTTAATATTAGCTCTTCTGCTTCATATTTGGTCCTTATATATGGGTTTTCTTTATATTCTTGTCCTATATATAAATCGTTTTCTGTGAATAACTTTTTATATAATTTGTGGCCTACAAGATAATCTCCTGAAACTGAAATAGTCGATGTTTGTACTAGTTTTTTATTTCCTTTCTTACTTATATCTATTAAATTTTTTACCCCCTCCACATTTGCTTTATGAAAATCCTTGTAATTTCCATAATGTTTTACGTTTCCTGAACAGTTTACTATTGTATCAATAGATTCAATTAGTTTTCTATACTCTTCGTCTTTAATCCCCAAGTGTTCTTTGGTTATATCTCCTTCTATTACTACAACTCGGTTTATCATTTGTGTTGCTTTCTCATTTCCAAAATAGTATTCTAGCATTTTAAAAAGTCTTCCTTTTCCTGTAATTTCGTTACTTACCCTTACAATACAACATACTGTTCCAGTTATGTTATTTAATAGTTTTTCTAATATATGGGCTCCTAAAAATCCTGTAGATCCTACCAATAAAATTTCTTTTACTTCTTGTTTCTTTATTTCTAAAGATTTTATTGTATTTTTACTAATCTTTATTATTCTGTCTTTTGTATAGTTCTTACTCTTTTTTGAATTATTACTTATTTTTTTTGCTAGTTCCTTTATTGTTGGATAATCATAAAAATCTTGTACCTTGATGCTCCAATTATTCTTTACTGAGATTGTAAGAAACTTCATTATATCAATAGAGTCTGCACCTAAGTCGTATATATCATTGTTTGTTCCTATATTCTTTTTATTCATTACCTTTTCCCATATTTTTATTATCTTTGATTCTATTTTATTTTTTGACTTTATTATTCTTTTCGATACTTTATCTGTTTTCATCTGTTGAAGGCTTTTATCATCTATTTTCCCGTTTATTGTTAGTGGCATTTTTTCAATTTTTATTATTTTACTCGGTATCATATATATTGGAAGTTTCTTTTTTAGGTGTTTCTTAATTATTTCTCCGTCCATATTTCTATCACTTGTAAAGAATATTATTATTTTATTGTTTTTCACAAGTGCTTTTACTTCAATAATTCCTTCATTTATTATTGCTTTTTCTATTTCTGAAAGTTCTATTCTCATTCCATTAATTTTTACTTGAGTGTCTTTTCTTTCTATATACTCTATTTCTAAATTGTTGTTCATTAAGACTACATCGCCACTTCTATATGATGTATAATTTGTATATGGATTTATTGTTATTTTTTGGTTTGTAATATTTAGCTTGTTTTTATAACCTCTTGTTACTCCTTCAGATTCTATATATAGCTCCCCTTTAGTGTTTTTAGGTAGTATTTTTTTGTTTTTGTCTAATATATATAGTTTCACATTGTCTGAAGGTATTCCAATCGGAACTGACTTGGCTTTGTCTATTTTTATGTCATATTTATGTATCATACATCCTACTACTGTTTCTGTAGGTCCATACTCATTATATATCTCTACATCTGTTCTAAATTTATTTTGAAAATTTTTACACAATTCACTTTTCAAATCTTCTCCGCCAACTATTAATTTTTTAATATTCTTTATTTTGGTATCTAAAGTCAGAAGATATGTCATGTGAGCTGGTGTTAGCTTTATTATTTGCACTTTATCTTCTTCAAAAACTTTTTTTATAAGCATTTTCGATTCTTTATCTTCATAAATATATATTTTGTTCCCTGATATAAGAGGTGTGAAGATTGATGTTATTGTTAGGTCAAAAGCAAATGATGAGTATAACGGAAAATCTGTTTGCTCATTTCTTATATATACTTTATTAGCCCATTTTATATAATTTACAAGTCCTTTATGTTCTATCATAACACCTTTAGGTTGTCCAGTTGACCCAGATGTGTATATAACATACACCAAATCATTAGGTTTATTTATTATATCTAAATTGAAATTGTCTCTATTATATAAAACTTCATTATCCAATTCCACAAATATTTTTTCTCCTGTATACTCAACTTTATTTTCTAATATATTTTGAGTAAGGAGTATACTTACATTTGCATCACTAAGCATATATTTTATTCTTTCCTCAGGGTATTCTGGATCAATTGGTACATATGCTCCACCTGCTTTAAGTACGGCAAATATACCTACAATCATTTCAAGTGAGCGGTGTACCATTATACCAACTAGCTTATCTGGTCCTACACCTTTTTCTCTTAATACTCTTGCTAATTGATTAGCTTTTTCATTCAATTCTCGATATGTCATTTGTTGTTCTTCAAATACCAGCGCTATGTTATCTGGGGTCTTTTCAGCCTGTTCTTCGAATAGTTCATGAATTACTTTGTCTCTCGGGTAATCTGCATATGTATCGTTGAATTTATATAGCAATTCATTTTTTTCTGCGGTCGTAAGTATCTCTAGCTCATATACTTTTTTCTCAGAATGTAAAATAGCATACGCAAGCAAATTAAACATATGCTTGAATATGCTATCTATCTCTTCCGAGTTAAACAACTGCTTCAAATAATCTATTTCGACAATAAGTCTTCCATCACTTTCTCTGTCACTTACATGAATTGTAACAGAATTCGTGTCATGACCATTTGCCCACCATTTTGTTTCATATGGTAGTTCTTCTGGGATTTCAAATTTTGCATTTTGATATGAAAATACTAGGTCATACAATTGATCTGATGTTTGGTGTGTATTCCTAAAATCTGAAAGAATCAAATCATAAGGATATGCTTGATGCATAAGAAGTCCTTTTATCTCTGCCTCTATGTTTTTTGTATGCTCGATAAAAGAAGTCTCCTGATTTACATTTACTCTAAGTGGAGATACAGATATAAACATACCGAAAGTGTCTCTTTCTTTTCTTCCGTTTCTATTTAAAATAGGTGTTCCTATAGTTATATCTTCTTTTTGAGTTATCCTAGCAAGATACGCCACTAGAGTTGACATCAAAAAAGTATATGGTGTAACACCATGTGTTTTACAATAATGATGAAATGCCTTTGTAAGGTGTCTTGGAACCTTATATATATTCCTGCCCGACTTCAAACTCACTTTTTCAGTATTATAATTTTTCAGCTCGGTAAATTCTGGAAAAGTCTCAAATTTTTTACTCCAGTATTCCTTATCTTTATCAAATCTTTTTGAAATTTTATATTCAGTTTGTTTTTCAATAAATTCAGTGTATCTTGGATACAGAATTTCCTGTTTTTCATCATCTGACGATATTATAACATAAATTTCAGTTATCCTACTACCAATATGAGCCATACTCATTGCATCTGTTATCATATGGTGTGCGTTTATGTAAAATCCTTTACTCCCGTCATTATACATTAAAATCGCAAAATCATATAGTTTTGAATCCATTATATTAAAAGGCTTTTGCACTTCTTTATTTATAGTCTCTTCTTCTTTTTCATCAGTATATCCTGTAAAATCCATTATTCGTATTTTTTCATATTCATATTCTTTTATATACTGCAAAGGTTGCCCTTCTTTTTCTATAATCCTTATCCTAAACGCATCATTTTTTTGAATTAAAATATTTATAGATTTTTCCAGTAAGTCTATATCCATATCTTTCTCATATTTAACAGAACCCACTATATTGTTTACAGGTGTATTCTGGTGAAATAATTCTATATTCCATATACCAAGTTGAGGATGGGTTAGATTATATAGTTTTTCTGAAGTCATTTTAGACACCTCTTTTTATAAATTGTCGTTTATTATTACATTTTCCTAATTTTTATTGTATTTATCGTATTTTACCTTATTTTTGTATTTTTTTCAATAGTTTTACAAAAATATAACAAAAAATATTAATATTTTTTGTTATATTTTTGTAATTTGTATTTTTGTATTTAAATTAAAAAAGAGAAATTTCTTTTAAATACTTTGGTTTTTAATCAATAATGCTGACCAAACACATGGGTCGGAAGCCTACATAGTTCAGAGGAGTCCCTAAAAAACAACTGATGGCAAAAATTCCTGCATTGCTACCATCAATATAATCTCCCCCTCGCTGGAAAAACGGATAGTAATACCATCCCCCTAGTGTATAATCATTATACCAGTCTGATGTTTGATTTCCATTCCAAGCTACTTCTGCACTATCCCATCCAGCTACACTATTTGTATCAGTTTTATATAATACTTCAAATATTCCATCACCTTTTATGTTTTGCCACATCATAAAGTTTTTATTTGATATCATTTGTGCATTGTCTTTATTTACCCAATTCGGATTTGCATTTACACTGTAGTCATTATCTGTATCAATATCGTCTGTATGTGCAGTATATATCTTTACATATTTGCTTTCTGCATCAAGTAGTTTTCTTCCGTATAAGTCTAAATACCTGTATCCGTTCGGTATATATGCTGCTGTATATTCCCATACACCTCCTATTAAATCGTATACCCCATATTCATTTCCTGTAGTGCTTGTTTTTTGTCCATTTGTTGATAACCAGTCCGTTGTTGATGCATGTGCTAAATCCCCTGTTGTTACTCCCGTCCCACCTCTTCCTGTCACATATGTGTTGTCTGGGTTTATCCATATTTCATTTCCATCTCTTATTGCTTCTGTGAGGTATACTACTGCTCCCCATTCACTATTTTTCATCATGTGGGTGTCTATTAGTTTCTGTTTCCATCCATAAATTCCTTCATTTGTTTCCATCGTTCTGCATACATCAAATACTTTTTCTGCTTCTATACTCCTCCAACTATGTACATCTGGCCTTATTGCCACTGTTTTAGTTGTTACATCTCCTCCACCATTGTTTAATCCACTCACTCCATCCTCTACACTACTTGCTTCGAATTTGGCTACCCAGATTCCTGTTAGCTCATCACCTCCAAATGTGAAAGCCGGGTGTATTATATAGTCCCCTGTTGTATCATCTGCTACACCTTTTGTATATTTTATATCAATTATTTTATTTATTATATCTATTTTATATGTGTATCTTGGTATCCATACAAACATACTTCCATCTTTCATTTGCACATTTGCCCATCTTTCGTTTGTTGCATACAACCCATCATCTAGGTCTTCTTCATAGTTATACCACGCACCATCAACTTCTGTCGTAGTTGTTGTTACTCCTGTTACCCACTTTATTGGTGTCATTCCTTCTGTTAGTTCTGGTTTATTACACACCCCGTTATCACCTGAGCTTATTGCTACCTTTACTTTTCCATTACTATCTACTGATACTATATAGTTTTTGGTATCAAAGTATAATTCTCCCTTATATGGGTTTTCTGGCAGTTCTTTTACATAACCATTCTCTATCATATCTGGTATTATGTCTACTCTAGGTCCACTTATTCCTTGCTCACTTATATAGCTTTCTGCTTGCGCTTGTAGTATAGCCTTATTCATATTATTTGCTATAGACCTCGTTTCATCTCCTTTATTAATGAATATAGGTATTGCAATCATAGCCAACCCCGCCATTATTACAAGCACTGCTATTAATTCCAGTAATGTGAAGCCTTTTATATTTCTAACTTGCATATAGCTCACCTCTGTATTTTGTAGATTTAATCTCTAAATATAATATATTATTAATTATACATATGGCTCTGTACAACTATAGTTTTTACTATATCATGATATTAATGCTTTACAATTATACAAATTCCTAAATTTTTTCAATAGTTTATCAACTTATATTTATTTATATATCAAATAGGATCAGGCTTTCCAATTGGAAAGTCTGACCCTATTCGGTACTTTCATTATAATTTTCTTACATTTCTCTTATTCCTTTTATCAACTCAGCCAATATCTCATCTTCACTAACTTTCTTATAAATTTTCCCCTTTTTAAACAGTATTCCCACACCTTTTCCGCCTGCTACTCCTATGTCTGCTTCTTTGGCTTCTCCAGGTCCATTTACCACGCATCCCATTACTGCTACCTTTAAATCTTTATTTATGTTTTGACATGCTTTTTCTACTTCATTTGCGAGCGTAATCAAATCTATTTCCGTTCTTCCACATGTTGGACACGAAACGATTTCTATCCCAAATTTTCTTAAACCTAATGACTTTAATATCTGTTTAGCACAATAAATTTCCTCTACTGGGTCACAAGTAATGGAAACCCTTATAGTATCTCCTATCCCTTGGGATAAGATGGAACCTATTCCGACCGATGATTTTACCATACCAGACCAAACAGTACCAGCCTCTGTTACACCTACATGAAGAGGATAATCAACCTTGCTTGACATTAACTTGTATGATTCTATGCACATTTGTACATTGGAAGCCTTAACCGATATAATAATATCAGTAAAATCATAGTTTTCTAATATTTGTACATGTCTTAATGCACTTTCTACTAGACATTCTGGAGTTGGTTTACCATACTTTGCTAGTATATCTTTTTCTATGGAGCCCGAATTAACCCCTATTCTTATAGGTACTTTTCTCTCCTTTGCTTTATCTACTACCATTTTTATTTTTTCTTTACTCCCTATATTCCCTGGATTTATTCTTAACTTATCAATTCCATTTTCCAAAGCTTTCAAAGCCAATCTGTAGTCAAAATGTATATCAGCCACCAGTGGTATATTTATCTTATTTTTTATTTCCCTAAGTGCTTCCGCAGCTTCCATATCAGGTACAGCCACTCTAACTATCTCACAACCTGCTTCTTCCAGTTTCTTTATTTGCTCAACTGTCTTAATAACATCTCTAGTATCAGTATTAGTCATAGATTGAATTACAACTTGGTTACTTCCTCCTATAAAAACATTACCTACTTTTACCTCTCTAGTTTGTTTCCTCTCTATCATTACAATAACCTCCTAATATAAAGTATGTATTTCTTATAATTATACTTGATAAATCTCCATTTATTTTATCTGACTTATATCTGATATGATACAACATATAAATATTTTTTGCAATATTTTTTATATCTTATTTTTAAGAACTCAAACATCATTTCATCTTGCTACAGAGCCAAACTAATAAATTCTGCGAAGCACCTTACTAGCAATCGTGCGTGTGACGCGATAGCGGAGTAGCTAAGTTTGCTAGCAAAGTCCCTAGCGGGATTTAGGGTGAAAGACTTTTTGTTTCTTTTTGGTCTTCAAAAAGAAAAAGAACCTTTACAAATAAAACAATACCAACCAAATTTCATAAACTTCCCAAATGCACAAAAAAAGATATAAGCTAACTTATATCTTTTCCACCCAACCATTCTATCTATTAAACATTTCCTTCACATCTACATTTTGTCTTTCTTGTTCTACTATCTCAAACATCTTCTCTTCTTTAAGTCCCATCATTCCTGCAACTATGTTGCTTGGGAACATTTGTATTGCATTATTTAAGTCCATAACAGCTGAGTTGTAGAATCTTCTTGCTGCCGCTATTTGTTCTTCTATTTCGTTTAAACTTCTCTGTAAGTCTAAAAAGTTTGCACTTGCTTTTAGGTCAGGATAATTTTCTACTTGAACCATCAATCCACCTAGCGTTTTTTGTGTCTCGTTTGCTATTTGCATTTTTTCTTCGTTTGAAGCAGTTGGTGACATGGCTCTTGACCTTAACTCTGTAAGTTTTGTTAATGTGCCACTTTCATGTTCTACATATTGTTGCACTGCTGCAACCAAGTTTGGTATTAAATCATATCTCTTTTTTAATTGAACATCCATTCCTGAAAATGCATTTTTAACTTGATTCTTTTTAAGTATTAAACCATTATACATGATTATGTATACAATTACTAAAACTACTATTGCAATAATCATAAATGTTATTGGATCCATTTCATTTCCCCCCTTAGGTAATGCACAGTTCAAAGTACACAAATACAGTGAACAGGCTAATCTGTTATTCATTTGTAAATAATACCACTTTATCATTTAAAATTCAATATTTTTTCATATATTTTTCATTTTTTTCTTAAAAAAATGAATCTCCCCGCGGCAAGCCGACGAAGTATCATGTTGTCATTGCGAGCGTTTTTTGCGAAGCAATCTCATCTTTCAAAAACGAGATTGCTTCGTCGAAAGAACCTCCTCGCAATGACAAGAACGCGGCAAGCCGACGGGGTATTAAATCCAAAGAGATTAACTCTTTACCTTTACTCTTTTGCATGTTTAGATATATTAAGTAGTATTCCCATAGATATGAGTAGTGTAAGCAACGAGCTTCCTCCGTAGCTTATAAAAGGAAGTGGCATGCCTGTTACTGGTATAGTATTGGTTATAACCGCAATATTAATTATAACCTGTATGGCGACCATGGTCGTTATTCCCATGGCAACCAAGCTTGAAAACATGTCAGGTGCCCGGGTGGATATTTTTATTCCTTTCCAAATTAACATTAGGAATACAAATATAAGTACCGTTGCACCTACCAATCCTAATTCCTCACATAGTATGGAAAAAATTATGTCATTATGTGCCTCTGGTATGTACCCTAACTTTTGTCTACTCTCTCCCAAGCCTAAGCCCCAAACTCCTCCTGAACCTACTGCATAAAGTGATTGAATAGTTTGAAATCCAGCTCCTTGCGGATCCGCCCATGGATCAAGCCAAACTTCTATTCTATGTATACGTGATTTATATTTTTCTGGTACATAAGCTGTTAGATTCATAATCGGAACTGCATAATATAATGTCATGTATCCGACCACGCATATTGCAGATACAATATATAAAACCTTCACATCCATTATTTTAATAAATAACATTGTAGTTCCTATAACTAGTATAACTAAAGCAGTACTTATATTTTCTATCATTACTAATATAACAGGAAGCATCAAAAAGAAAAAATATTTTCCTATATCTTTTCCAGTCATCTTCTCTCCATTTTTTTTACTTAGTAAGTTCGCTAGAAATAGTATAACTGCAATTTTTGTGAATTCCGATGGTTGGATGCTCGCTCCTCCAATTACTTTGAACCATCTTGCAGCGCCTTTTGCAACAACTCCCATTACTAGAACCGTTCCAAGTAATCCTATGCAACTGGCATACGCAATCATAGCCAATTTTCCCCATAATTTATAATTTATATTCATAACAACTATCATTGTAAATATACCAATAAATACCCACATTCCCTGCTTTTTTAGAAAATAAAACATGTCTGAGTATCTATCTATCGCTTGATAGTAGCTAGCACTAAAAATCATAACTAAACCAAATAAAACAAGTGACAATACCATTAACATAAGCATAAAGTCTACTTGTTTAATCTTACGATTATTAGAATTTACAGGGGGTTGTTTCCCTAAAGTGTTTTTTCTCTCAGCCTGCCTAGCTCTTTGAGCCGCATTAGCAGGTTTCTTATCTGACAATTTGCTTTTTTGATTACCCTCTGTAGTTTTCCTGTCAGGTAATCTATCTCTTTGTTTTCTGTAATCATTTATATTCGTAATTTTATTTGATCTGTTTTCTTGCATAAATTTTTCACCCCCAATCCTCTGTTATGACGAATAGTTCTAGAATTATTTTCTATATTTACAATGCTAAAAATCCTATTAAACACGCAATTGCTGTCACAATAAAGAATACTGCCACAACTTTCGTTTCTTTCCAACCCATTAGTTCAAAATGATGATGTATTGGAGCCATTTTAAAAACTCTTTTCTTTGTGAGTTTGTAAACTCCTACTTGTATAATAACTGATAGTGCTTCTACAACATATATTATACCCACTATAGCTAAAAAGAGTGGCATCTTAAGTAATAAAGCTATACTTGCTACAAATCCGCCAAGTGCTAATGATCCTGTATCTCCCATAAATACTCTAGCCGGATGTGAATTATACAACAAAAATCCTAGTAGACTTCCAATAGACGCACATATGATAGGAGAAAGTTCTGTTAACATACCCAAACTTATTACTGCAAAGAAAGTAGCAACCAAAGCAGTTACACCTGATGCAAGACCATCAAGACCATCTGTAAGATTAACTGCATTTACCGCTCCTACAACTATAAATACTAAAAAAGGGTAAAACCAAATTCCCAAATCCCATTCCATCCCATTTGCGAATGGCATAATAACTTTGGTTCCTATACTTGTATAATACATAAAATAATAACCAAAACCTATAGCTGCAATTAATTGAAGCATTATTTTTTGTCGCGCGTTAAGCCCTTTTGAACGTTTTAGTATTACTTTTATAAAGTCATCTAGGAAACCTATAAACCCAAATGCAATAGTTACAAGCAAAACCGATATCGCTTTATCATTACCGTTTATAAAAAACATGCTTGTTATAATCATACTTGAAAGAATTATAAGTCCCCCCATTAAAGGTGTACCTTGTTTTTGCAAATGACTCTGCGGTCCATCTTCTCTTTGAGTTTGACCCAATTTTAGCCTTCTGAGAAATGGTATTAGTATTGGTCCAAGTACTAAACTTAGTAAAAAAGCAATTAATGTTGCATAAATAAGATTTTTAATTATTAAACTGTCCATGATTTTTTACCTCCTCTACATCGCTAAAATGTATCTTCCCAGTATTAAGTATCTGATAATCCTCATGTCCTTTTCCGGCTATAAGAACTACATCTCCTGCACAAGCTAGGTCTAAAGCCCTTTTTATAGCTTCCTTCCTATCTGCTATTCTCTCATAAGATACATCTGTACCACTTATTCCTACTTCTACATCATCCAGTATTTTCTCTGGTTCTTCCGTCCTTGGATTATCAGAAGTAAGTATGCAATATGTAGAGTATTCGGAAGCTATTTTTGCCATTATCGGTCTCTTCGTCTTGTCTCTATCTCCACCACATCCAAATACTGTTATAACTTTCGCCTTTGCAAATTGTCGAATAGTTTTCAACACATTTTCTAAACCATCCGGTGTATGTGCATAATCGACTATAACACTAAATCCATTATTACTAATAAATGTTTGAAATCTACCGGGTACCCCTTCTGATAATTCTATGCCTTCTGCAATTTTATCAATATCAATTCCTAATTTATAGCAAGCTGCTATCGCTCCTAAAGCATTATATACACTAAATTTTCCTGGTGTTTTTAGTTTTATTCTTTTTTCAGTGTTCCCTATAATTAGAGTAAAATTCGTTCCAAATAATGATATTTCAATATCTTTCCCCATTATATTAGCACTTTTATCAATACCGTATGTTATTATATCACATGTTGCATTCTTTATAAAGTAATCCGCTGAATTATCATCTATATTTATAATACCATGTTTGCACATTTCAAATAATTTTAATTTTGAATTTTTATAGTTTTCAAAAGTCATATGAAAATCTAAGTGGTCTTGCGTTAAGTTTGTAAAAATACCTATATCAAAATCACAAAAATCGGCTCTGTTTAATTCTAAAGCATGTGAGGATACTTCCATCACTGCATATTCTACATTGTTTTTGTTCATCTTATAAAAAAGCTTTTGTAGTTCTGGTGCAAAAGGTGTTGTGTTTTTAGAGGTAATCACCTCATCGTTTATGTGATATTCTATGGTCCCAATTAGTCCTGTTTTAAATCCAATATTTTTTAATATACTTTCGATTAAAAATGTTGTAGTTGTTTTACCATTTGTTCCTGTAACTCCTATAAGTTTAAACTTTCTTGTAGGGAATTCATATAATGCACTAGATAAATATGCAGTCATTGCTCTAGCGTTTTTTACCTTGATTACTGTAACATTTTTGGGCACATTTACTAGTTCATCTTCTATGAGCAAAGCTACAGCACCGTTATCTATAGCGCTTTGTGCATATATATGTCCATCTACATCAGGTCTCTTCATACAAGTAAATAAGCTATTCTCTCTTATATTTCTCGTGTCAAACTCGATACTTTTTATGTCAATATTTATGTTCCCTTGAACTAGTTCGTATTCTATATCTTTTAAAAGTTCTTTAAGTATCATTTCATCACCTCAGTTTAGTTAGTTGGTTTTATCAGACGCGAGATCCCTCCGTCGCTCCCGCGCCACCTCCCTTAATAAGGGAGGCTTATCTATATGGCTCTCTTGATAAGAGAGCTGTCTGATACTCAGTGTTTTTCTGAGTGTCAGACTGTGGGATCTCGTTATTCAATTTGTCATCTATTCCTGTTCTTTGTACTTTGTTTTCCCCTATCTTACTTCAACTATTACTTCCTCTCCTTTATTTATACTTTCATTTTCAAGTGGGAATTGATTGGTTACTGTTTTTCCTTCTCCTAGAGTTTTTAGTTTGAATCCGTATTTGGTTGCTTCTCGTTTTGCTTCTACCAAGCTCTTGTCTATTAGATTAGGCACTGATACATATTTATTTTCTACTTTATTTTCATTTTCAATCCCTGTTTGTTCTACTCCTAAGTATGGTAATACATTGCTGAATATTTCTTTTATTATAGGTGCTGCGATAACTCCCCCATAATATTGGCCTTGTGGTTCATCTATTAATACAAGTGCGAGTACATCCGGTTTATCGGCTGGTGCAAATGCCATGAAGGAAGATATGTATTTTCCTTGTTTTCTTGGAAGTTTTTCTGAAGTCGCAGTTTTGCCTCCTATACGGTAGCCTTCTATATAAGCGTTATGACCAGTCCCATCAAATACAACTTGTTCGAGTACATACTTCATGCTCTCCGCTGTTTCTTGTGATATTACTTGCCTACCTTTCTCGTACTCGAATTCCTTTCTTATCGTGCCATTATCCCCTACTGTTTTTATACCAAAATGAGGTGTTACTAGATATCCCCCATTAACCGTTGCGCTACATGCTCTAGCAAGTTGTATCGGAGTTATTTGAAATGATTGGCCAAATGACATTACAGCAAGCTCAACAGGTCCAGCTTTTTTTATATTATGCATGATGCCTATAGCTTCTCCTGGTAAATCTATTCCTGTTTTTTCTCTAAAACCAAACTTTTCGAAATAATTATAAAAACTAACTACTCCTAGTTTTTGCCCTAACTCCATAAATACAATATTACAAGAATTCTTTACACCTTCCACGAAAGTTTCTAACCCATGTGCTCTAGGAAAATACCAACATCGTATTTTTCTATCTGCCACTATCTTGAACCCATTACATACAAATGTAGTTGTTAAATCCACAAGCTTTTCATTTAATGCACTTGCTGATACTACTACCTTAAAGATAGATCCTGGCTCATATGTATCATTTATGAGGAAATTCCTCCACCTCTGATTCAATATTTTTATCTGTTCTTCTTTGCTCAAAGATTCCCATATTCCACTATACTCACTATCTTTTAGTTCAAAAGGTGTGTTTAGGTTGAAATCTGGTTTACTTGCCATTGCATATATTTCACCATTTTGGGGGTTCATTATTAATATAGACACCCTTTTTGCTTTTCTTTGTGTTAGTGCATTTTCTATCGCTTGTTCTGAGTAATTTTGTACAACATTATCTATACTAATAACGAGGTTGTCACCAGATAATGGCTCAAGTCTTGCTTCTGCCGCCTTATTCATTCTGTTCCCTTTAACATCTGTTGGGGAAAGTATCTTCCCTTTAATCCCTTTTATATAGCTATCATACTTTACTTCTAACCCAAGTATTCCTTGATTATCTGCACCACAGAAGCCCAATACTTGTGAAGCTAAATTATTGTAAGGATAGAATCTCAGATAATCTTCATCGACTATTATCCCACTAATTCCGCTACATCTAAGTTTGTCTGCTGTTGCCTTATCTATTTTATTTTTCAACTTTTGGATTGCAACTTTTTTACTCACTCTATCAAATACAAAATCATAATCCATGTTGAGTGTCTCAGCTAAAAAACTGGAAACCTTTTTTTCGTCTTTAATTCTAGAATTGATTACATAAACAGTATAAACGCTTATGCTTTCCGCTAGTACAACATTATTTCTATCAAGAATTTTACCTCTTTTTGCAGGTATATCTCTATTTCTTGTTTGTTGTTTATATGCTTCATCTTGTAAAAAATGCGATTTAAACATTTGGATATAAAATAATCTTGCATATAAAATTATAAAAACTATTGTAAATGTTATGCCTATCATTACAATTTTTCGTTTAAAAACAAGTTTCATTTTTTTCATATAATCCCACCAATAAGAATTTGATCATTTGCTAGCAAATGTCTTAGTTATATATATTCTATTTGGTAAGATTTTATTAATAAATATGTTCGTTCCATATAAATACTCTAAATTTTGTCTCTTTTTCCCTACTGTCCAAATTTTACATAAACTTCAGAGTTTGGATCCACTTTTGTTCCTGCTGCTGGTATTTGTTCTGTGGCTACTCCGAGTCCACCAGAACCTGCCTTTAGTTTTAGATTATTTTCTGTAAGAATAGTTATTACCTCAGCGTTTGTTTTCCCAGTGAAGTTTGGAACTGCTAGTATATCATCTCCGCCTTCTACATAAATTAATACTTCCCTATCTAATGGGACTAGTGTATTTCCATTAGGCACTTGATTTACTATTTTACTACCACTTCCAACTATTTTGTATTTTATTCCTAACTTATTCAAATCCATTACAGTATCAACAATAGCTTTACCTGTATAGTCACTTAGCATTATCATTTGATTATCCAGTTTTACTTTCGTAGTTGTAATGTCGCTTTCAATTTTTGGTATTCCCATATATTTAAATATTTCTTCCAAGCAATCTTTTGCAACTGGTGCTGCTACTGTTCCTCCGTAATAAGCTCCCATAGAAGGTTCATCAACTATTACTAGTAATATTATCTTGGGATCATCGACTGGAGCAAATGCCATAAACGATGCCACATATTTTCCATTACCCCTAGGAAGTTTTTCTGAAGTACCTGTTTTACCTCCAATACGATACCCTTCCATATATACCTTGCTACCAGTTCCTTCTGCAACAACTTTCTCTAGATACGACCTTACTATATCAGATGTCTCCTTAGATATGGTTTTTCTTACTGTAACTGGATTATTTTGAACTATAACATTCATGTCATTGTCTACTATTTGAGATACTAAATGCGGTTTCATTAGGTGTCCACCATTTATAATTGAAGAAAATGCTGTTATCATTTGTATCGGCGTTACAGTGAATCCTTGCCCAAATGAATCTGTTGCAAGATCAATAGGCACGACATTTTCTACCTTGTGAAGTATTCCTCTACTTTCACCACTTAAATCAATGCCTGTAACTTGTCCAAATCCAAATACTTTTTGATAATAGTAAAACTTTTCTTTTCCAAGTCTCTCTGCTATATCCATCATTGCTATGTTACAAGAATTTGCAAGTGCTAGATCAAGTGTCACTTGCCCGTGTACTTCATCACAATCAAGTTTTGTCCCCGTTACAATTTTAGAACCAGAACAAAAAAATGTATCGTGAATATTTGTTGCAATTTCTTCTAAACCTGCGGCAACTGTTATCGGCTTAAACACCGATCCTGGCTCATATGCATCGTTTATAGCATAGTTTCTCCATAAAACATTTAGTTTATCTTCTGTAGATTTTTCTTCTATAGGTTTTTCTTCGTTATCTTTTAGTTCTTCTATACTTTCTTCCTCTATTAGCTTCATTGGATCATTCAAGTCAAAATTGGGATAAGTCGTAAGTCCTAATATTTCACCAGTATTTGGCTCCATAGCTATTATGGCAGCATTTTTAGGTTTATGTATCTCTACAGCTTCCTTTAATTTTTTTTCTAATATTACTTGAATATTCTTATCTATCGACATGACAATATTATACCCATTTCTTGCTTCAATCTGATCTTGAATAAGCATATCATCACCTTTAATCGTTATAAACTTTCTCCCTGAAGTACCTTTCAAATATGAATCATATTGACTTTCTATACCCATTAAACCTGTTGTATCATTAGCAAAACCTATTATATTTGAAGCAAAATCATTATATACATATTTTCGTTTATATGCTTCCTCGTAAATAAGGTTTTTGAGCTCATTCTCTCTCATTTTATCGACAATCTCTTTTGTTGTACTCTTTTTTAACACTTTATAATGAGTCTCTTGCTTTATCATTTCTTTTATTTCCTCTAACGGTATATCTAGAATTTGACTCATTTTGGAAATCTGTTCTTTTTTCAAGTCATCCTTCTGCTTTGCAAAATTTATATTATCTATAACAACATCATAAACTCTTCTACTTATAGCTAACTCATAATTATTTCTATCTAAAATACTACCTCGTACAGCCTTTACTTCCTTATCTATTTTAGTAACCTGTTGCATCATTGCCATCTTTTGATACTCTTGGCCTTTTACTATCTGTATATAGCCTATCTTATATAGCAAAAAAAGAAAAATTATTGTAATAATAATTCCTATAGATATAATTTTATTTTTAAAATCTGCCATGCTTTTCATTCCCTTACAAAAAAATTATCAGTTACCTTCTATCACTCATCAGTTTTCTTTTCACTGATAACTGATATCTAATAACTGATATCTTACTTAATACTTTATTGTATAATTTTCCTCTGGAACATCTATATATATCATTTGATAATCTGCAGCCTTAACCATTCCTAGCTTTTGAGTAGCAACCTTGTGTACATTACTTGAATCCATAGATTCTGCTACTTCAACCTTTGCATCATATAAATTATCTTGCGTTAGTTTTATCTCTTTCTCTATCTTTTTAAGTTGATCTTGTTTGTATGCAACACTAGAATATTGTGTCATGAGACCCGCTACCATACCAAAAACAACAAATATTGAAATAATAAGATTTAGTCTATAAAAAAACAATTCTTTATTTACTTTTCTTTGTCTTTTTCTAACTTTCTCTACTTCATCATTTGTGTTTAACTTATACGCTAGACTTCCGTGCACGTATTGGTTTTGATTGTTTCTCATAGCATTTCCCCCAGTTTGTTGTTTTTTAAATTAAATTTTTTCCACTATCCTAAGCTTAGCACTTGTTGCCCTCTTATTTACTTTTATTTCTTCGTTACTTGAAATAATCGGCTTATTTGTTATTATCTTTGCTTTCTGCTTACGTCCACATCCACAAATAGGCAATCTAGGTGGGCATATGCATGGATTTTCTAAACCTTTGAAAATATGTTTTACTATCCTATCTTCTAATGAATGAAATGTAATGATACAAAGTCTCCCGCCATAATTTAACCTGTCCACCATTTTTTCAATTGAATTTTGCAAAACTTCAAGCTCACCATTGACTTCTATCCTTATTGCTTGAAATGTTCGCTTAGCGGGATGTCCTTTGCTTCCTTTTTTAGAAGGTATTGCTCGATCTATTATATCCACAAGCTGTAATGTAGTTTCAACCCTACTTTTTTCCCTCTCACTTACTATTAGGTTTGCTATTCTCTTCGCATACCTTTCTTCCCCGTATTCTTTAATAATTTCAAATAATTTATGCTCAGAGTATTCATTTACCACCTTTTCGGCAGTTAAATCATTTCCCCTATCCATCCTCATATCGAGGGGTGCATCTTTCATATAGCTGAACCCACGTTCGGCAGAATCAAGCTGATACGAAGATACACCGATGTCTAACAAAAACCCGTCTACAGTACCAAAATTTAATCCGTTGAGGATTTTTTCTATATGTGAGTAATTATCTCTTACCACATATAATCTATTTTTAACACCTTCTAAATTTTTAGAAGCTGTGCTAATAGCATCTTCATCCTGATCAATTCCAATCAGTGTTCCAATTTTATTCAATTTTTCACATATCTTCATTGAATGCCCACCGCTGCCAAGAGTACAGTCCACATACACTCCATCAGACTTTATATTTAACCCTTCTATACACTCATTAAGTAGTACCGGTATATGTTTGAATTCCATGTTTATACCACCTTTAATTATCTGTTCTATTTCAACTTTCTAGATTCCTAAACTCGCCATCTTTTCTGCAAGCTCACTAGCATCAAAAGACTCATCATCATTATATTTATTCCACTTATCGGTACCCCATATTTCTATTCTGTTAGATACGCCTATTGATGTTATCGCTTTTTCAAGTTCTGCATATGCTCTAAGATTCCCAGGAAGTAATACACGTCCTTGCTTATCTATCTCACATTCTTCTGCACCTGCTAAAAAAAATCTTGTAAAATTTCTTGCGTCTTTGCTACTAAATGGGAGGGCTCTTAATTTTTCTTCAAATTTTTCCCATTCATCCATTGTATAAATGTACAAACAAGTTTCGAGTCCTTTGGTTACTATAAACTTTTCACCTAGTTTGGTACGAAATTTAGTAGGGATAAGCACTCGGCCTTTTTCATCAACACTATGTTCATATTCACCTATAAACATTGCTATCCCCTCCTTAACACTTTCGTTCCATTTCTCTCCACTTCTCTCCACTTTGTAACAACATTGTAACTCTTTTGTTTTAAAATTGCAAGTGTTTTTCCAAAAATTTTAAAAATATTTTAAAGTTTTTTTAATATACTGCCGATATGTATATGTAAAATGCATAAAAATAAGGGTCTCCGCTTCTTGACCCTTATTTTTGTTTTATAAAGACATTTATTATTTATTTAATATCTATTTAAACATCTCAGCTACTAATTTTAAAATCATTGGTCGGATTTCTTCCATCTTCCCTTTTGTCATTGCACCGGATGCAAGTATATGTCCGCCACCCTCTAGTTGTTGTGCTAGTTCACACACATTATAAGGCTCTACCGATCTAAAACTTACTTTTATGTTATTAGGCGCTGGTTCATACATAAATACTGATATTTTTACACCTCTTGTTTGCATAATAGTGTTTATTATTCCACTCGTATCATTTGTTTTTGCATTTAAGTCTTTCAAGTCCTTGAAAGATATTGTTGTATATGCTACTTGTCCATCAAACAAAAGCTCCATATTATTCAAAGCTCTACCTAGTAGTTTTGTTTGTTCATATGTACGTTCAAAAAATAACTCTCTTATTATTTTACCTGAATCTATATCAGTTTTCATTAACTCAGCTACAACTTCATAAGTTCCACTTTTTGTGTTATTGTATTGATATAACCCTGTATCACTTATTATTGCCAAAAATATTCCTGATGCAATGTCCCTATCAATCTCTACACCTAATTCTTTTGCAACATGAAATATTATTTCGCCTGTCGAAGATGATTCACCCGCATAGTTTTTCATAGCATACTTAGTATTTGATATGTGATGATCTATATTGTAAGTCATAGTTGCACTTTTAAATTGTTTACCCACTTCTTCAAGCATCTCTTCACCACCTGAATCAAGCGCTATAAACAAATCATAATGCTCGTCTATAACATTCTTATACATTTCAGTACCAACCAACATTTTATATTGTGCTGGAAGCTCCTTTATATATATATCAGGTGTCTTGCCAAGCTTTTTTAGTATTAAAGCAAGTGCTACACAAGAACCGATGCTATCTCCATCTGGATTTTTATGACCTGATATAAGTATTTTATTGTAATTTTTTATTTCTTGTATTCCTGTGAAATCTATATCCATATTATGTTCCTTTCTATTTTACGATTTACACTTATCATGTTTCAAGCTTTATTATTTAGTCATAATTTTATTATTACTTTTAATGAATCTCCCCGTGGCAAGCCGACGGGGTATCATGTTGTCATTGCGAGCGTTTTTTGCGAAGCAATCTCATCTTTTGTCTTTTAAAGAACGGGATTGCTTCGTTCACCCTCTTAGAGGACCCCTATGTCTAAGTTTGCACAATACACAAACCAAGTCTTAGGATGTCGCAATCACCAACCACCACTTCAAGTGGTGGTTTGACATTGACCCTAGCAAGGGTCTTTGTGCTTGCTAGCCTGAAAGGC
>MGOU01000021.1 GCA_001795385.1 Clostridiales bacterium GWD2_32_19
GATTTACTAAGGCGAAGAATACCTTTGTGGGGAGTAAAATAATATCTAGGCAAACAGACTTAAATATGCTATACTATTTGCATGATAAACATGGAGATGTGACGAAGCTGTTTGGGGAAATAACAGACCCGATAACTGGTAGGATGTCTTATAGTGTGGTGAAGGACTACAAGTATGATGCTTTTGGTAATGAGCAAGAGAACTATGGGCAAGTTTTTGGTGGTAAGCAGATTGAAACTAAGTGGCAAGCAGAGGTAAATGCGGTAGATAATCCATTTAGATATTGTGGGGAGTACCAAGACCAAGAGATCGGGAATATATATTTGCGAGCTAGATACTACGACCCTAGTATTGAGAGGTTTATAAATGAAGATACATACTGGAAATCTAGCAAATACAGGTATTCTAAAACATCATTTATGAATTTTCAAAAAAATAAATACGAATCCATTAATAATTTAAAAAATTCTACGAAAATGTATAACTCTAATGATTTAATGCAAATTAATAATCTGTATATATACTCTTTAAATAATCCAGTAAAATATCATGATGAAAGTGGAAACAATGCGGCGGTGATTTTAAGAAATTCATGGAGTGTAGGAGGTGCTGCTTCTATTTCAGATGGACCATTACCGTATGGTGATGTGGTAGGAGCCACAATAGTGGCAGGAGGTACAGTATGGGCAACTGCGGATTGGATTGGAGAGCAGTATAAAAATTATCAAGAAGATCAACAATCAATTAGGACTAAAACAAGAGCAGACACGATAAGTAGCATAAAAATAATAGACCAAAGGATACAATTATTTATAGAACAGGAAATGGAAATGCAACAAATTTAACTCCAAGGGAAAAAGATATAAAAGGATTGTCATATACTACTGTTTTGCCTGCAAGCGGTGAATTTACAATGACCACAATTCAAATGGTTAATAACACAGGAGTTCTGAGAGCAGTTAAGGATGGACCAACGCATGTATCAGTGAAACCGGTCCAGACCTCGAGGATGACGGAATGGATAAACTCGAGATTAACAGCAATATTCAATCCACATGCATTCTCTAAAATACTTCAGAGTATTTCTATAAAAATAAAATAATTTTTGGAGGGATAGAATGGATAATAATAAAGTTAAATTGTTGGTAACTAATTTAGATTGGAATATGTCAATTGAGACGCAAAATAATACAATTGATTTGTTAACAAAAATTGATGCTGAACAAGTCGGACTTTTGATTGATTTCAAATTAAAAGGTACATGGGAAAATGCTGTAAAAGTTGTGAAAAAAATTGGATATCCAGGAAACTATAGAGCAATACCAAGCTTATTGGAGTTATTACAAGACCTTAATTGGCCAGGAACGCTTATGGGAGTTGAAATATTAACTAGTATGGATATAAAAGTAACTATTCCTTTTATTGAAGAAGCTATACAAAAAGCATATAATGAAGAAGATTACATGTGGTTAGGTGGAATAAATGAAATTATTAAATTGGCAAACATAAAAGAAGAAGATTTTAATAATAAGGCTATATTTAAATTACTTAGATATAGAGACTGGAATTAAATATATAAAGCAAAAGTTGAGGTGATAAACCTCAACTTTTGTTACTATTACTTATAAGGAAATTGCTAAGACTGACCTACTACAACAGAAGAACAAAGCAGAACACAGGCATTGCAATCTTTAATGTTTGTGGATAGTATAAAATAATAGTGGGCAGAAAATAATACAAAAACAGAAAACGAACAAACATTCAAGCAAATCGATAAAAAAATATTTGAAGAAGTAGTAGAAAAGAGGGTCACAGGTTTGACTTATTCACTTCTATCAAGTGATAAGAAAATTTGATTTACACTAGATGCAGCAAGAGTTTTAGATGAAGAATCAGGAAATGTGAATATTGGCAACATAGAAGGCGATACTGCTTTGAGAGGAAACAGATGTTAATTTAAATTAGAAAACTCTCAAATAACTGTAAAAGAGTAATCAGTCTTTTTAGTTTGAAATAGATTACTTCAACTATTGTTAGAAAAATAAGAATATGATATAATACCAAAAAGTAAATACTGGAAAGGATAATTATAAGCAAATTTGGAATTATAAAGGTAATGTTAAATGAAACATGAAAGTTAGAATGGATAACAGTAGAAGGAATGAAATAATGTGACTCCACCTAGCCTCCTCTTCTCAGGAGAGGGATGAATTAGGAGATGTTTTTATGAATTATGATGAAATACAGGAAGTGCTAAAACTTAATAATTGGGCAGTAGTAGGTGCTACGAATAGAACTGAAAAGTATGGATATAAAATATTTAAGAAATTAATTACACATGGAAAAACAGTATTCCCTATTAATCCTAGGCTTGAGGAAATAGAGGGAATTAAAGTGTATAAGGAGCTAAAAGAAATTCACCAAAAAATAGATGTTGTTAATTTTGTTGTAAATCCAGCAATAGGGATTAACTTTGTGAAAGAGTGTAAGGAATTAGGAATAAAATATATTTGGCTGCAACCAGGTACAATAAGTGATGAGTTATTGAAGTATGCAAGTGAAAGTGACATTATTACAATAGATGCATGTGTGCTGGTAATGTTGCGATAACTTTTTTAATAATTAAGTACAGAAGGCTTGAGTAATCGAGTCTTTTTATTTATATACATCTATTTATATTATTTATCTAAGTATTGTTATGAATAGAAGATTATGGTATAATTGAGCAATAATTAATAGAGGAGGAAAATATAGATGGGTGCGTTAAAAATAGTTGTTATAGGTGCTGGTCCTGCTGGTATTATGGCTGCAGGGATGGCTGCAAAAGGTGGAAATGAAGTAATTTTACTTGATAAAAATGATAGATTGGGTAAAAAATTATTTATTACAGGAAAAGGTAGATGTAATGTCACTAACTCGAGTGATATAGAGGATATGATAGATAATGTCCCTGGTAATGGGAACTTTTTATACAGTGCTTTTTATACATTTACAAATGAAAATCTGATTGAGTTTTTGAATGATCTGGGGCTTGCGACAAAAGTCGAGAGAGGGAATAGAGTATTTCCTGAGTCAGATAGGGCTAGTGATGTTATAGATACATTAGAAAAGTTTTTAAAATTGAATAATGTAAGAATACAACTTAGAGCAGAAGTTAAGAAGATATATAAAAAAAATAAAGAGTTTATTATTGAAATGGGTAATGGTGATCATATTATATGTGACAAACTGATTATATCAACTGGGGGATGCACATATCAAGGGACAGGCTCTACAGGTGACGGATACCGTTTTGCTAAGAGTTTTGGACATACAATAAAAGAACCGAAGCCCTCTTTAATTCCCTTAGTGACGAAAGAAGATTGGGTTAAAGAACTACAAGGTTTATCACTTAAAAATGCTAAAGTAACTTTGATGAAAAATAATAAGAAATTATATGAAAGTTTTGGTGAAATGCTTTTTACACATTTTGGAGTGTCAGGACCTGTAATACTCAGTAGTAGCAGACATTTGGTGGGTGTAGACACAGTAAAAGATGATGTCAAGCTAATAGTCGACTTAAAACCTGCTTTGACTTTTGAACAACTAGATAATAGGATAACTCGTGATTTTGAAATGTTTACGAATAAAAATTATGTAAATGCCTTAGATGAATTACTCCCTCAAAAGATGATTCCAGTAATAGTAAGCTTGTCTGGTATAAGTGATATTAAGAAAGTACATCAAATAACGAGGGAAGAACGACAAAATCTAGTTAGATTATTAAAAAATTTAACTATGACAATAGAAAAGACTAGACCTCTAAATGAAGGTATAATAACAGCAGGTGGAGTTCTCACCGACGAAATAAACCCTAGTACAATGGAGTCTAAACTTGTAGAGGGACTGTATTTTGCAGGAGAAGTAATTGATGTAGATGCCTATACAGGTGGATTTAACCTGCAAATTGCATTTTCAACAGGATATCTAGCAGGATGTAATGTTTAGTATAAAAGATAAAATATTGGGGCTGTAAAGTCCCTTTTTGTTTTACATAAAAATAACTGTTGGAAGTTCTTACACAACAGTTGATAAATGAAATTATATCTTACTATAGAGCAGTCTGCAAGTAAGTGTATTCAGTTGTTTCATTATACAATAATCCATTAGATTGGTTATCAATATCAAGTTTAAAAATACTGTCAACATCAACATCATCAGGCTTCAAAGGTAAAGAATTTGATGATGGAGTAATATTTGAATCATATGTTATAACGGTATTGCTTACTTTGGTATTTAGATATCCAGATGAATCAGCTTCAGCGTATATCACTTGATTATCCTCTTTAGGTATTGAAGGAATATCAAGTGTACTAACAAGACAATGATCGCTGCAAAATTTTGGCTTAAGTAATTGTTCTACTGAAAATTCAGGGACTTTTGAATTAAAAGATATACCAAAAGAAATCTCAGCACCATATAATTTATTTGAAGTATTTAAGCTAACAACTTGTGATATATTAATACCTTTATCACCAGCTTCCCCACTATATATAATTATTGTATGTCCTTGATCTTGAAAGCATAAGACTGGAGTTCCTTTATTGATACCTATCATATCTTCAATATTAGTTTCCCCATTATTAACAGAATATATAGACTCAATACAAGATCCGATGGAATTTAATTTTACTTTATGACCTTCTTTAATTACCCAAGAAACTACAAATTCATTCTCGTCACCGCTTGCAGCAATAATAGCTCCAATTTGACTTCCATCCAAATATCTATTTTTAATAGGTAAGCGTGATGGCACCACAGCCGCTTCTTTACTTTTAACAATACTAGGTTTTTTAGTTGCAAAAAAGTTCATAATGTATTCCTCCCATGGTGAGTATAATTTATATATTTATTATACTTTTTAATTTACAAAAGTCAACAAATTTCTACAATATTATTAAGCAAAAATAGAACCCCTCTAATTTGTAGTATTATGTTAAAAATTGACAAAACATGTATAAAGTAGTATAATATATATAAAAGAAAAAGGAAGGTGACAGATATGGCAAACATCTTTGATGGAATTAAAAACCTTTCTTATAATGTAAAAATGAGTTCTATAAAAACAATGGATCAAGCAATTGAAGCGCTTGATAATCCTGAATTATTTAAAAATATTCCCAACAAGATTTTATATAGAGATACGTTTAAGGACATTTTAAAATGTATAAATAGTCGTGCAAAAGATAATAAAATTAATATTAATGAAGAACGAATAATAGAAGAATTTAAAAATATTATTCTTAGTGAAGGTGCCGGAGAACGCAATAAGAAACCTGAAAGTTCAGCAGGTTTGAATGGGGTAGAAAAAAAGAACGATGTATTAGTTCAATTTATTTGGTTAAATAGAAATATTGTTAAGAGTTTTGGTGAAACTAGATGTGTTCTATTACATGAATTTTGTCATTTTCTAACAAGAGATATAAAAAATAACCTTTTAGGATTTCAAAAACCAAATGATCTAAGTCGTGCATTTAATGAAATAGCTACAGATTATATGGCACAAGTGTTAGCAAATGAATTGGGGTATGGCAAAGAGTTTAAAAGTCTATATGATAGAAATGTAGAGTATTTTCATATATTTAAGGATTATTTATTTGGTGGAGATAATAATATTATTGATAGTCTTTTTAATAATGATAGACTCAAATTAATAAACATAGATAATAAAACAGATGGCACTAATGTGGTATTGGATTTAATTGAAACATTTAATTATAATCTGAATGAACATAAATATAGTCCAGAATTGAATAAAGATTTTATTAGGGTTGTAAATTCAGTAAAGAAAAGTTTGAAACCTCTGATAAAGGAGAAAAAGATAACTTATGGAGATATAGAAAAAATTTATCAGAACTTAGATGAACTTTATGTTAAAAAACACCATAAATGTGATGTTCACGATAGGAATGGAATAAGAAATAGTATTGCGGATAGCTTAATAGCTATGCATTATGAATATTTTAAACAAGCTGATGATAAGGAAGTAACTGCCATTAAAGGTTCAATGGAGTATTACAACATCATGCTACGAATATCTTCAAATCCTATTTATAGGACAGAGGGAGAAATAAAACATTTAACCGACAATATAGCAATAAAACAAATAGAAAACGGAAATGTTACAGACGAACAATTTAGAAGTATAATGAAAATAGGTCTCCTTTACGGAATAGATGGAGAAAGTAGAAAACAGGTACTAGATACATATAGAAAACAAAAGGAATATCAAGGACAAGATATAATTATAACAGAGCCAGTGGTGGTAGACAAAAAACCGATTTTAAAACTGGAACAAAAAGAAGTAATAGATGATTCTAAAAATGGTAGAGAACCATTATCAACTGCGGCCATGAAATATGCTTTCGCTGCATATGGAATCCAAAAGAGTTATTCAACACAAGATATAATTACAACAAATCCTATAGTAGAGGCAACAAAAAATGATTTTGATGTTGCTAACATGATATTTGACGCTTCTGAAATTACATATACAGATACCCAATCAATTATAGACGAGCCGAGTGTATCAACAAATGAGGAGGGAATGTCATATGAAAAACAATAAAGTACTAATAATAGTAGATGGAGTACCTTATAGTGGTAAAAGCGATTATATAGATGAACACTTTAATCCTATTGAATGCGATTTAATAGATACAAAATTTTTGCAGAAGGAGTATGAACATTGCGAAAGCTTAATTCCTGATATTATAAAAAAATCTATGTATTCACTAACATATAATGATAAGCTAATAATAAAAAGCGTAATAATGAATGGTAAATATATAGATCAGATAATAAGACCTCTTAAAGAGAAATTTAAAAATATAAAAGTGGAATATGTTTTAATTGAAACTGATTTAGATAAAATTGAAGATAACATCAGAGCAAGTGATAACGATGGCTTAGAAGATATAAAGTTAGAGTATATTAATAATTTAAAGAAAGATTATCAATACGCAAATGTGCAAAGTAAATATATAGATAAAAAAACATTAATTAAAAATGGTGTTGAAGTTTCTGAGAGTAACTAACACAAGAAGGTGAAAAAATTAATAGTGATAGATGATTTTTTGATAATATAAATAGAATTTAAAAAAGCTTCATATGTGAAGCTTTTTTAAATTCTATTTATATTTGCTATAGACATAAAGAAGTATCAATATCCATTATAGGTAAGCTTCTGAAAGTTCACAAAAAAGTCACAATATATCTATATTAAAAAACGTAGATATATGATACAATTATAAGAAACATTTTAGCTAAAAGCAGGTGATAATAATGAGTACTAAAACAATACTTATTGCTGATGATAATGAAGAAATAGTAGATTTGATAATTCCACACTTGGTTAAAGATGGGTTTATGCCCATAATAGCGAATGATGGGGAGAAGGCTATTGAATTATTTGAAAAGGAAAACCCCATTCTTATTTTGCTTGATATCATGATGCCGAAGTTAGATGGGCTGGCTGTATGTAAATACATAAGGGCAAAGTCAGATGTGCCTATTATTATGATAACTGCCAAGTCAAGTGATGAAGATATGATAATGGGTATAGATATAGGTGCAGACGATTACATAATAAAACCGTTTAGCCCAAAGCAAGTTTTGGCTAAAATAAAGGCTTTGCTTAGAAGACTAGATATACCTTTAAAAGATGATAAAATAATAAAATTTGGTAATTTAGAAATTAATATGAATGAATATAAGGTGAAGCTCGATACAAAAGAGATAATTTTTACTAAAAAGGAAGTTGAGATATTGTTTACTTTAGCAAGCAATCCATCTCAGGTTCAATCAAGAGAAATGCTACTAAATGAGTTATGGGGTTACGAGTATTTTGGAGACACTAGAAATGTAGATACTCATATAAAGCGTATCCGAGCAAAGCTTGGTTTGACCGAAGAAAATAACTATATTTGGGACATAAAAACTGTCTGGGGAGTAGGCTATAAATTTGAAATTGAAAATCATTAGCGATGACAAAATTAAATGAGAATTAGGACGGTGAAGATATGAATAGAATTTCTGTTAAGTTGATTATGGGGATAACATTAATTGTTCTTATTTCTTCGGCATTATCGGGGTTATTATATTTGAATAATTACAAGCAATTTATAATTACCCAAAAACAAGATGAGTTGCTTAAAAGATGTGAGCAGATTGCTAAGTTTTCTGTTACTATTAATGCTGATGATATTTCTTTTGGTAGACGAATGCAAATGATACGACTAGTAGATGAGCTTACTGACTCAATCGTTTGGGTTGTTGATAAAAAAGGGATGGTAATTTTCGATTCAAATGATGACTTTAGGTTTATGAGAGCTATGATCGATATTTCTGATATAAAGAAGGGGGATAAAATAACGACTCAAGATTTTACTTCGTATTTTAAGCAAAACACGCTAACTGTAGCTGTTCCTATATACAATTTTAATGAAGTTGTAGGTGCGATATATTTGCATACATCTATCGATGATGTATACAGGACTTACCAAGAATATAAATACTATCTAATAAATATACTGCTATTTTCTATTTTCTTAAGTGTCATATTAGGTGCTCTTTATTCAATGTTTTTCACAAAAAATATTGAAAAGATGAAAAAAACTGTTGATGAAATATCAAAGGGAAATTATAAAGTTAGAACGAATGTAACTAGTAACGATGAAGTTGGGGAACTCGCAAGAACTTTAGATAAAATGACTGGAGATATAGACACCCAAATAGAGGAAATAAAGAGACTTTCACAGATGTCTAAGGACTTAGTGGCAAATGTGTCACATGAATTTAAGACACCTCTTACTTTGATAAGGGGGTATATAGAAAACATAAAAGATAATACAGTGGAAGCAAGTGAAAAAATATATGATAGAATTTTAGATAATACTAGTTCACTTGAAAAAATGGTGAATGAGGTACTAGATCTTTCTAAACTAGAGTCAGGTAAGGTTGAAATTAATAGGGAAGAATTTGAACTCGACGAAATGATTAAAAATATTATAAAAGAGATGTCTTTAATTGCAATAAAAAGGAATATTAAAATTCATTTGGATATAAATGATGATCCAGTCATTTTAGAAGCAGATTATATAAAAATAAAGCAAGTACTTATCATTTTTATAGATAATGCAATTAAGTATTCAAAAGAAGATGGAGTTGTAAATATAAATTTGAAGGCTGATTGCATTGAAATAGTAGATGAAGGAATAGGTATAAAGGCAGAAATATTACCTCATATATTTGAGAGGTTTTATCAAGCCGAATTGTCTAGAAGTGGAAAAGGATATGGATTAGGTTTATGCATTGCAAAACATATATTGGATATGCATCAATTCGATATGAATATAGAAAGTGAGGAAAATAAAGGTACGAAAATCACTATATTATTAAAAAACTAAGTTCACATATTGTTAAAAGAAACAACACACTTTCGCCATAATTAAGTTGTATAATGAGCATATACTAAAATGGAAGGAGGGTGGAGAATAAAGTACAAAGTACAAAGTACAGAGTACAGACAACAAAAAAAATGGAGGTATTAATATGAGAAGAGTTTTAAGTATAGGGTTAGCTACTTTGATGTTAGCATCGAGTGTAGCATATGCAGCAGATGGGGTAGCTGCAAAAACAACAGATGAAACGAATTTTGCAGGAAGAGGTAGACATCAAATGTGTTTTGCTGGAAAAATCCAGGGAGAAGCAGGAAAAGGTTTCGGAATGATGAATAGGGGATTTGGAAGGAATATGGAAGAAAGCTGTATAACAGATGTTTTGGGCGATACAGTACTTACAGATGCACAAAAAACTAAAGTAGAAACAATAAAGACGAATAATACTGTAATAAAAGGTCTAAGAGAAGAAATACAAGTAAAACAGAGAGAAATAATAGGTGATACAGCTAGAACGAGGGGTATAGCAGGGAATCAGAAAATGGGTAAGGGAAACTTGGCTAATTTAACTGATGCGCAAAAAGAAAAAATAAATGCTATAAGAGAGAAATTACAATCAATTAATAAACCAAATGTGAGTGAAGATAGTATTCTAAATAAACAACAAGGAAAATTTGCTATGAATGCTGACAGTAATTTAACAAAGGAAGAAAGAGCAAAGAAGTTATTAGCTGATGTAGATAATATTATAACAAAACAAAATGCGAAGATAACAGCTTTACGAGAGATATTAGCAGATTTATAATCTGCTAATATACAAGAGTAAAACGAAGATAAGAACACCAATATGGTGTTTTGCTCTTGTATATTAAAAATCACTAAAAAGCTAGGAGGGTAAAGATGAAAAAAAATAAAAAAAAGCTAATTATATTAGTTGTTGCAATTATTGCGGTAGGGTTGGGAGCTTTTTGGTATATCAATAATAGCAAAAAAGCTACATCTAAAACTGAAAGTACATATACTACAGGCACAGTTACAAAAGGGGATTTGAAAATTGATTATTCTGATGAAGGTAGTGTTAATCTAAATGTAAAAGATCTAATGTTTACTTTGGCTGGTACAGTAGATAGTATACCGGTAAAGGAAAATGATGTTGTAAAAGCTGGAACTATCCTTATGACTATTGATAACACAGATTATGTAGATCAAATGAAGCAAGCAGATATTTCATATCAAAATTCTAAAATATCATATGAAAAATCAAAAATAGAATCACAGACAACACTTGTCAATTTAAAAAATCAAGTTGATCAGTATAATATTAAAGTTGAGCTTACAAAAGAAAATTATGAAGAGTTGATAAAGAAATATAATGTAGTGGGTGGAAATTACGATACTGTCAAAATAGATGATAGCAATCTTAAAACACTAGAGATAGAATATAATTCTATGCTTGTGTCTCCAGATGCATACGCTAAAAATGATATGAAAAATAAGCAAATAGAATATGAAAATGAAAAAACAAATTATGTCACTTCTATAAGTAGCGCAAAATCAGCACTTAAGCAAGCAAAACTGAACTACGATACTGCTGTAATAGACTATAATAAGGCAGTTAAGGAATATGATATAGAAAAAAACATGAATTATAGTGAAAAACTAAATAAACTTTCTATTGACAAGGCATCTATTGATTATAAAACTACAAAGGATACACTAAATGGGGCAAGACTTGTGGCTCCTTATGACTGTAAGATAGTTGGTATTTCTGTAAATATAGGAGATGAAATTACAAAAGACACTGTTGTTTTACAGGTAAGAATGATAGAAAATCCTAAGGTTATAGCTAATATTTCAGAATCAGATATTGGAAACATAGCAGTAGGAATGATTGTCGAAGTTACATCAGATAACCTAGAAGGAAAAATCTTTACAGGTAAAGTAACAAAGGTATCAAATGTAGCAACTGTAGGTTCTGGAAGCACTGTTTCTTATGAGGTTAGTATGGATTTAGATGAAGATTATTCAGAAATAAGGGATAAGATGACTTGCAACATAAGTTTCATAATAAAACAAAAGAAAGAATGTCTTAAAATTCCAAATAAAGCTGTATATATGGAAAATGGTTCTCAATATACTAAAGTTTTAGGAAATGATAATAAAACTATAGCTAAAAAAATAAAGACAGGATTCACAGATGGCACTGATTCAGAAGTAGTAGAAGGATTGAGTGAAGGTGATACTGTAGTAATAGAGGGTACTATATCAACGAGTAAGACATCTTCAAATACCAAAACATCAAGTACTACTAAAACATCAAGTACTACTAAAACATCAAATAGTAGCAAAACATCTAGTAGTGACATGCCTCCAATGTTTTAGGTTTGCCATTTTGCATTAGATATAGGGGGTGAAAGAGTGTTATTTTGGGAAATTATAAAAACAGTGCTTATTAATATGAAATCAAATAAGATTAGAGTTTTACTCACGGGGCTAGGAATAATAGTTGGAGCAATTACAATAATATTTGTTTTAGGTATCGGAAGAAAAAGCACTTTAGATATAGAAGAACAGTATAAAAATCTGAATGTTAAAATGATAAATGTAATGCAGATGGGTGGAAGAATGTTCGGTGGATCAAACACAAAGCAGATAAGATTTTCAAAAGAGGATGCTACATATTTGATGCAAGACTCAGAATATCTAGATGATGTGGAAACGATGTTGACTGAGAATGCAAGTATAACTTATAATAAAGATACTGCATCGTACTCCCTTTATGGGGTTATGAATAAGTATGCAGAGATGAATAACTACGAAATGCAGTATGGAGAATTTATATCAGAAGAAAATGATACGAATAAGGAAAAAGTTGTTGTTTTAGGATATGACACAGCAGAATATTTTTTTGGTGAAAACTTTGAAGACATTACAGGTACATATATAACTTTAGGTGGTAAGAAATTTCAAATAATAGGTGTTTTAACTAGAAGGGGTGAGACAACTATTGATGAAGTAGTATATGTTCCATATGAAACTTGTAAGAAGTACCTTGTAGGTAGTAGAGGTGGGATGACTAGAATTATAGCATTTGCAACAGATGTAAAATTTGTAGAGCAAGCTAAGGAAGAAATACTAACCAAACTAGGAGAAAATTATGATGTTAATACAATTAATGTTAGAGATGCAGGTAGCAGGGTAACCTCAGCGATAGAATCTGCTAATACGATGACTCTTATGCTAATGTCTATTGCAGTGATAGTTCTAATAGTTGGAGGTATTGGTATAATGAATGTTCTCTTGGTTTCTGTACGGGAAAGAACAAAGGAAATAGGTATACTAAAGGCGATAGGTACTAGAAAGAAGGATATTTTAAGTATATTTATGATAGAGGCAATATTTATAAGTGTTGGTGGGGCTGCAATAGGTGTGGCGATTTCAATGATACTAGTTCCTATTCTATCTGGGTTCGGAGTAGGAGTGGTAAATAGCACAGATGATTTCCTAATTGCAATAGCATTTTCACTAATTACGGGAGTATTTTTTGGATATTATCCAGCAAAAAAAGCATCGGATTTAAAACCTATAGATGCACTTAGGTATGAGTAGAAAAAGGTTAGATAATAACTGAAATAAGCGAGAGACTTTTGTGAAATGTCTGCCCTACAGGGGAAATGAGTTTACACATAAGATTTACTTATTTAGATAGTATCAAAAGTTTTATGAAAAAATGAAAACCTCAAATTTGTCATTGCGACATCCTAAGACTTGGTTTGTGTATTGTGTAAACCTAGACATAGGGGTCCTCTAGGAGGGTGAATGAAGCAATCCTGTTTTTAAGAAAGGATGATATAAAAGGATAGTGTAGTATTTAGTACTATAAATATTTTACACTACCATGATTTAGAAGGAGGTAGAATTAATTGAAAAAAATAATAGCATTAGCATTATGTATTATGTTTTCATTTTCAAATACCGTATTTGCTGTAGATGGAACAGCTATTACAACGACAAATACGGTAATTGCAAACGAACCACAAAAGTTTAGCATAGCAGAGGCGATATCATATGCGAAAGAGCATAACTATGATATTATTCTAGCTAAAATAGATGAAGAAAACATGAAGACGAGCAAGAAAAGCGCCAAAGAAGCGGAAAGTACCGCAAAAGATTCTTATGCAGAAAATAAAGAAAATGATAATTTTTCAAACTATAAAACCAGAAATGGGTATAACATTTTATCTGTAAAAAATCAAGAAAAACTGCTGAATTTAAAGAATACACAAAAGGTACTTTCACTTGAAATATCAGTAGAAACAGCTTATTATAATTTATCAGAAAAGAAAACTACATATGATATAAAAAAGAGAACAACGGACCAAATTGCAAATCAACTTAATATTGCTGAAAATAAATTGAAGAACGGCAGTATTTCACAGCTAGATTATAAAAAAGTAGAGTTAGAAAAAGGATCAGCAGATGTAGCACTTATGAGTTCTGAAGCAGATTATAAAAAAGCAATGTTTGACTTTAATCAAATACTTGGATTGCCAATAATGCAACAGGTTATACTCACAGATGAAATAGTACCTTTTACATATGTAATACCTACATTTGATGAGAAATTTGAGGAACTTAAAGCAACTGATACAACTTATGTGCAATATGTTTTGAATAAAGATTTATCAGAATCAGAAAATAGACTTACAAGAGCTTATTATGGATCTAATTCGGACCAATATAAGCAATTATTGAAAACGGAAGATCAAACAAAAATCAATTTTAATCGTTATTTTGAGACAATGCAGTATAATTTAATATTTAATATCATCAATTTAAATATAGCAGCAAGAAATATTACACTAGATGATCAATCAATACAAATATCAAAGCTTACATTAGATGCTACAAAACATAAATATTTAGTCGGGTTAATTTCAGACATGGATATGATAACAGCAGAACTTAACTATCAGAATGCCGAATTAAAATATGTTCAACAATTACATAGTTATAAAACACAAGTATTGAAATTTAAAAATAATATTTGAAAGGAGAATGAAAATGAAGTGTAATTTAAAGTTTAATAAAAAATATGTATTAATTGCAGTAGGAGTATTTATAGTATTAATTGGAGGAGTGGCTGCTTATTTTATTTTAACAAGCCCGAAAAGTAACCCTGTGCAGGCAAATGCAGGATGGCAAGCTAATTCTACTAAAATGCCTAACAGAGGCGGTATGAAGCTAGATGAAAATACTAAAAGTATCTATGGTAAAGTAACTAAAATAGTAGGTAATGAGATAACGGTTGCAGTAGCAGAAAATCCAATGCAAAATAGGCAAAATGAAGTAACTCAAAATAATACAGGAATAAATAATGCGGATAATGCTACTAGAAGATCATCGCAAAGACAAGAATTTGGCGGTGGTGGTGGATTTGGTGGAGGTTTTCCAGGTGAAGGTATGAGTCAAGGTAATGTAAGTAACAGGTCTACAAGGAACGCTACTGAACTAAAATTAACCGGAGAGACAGAAGATATAACAATACCTGTTGGACTTGAAATAACAAAAATGGGTATGAAAAGTCAAAATGGGGGGACTAATACCACTCAGCTATCTGATATTACGACAGATACAATCATCACAGTCTTTGTAGATAAAGACGATACAACAGAATCAAAAACTGCAAAAAGAGTAATGATAAGATAGATAACAAATAACTTGTGTATGAGTTCCCCTCTCCCTACAACAAAGGGAGAAGGGGAAAAAAGAAGGATGTGAGACAATGGCAAACTCGGTAATACATATGAATAATATTGTAAAAACATATGAAATGGGTGAGGAAAAAGTTGATGTATTAAAAGGTGTCTCAATAGATATAAATGAAGGCGAATTTGTTTGCATACTAGGACCTAGTGGTTCAGGCAAAAGTACTTTAATGAACATAATAGGATGCATTGATACACTTTCTCACGGAGAATATTATCTTGATAATGAAAATATAACTACATCAAATGAAGATAAATTGACAGAAATACGCAACAAAAGAATAGGATTTATATTTCAAAAGTTTAATCTTTTATCTAAATATGATGCCTTATATAATGTGGCATTACCTTTACTGACTAGAGGTAGGCGGTATAAAGATGTCGTAGATGAAGCGAAAAATGCACTTAGAGAAGTGGGACTTGAAGATAGGATGAATCACAAGCCAAACGAATTATCGGGTGGACAACAGCAAAGGGTGGCAATAGCAAGGGCATTAGTAGGAAACCCAGATATACTTTTGGCTGACGAACCAACTGGAAATCTTGATTCAAAATCAGGGGAAGATGTGATTCATTTGTTTAAAGAATTAAATAAAAGAGGACACACTATAGTACTAATAACGCATGACATGAATGTTGCTAAGAATGCGGGTAGAATAATATCTATAAAAGATGGATTGATAGATTAACTAAAATAAAAATTGCTTATTGTTGTAAGCAATTTTTATTTTCTCTTGATAATATTTATATAATGTAATATAATTATTATTAAGGAATATAATTTAGATATCATGATTTCTATTATGGAGGTGTTTTTGATATGAATTTGGCTATAGTGGGGGCTACAGGGCTTGTAGGAAAAACTTTTCTCGATGTGCTTGAGGAAAGAAATATTGAGATTGATAATTTGTTTTTGTTTGCTTCGGAAAAATCAAAAGGAAAAATAATAAAATTCAAAGAAAAAGATTACACAGTTCTTGAGCTTACAGAAGATTCATTTAAAATGAACCAAATAGATTATGCACTATTCTCGGCTGGGGGAGAAATAAGTAAAAAATTTGCTCCGATAGCTGCGGAAAATGGATGTATTGTGATAGACAATAGTTCTTCATGGAGAATGGATGAAAAAGTTCCTTTAGTAGTACCAGAAGTAAACCCAGAAGATGTGAAATGGAATAATGGTATAATTGCTAATCCTAATTGTTCTACTATTCAGGCTGTGGTTGCACTTGCCCCACTTCATAGAGAGTATAAGATAAAAAGAATAGTTTATTCTACATATCAAGCAGTATCAGGAGCAGGAATAGAAGGGATAAAAGACCTAGAAAGAGGAATGAAAGGTGAAAAAAACGAGAAATTCCCACATCAAATATATAATAACTGCATACCTCATATAGATTCATTCTTGGACAATGGATATACAAAAGAAGAAATGAAGATGGTGAATGAAACTAGAAAGATGTTACATGATCAGACGATGAAGATAACATCAACAACGGTTAGAGTGCCGGTAACTAATTGTCATAGTGAAAGTATAAATATAGAGTTTTATAATCAATTTGAAATAGAAAAAGTAAAACAACTGCTTAGGGATTCAGAGGGCATTATAGTTGTTGATGATATACAAAACAATATGTACCCACTAGCAACAGGTGCAGAGGGTAAAAACGAGGTATATGTTGGCAGGATAAGAAGAGATGAGAGCTTGGAAAATGGACTTAATTTATGGGTAGTTGCTGATAACATAAGGAAAGGTGCAGCTACAAATGCAGTTCAAATACTTGAATTGATGTTGAAGGGATAAGGCTAGATTAAGGTAAAAATTAGTTATCAAATAAAAAAGGAGTGAAGATTATGAGTTTGTTCACCGGTGCTGGAGTTGCTATTGTTACTCCATTTGACGAAAATGATAATATAAACTTTGATGTTTTGGAGGAACTGATTGAGTTTCAAATTGAAAATAAGATTGATGCGATTATTGCTTGCGGGACAACAGGTGAATCAGTTACATTGAGTGAAAAAGAACATATCAGCGTGGTTAAGTTTACAGTAGAGAAGGTAAGAGGGCGCGTACCTGTTATTGCAGGAAGTGGTAGTAATAATACAAAACACGCGATTGAACTTAGCCAAGAATGTGAAAAGGTTGGTGCAAATGGACTATTGGTAGTTACACCATACTATAATAAAACTTCACAAAAAGGACTTATAGAGCATTATACAGCTATTGCGAACAGCGTAAAGATACCTATAATAATGTATAATGTACCATCAAGAACAGGATTTAATATGCTTCCAAAAACAACATATGAACTTTCAAAGGTAAATAATATTATAGGAGTAAAAGAGTGCTGCAGTAATATGTCTCAAATAGCTGAGATAGTCAATCTATGCGGTGAAGACTTTGATGTATATTCTGGAAATGATGATGAAATTCTACCTACTCTTTCTCTTGGAGGAAAAGGTATTATTTCAGTTGTCGCAAATATAATACCAAAAGAAATTCATGATATTGTAGAATTATATATGGACGGAAATATTAAAAAAAGTAGAGAGCTACAGTTAAAGTATTTAAAATTAATAAAGACAATATTTATAGAAACAAACCCTATACCTATAAAAGCAGCACTTAATATGATAGGATACAATGTTGGTAAAGGTAGATTACCACTTACTACTATGGGAGAAGAAAATTTTAAATTATTACAGGATGAAGTAACCAAGATATAATAATGAAAGGAATGATTATATTATGCAAAAGATAATGATCCACGGATATAGTGGAAAAATGGGGCAAATGGTTGAACAAGTAATAAAGGAAGATGGAACATTCGAAATTGTTGCAGGTATTGGTAAAAAGAATGATCTTTGGGTTAGTTATGATACTTATTTTGATATAAACTCATGCGAAAAAGCAGTAGATGTAGTAATTGACTTTTCAAACGCAGATGCTATAGGTGATTTGATTGAGTATGCTAATACGAAAGGAATACCTTTGGTGATTTGTACAACAGGACTTACAGAAAAAATAATAGTGAAGATTAAGGAGTACTCGAAAAACATTCCAATACTTATGTCAGCTAATATGTCATTTGGTATAAATATTGTTAATGTTTTATTAAAGCAAATATCAAATTCTCTATATAACCAGAATTTTGATATAGAAATTTTAGAAAAACATCATAAAGGCAAAGTTGATTCTCCAAGTGGAACGGCTCTGTTTTTAGCAAGTACGATAAAATCAACGGTTGAAGATAAAACGGAATATATATTTGATAGAACTAACAACATGAAAAAAAGGGACAAAAAGGAAATAGGTATTAGTGCTATAAGAGGTGGTACTATACCAGGTGAACACTCTATAATATTTGCAGGTGATGATGAAATAATAGAAATAAAGCATACAGCACTTTCAAAAAAAATATTTGCTGATGGAGCTTTAAAGGCAGCAAAGTTTGTTATGACAAAGAAGAACGGACTATTTAGTATGGAAGATGTGATATAAGCAAAAAAGTTTGTAAATCACTTTACAAACTTTTTTTATATGGTATAATTGGTAAAAATGATAATAAGCAAAACTTGAGATGGAGGCGTTAGTAATGGAATTATTAAACTGGAGAGAGTATCTAAAAAACCATGAATTAAATAGTAGTATTTACAAAGGATTGATAGAAATTGAGAATGAAAAAAAGAAAATCTTGGAAGAATCAATTATTCCAGGTAATTTAGAAGATTGTGGTTTATTTTTTCAGGGTGTTGAGGGCTGTGTTGAAAGTTTGAAAGATATGAGTCAAATGTTGCAGGAAGGTGTAAATCCACAGATATCAGACTTATTTGGTGGTGCTATTTTAGCAAATACAGATACAGCAAAAGAATATCTAGAAATAATTAGTAACTATACTGAATCAGGTATACAAGTTTAAAAATGAGGGGGATAAAATTATGTTAGAATCAATGAAAGATATGTTAGAAAAAGCAAAAGAGGGCAAATATGCAGTAGGACAATTTAATATTAATAATTTGGAATGGACGCAAGCTATATTGCTTGCAGCACAAGAGGAAAATTCACCAGTTATACTCGGAGTTTCAGAAGGGGCAGCAAAGTATATGGGTGGATTTGGACTAATTACAGCTATGGTTGATGAACTTATAGTATCTTTTGATATAGATGTTCCAGTTGCAATTCACTTAGATCATGGTTCAAGTTTTGAAAAATGTGTAGAAGCTATTGGTGCTGGGTTTACATCAGTTATGATAGATGCTTCACATTATCCATTGGCAGAAAATATAGAAATGACAAAAAAAGTTATCGATGTAGCACATGTACTTGGAGTTTCTGTAGAAGCTGAGCTTGGACGTGTTGGTGGGCAAGAAGATCACCTAAGCGTGTCAGAAGCTGATGCAACTTATGCAGTAACATCTGAGTGTTTAGAATTTGTAAAAGCTACTGCCGTTGATTTTTTAGCACCAGCGCTAGGTTCAGTTCATGGACCATACAAAGGCGAACCACATCTAGGGTTTGAAAGAATGGAAGAAATAGGAAGACTTACAAATACACCCCTAGTGCTACACGGTGGAACAGGAATACCTGATGCAGATATAAAGAAAGCTATTGTTTGCGGAACAGCTAAGATAAATGTAAACACAGAGTGTCAACAAGTATTCTTTGCAAAAGTGAAAGAACAGTTAGCGGCTAACCCAGAACAGTATGACCCTAGAAAATACATGGGACCTGCAAAAGACGCAATAAAAGAATCAGTAAAGGAAAAAATGAGAGTATTTGGATGTAGTGGAAAAGCTTAAAATAGTAAATGTTGAAAGGAATAAAAATATGAGTTTAGATGATTTGAAAGAAAAGAAACTTGACGAGCTTAGAGAGATTGCTCGAAAATTAAATATAGATGGTGTGAGTAAGCTAAAGAAGCAAGACTTGATAGATGAGATAAGCAAAGCAAGTCTTGCTTCTAGCGTGCAAGAAACAGAAATAGAAGAAAATAATAATGGAAAAGAAAACAGAGAAGGTATACTTGAGGTATTACCTGATGGATTTGGTTTTCTAAGAGGTAAAAATTTCATGTCAGGGCATACTGATGTGTATATATCACCTACTCAAATAAAAAGATTTAATCTTAAAACAGGTGATTGGGTTTCAGGTATTGCGAGAAACCCTCGGAAAGATGAAAAATTTAAAGCACTCATTTATGTGAATACGGTTAATGGTGATGGTCTAGAAGTTGTTTTAAGAAGAAGGAATTTTGAGGATTTAAGGCCTATATACCCGAAAGAAAGATTAATACTTGAGAACAAAGAAAATAGTATATCAGCAAGGGTTATAGACCTATTCGCGCCTATTGGAAAAGGACAGAGAGGCTTGATTGTGTCTCCTCCTAAGGTAGGTAAAACCACTCTAATTAAGCAGATTGCAAATGCAATTACTCAAAATTATCAAGATATTTATGTTATAATACTTCTGATTGATGAAAGACCAGAAGAAGTTACTGATATGCAAGACAGCATAAAAGGTAAAAATACAGAAATAATATACTCTACATTTGATGATCAACCTGAACAACATAAAAAGGTAACTGAAATAGTGTTAGAGCGTGCTAAAAGGCTTGTAGAACACAAAAAAGATGTAGTAATATTGCTAGATAGTATTACTAGACTAGCAAGGGCATACAACACATTGGTGCCTCAAAGTGGCAGAACTCTATCTGGAGGACTTGATCCAACAGCACTTTATATGCCCAAGAAATTTTTTGGAGCTGCGAGGAACATACAAGATGGAGGAAGTCTGACTATACTCGGAACAACTCTTATTGATACTGGAAGTAAAATGGACGATGTCATATTTGAAGAATTCAAAGGTACAGGAAATATGGAACTAGTACTCGAAAGAAAATTAGCAGAAAAGCGAATATATCCAGCAATAAACATACTTAAATCTGGTACACGCAAAGAAGAACAACTGTTAGATGAAAACGAACTTGACTTTGTATATTCAGTAAGAAGAGAGCTATCAAACAGCAGTATAGAATCAGTAGAGAAGGTATTTGAACTAATAAAAAGGACGCCAGATAATAAAAGTATGCTTAAAAATAAAATATTCTCAAAATAATATAAACTATACTTGCAAAAACTTACAATATATGCTATAATGCAGAAGTATGTTAATAAAAATTAATCTGAATAAGATTATATAAAGGTCCCTAGCCACTTTGCATTGCAATGTGTACTGGAACTAGTCGAGGAGGTGCAAATATGAAAGAAGAAATACATCCAGAGTTAAATAACATAGAAGTAACGTGTAATACATGTAATACAAAGTTTACTACTGAGTCAACGAAAGCTGGTTTTAAAAGTGTAGAGGTTTGTTCAAAATGTCATCCATTTTACACTGGAAAACAGAAAAGCATAAGTAAGGGTGGACGTATCGATAGGTTTAATGCAAAATATAGTTCAGCTGCTCAAGAAACTCAAAAAACTGGAACAGAAGAAAAATAAAAAAATCACAGAGTTAGACTATAATATATAGTTTATTCTGTGATTTTTTATAACTTGTTTGTTTAAATTATTGTAAGATAATTAAATAAACAAGTTATTTTTGTAATGAGAGAAAGGACTGAGTAAATGCCGAAAATTATGGACATTTTAAAGCAAGGGAAAGAAAAACTAAAAGATAGTGGTATCAATACCTCTTCACTAGATGCTGAACTAATAATGTCATATGTTACCCATGAGTCAAGAGAACGAATATTAGCAAGATTAGTGTGTAACATAGCTGACACAGATATAGATAATTATTTTAACTTGATAGATAAAAGAGCAGGTGGGTATCCCCTTCAGTATATAACAAATCATCAGGAATTTATGTCTCTTGATTTTTATGTTGATGAGAGAGTGTTAATCCCAAGACCCGATACAGAAATTTTAGTTGAAAATGTAATAAAATATTGCAAAAACAACAAAAATGTAGTATTATTAGATATGTGTACAGGAAGCGGATGTATAGCTGTTACATTAGCAAAATACATTGAAAATATATCTGTTGTAGCGGTAGATATTTCAAGAGAAGCACTTGATGTTGCAAAACGTAATGCAGAAAATAATAGCGTTGCAGATAAAATAACTTTTATACAAAGTAATTTGTTTGAAAATTTAGATAAAAGATATATAAATAGTTTTGATATTATAGTTTCTAATCCTCCATATATTGAAAGTAGTATAATACCTGCACTCTTAAGAGAAGTAAAAGACTTCGAACCTAAGATAGCTTTAGATGGCGGAGAAACAGGTGTTGACTTTTATAAAATAATTTCTAAAAAAAGTATAGAGTATTTCAAAAGGAATGGAAGATTATTTTATGAAATTGGATATAATCAAGGAAATAATGTAAAAAATATATTATTAGATTTTGGTTTTGATAATATAAATATAATAAAAGACCTAGCAGAAAAAGATAGAGTAGTTACTTCTATTTACAATTTAAAATAAATAATACAAAAATATATTTGATTTTATTAATAGTGAATTGAACGAAGAAGGAGTGTTAAATGTGTTTGATAAATTAGATGAAGTTATACTTAGATATGAAGAAGTTTCAGGTCTTATCGCTGATCCAGAGACTATAAATAATCAGTCTGAGTGGAGAAAACTCATGAAAGAGCATAGTGATATGTCGCTAGTAGTGGAAAAGTATAGAGAATACAAGAATGCTTTGGCAAGTTTTAAAGAAGCTGAAGAAATGCTAAATGAAAAGATAGACGACGAATTTAGAGATTTAGTAAAAGAAGACTTTTTCCATTACAAGGAACTACTGATTAAAATAGAAGAAGAATTAAAAATTTTACTTTTGCCTCGCGATGTTAATGATGATAAGAATGTTATTATTGAAATAAGAGCGGGTGCAGGTGGAGATGAGGCATCAATATTTGCAGGGGACTTATTTAGGTTATATTCAAGATATGCAGAGAGGCATGGATGGAATATAGAATTAATGAATATGAATGATAGTGGATCTGCTGGATGTAAAGAGGCAATATTTATGATACGCGGAAATGGCGCATACTCAAGGCTAAAGTACGAGAGTGGTGTTCACAGAGTACAGAGGGTTCCAGCAACTGAATCAGCTGGTAGGATCCATACTTCAACTGCAACTGTTGCTGTTTTAGCAGAAGTGGAAGATGTAGAGGTAGAAATAGGACCAAATGATGTGAGAATAGATGTATTTAGAGCAGGCGGAAATGGGGGACAATGTGTAAACACAACAGATTCTGCAGTTAGGATAACTCATATAGCTACAGGGCTTGCTGTATCTTGTCAAGATGAGAAATCTCAACTTAAAAATAAAGAAAAAGCCATGAAAGTTCTCAGAGCAAGATTATACAATCTTGAACAAGAAAAACAAAACTCCAAAGTAGCAGCAGAAAGAAAAAGTCAAGTTGGAACTGGAGACAGAAGTGAAAAAATAAGAACATATAATTATCCTCAAACAAGAATAACAGATCATAGATTACCTATTACTATATACAAATTAGATTATGCTATGGATGGTGACATAGACGACCTTATAGATGCAATAATAACATTTTATCAAGCGGAAAAACTAAAAAATCTAGCGTAACAGAGTACAAAGAACAAAGTACAAATAAAAGATAAAGGATGACAGATAACAGAGAGCACGGAGCAGATAACAAACACCAGAGAACAAGTAATAGAATTCATTAATATTGTACTTTGTGCTTTGGACTTTGTACTTTGGTATGGGGGTGATGTAAATGAGTAAAAAATCTAAGGTTTTTATATGGATTATAGCAACACTTTCAGTAGTGGTAATAGGACTTTTATTTTACCAGTTTAACGATATCTTATCAGTTGTAAACTCTGATAAAATATATACCGGGATAACAATAAATAATATTGAGATAGGTGACTTAACAAAAAAAGAGGCGTTCGAGAAACTTCTGGAACGAGATAAAGAAATTTTTAGTACTCCGATTTTAAATCTTTATTATAAAAATGTAAATAAAGACTTATACTATGATGATATAATGGCTGATAATAATCTTGAAGAATTAATTGCAAAAGCCTTTAATATCGGAAGAGAAGGAACTGTAATAGACAGATATATTGGTGTGAAAAAAATGGTAAAAAACCCTCAAAACCTCGAGATTGTATATACTCCAGATAAAGAGAAGGTATTTAAAGTAATAGAATCTATGAAAAAAGAAATAGAAATAAATCCAACAAATGCTACCATGCAAAAGTCTAAGGGCACTTCTTTCGTAATTAAAGCAGGTATAGACGGAACAATTATTAATTCAGATAAAACTTTTGAAGATATAAAAACCGCATTAGATGAAAAAGAAACAAAAGCAAAAGTATATGTAGATGTTGTAAAACCTGAATTCACCTCAAAAGACTTGGAAAAGATACAAACACAAATTGCAACATTTAGTACTAATTTTAATAAAAATGATATATCAAGAAGTACCAATTTACAAGTTGCTACAAGCTTAATAAACGGTAGTATAGTTAAAGCAGGAGAGATATTTTCCGTGAATAATACGATTAAGGAAAGAACAGAAGCAAACGGATATAAGACGGCCCATGTAATAGTAAATGGAGAATATGTAGATGGTATAGGAGGAGGCATATGTCAAGTAGCTACAACTTTATACAATGCAGTTTTACTTGCAGAACTTAAAGTAGTAGAGAGACGTAATCATTCCCTTACATCTGCTTATGTAAAACCAGGTAGAGACGCTACTGTTTCAGGAAGTTATTTGGACTTCAAGTTCAAAAACACCACTGATAAACCTATTTACTTGGAAGGCTATATAAGTGGAGGCACTATAAATTATACAATATATGGTGGATTAGATTTTGTACCTAAAAATAAGATTGATTTTGAATCAGTCGTAATAAAAAGAATACCACCACCTCCAGAAAAAATAGTAGAAGATCCAACTATGGAAATAGGCAAACGCAAGGTTAAAGAAAAGTCAAAAGAAGGAATGGTTGTAAAACTATATAAACTTACTTATGATGCAAATAATGTATTGTTAAAGAGAGAGTATGTAAGTCAAAGTACATACAAACCCATGCAAGCTGAGGTTCTTGTAGGAACAAAGAAACCGATAGCGGTAACTGCTGCTACGACTGTACAAGAAGATAATACTATAGATACGAATGTAGTTCAACCGATTACTCGATAAACTATTAATAAATAAAAGGTATTGCAAAATTCATTTTAATGTGGTAAAATAAATTTTGCATAATATAAAATAATATAAGACAGGGGGAAGAAAAATGTCAGTTAATGTAAAGTATATAAATCCATTTATAGAGGCGTCTCAAAGTGTATTACAAGATATGTGTAAACAAGAATTAAAGATAGGTAAGATTTATCTAAAGGTTGCACCTTATGCAAGCTCGGAAGTTGTAATTATTATAGGTATTACTGGAGATATAAAAGGGCAAGTAATATTTAGTATATCAAAAGATGTTGCCTGTTCTATAGCATCAAAGATGATGGGTGGTATGGAAGTAAAAGAACTAGACGAACTATCAAAAAGTGCTGTGCAAGAATTATCAAACATGATTTTAGGAACTACTGCAACTATCTTTTATAATAGGGGTATTTCTATAGATATTACACCTCCATCGTTGCTTATTGGACAAGAGATACGGATATCATCAAATGACATGAAAACCATATCTATTCCTTTGGAATTTGATGAAACAGGGGAAAGTTTTGAAATAGATGTAGCTATGAGAGAATAACATATGAATATAGTATTGTTTGAACCCGAGATTCCTCAAAACACAGGTAATATAGCTAGGACTTGTGCTGCAACTAATACAAGACTACATCTTATTAAACCATTTGGATTTTCAATAGATGATAAATATTTAAAAAGAGCAGGGCTAGACTACTGGGATAAACTAAATGTAGCAGTATATGAAAATTTTGAAGAGTTTTTGGTTAAAAACACAATTGCTAATATTTACATGGCAACAACTAAAGCTCTTAATACATACGCTAATGTTAAATATTCTATGAACGATTATATAATGTTTGGCAAAGAAAGTGCAGGTATACCAGAAGAAATACTGGTTAACTATCCTAAAAATTCTATTAGAATACCTATGCTAGAAGATATCCGTTCTCTAAATCTTGCCAACTCAGTTGGTATAGTACTTTATGAAGCGTTGAGACAAAATAATTTCGATGGTCTTGAAGGTAAAGGGAATTTGCATAGACTTAGTTGGTAAGTACTGTTAAATAACATTCAAAAGGCTGGCTTTTTGCTAGCCTTTTGAATGTTATTTAATATGAGATGTTGACAAATTATGTAATATATTGTATAATTATACAAAAAATATATAGGGAGGAATAGAAAATATGTTTATTGAACAAATAGAAGACATCGAAGATATAGAATTATTAAGAGTAAATATAGAACTTATTCGTAATACTTTAACTATAGAAAGTATGATGAAAGAGGATAACAAACCGGTATTACAACCTATCTTAAAATATTTAAAAGTGACAAATGGGAACAACCTACTGAATAATTGTACATGTACAGATATCAAGGATTTTATTGACATAATTATGGCAAAAGAAGTAGAGTTTTTAAAAGATGAAGAAGGTACAATAACTGTTGCATACGGGGATAAAAAGTTTTTTGCAGTCGATGGTAATCTAGTAGTTTTTAAAAGAGATAATTTATCAATGAAAGCAAAAAAATATGAAGATAATATTGTAAAAGGTTCTGAAAAACCTAACTCAATCCAAATAACGGAAAGTTCTGTTTTATTTAATGGTAGAGAATTAGGTTGTGAAATCACAACTGGAGTTAGAAAGTTAAATGAAGAACTTACAGATAAAAAAGATATAAAAACAATTTACTATACAACTATAATTGAGAAAGAAGAAACAATAGAAAAATTAACAATAGATTTAGCTAATTCTGAAATTCTAACGAAGGATATATGTAATAAAGAGGGTATGAGGGAAAAAGAGTGGGTTTTAGGAGGTTATATTGATACAGCTATAAAAGTAATAAATTGTGAAACCTCTATAACAGAAGAAACAGATGTACCTGAATTGAATCCTGATAATTAAATTAATAAATAAAATAAGACCATATTTATGGTTTTATTTTATTTATTGATTGACAAACATGTAAAAATATTGTATACTACTGTAAAGCAAATAAACTTTACAGGGTGATGATATGGATAATATACTAGAAAATTCCTTATTATATGACTTTTACGGGGAGTTACTTACAGAGAAACAGAAAGAAATATTTTCTCTTTACATAGAAGAGGATTTTTCATTGAGTGAGATTGCTGCAAAATTTGATATTACAAGACAATCAATTTATGATACAATAAAGACAGCTCAAAACTTACTTGAGGATTATGAACGAAAACTTGGGTTAGTTAAAAAACACTTAGAACATAAAAAAGGGCTGAAAGAAGTACTAGAAATGTTAAATGATAGACAAAACTTAGAAATAGTAAAAGAAAAAATTATTAAATTGATAGAAGAATAGAGGTGGAGTAAAGGTGGCATTTGAGAGTTTAACTGAGAAGTTTCAAAATGTTTTCAAGAACCTTAGAAGTAAGGGAAAGTTAAATGAAAATGACATAAAAGAAGCTTTACGCGAAGTTAAGCTTGCATTACTTGAAGCTGATGTTAATTATAAAGTGGTAAAAGATCTGATAGATAACATAAAAGAAAAAGCAATGGGTCAAGAGGTACTAGAAAGCCTTACACCAGGACAACATGTAATAAAAATAGTAAATGACGAGTTAACAAAACTTATGGGAAGTTCTCAAAGTAAGTTAACCTTCTCAGCAAGTAAGATTACTGTTTATATGATGGTAGGTTTGCAAGGTGCGGGTAAGACGACTACCACAGCTAAACTTGCCATGAAGCTAAAATCACAAGGAAAGAAGCCTCTTCTTGTTGCGTGTGATATATATAGGCCAGCAGCAATAAAGCAATTACAGGTTGTTGGTGAAAAGGTTAATGTTCCTGTTTTTAGTATGGGAGACCAACATAATCCTGCAAGTATTGCAAAAGCAGGAGTTAATCATGCAATTGCCAATGGAAATGATATAGTTTTTATAGATACAGCAGGAAGACTTCACATTGATGATGAACTTATGGAGGAACTCGAAAACATAAAGAAAGAAGTAAAACCACAAGAGATATTACTCGTTTTAGATGCAATGACAGGGCAAGATGCTGTTAATATAGCTCAAACATTTGATGAAAAGCTAGGTATTGATGGATTCATTATAACAAAGCTTGATGGTGATACCCGTGGTGGTGCTGCTCTTTCAGTAAGCCATATAACAAAGAAACCAATCAAGTTTGTAGGTATGGGTGAGAAACTTGATGAACTGCAAGAATTTTATCCTGATAGAATGGCTTCGAGAATACTTGGAATGGGTGATATACTGACATTAATAGAAAAAGCAGGGCAAGCCATAGATCAAGAAAAGGCAGCAGAGCTTGAACAAAAAATGAGAAAAGCGGAATTTGATTTAGATGATTTTCTAGATCAAATGCAACAAATTAAAAAGATGGGTCCACTTGGACAGATTATGAATATGATACCAGGCTTAAATAGCCAACTTGCTGGTGTTAATATTGATGAAGACCAGATAGGACATGGGTTAACACAAACTGAAGCTATAATATGTTCTATGACAAAACCTGAAAGAAAGAATCCTACTATACTAAATGGTTCTAGAAAACAACGAATTGCAAAAGGCAGTGGAACCAACATACAAGAGGTAAATAAACTTATTAAACAATTTGATATGATGAAAAATATGATGAAACAATTCATAGGTAACAAAGGTAATAAAGGGAAAATGGGAAAGATGCCATTTAAAATGCCGTTTTAGTTAGATATGTGCATTTGAATCATTAATTTAAAGGAGGTGAATATATATGGTAAAAATAAGACTAAAAAGAATGGGAGCTAAAAAATCACCTTTTTACAGAATAGTTGTAGCAGACGAAAGAGTACAAAGAGATGGTAAAACAATAGCTGAAATAGGTAATTACAATCCAAACACAGATCCAGCTGAAATAAAAATTGATGTTGAGGCTGCAAAAACATGGTTGAAAAATGGGGCTCAACCAACAGATACAGTAAAAGCTATACTCAAAAAATCAGGAGTAATCAACTAAATTAAATTGACTTACAATATAACTTGAAAGGGGAATTACCGTGAAAAACTTATTAGAATTAATTGTAAAATCATTGGTCGATAATCCTGAGAAGATATCTATAAACGAGATATCAGGAGAAAATTCAACAATATATGAAGTAAAAGTTGCTGAAGAAGACATGGGAAAAGTAATTGGTAAACAAGGTAAAGTTGCAAAGTCAATACGTACAGTGATTAAAGCAATTGCTGCAAGAGAAGGTAAAAGAGTAATCGTTGAGATAATGAACTAAATGTTTTTACATTTAGTTTTTTTATTGCGTTTTTTAACAAAACATGGTATAGTAATGATATTAAATATGGGAATAGGAGGCAAAGTATGGATAAATACTTTACGATAGGAAAAATAGTAAATACACAAGGGTTAAAGGGTGATTTAAGAGCAGTATCAGATACGGATGATATAAATCGTTTCGAACTGCTTGATTATGTTTTGTTAGAAAATCCCGATGATAAATCACTGACGAAGTACCAGATAGAAAATGTGTGGTACCATAAAAGCTTTGTAGTTTTTAAATTTAAGGGTATAGACAATATGACAGATGCAGAAAAGTTAAAAGCCTTTGATATAAAAATCCCTGAAGAGTTAGGTCTTAAACTAGAAGAAGATGAGTATTACATTCGAGATTTATATGATATGGAAGTTTATGAGGAAAATAATAATATCTTAGGGGTACTTACTGATATTTTAAATACAGGTAGCAATGATGTGTATGTGGTTACAAATAAAGAAAAAGGCCAATTATTACTTCCAGCTATAAACGAATGCATTAAGCAAATAGATGTGGAAAATAAAAAAATGATAGTTCACGTTATGAATGGACTTGAATGGCAGTAGAGAGAGGTTGATATAATGAAATTTTATGTTTTAACTCTTTTTCCTAAAATGATAGAAGGGTTTGTATCAGAAAGTATTATTGGCAGAGCAAAGGAAAATAATATTGTAGATGTTGAGTGTATAAACATAAGAGACTTTACTGAAAACAAGCACAAAAAGGTCGATGATTATCCATATGGTGGAGGGGCTGGTATGGTGATGCAAGCACCACCTGTATATAATGCATATGAGAGTTTACAAAAGGACAAAAAAGTTAGGGTTGTGTTTGTTACTCCAAGTGGTAAAACTTTTACTCAAAACATGGCAAAGGAATTTGCAAGCCAAGAAGAACTTATAATACTTTGTGGTCATTATGAAGGCGTCGATGAAAGAGTGCTAGAAGAAATAGTAACAGACGAAATATCAATAGGTGATTATGTTCTTACGGGCGGAGAGATACCAGCATGTGTATTGATAGATGCTATTGCTAGACTAATACCGGGTGTGCTAAATAAGGAAGAATCATTTGAAAATGAATCATTCGAAAATAACTTATTAGAATATCCTCAATATACACGACCACCAGTATTTATGGGAAGAGAAGTACCAGAGGTATTGCTTTCAGGACATCACAAAAATGTAGCAAAATGGAGATTAGAAAAATCATTAGAGAAGACAAAAAGGGTAAGACCAGATATGTTAGATGCGAAACTATAGTATAGAAATAAAAGGGGGAGTATTATGAGTAATAAATTTTTATTGGGATTTGGGATTATAGCATTAGGTGTGATATTTCTTTTAGACGGATTTAACATAATTAATGAAGAACTTATAATGCAGTTTTTTTGGCCGTTTATTCTAATTTTGTTTGTAGTGTCGAATATAATAAATAATAAAAAAATAAGCCTACTTAATGTGGGAATAATCTTAGTAGCTATTAACATGGTAATGGATGAACTGGATATTTATGGGGAGTTTAATGTATGGAAAATATTTTGGCCGATTTTATTAATCACTATTGGTGTTAATATTATGCTGAAAAAAGATAATAACAAATACAATGTTTAGTACAAAGGAGGTATTATGAATAAAGAATTTTTTATAAATAATAGAAAAAAATTAATAGATGGTTTGCCTGACAACAGTATTTTAATATTGTATTCAGGTTCTGCAGAATATTGGAGCGGTGATGAGAGTCATAAATTTTCTATTAGTAAAGATTTTTATTATATAACGGGTTTAGAAGAAGAAAATTATATATATTTCTATCAAAAAAGTATAAATCCATTAGAAGTTCTTTTTATAGAAAAAGATAATGATGAAAAATTTATAAAATTTTTTGGACACAAGAAAAGTAAAGAAGAAGTATATCAAACTACAGATATAGAAAATATAGATTACACAGATGAATTTGAAGCATTTTTTGAAGCATTTATAGAAAATTCTAAATACACATCAATAATTGATATATATTTAGATATGATAAATTCTAATTCTAATTTTAATATTAAATTACAGCAAATTATGAATAAATTACTTAATAATATTAATTATCATAATATTGATATAGATTTTAGTAATTTAAGAGCAATAAAACAAGAAGGCGAAATAAGAAATATTAAAAAAGCCATCGATATAACACATAAAGGAATTCAACATATTTTTAAAAATGCAAAGAATTGTAAATATGAAAACGAAATAGAAGCTTTGTATGATTATGAAATAAAGGTAGAAGGAATATATGAAAAGGCTTTTCATTCTATTGTAGCAAGTGGAGAAAATGCTGCAATATTGCATTATTCAAAAAACAATTCAAAAATGTGTAAAGACGACTTGGTTTTACTTGACTTAGGAGTACGATATGAAAACTATTGTTCTGATATTTCGAGAACGTTTCCATTAAATGGATATTTTAATGATAGGCAAAAAGTTTTATATAATATTGTATTAAATACTCAAATTGAAACAATGAATAGTGTAAAGGTAGGAATGACATTTAAAGAATTAAATAATGTTACTAAAAATTCATTAATAAGACAGCTAAAAGAAATAAATTTAATTGACAAAGACGAAGAGGTTGAGAAATATTATTATCATTCTGTATCTCATCCACTTGGACTAGATACACATGATTGCAGAGGACATACTCAAAAAATTGCAGAAGGTATGGTTATAACAATAGAACCAGGGCTCTATATAGAGGAAGAGAGTATAGGTATAAGAATAGAGGACGATATCCTAGTAACTAAGGATGGATATATAAATTTATCGGAGAATATTCCTAAAGAAATTGAAGATATAGAAAAAATAATGAGAAATTCCTAAAAACTCTTGCCAATGATGTAAAATTATGCTATAATACTTGAAGTGATTACGGATGGTCCGCTGTACGAAATGATACAAGAACATCTATGAAGAGAGGAGGAATACGAATGAATGAAATTATTAGAGCAATTGAAAATGAAGGTCTAAAAGAAACTGTAGATTCTTTTAATGTTGGAGATACTGTAAAAGTATATGCCAAAATTAAAGAAAAAACTAAAGATGTAACAAAAGAAAGAATACAAGTATTTGAAGGCGTTGTTTTAAAAAGACAAAATGCAGGTATTAGAGAAACTTTCACTGTTAGAAAAATATCTGATGGTGTAGGAGTAGAGAGAACATGGTCATTACACTCACCTAATATAGACCATATAGAAGTAAAAAGATGTGGTCAGGTAAGAAGAGCTAAATTATTCTACCTACGCGATAGAGTTGGTAAATCAGCTAAAGTAAAAGAAAAAAAAGTGAGCATAAATAAATAAAAATAGATGGGGACTTTTTAGTCCCTGTTTTTGCGATTATGGTAAAATATTATTAATTTTATAAATTTATACATACATTTTGGTACAAATGTGGTATGATATTTAATAAGGAACTTAAAAAAACCTCCTCGCAATTACATAAACGAGGAGATGTAACAGGGGGAACGAATATGATTAATAGTGTATTTAAAATCCAAAATCCAATTTTAAAGGAAATTTTTGATTGGGCAGAAGTTATTGTAATGGCTTTATTGATAACATTTATTTTAAAAGCTTATGTGGTAGAATTTACCCAGGTATCAGGACCTTCGATGCAGCCCACATTACAAGATGGTAATAGACTAATAATTAATAGATTTATATATAATCTTACGGAACCAAAGCATGGAGATATTGTAGTATTTGATTTTAGTGAAGAGAAAAGCTTTATAAAAAGAATTATAGGACTACCTGGGGATGTTATTGACATACGAGATGGCGATGTTTACATTAATGACATAAAACAAGAAGAAGGTTATATCCAGGAAAAAGTACAAATATATGGTGATGTTAATTTCCCAGTTACAGTAACTAAGGATCATTATTTTGTGATGGGAGATAATAGAAATAATAGTAGCGATAGTAGATTGAAAATGGTAGGGGATAATGGACTAGTTTCTAAGAAGGTTATTAGAGGGCCTGTTGTTCTCAGAATATGGCCATTTAACGAATTTGGTACTATTAAATATAAATAGATGTTGGTGATGATATGTTAATACAATGGTTTCCAGGTCATATGAAAAAAACAAAAGACTTGATAGTAGAAAATTTAAAGCTTGTTGATATAGTAATAGAAATAATAGATGCGAGGTTACCTATAAGCAGTAAAAATCCTGTTATAGATAGCCTTACTTTGAATAAACCTAAAATTATTATGATGAATAAAATAGATTTGGCAAATGAATCTATGACACAAAAATGGACGAAGTATTTTGAAAGAGAAAATGTATCGGTTGTATATGTAAACTCTATAACCGGTGTAGGAATGAAAAGTGTAATAGGCAAATGTAAAGAAGTTCTTAAATACAAACTCGAGAAAGATAAGGTTCGAGGTAGGATCAATCGTACTATTAGAGCTATGGTAGTTGGCATACCGAATGTAGGCAAATCAACATTCATAAATAAATTTGTAGGAAAAGCTTCCACCAAAACAGGTGACAAACCAGGTGTTACTAGGGGTAAACAGTGGATTAAAGTAGGAGTCGATTTTGAGTTACTAGATATGCCAGGAATATTGTGGCCAAAGTTTGATGACGAGCAAGTTGGTATAAAATTAGCTTCAATAGGTTCTATAAAAGAAGAAATCTTAGATTCTATTGAACTTGCAATAAATTTAATTAGGATACTTAGAAAAATAAATATAACGGCAGTAAGTGAGCGTTATAAAATTATTGATATAGATAAACTATCCGATACAGAAGTACTAAGCAAGATAGCGGAAAATAGAAAATTTTGCATTACTGGTGGGGAATTAGATTTAAGAAGAGCCTCAAAAACATTATTAGATGAATTTCAAGGTGGAAAACTTGGAAGAATAACCTTGGATATATGTAAATAAGGGGAATGGTGATTTTATGGATTTATATACTCAAATAGAAGCACTAAAAGACGAATTAAAGGATATTAATTTAAAAAAAGTGAAATTAGAAAAGTTAGAAAAAAAGCTAATTAAACTAAATGCAGAACTTACTCGACTAGAGAATATGAACATGTATGAAAATAAATATTATGCAAAAGGCTGTAAAATCATAGCAGGCATTGACGAAGTAGGCAGAGGACCTCTGGCTGGTCCGGTGGTGTCTGCTTGCGTTATTTTACCACAAAATTGTATAATAGAAGGAATTAATGATTCTAAAAAACTGTCTGGGAAAAAGAGAATGGAGTTATATGATACAATACGTAACGAAGCGTTATATATAGGTATATGTCTCATAAAACATGATGTAATAGATAAGTATAATATTCTAAAAGCAAGTTTGTTTTCAATGAAAAAAGCAATAGAAAAAATAGAAAGCGATGTAAAAATTGATGTAGTGCTTGTGGATGGAAATCACAAAATACCTGAGCTTATATATGAACAAGAAACAATAATAAGTGGTGATGCCAAAAGTATATCAATAGCTGCTGCGAGTATAATAGCAAAAGTAACAAGAGACAGATTGATGCAAGAAAAATATCATGTTATGTATCCTGAATATAATTTCAAATCAAATAAAGGTTACGGTACTAGCGAACATGTAAAAGCACTTAAAAAGTGTGGACCATGCGAGATACATAGAAGAAGTTTTATAAAGAATTTTGTGTAGAAGATGGTATTAACTCGTGTATAGATTTCCTCGCATACAGGAGCAAGGAAATTATATCAAGGTCAAAGGTTATTATAACCTTCGGACACTACGCTTGATCCCGGAGGGATTGTTATGCGAATAGATGAGAATTCTATATATAATAAAAAAGATTATAAAGCTGTAAACATTTCCGATTTAAAAGATGGAGATGTTTTTCGTGCGGAAGTTCTGGATATAAAACAAAACGAAACGATTTTAAAACTTTTAGGTACGAATTCAGTTATAAGTGCCAAAACACTTAAAATACTGGGACTTAAAATAGGAGAACTTGTGAATTTCAAAGTAACTTCAAACACTAAAAATCAGCTAATACTTGAACCAGTGATATCTTCTACTCAAAATCCTGAAGCAGAGGTAATACAAAACACCATAAAAAATTTTAAGCTTCCAGATAACAATATATCAGAAGGATTAATAAAAAAAATGTTTGATAACTCCATGCTACTAGGGAAAGAAAGTCTAACTAATTTCTACAGTTTACTAAAAGAAAATCCTAGTTTAGATACAAATAAGCTGTTTATATTATTAAAAAATAACATTTCTGTGACAGAAGAAAGTATAAAAAATTTAAATAGTTTTATAAACCAGAACACTCATTTAAACAATCAGGTAGATGGGTTGATGAAATCTTTGGCTTCTATTAGTACTACAGACATAGCGGACGCGTTGGCTGATTTTATATTGGGTACTGACTTTAAAATCAACATAAAATATGATGATTTTGTATCAAATAATAAGGAAATATTTAAATCTACTAGTGTAGAGGTGTTTGAAAGTAATATAAATAAATTGGCAAGTAATATCAGTAAAAACACAAATATTTCTCAAGATGATTTTATGATAGATTTATTAAATTTTCTAGGTAAGGTAGATGAAAATTCTGATAAGAGTTTAATAAAAGAATATGTAAAGAGAAACACCTCAGAAGTTTTAGCTTCGTTAAGTACTAAATTTAAGGTTAGTCTAAAAAATAATAATATAGAAAACATAGCTGAGGTATATAAAAATATTTATAAACTGACATCTAGCTTATTAGACAGTACAAGTGGTTTTAATAAAGTTAGTGAAAATATTTTAAGTAATGCAAGTGAGATAAAACAGAAAATTGAGTTTATGAATCAAATACTTACATACGATACTTACTTGCAAATACCTCTAAAGTTAAACCCAAATGAGCGTAATCCAGAGCTATATGTTTTAAAAAATAAAAAACATAAGATAAACGCATCAAATATAACGGCATTATTATGTTTAGACCTCTCCAAGTTAGGATATACAGAAGTATTAATAAATAAGAGTCTAAATAACATAAGCTGTAAATTTAGACTTGAAGATTTTGATTCAAAAGAGACATTGGTAAAACATATGAATGACTTGAAACTAAAACTATCATCTTTAGGATATAATCTTATAAATATAGCATATGAAAATTTAGAAACAAAAACAAATATAATTAACAAGAATGACTTACTACCTGATGAGGGTAAAGAAGATAAGAAGATACATTCATTTGATATAAGGGTATAACCTCACAAATATTATAAGTATAAAAACAGTAATGGAGGGCAATTCATATGAAAAAGGCTGCAGCGATATCATATAATAAAAATGAAGTAGCTCCTAAAGTTGTTGCAAAGGGGCAAGGTTTTGTTGCAGAAAACATATTGAAAAAATCTGTAGAGAATGATATACCTATAGTTAAGGATGAAAAGATGATGAAAATGATAGATAACATGGATATAGGTGACTACATACCAGAGGAACTGTACGAGGTAGTTGCAGAGGTGCTAGCGTTTGTTGTGAAATTAGATGAAAAATAATAGCTGGGATTTAGATATTAAATTGGAGGAAAAAACACATGAACAAACGTAAGATAGGCGGTATAGGTGAAGATGTGGCTGTAAAGTTTTTGGAGAGTAAAGGGTATAATATAGTAGAGAGAAATTTTGATTGTACTGTAGGAGAAATAGATATTATTGCACGCAAAGATGGATATTTAGTTTTTATTGAGGTAAAGTACCGTAAGAACTTATCCTATGGCTATCCAGTAGAGGCTGTTACATATTCAAAACAGAAAAACATAAGAAGAGTTGCTACTTGGTATATCAAGTACAAAAATCTTATATTTGAGAAAAATTTTAGATTTGATGTGGTTGGAATGCTAGGAGAACTGGAACATCCTACAATATCTTTAATAGAAAATGCATTTTGACTTGAAATATATAAAAAATTGTGATAAAATATTAATAATTAAGTATCTATATTAAGAAAGAAGGTAAATAGCTTGGAAAATAATAAAGATAGCATATTAAGTGTACATACTGATGGAGATATTGAGTATTACTCCATTACGGCCCTAGAAGAATTGGGCGAGATTGAACACTATATATTACCAAAAACTTTTTATGATAAAGACGAAGAAGATGCTGATTTTTTTAGATTATGCACTCTATTTGATTTTAATTTTAATAAGATTGTAACTATAAGAAACTTTAATTATGAAAGTATAGAAATAAACTCATATAAAGATATAGAAGTTAAGGCTTTTACTGAAACAAACAGCAATGTGTGTGCTATTACAACTAATGTGAGAAAAGCTCCCCTCATTATAAGAAATAAGGGTATATTAAATGTTATAATATATGATCCAGGCAAGAAAGTAGTTTCTCTTGCAGCAGTAAACATGCAACAAACGCTGGATAAAGCCTTGAAAGCACTTGTGCTAGAGTTGAATATTAAATACAATAGTAGTCCATTGGATTTAAAGGTAGTTATGATTTCTTTTGGACAAAGTAAAGTTTATGTGGACGACAATACAAGTAATGTTTTTAAAAGTAATTTTCATAACATAAATCATTGTATTTCTCAAACAGATGAAGGATTAGAACAAGTAGATATATGTAAAATCAATATTGCAACTCTACTCGAAGTTGGGGTAAAGTATGAGAATATAATTGATATAAAAAACAAAGAGTTACCTGAAATTTTGGCAAACGTGGAAACAATATATACTATAATAAATATAAAATAGAAGGCATATGCCTTCTATTTTATATTTATTATAGTATTACAAGAACGAAGCAACAGAGTGAATTTAGTAGCTATATTACTATCATTTTTTCTTGTTGTTCTTGACCTGAATATCTTAGATTTTTGTTGTGGTTAATAAGATTATAAACATCGGTGCACATAAATTCATTATGTAACCATATATCTGCTTTTGAATTCTTTGTTGCGCCGTTTACATTCGTTATAACAGGTATTTTTGAGTTTTTATCTAGTAATTCAAGTAAATACTCGCTTTCTTTTCTAAAACCTAAAACTCTAGCGTATAGTTCGTTTTTTAAAATATTTTCTATAGTAGCTTTCTTAATATTTAAAACAGTATGAAGGATTAAACGCTGGAGAGCAGTATAGGTATATCTTTTTGTTTTTAGTTCAGAAATAATACTATTTATATCATAATTTCTATTGGCGCATTTAAGTAATCTATTTTCTATACCTTCATTCATTCCAAAAATTTCTGTTAATTGTAATTTATTTGTTGTTTTTAGCTTGTATTGAAGAATATCTGAAAAATCATTAAGTTCCCTTATTCCATTGGTTTTAGTTATTTCTTCTATAAATATTTGATATGCTGGTAATGGCATAACTTTTTTTAATGCTTCGTAATCTTTTTCTTTGGTAATTTTTCGTATATTAGTTGCAGAAGTAAAATTATCAATTATATTTTCTGAATTATAATTTACATTAATTCTTTCTGTCAAATGTGGTTTTATGTTGCTATTAAGTTTCTTCAGAGATTTCAAATATTCTATACCTAAAATATTATTAGAAGAATTTATTATATTATCAAACTCACTAGCAGATATATTGTTAATAAACTGCTTTGTAAGTGCTATATTTCTTGACTTAGGATATGAATTACCCTGACTTAAAGCATTCTTTATATTTATTTTAAAATCATCTGGTTCATTAATTAGCACATCAGCTATTTCTGATAACAAATCAAGATTATTGGTTTCAACACCAAAACATAAATCAGTGACTATATTCATATCGTCTAATATTTTTATTGCATTGTATGAAAAAAACTCTGCACTACTAGAAGAAAAAGGGGTAGGCAGCTCTATTACGAGGTCAACACCGCATGAAACAGCCATTTTTGTGCGAGCAAATTTATCTATACAAGCAGGCTCACCACGTTCAGTAAAGTTTCCACTCATAATAGCCACAACGAAATCTGCACCTGTAATTTCTTTTGATTTTTGTAGATGGTATAAGTGACCATTATGAAAGGGATTATACTCTACAATTATTCCTAGTATTGTCATTATTATATCTCCTTTAATATATATGAAAATTTTACTTTACTTTTCATAAAAATAATTATATAATATATATTAATATATTATATAAAAAATTTCAAGGTTTTTAGATAAAAAATAATTTGGAAACTGCTAATTAATGTGAAAGGGGCTTTTTGTATGTTTAACATGTGGGGTATTGACATTGGAATTGATTTAGGAACAGCAACTGTGTTGGTTTATGTAAAAGGACAAGGTATAGTTTTATGTGAGCCATCTGTTGTTGCAAAAAACAAAGACACGGGAGAAGTTTTAGCAGTTGGTGAGGATGCAAGACAAATGATAGGTAGAACTCCAGGAAACATAGTAGCTATAAGACCTCTAAGAGAAGGAGTAATATCAGATTATGATTCAACAGAAAAAATGTTGAAGAGTTTTATTTTTAAGGTTATTGGAAAAAGAATGTTTATAAAACCTAGAATTGCGGTATGTGTTCCTAGTGGAGTTACTGAAGTTGAAAAAAGAGCTGTTAAAGATGCGGCAAAACAAGCAGGTGCTAGAAAGGTAACAACCATAGAAGAACCAATAGCTGCTGCAATAGGTGCAGGTATTGACATAACAAAAGCATGCGGAAGTATGGTAGTGGATATAGGAGGCGGTACTACAGATATTGCTGTTATTTCGCTAGGTGGTAATGTAGTCAGTTCATCTTTAAAGGTAGCTGGTGATAATTTTGATGAAGCAATAATAAAATATATGCGTAAAAAATATAATCTCCTAATAGGTGAAAGAACTGCTGAGGAATTGAAGATGGGTATAGGTTCTGCTTATAAGAGAGATGTTGAACAAGAAGTAACTCTAAGAGGTAGAAATCTTATTACAGGTTTACCAAAAAGCATGACAGTTACTTCTACAGAAATGTTAGAAGCATTACGTGAACCTGTTACTAGCATAGTAGAAGCAGTACATGCGGTTCTAGAAAAAACTCCCCCAGAGCTTGCCTCAGATATTTCAAACAGAGGGATAGTAATGACCGGTGGAGGAAGCTTACTCTATGGATTAGATAAAATGATTGAGTTTAAAACAGGAATTTCTACGGTAATAGCAGATGATCCAACATCTTGTGTTGCTATTGGTACGGGGAAATATGTAGAAGTATGTGATTGGGACAGAGTATATTAAAATGTAGTGATTTATATTTTTAGTTCCTCCTCTAGAGTAGGGGAGGTTAGGTGGGGTAGTGTTTTTATACTAAACCTCTTACCCCCTCTAACTTTCCTACTTTAGGGGGAGAACTATTTTTTTTGTATATGCTCTAAACTTTTTTGCTAAATATACCGATAAAGTAAGTGTACTATAATATACTCTAGGAGATGTTGTTAATGATACGTGGATTATATACTTCTGCAACAGGAATGGTTACTCAATCAAAATTGCTTGATACAGTATCAAATAACCTAGCAAACGCAGATACAACAGGATTTAAAAAAGATACATTGGTAGTAAGTTCGTTTAAAGATGAACTCACTAAAAGAATTGGAAATAATGATAATAAAACTATAGGCGGTATGAAAATGGGCGTTTACGGTGATCAAACATATACAAATTTCATGCAAGGTTCCTTAAAACAAACTGGGAATAAGCTTGATTTTTCAATAAAGGGTGATGGTTTTTTTACTATAGAAACGAAAGATGCAAATGGAAATAAAGTTGAGCGTTTGACAAGAAATGGATCCTTTACATTAAACGAAAATAAGCAGCTGGTTACTACTGATGGAGATGCAGTTATAGATGAAAATGGAGAACATATATTTATACCGGATCGAGAGGTTTATATTCTAGATAATGATGGGAGGCTATTTTTAAATAATGAAAAGATAGCTAAACTTAAAGTAGTAAATATCGAAAATCCAGAAACATTGAGAAAATCAGGCAGTTCTATGTTTACAACTACACAAGCTACTAAGTTTACTGAATTTAATGGAGAAGTAATGCAAGGTTATACAGAAACATCAAATGTAAATATTATTAAAGAAATGGTTGATATGATTAATATAACAAGAAATTTTGAGACAAATCAAAAATTACTTCAAATACATGACCAACTGTTATCAAAATCAGCAAATGAAATAGGAAAAGTATAATTTTCAACTTTCTAAAAGGAGTGATAGAATATGATGCGTTCATTATGGACAGCGGCTAGTGGTATGAAAGCTCAACAGTTAAATATAGATGTTATTTCGAATAATCTGTCAAATGTAACAACAACAGGATATAAAAAATCACGTATGGAGTTTAAAGACTTGTTTTATGAAACTTTGGAAAAGTCTAGAGGGTCAGAAGAAAGCCAAAATCCAAGGCCAACTAGTTTACAAATAGGACATGGAGTTAGAGCTGCTGCTACTGTTAAAGATTTTACCATAGGAAATATCGAACAAACAGGTGATGTTTTCAACTTTGCTTTAGAAGGAGACGGATTTTTTGCAGTAAAATCATTTGGAGCAACTGAAAGCGATAATGATGTTAATTCTTATGTATATACTAAAGATGGATCATTTAAAGTATCGGCAGATGCAGATGGAATGAAATATTTAACTACAGCTCAAGGATACGTAATTATGAATCAAGATAACGAGCCTATAGTACTCTCTGGAGAAAATGGGGAAATCGATACTAGTAAGATAACAGTAGATCAAAATGGTTCATTTTCATATATTGATTCTACAAGTCAAAAGGTAGATTTGAATCAAAAGATAAAAGTAGTACAGTTTTTTAATCCAAATGGACTTGAAAGTATAGGAGATAACTTGTATAAGAGAACTGCAGCATCAGGAAAAGAAATTTCTGAAGAAGAAGTACCTTCTTATAAAAAGAGCAAAGTACTTCAAGGATATTTGGAACGTTCTAATGTACAAATAGTTGAAGAAATGGTAAATATGATAGTAGCACAAAGAGCATATGAAATAAATTCAAAATCAATACAAGCGTCAGATGAAATGATGCAACAAGCAAATCAGCTTAGAAGGTAATATATATACATAATATCAGTTGAAACATAAAAAATTCAAGTTTAAGCTTGAATTTTTTATGTTTATAAGGTAGAATGGTAGAAAGTATAGTACAAAATCTAAATTAAGGTTCTCCCCTACTCTAGGAGAGGAAACTCATATTAATCAAGGTGGTGCATTTATGGAATATTTAATTATTGGTGTCTTTATTGGTTTTTCAATTGGGATGCTACTCATGTATGTTCTAATATATAATAAAAAGTTTAGACTAGAAAAAGAGTTAGTGAAAATTCAGTTTGAGCTGCAAAAGGCAGAAGAAAAACAATCAAAAATAGATCAAATTGAAAAGAATTTTGGTGAAGCATTTAAAAATCTTGCTAATGATATTTTAGATACAAAAATGACCCAAATGTACAAGATAAACGAAAGTGAATTAATAAATGTCATAAAACCCCTTGAAAAAGATTTGAAAGAGTTTAAAGATAAAGCTGATACAACTCACAAAGAAAGTATTGAGAAAAATGCAACTTTAATCGAGAAAATATTAAACTTAGAAAAAGTGGGATTAAATATCTCAGAAGAGGCGAATAAACTAACAAAAGCTCTAAAATCAGAAAGCAAAACTCAAGGGACATGGGGTGAACTAATACTCGAAAGGATACTAGAACAATCTGGGCTTAGACATGGTATAGAATACCTATCACAAGGCGTAGGGATGGATATTAGAGATGAAGATAATTATAAACTAAAGCCTGATTTTATAATATTATTACCTGATGATAAACATATAATCATTGACTCAAAAGTTTCAATAAAATACTATGAGGAATATATAAATGCAGAAACAAAAGAAATACAAAATCAAATGTTGAAAAATCTACTTATCTCAATAAAAAATCATGTTACCAACTTAGAATCAAAACACTATGATAGAAGAGAGGGGATGAACTCTCCAGACTTTGTTTTTATGTTCCTTCCTATTGATAATATTTTTAGCATAATATCAAATGAAGAAAGTGATGTATTAAAATATTCGTGGAATAAAAAGATAGGTATTGTAACACCTATGACCCTTATGTATATGCTGTGGCTCATAAGTTATATATGGAAACAAGATAATCAGTCTAAAAATGTAATGGAAATAGCAAAAAAAAGTGGTGAAATGTATGATAAATTTGCTCTTTTTTTAGAAACATTAGGTGATATAGGAAGACAAGTTGATAGAGCAAAAGAGTCATATGATAAAGCAATTAACCAACTTTCAAACGGAAAGGGTAATTTGATAAAACGTGCAGAAGAAATAAAAAATCTAGGGGCTAATAGTAAAAAAAATATAGAAAGTTGATGATTGGCAATAAAACTAAAAAAGGAACTGCACTTGCAATGACAAGGAGGGGAAAGATAATACTGATAAAATATATTGAATATAAAGGGATAGTGTAGTATTTAGTACTATGAATATTTTACACTACCTCAAATGCCTAAGGGGGAATTATATGAAAAAAAGTTTTGTTCTTTTTTCACATAAACACGGAGCATTAGATTTTTATAGAAATGAGATAAAAACAGGTGTAATGTTAAACTCTAGTAAAATAACAAAGGAAGATTTTGAGAACTTACTTGATATAAAATTAATTAAAATACCGTGGTGTGATAAAGGATATGTGATAGATGAACACGAAAAATTGATTGCTTTAAAAAGTCTTAGCATAGATTCGGGATTGTTTCATGTTGCAGATCCTAAAGAACTATATCCAATATCGTTACTAGATATACAACCAGGACATAAGGTCTTGGATGTTTTTTCTTGTGCTTCAGGAGTAAGAACTATACAAGCTGGGCTGTTTTTAGAAAATAAAGGACTACTTGTTGCTAATAGTGAAAATAAAGCAAAAACTATTAAGACTACCAATAAACTTCAAACCTTTGGTATTACAAACTTTATATCTATAAATTCTGGACATGAAAAGCTTTTAAAATCTAATAAAGATAGTTTTGATAGAATAATGGTAACTCCAACTAAAGATCACAAGGATGAAGAAACAAATTATATGAAGATGCCTATAAAAGTAAGAAAATTAAAGCTTACAGAAAACACAAAAAAAATATATAATCTTTTAGATAATTCATTATCTATGTTAAAGCATGGTGGAAAATTACTATATTCTGCAAAAGGTAACTCATTTTTAGAAGAAAAATATGCGTTAAATAAAATATTAAATGCTCATAAAAATGTATATATAGGCAAAATTGATTCTGAATATGATGCTAAGATGGTAATTAGTGATAAATACTCATCTGAAAAAATGTACATATTAGTATTGGAAAAACTTATTTCTGAAAATTATAATAATTTAGATAATAAAGCATACCAAGAATATAATAACGAAATAACTCCGTATATAGCATTCGAAAAGAAATATATGAATATAACATTAGAAGATAAAGTTGTAAGAAATAATAATAAGTTTTATATACTACCCGAACATGCAATAAATACAGAAAATGTAGATGTCAGAAATACAGGATCTGTAATAGGATTTTTAAAATATGATAATTTCACTCCATCTCATGCATTGTCTTGCATTTTGAAAAAAGAAGACTTCAAAAATTATTATGAATTTGACTTTAAATCTGATGAGTATAAAAAGTATATAAATAATATAAGCTTTAAGGCAACAATAAAATCTGATATTTATTTGATTGGTTGTATGGGATACCCTATTGGTTGGGGAAGAGTAAGAAATGGGCTGTTTTTTAATATAACGAAAAAATTCGTGAAATAATATGTATTTTAATAAATAGATAGCTGAAAGGATTGAGATAATGTATAAAATATTAAAAGAAGATGGGTTGGCTAAATCAAGCGAGTTTGAGACAATTCATGGAGTTATAAAAACTCCAGTGTTTATGAATGTCGGAACACAGGCTGCCATAAAAGGTGCAGTATCAACAGAAGATTTAAAAGATATCAAGTGTCAAGTACAATTATCAAATACATATCATTTACATGTTAGACCTGGTGATGAGTTGATTAACGAATTAGGCGGTTTACATAAATTTATGGTATGGGACAGGCCTATACTCACTGATTCTGGGGGATTCCAGGTATTCTCTCTTTCGGGTCTACGTAAAATAAAAGAGGAAGGAGTATACTTTTCTTCACATATAGATGGTAAGAAAATATTTATGGGACCAGAGGAAAGTATGCAAATTCAATCAAATCTTGCATCTACTATTGCAATGGCGTTTGATGAATGCCCACCTAGCAAAGAAGATGTTTCTTATATAAAAGACTCAGTGAATAGGACAACACGCTGGCTACAGAGATGTAAAACTGAAATGGATAAGCTAAATAGTCTTGATAATACAATAAATAAAAAGCAAATGCTGTTTGGTATAAATCAAGGTGGTGTGGTAAATGATATTCGAGTAGAACATGCAAGGGTGATATCGGAATTTGATTTAGATGGTTATGCCGTTGGAGGACTAGCTGTTGGTGAATCACACGAAGAAATGTATAGCGTACTCGATGCTGTAGTACCACAATTGCCTAGAAATAAACCAACATATCTAATGGGAGTAGGAACACCTGAAAATATACTAGAGGCGGTGGATAGAGGTGTTGACTTCTTTGACTGTGTACTGCCAGCCAGAAACGGAAGACATGGAAATGTGTATACTACTTATGGCAAATTAAATATGTTTAATGTAAAATTCAAACTAGATAGTAAACCAATTGACGAAAATTGTGCTTGTTCTACATGTCGCACTTACAGTAAAGCTTATATACGACATTTACTAAAAGCAAAAGAAATGTTGGGTATGAGACTATGTGTTATTCATAATTTATATTTTTATAATAATCTTATGGAAGAAATACGCCAAGCAATTTTGTCAGGTGAATATAAAAAATTCAAAAAAGAAATGTTAGAAAAAATGATGGGATGAGGATACTAAAAAGCTAAGTATTGTGCAGTTATTTATCATAAAATGTTTAAAACTCAATAAAACAATGATACATTACAAGTAAAAAATACTATAATGAAATACTATTCGACATATAATCTTAAAATCCAATAAATATAAAAACCTTTTAAAGATATTTTTAAAAGGTTTTTATATTTATTGGAAAAATAGTTGAAAAAACTTTATTAAATGGTATAATATAATATAATAATTAAGATAAAGTTTATTACAATCATCAAGTCTATTACAATCATCAAGTCTATAAGTTGTATGGATGGACTTTGAAAAAACATTATATAGGAGGGGAATTAAGTGAAGAAAGTGAAAAAAATAATGGCGTATATAATAATAATATTAATAAGTATTAGTATCATAAATATTAGCTATACAAAAGTGGAAGCAAATGACTTAAAATTAACTGATGTAAAAGAGGGAGACTGGTTTAAATCAAATGTCGAATTACTAATAGGAAAAGGAATAGTAAACGGATATACTGATGGAACATTCAAACCAAGTAACACAGTAACAAAAGCCCAATTTATAAAGATGGCTATTACATCAATAGGGCGAGATGATATACAGTTAGATAGTGAGTACTGGGCTAATAATTATATAAATGTTGCATATCAAGAAGGTTACATTGAAAGCAAGTACAGTAAAGACCAAAATTATGAGGCGCCTATAACAAGAGGTGAAATGGCAATAATAATTGCAAAGATAATAAACGAAGAAGCAAGTACTCAAGATATAATAAAATATGCAGATGAAATAAAAGATATTGATAAAGTTAATGGGCAAGATATGTTATACATAATAGAGACATATAAATATGGAATACTAAAGGGATATCCAGACGGAGAATTTAAACCTAACAATAATGCAACAAGAGCAGAAGCAAGTACTATGATAGTACGATTGCTAGATAAAATTAAAGATAGATCAGTACCACAAGTGATTTCTGGTACTGGTGGAAACTAAGGAGGTGGCTAGTATGGATCAAATATTTAAGAGAATAGGGGCTTTAATATTAGTTGTAATTTTTACATTATCTAATGTGGTGTTTAATTTTAGTATATCAAATGCAGCAGTAACACCAGGAATTTATACTTGGACTCTTAATTCAAGTGGAACATGGAATGTAAATTATGAAGGAAAACTACAACAGAGTGAGTGGTATTGGAATTCTGATGTATATAAATGTGATAATAATTGGAGTGGTGTAGTAAAACTAAAAGCAGGATATGAAATAAAGGCTACAAGTTCGTCTCCATTTTTAGATGAATACTATGTATTATGGATAAATAATGGTACTAGTTGGATGAGAACAAATGGTGTTCAGAGAATAATGCAGACAGGGGTTAAATATAACTTTGAAGCAACTTTTCAGGAACCAACAAATATAACAAAGTTCGCAATAATACCATTAGAACCTAAGGCAGATGATACTACAGTATATAACTGGGGATATAATCTATATACAAGCACAGTAGAAACTGGAAATTCTGGTATCATGACCATGAGACCAGTTGACTTGGTCTTTGCAATCGATACAAGTGGTAGTATGGACACTTATATCAATAGTGTTGAAACTAATATTGTAAATTTTTCTACAACACTTAAGAGCCAAGGTATAGATGTTAGACTAGGATGTATACTAATGGGTGATCATTATTACAATTTAGGAACTGTAAATGGTAAATATAGTATGACAGATCAGCCAGATAATATTAAGAATTTTTTAAATGATCCTGAAGGACCGACTGATAACAGTGATTCAGAAGATTCTGTGCTGGGTGCTACAAATGCGATAAACAAGTATAATTGGAGAGCGGATGCTACAAAGTATGTAGTAGGAATAACTGATGAAAACTTGCTACCGGGGAATACTACGCAAGCTATCTTTGATAATTTAAAACAATTATTAAGTGATACCCAAACTAAATTTATAGGTCTTAATGACCAATCAGCACATACTCTGTTGGCAGAGGCATCTGGTGGTTTTGCATTGCCACTGTCTGCAAACTTATCGGATCAATTAAATAAAATAATAAATGCAATACTAGGAAAACCAATAATAATATCACCAGAAAATGCAGGCGAACCAGAGGAACATAAAGGTGAATACTTTAATCAAATGGATATAATAGGAAGCTTGTCCTTTCCAGGTACTGGAAGTATCACCGTGAAATATCAAATAGAAGACATGAGCGGAAATATAAAACTAGGTCCGGAAACTTTAGTATCAGGACTAGTATCAAATAAAAAAGAAATACTATTCATGAAAAAGGGAATAGACATAGCAAATTGTGGTTTAATAGAATATAATCATTACATACTAAGAGTATATCTAGAAGTAGATGGAGTTAAATTAAGTACATCAGAAACAGTAGAGTTCGTGAGAGCTGATAGTTTAGGACCACTAATTAATTTCGAAGTTCCAACAGGTAGTGATGTGGCATATCAAGCATTAATAAATATGACAATAAACGATAGTCAATCAGGAGTAAAGGAATATAGGTATAAATGGCTATGTAATCCACCATCTAGTTTATTGGGCAATACTATAAGTAATTTAGATTTAAGCCCACACATGGGAGAGTGGATGCCAGTTGAAGGACTAAGATATACAGTAACAGAGACGCTGAAATTTAGGGAAAGTGGGCCATGGTACCTATTTGCTCAAGCAACAGATAATAAAGATATTATGAGTTCAAAAAGGATGAATAAGGAGGTAATAATAGATACAAAAGCACCAAAAATACCAGAATTGATAGTAAAAATAGATGATAATAATGTAATGCAAACAAGTTGGACACCATTTTCTGAATTTGCTGCAAGTGAAGTAAATCAAACAAACTATGTAGCTTCAGGATTCGGAGAAATGAGGCTATATGTACAAAAATGGGGTTTACTGGGAAATACCACTAATTACGGTTGGTCTAACATAGTAAATGACAGCAAAGGATATATACAAATAACAGATGAAAGTCAAGTTAGTAAGGAGATAACAAGCAGTATGTTAACTGAGCCTATAGACAAAGTTAAATTACGATATAGAGTAAAAATAAGACAAATAGACAAAGCAGCACTAGATTATATAACAACTTATACAATAAAAGATGAATGGGACCCAGCATATGCAGTTCAAAAATTTAAAGACACACAACTTGCTACTGGAGAAATAGTAAATATAGAAAGTATGGGAAACATAGCAGACTCAGGATGGGTACATACATTTGCAAATTTAGGAGCAGTAGTGCTTAAATATCAAACAGAACCTCTAGAATGGGATATGATTGCAGGACGAGGGAAAATACTATTATCATGGAATGCAGTTGATGGAGCAAGTGGATATCAGGTAGAAGTATATGATGGAAATCAATGGAGTATATATGACATTAGTAAAGCAACAACATGGGATAGTAGTGAACAAAAATTATATCCTCTCACAAGTGAAGCAGTATTAAACAGTTATACAAATGATAGTATAAGCGACCAAATGTATTTACATAGTAAAGAAGGACTAGACCTAAGGGATAATCCAAACACTATATACAAAAAAACAATAGGAACGGCTTATAATGCAGAAACAATGTATAGCATAAGAGTAAGACCGTACACTTCAATTATGACAAATGGTGTTGAAATTCAGACACCAGGACCTATAGGACCAGATTCTACTGTGAAAGTAGAATTACAGAACAGAACGGATAGAACACCACCTACAGCTGCAATATTGGTAGAATACGACACGACTGTAGCTAACTACTATAAATCAGCATTTATAACAATAACAGCAAATGACACGGAAAGTGGACCTCAAAAAATAGTACCGAGTAATATGAGTGGTCTAGAACTGATATCAACAGAAATAAAAGGGCAGTACATAACGAATGTATACAAAACATCAATAAATGGAACATATATGTTTACAGCTTTTGATAATGTGGGATGGACTAAGACAATAAATGTAGATGTAAAAAATATAGATCCTGCAAAACCAATAATAGTATTTAGTAGAGAAGGTAAACTGGTAACAGAAATACATTTATCAGATAAAGTAAAAAGTGCGGGTTATACAAAATATGGAGATACACATGGAAGTAATAGTGCGCCTAATGCAACTAACCTATTAAGTGTAAGTAATAATGTTATAAATATACCATTAGTTATTGACACTATTGATACAACTTACACTATACCATACTATATAAAATTACAAAATAATAGCGGAAGTGCAGTATTAAATGCTAAATTTAATGTATTGATTAATGGAAACAGGACTGAGATAATACAGGAATACTTAGTATATAATTAGATAAATACATAAATTAGATAGTGTCAAAACTTTTGAATATTTTACACTACCAAATCATGTAGGAGGGGAACTAAGTGAGAAAACTGAAATTAGTAGTAGTATATACATTGGTAATAATAATAAACATTTATATAAATCTAGGCAATACAAATGTTTATGCAGAGAAGCTAAAACTAACTGATGTAAAAGATGGAGATTGGTTTAAGTCAAATGTAGAATTTCTTATAGACAAAGGTATAGTAAATGGATATGCTGATGGTACATTTAAGCCAAGCGATACAGTAACAAAGGCTCAGTTTGTTAAGATGATTATAACATCAATTGGATATACGGATATACCATCTGGAAGCAACTATTGGGCAGCGCCATATGTAGAAAAAGCAATGACGCTAGAAATATTATCGCCTCGAATAGTAACGAAAGATGAATTTGAGCAACCTATTTCTAGAGCAGACATGGCGCTAATAATATCAAAGGCATTACGAGAAGACTATGTGAAAAACATAGAAGACTATGCAAAACTTCTAAAAGATTATGCGAGTATAAATGATATATATAAGGAATATGTACTAAAAGCATACTCAAAGGGAATACTAGGCGGGTATTCTGATGGTGAATTCAAAGCTACTAACAGTCTAACAAGAGCAGAAGCAAGTACAGTAATAGTGAGGATGCTGAATAAAAATGTTAGAATTAAAGTAAAGGTTGAGTTTACAGATGAAGATACTGCAAGACTAAAAGGTTACGAATTTTCAAGTGGACAAGCGTTAAGCTTCGAACAAACAACAAGCACACTAGGAACATTTTATTCATTAGTTTATGAAAATCAAGCAAAAGACTACTTGGAGCATGTTTTATATGGAGTTGACTATACTAAGTTGCAAGTAGATGAAATACCTTGGAGACTTGCGTACTTAGCAGCTAAAGCTGAAGAAAATAAAGAAGAAGAGGATAAAATAATTAAATACATTATTGATAATCAAATAATTAACGAAGCTAAATTTATCACAAGTGATAAATTTATGTACAAGTCTACCACAGGAAATATAATGGTAAGAGGTATGCTAGAATATAAATATGTAAGCACACTTGAAGAAAACATAACAAAAAACACATTAATTAGAAAAGATGTAGAAGTAGAAATAACAGCAACACCAAATCAACCAATTATTGTCAAAAACATCAAATACCTAAATTAGGAGGTGACCAACATGAAGAATAAATTATTTATATCATTAATAACTTTACTATTCATAAGCATATTTAGTTTTTCCAATATAGCTAATGCATTAGACATAGATCCGGGAATATCAGGAGGGTCTGGAGGTAGCGGAGCTTTTCTAAATGGAGGGATAGGTGCTGTAAGACTTATGCTTGTATATAGACCCGATAAAACTGCTGGTCCCGCAGGTGATACTATTTTACATGAAAAGTTTTTTATGTATGGTAGTTGGCCAGATTATTTTGGAGGATTAAGTAATTTAGACAGTACTTTTTCAGCAGAATCTGTAGGAGGTCGTTTTAGTGCATCCTCGGATATCGTGTTGACTGATACACCTATGACAGATGCAAAAAATTATAACTTTCAGTCTGATTCAAATTGGAATTTTACGGATGCGCAGTTAAATGCTTTAGTTACTGCAGGTAAAATACCCGCTATAGTTCCTAACAATTCAATAGCATATACAAGAATAAAAATATATTATAATTTTGGAGCATCTAACTTTGACATTTATAGGGTAGGTTTAGCAAGCAGTGATAAGACAACTGACTATAAGGCTGCTGAAGGAGCTGGTCTTAAACATGGTTCGATTTGGGTGTTAGGTAGAACTAGCTATGGGGCATATCTAAACGAATTTACAAGTATTATTACTTCAGGCTGGAATAGTTTACCTTCAGGTCAAATATACTCAAAAGTAGGAAAATCACAAGTATTTAACGATAAAATTGGTAATAGTGGCATGCTAAATATTTATAATACAGATGAGGCTAGGAATGTATTAATAGATAGTAGTGATGGAAATCCTAGAATGAATGAAGGAATACCATTAATAAATGCGGACGGTTCATTCTCATTACTGAGTACTGATGAAATATATAATGGGGTTAGTGGTTATCCTCCTACTCCAACAGCTGACTATACATATATGGGATATAAAATCATATATAATACAGGCCTTAGATTGTTTTATCCATATGATAATTCATTAGATTCTTCATTTGATAGTGTAGCTCTGACACCTTCAAGTACTGTAAATGGAATAATAATAAGTCCAAATACAGTAGCTAATGTATGTTTTATATGGAGGCAAACCAAATCAGGTGTAATTAATGTAAGACATCTAGATCAATCAGGGAATGTTTTAGCATCAGTTGCTGTGAATGTACCTATGTCTACTACTGCTACTCCTACGCCATACACTATTGCATATAGCAATAATACGTATGGTCGAGCAAGCGTTCCAGCAGGCTTCACAATAGATGGTTCTTCAAATGGTGGCAAAACAGCTACAAATGTAAGACCAGGAATGCCGGCAAAAACAGCTGTAAATACAACATCAATATCATTCGCAAAGGACGATCCCACTAGATATGCATGGGTAGACTTCTACTGGCAAGGAACACCACCAGTAAGCACAACTTATAATATAATATACGATGAAGCCAATTCTTTTCCACCTTATACAGATCTAGATAGAGTAAACTGGACAAATGATAGTGATGTTAAAGTATTTTATGATGGGGATGGTGTATTAGTATATAACGATGCAACTCTATTAAGAAGGGATCCTATGCAAAGCGGTGCGTCATATGTAAAAAACTCTAATTTTGTCTCTGCATCACGTACTCCAGACACTACATATGTAGGTAACTACAAGAAAGATGTTACATTACACTATAAATGGGAGTGGACAACATATAGTACTAATGCAGATGGTGAGACTGAAAGTGAGGATCATTCACAAACCGATGATGTTCCATGTACCTATTATGGATACTGGTATCTTGATAATATAGTTACATCAGGGAATGCCTTAAGGAATCCTAGTAATGGACTTATTGAGAGCAAAGATTATGTAGATTTAAATGAAGGCAAACAGATAAAGTTGAATGCTGTACCAGGGGTATGGGATACAAATTCTCACTGGGTAACTACACCGACGAAGCCATCTACTAAACCAGCTAGTGGTGCGTCTGGTAGTTTTGTTGAGAGTACAGATTGTGATTACTATTTTAGACTTAATTTCCCAACTCCAAGTACACCTCCTTGGAATGGAGAAGTTAATCCAGGTAAATATAGTGTAGACTATACAGACCCAACAGTAAAAATAATAGCAAATATAGGAAGCACATCAACTCCTAATAAAATATCTGATATACCTCAAAGAAAATGGTTTGGTGGACCAGGATATGAACAAATAATAACAATTGCCACAGTTTCAGATACAGATACAACTACATATAATAAAACAGGAAATAAATCAGGTATATGGGATGCTGATTTAACAGATACAACAAATGAATTTCTTCAAGATTTAACACTTGGTGGAGTTGTTGATGTAAGGCCAGCTAGTACAAATCATTATACAACATCAGAAACTATAGCACCTGAAGATATTCAGACAAAATCGCTTCCTAATTCTAGTAAAAATACAGGAAGACATACAGCATACTTACATGTGGAAGATTTTGCCAAGAATGAAAATGATCTTACAAAGTTGTATTTACTAGACAATATAAAGCCAACTATTGCATTTAGTGGAGCGGGTGTAGGATCCCCAACATGGTCTAATGTACCATTTACTATAGGGATGGCTTTCAAGGATAAAGACTCAGGTCTAGATAAAATAGATTATAATTTAAGAAATGAATCAAGAGATACGACAACAAATGAATATATAGGAACAAATGAAAAATTAAAAAATATAGACTTTGGTAGAGATACACAAGGAGAAGTGGATTTAAATAATGAAATAAAAGAAATAAACTCAACTATAAAGATAGGTAAAGTTGGGGAAGTAGGAGAAGATGGAGAATACTACCTATATGTAAATCATGTTATAGATCCGGTAGGGAATAACCTTGGTAGTATAGAAAGAGGACCATATAAATATGATTCAACAAGACCAAGTATAGATATGGACTTCAAAGGTAGAGCTGCACTGGCTAATATGGCAGGAATAAACAGGATTGAATATATATCAGATAGAGAAAATAAGATAAATATAGCTGTATGGGATAACATATCAGGTATAGATAAAATAGAATATGCTTTGGTGAAAGAAGATGACATATCTAATGCTCCAGAATTAACATTTGGTTGGCAGACGCTTCATACTTATAATGGATTGGGAAATAAATATATAAATATTTTAAAAGACAAAGATAATCCATATTTAAGTACTATAGAGATAGATGTTACTGATTTATGGAAAGACATGAAAAGTGATTGGTATTATTTACACTTTAGGATAACAGACAGAGCAGGAAATGTGACGCTTGTATCAGGCACAGGTGCAACAGATATAACAACAAGCATACACATAGAATTAAGAAGACCAGCAGAAGCAAGATATAATTCTATACCGATATTTGTAGATAAGGTAGTACCTGAATTTACAGATAGATTTAGATTAACAGATGTAGCTGATCCAAGATGGAAAAGTACTTTAGAAGGTGATAAATATATACCAGTACTGGAGATGCCAGCATATACTAATGAAAAACCTAGTAAGATAAAACTGGGATATAGAACATATTTTGAAGTAGATACAACAGGATATGGACATACGAGAGATGATAAGCTACATGTAAAAGCAAGATATTTTGTAAATACACCAAATGGATACAAAGAAGTATCTATGTATCAACCAAAAGATAAATACAGTAATAGTTATGTAGAACAACCAAACTTGGAAATGGATAGGATAAGGACTGTTGATTATACTATTGATAACATAGATATACCAGGAGTCATAAAAACAATAGACATTTCAAAAGAACAATATAGATGGTTCTTTGACTTTTATATAAGACCAGATGCTAAATTTGTTAGAAAAGATGCAGGAGCACCAGCTAACATAGACTTGTCAAGGACTGATCAAACAAAATTCTTTGTAGATACGAAAGTAAGTCCGAATTTACTTGTGTTATTTGAAGTTGATGCGTATAGACGCCCTAATTATGCTTATCCTGGATTTGACACTAGATTAGATTTCACACAACAAGATGATGCTTGGGGAGATGGTCCAGATCCTACAAGCTACGGAAATAAAAATCCATCAAGAAATGACTTGATAGGAAAAGGTATGGGAACAATTCTTGCCGGTGATCTAAACCACGGAGAAATATTCTGGTACGATTTACAAAACACACTAATAGATGATCTTCAAGGTAATACAGAGTGGAGTGGAAATTAAGGTTTGTATCAGTTAATGTATAAAAGAAGAGGACAGTATATAATATTGGACTCTTCTTTTTTTCTATGTATTCCTTTATTAATATTTATAGTAAGTATAATACTAGTTAAAGTCTGTATAATGGGGTTAAGTCCCTTATTTGCTTTAATACAAAAATTTCCGTAATTTTATTTAAAAATATGTCGAAATATGTATAAAAAGATGATATAATAGATTAAGTAATATAAATATTTTACCATATCCAAAATATATTCAATAACGAAGGGATGGTATTTTAAAGTATAACATATTATACGAGGAGGTAATGTAATGAGAAAGATATTAGTAAGTTTATTGGTAGTATTATTTTTTTTAAACACAGGTACTGTATTTGCTAAAACGTTAGATGAAGTTAAAAGTGACGTGGTGGAATTGAAAAAGAAAGCCATAGAAAAATTTTTAGATGTAAAAGAGAAAGATTGGTATTTAGAAAATGTTGCAATATTAACAGAGTTAGGAATAATAAGTGGATATGAAGATGGAACATTTAAGCCTAATGAAACAATAACAACAGCACAGTTTATAAAGTTAGTGGTAACATCACTCGGTCATACAGACATAGTAAACGGAAATGTATATTGGGCGAGAGAATACATAAAAAAGGCATATGAAATAGGTATTACTGATATTGATTACAGTAGTCAAGTAAACTATGATGAACCAATTAACAGGGCAAACATGGCAGTTATAATATCACGCGCACTGAAAGAAGAGTACGATAGTGATATACAAAAGTATGCAGCTTTAATAAATGATTATAGTAGTATAGAAAGTTTTTATAAGATAGAGATACTAAATACATACTCAAAAGGAATAATCTCAGGATACCCAGATGGGGAGTTTAAGCCAAATAATAGTTTGACAAGGGCAGAAGCAACAACGGTTATATATAGAATGTTGAGTAAGGATGATAGAGTAAATGTTGGGGAATTACTTTTAAAAGCTGAAGAGGGACAAAAAGCAGGAGCAGATGAATATAAAAATATGGTAGATAGCATGGGTATTAAAAATGATTTATCCGAAACAGCAATTCAAATTTCTAAAATATTTATTGAGAATGTAAAATATGGAGTTAATTATAAAAAAATTATAGAAGATTCAACAGAGTGGGAAAAACAGTTTGATATTACAATTGTAGACAACGATGTAACAGATGAAAACAAGAACTATAAATCAGATAGTTATAAGCAATTCCTTAAAGAACAAATAATTGCAAATGAAATAATATGTGAGGCTGAGTTTAAATCAGATAAACTAAAAGTAAAAATTTTAGATGGTAAAATACAAGTGACAGGAACAGTAAAAACAATATATACTAGCGGAACTGGTGATTTCACTTTAAATAATACAATAGAAAAAGATATAACTATTGAATTAATAAATTATAATGGAAGAATTAGCATAAGTAAAATAATTAACTAAATTATATTTTAGAAAGGAGACGATAGGATGAAATATTATATGAAAAGATTTTTAGCAATTGTTATAAGTATATGTTTTGTTATAAGTAGTGGACTATATATACCAACTACAGTAGATGCAGCAACTATATGGAATTATGGTTATATTGGAAGTCAGCAAACATTTACTGCCTCTATTGCGGGTAAGTATTTACTAGAAGTATGGGGTGCACAAGGTGGTAACGGTTCTGGAGGGACAGGAGGTTATTCAAAAGGTGAAATAACTTTAGCAAAAAATGATATCCTATATGTTTATGTGGGAGGCTCTAATGGATATAATGGAGGAGGCTCAGGACATGGTAGATCATCAGATGTCGGTGGTGGTGGTACAGATATAAGAAAGGGTAGTACTTCTATCTACAACAGGATAATTGTTGCTGGAGGAGGAGGAGGTATTGGTCCAGCGTACGGAGGAGTTGGCGGTGGAGCAATTGGAGGAACAGGAGGAGATCATTTCGGTACTCCGGGTTCTGGTGGAACTCAAAGTTCAGGTGGATATGGTGGTTCTAATTATGGTAATTCAGGTTCACTAGGTCAAGGTGGTTCTAATAATACCGATTCACGATCAGGTGGTGGAGGCGGTGGTGGTGGTTACTACGGTGGAGGCTCTGGTGGTAACGACTATTCAAGATATAGAGATTATGATGACTCAGGTGCAGGTGGAGGATCTGGTTATATAGGTGGAGTTAGTGGCGGTTACATGCTAAGTGGAGAGCGTTATGGAAGCGGATATGCAAGAATAACACAATTAACAGTAATAGATACAACAGCTCCAGTGATAAGCTTAAGCGCAACACCAACAGCATTAACAAATGGATTAGTAACAATAAACTGCATAATAACAGACGATAATGCTATAACAGTAAAAAAATGGGCAGTAGGAAATCAAACATTATCATATTTTACATCAAGTGGAACAAACCTATCAGGAACAAGCTTTACAGTATCAACAAATGGAGTATATACAGTATACGCAAAAGATGAGTTTGGAAATGCAGCTGTAAAAACAATAACAATATCTAACATAGATAATAATGGACCTACTATAACATTTAATATACCAACAAATAATGAAATAAGTTATCAGACACTAGTAAATATGACAATAACAGATCAAGGAGGAATAACAAAATACAGGTATAAATGGATGTCTAATCCACCATCAAGCTTAATGGGAGAGGCGATAAGTCCAATAGACTTAGATTTATATATGGGGTATTGGTCAACATTAGCAGAAAACCCAACAATAAAGGCGGAACAGCTACAATTAAACCAAATTGGGCAATGGTATTTATTTGTACAAGCAGTGGATGTGATGGGAAATATATCATCAACAAGACTAGACGAAGAATTGAAAATGGACACGCTAGCACCAAAAGAACCAAGTATAACAGTATCAATAGATGAAAACGGGGTAATGCAAACAAACTGGACAGCTTACAGTGAATACAGTCAATCAGAGCTAGATCAAATAAACTCTGAATTAGGATATAACTACACAACAACAGAAGGGAAAATAGTAAATATAAAATCAGACGGAAATGTAAGTATTGTCTCATCAGGATTTGGAGAGATGAGATTATATGTACAAAAATGGGGAAAAGTAGATGGGGTAAACTATGGTTGGTATAACATATTAAAAAGTGGTGAATATATACGAATAACAAACCAAAGTCAAGTAAGCCAACAAATAACAAATACAATGGTAAACGACGGAGCAATAGATGGAAATGGAGCAAGATATAGAGTGAAAATAAGACAAATAGACAAAGCGGGATTATATTACATAATAGACAATGGAATAAAAGATGAGTGGGACAAAACATACGCAGCCCAAAAATTTAAAGATACAGCACTTTCACCAGAAGGGACAGCAAACATAGAAACGATGGGAAATATAGCAGACTCAGGATGGGAAGAAACATACGCAAAAATGGGTGCTGTAGTACTACAATATCAAGTGATACCAGGTGTATGGCACCCAAGCGAAGGACGAGGACAAATAAAACTAACTTGGGTACCAGTAGCAAGAGCAAATGGATATTATGTAGAAATATATGACGGTAATCAGTGGAGTAGATTTGATGCAGGTGATACAACAACATGGGACAGTAGTCAAGGAAAAATCTATCCAAGTGAAAGTGTGATAGCAAGTAAAACAAACAACAGTGTGAGTACAGAAATATACTTGCACAACAAAACAGGACTAGACCTAAGAGATAACCCAAATAACATATACAAAAAAACAATAGGAACAGGGTATGATGCCGAGATGAAATACAGCATAAGAGTAATACCATATATCTCGGAAATAACTCGATTAATAAATGGACAACTAATAGAAGAGCGAGTTGACGGTCCGATAGGCCCACAGTCAGTAGCAATAGTAGAACTAATACATAGGACAGACAAAAATGAGCCAACAGGACTAACTGAAGTAGCATATGTAGACAATTACACAGCATCAACAATAACAGTAAGAATGACTGATATTGAAAGTGGACCAAAAGATATAACAGGCCCAAGTGGAGCAACTTTAATAAGTACAGCAGTAAATGGACAATATATGACAAAAGTATTTAGAGTAACAGGAAATGGAACATATAACTTCACTATAAAGGACAATGTGGACAGATTTACAGTAGTAACAGCAGAAGTAAAAAACATAAACCCAAACAAACCAATAATAATATTTAACAGAGAAGAAAAAACATTTATAGAAATGCATCTACCAAGTAACACACAATCACCAATTTATACGAAATACGGATATACATTCGGAAGTAACAGTACACCGATAGCAAATATTACATTAGTAAATAGTGCAATAAGTATAAAATTAGAAATAAATCCATCAAGCACAAATTACACCATACCATACTATATAAAACTACAAAATGCAAGTGGATCAGTTTTAAATAAGAAATATAATGTAACAATAACTGGAGACAGGACAGATATAAAAGAAGTTTATTAATATGAGGCCAGGATGCCCACATACGGGTATCCTGGAAAAGTATAAAATAATTTCTGACAGGAGGGAGCAAAGTGATCAAAATAAAAAATATACTAGCATATGTAGTGCTAATATTAATAGGTATTAGCAGCATAAACCTAAGATATACAACTGTAGAAGCAAGTGACCTAAATTTAACGGATGTAAGAGAGTCAGATTGGTTTAAATCAAATATAGAGTTTTTAATAGATAAAGGTATAGTAAATGGATACACAGATGGCACATTTAAACCAAATAATACAGTAACAAAAGCTCAGTTTGTAAAGATGGTTATCACAGCGATGGGGCATAATGAACTACAAAATGGAGGCGATTACTGGGCTAGTCCGTATATAAAGAAAGCTATGTTTTTAAACATATTATCATCAAAGGAAGTGATTCCTGAAGAGTTTGAAGCACCTATAATCAGGGCTGATATGGCGATAATAATATCCAAAGCATTACAAGAAGAATACGCAGATAATTTGGATGAGTATGCAAGTCTTTTAAAAGATTATGAAAGTATAAAAGATATATATAAAGAATCTGTACTTAAAACATATTCGAAAGGAATAATAGGTGGATACTCAGACGGCGAGTTTAAAGCTAATAATAGCCTCACAAGAGCAGAAGCGAGTACAGTAATTGTGAGAATGATAGATACATCTAAAAGAGTACAAGTAGAAACTATATTTTCAGAAGAAGATATGAAAATACTGCAAGACTATCAAATAAATAAAGACATGTATAAAACAGGATATACAGGATTAACAAAAAGTTTCGGACAAGTTTCTACTGAAAGATTAGGAGAATATATAACAGATCTTTGCATAGATACGGCGAAGACTTATGTTGAAAAAGTAAAATATGGTGTAAATTATTCGGAACTAAAAGAAAATGATAAAGAGTGGAGAACATACTATATAGAATCTATGGGGACAACTGATGTATTAGATAACAACGAGAAGTATTCTTATGAAGAATACCAAGACAAACTAATAAAACAATATATAGATGACGAAACTATAAGCGAAGCGCAGTTTATGACAAATAATGATTTGGTATATATTACTGATACGGGAACTGTTGCAGTTAGAGGGATACTGAAGTATACTTATTTGAATACGCTTGATGCAAACATAGAAAAATTTGTTACTGTAAAAGAATATGTAGAAATAGAAATAAGAAGTAATGCAAACGCAGAATTTATGGTTAATAAAATTATAAAAATGAACTAGGAGGTGAAAAGATGAAGAATTTATTTAGAGGAATGCTCAGTTTTTTAATAATACTATTGTTATCAATAAACATAACATGTGCATCTGGTATAATAGATCCAGGAACCAGTGGTGGGGGAGGGAATACTAGCAGTTTAACAGGTGGTATCGTAAGTGTAGAGCTGCAACTAAGATTTGTAGAAAATAAGTATACAGGTGCAGTAAATCATCTTGTACACAGAAAAAATTTTAGTGGATCAGGATTTTTAACCTCATATCTAGGACATAACTTAAATACTGCAGAGTGGAAGTTTAATTCTAAAGCAGAGTTAGAAGCTGCAGTTGGAGGAACAGTTGATATTACACAAGAATATCTATGGTATACGAGATCAATTTTCACATTGCAAGGCGGTGGAACAATTGATATTTGGAGAAAAGGACCAAGTTCAATGAGCTCTGATTATACAACTTATATAAATAATGGTGGTATAAAAAATGCAAGTGGAGCTTGGATACTCGGATCAAGTCAAGACGACGAGATTTTGAGCTTAGGTGGTTGGAGTGGTGGTAGTGAGTACTGCACATCAGGAAAATCACAAGCAAATAAAGGTACAATGCCACCTGCGCTAGCATATAGACTAAACATTTATAATGCAGATGAAAGTAGAAATGTATTGGTAGACACTAGTGATGGTAATCTAAGAAAAAATGAAGGAATATCACTATCTCTTGCATATCCTTCATTCTCATTAAGGTATGATGAACCATATAACGGTAATAGTGGCTATCCGCCACCAACAACTGAATATACATATGTGGGATGGAAAATTATATATAATACTGGTGCTTCACTATTTTATCCAGCTGATGGTTCGCTAGATTCTTCGTTTGATAGTGTAAGCTTGACAACTGGAGATACTGCATCCATAAATATAGTAAATCCAAATACAACAGTAAATTTATGTTTTATATGGAAGAAAAATTCAGGTGGTGTAATAAATGTAAGACATTTAGACAATGCTGGGAATGTCTTAACAACAACTACAAAAACAGTATCAACCATAGCGCTATATGCAGAAACTATAGCATATAATACCACTGCATATGGTTACTCAGCTTCAAACTTTGCAAATTACACAAGTACAGGATATACATATTATTGTACTCCCACAAGTTCAAGACCAGTAATAGCACAAATACTTCAACCAAATAAATCTATTAACGCTACCTTTGGGGTAAACGATCCAAATAGATATATGTGGATAGATTTTTATTGGAATGGAACGCCTGTGCCAAGTACAAACGAATATGACATATTATATTCTCCACCTGACTCAGTAAATCCTCCTAGATTTAACTGGACAGACAATGATGATGTGAGAGTATTTTATGAACCCGATGCAACGCCATATAGGAGAGATCCTATGACTTTAAATAACTCTACATATGAAAAAAACACATATGCAACAAGGTCAAAATCTCCTGAAACAAATGGATCTTATGAACAAGACATAACTCTAAACTATAAATGGACATGGAGAGAAAAGCATACATCAACATCTACCGATTCTGAGGGAAATACCACTACTAGAACTTGGTATACAAATAAAAGTGATACAGTACGAGTTGACTGTACCTATGCAGGATATTGGGAATTACATAGGATAGTTGCATCAGGAAATGCATTAAGAAGTGGTGCAAATATAAGTCATAATGATACTGTTAACCTAAATGAAGGTAAAAGGATAGAACTAGACTCAATACCAGGAATATGGGATAGCCATAGTTGGTGGGTTAGTTTAGTTGTGCCAAGTCGACCATCACTACCTAGTAATGGTAGCGGATTAAGTGGTAGGTGGACATCAAGTACAAATGAAGACGCATATTTTAGAGGGAGTTTTCCAACTCCAGCTAAACCGCCTTGGAATGGAAATATTAATCCTGGTATATATAATGTAGATTATACTGACCCAACAGTAGCTATTAGAGCAAATATATCAAGTACATCAGGACCTGTTAAATTATCTAGTATACTTGAAAATACATGGTATGGTGGGCCAGGTTACGAAAAAATAACTGTTATAGGAACAATTTCAGATTTACTTACAACTAGCTATAATAGAACAGGACACAAATCAGGTATATGGGATGGAAGTTTAAGAGACAGAACCAATGCATTCCTTCAAAGTTTAGTACTTGGTGGTGTAGTTGAAACAAAGTTAGCAACTAAAGAACATTATGGATCATCAGAAGTATTGGGTTCAGAAGAAGTAAACACTATATCTCAAGCTACAGGAGTACATACAGCATACTTAGAAGTAGAAGACTTTGCTACAAATACTAATGATGACACAAATACATACTTGTTAGATAATACAAAACCTACGATTACTTATAGTGGAGCAGGTGAAGGATCACAAACCTGGTTTAGAACTCCATTTATAATAGGTCTAAGTTTTAAAGATAAAGACTCAGGTATAGATATATTACAATATAGATTAGAAAATGAAGCATATACACCAGGAAATGATCCATGGGATAAAAGAGATACAACCGCAAATGAATATGTAGACACAAATGAGATAAAAAAATCTGTAGACACAGGAAGAACAGGACAAGGAGTAGTAGCAAGAAATAATGAAGTTAAAGAAATAAATTTCACTATGAACATAAATCAAGATGGGGAGTACTATCTGTATGTAGACAGAATAATAGATCCTGTAGGAAACAATTTTGGGACAGAACTAAAAGGACCATATAAATATGATGCAACAAGACCTAGTATAGATTTGAATTTCTCAGGTAGGTCATATATAACTACAGTCGGAGGGAAAAATAGAATAGAATATATATCTGATAGAGAGAATAAAATAGAAATTGCAGTTTGGGATAATATATCAGGTATAGCAAATATAGAATATGCATTAATAAAATCAGGTGCAGATATAACAACCGAGTGGCAGACTCTTCATGCATATAATGGAACAGGGAATAAATACATAAACGATGTTACAGAAAAAGATAATGCATACAGAGCAACTATAGACTTAGATGGTACAGATTTATGGAAAGATATGAAGAGTGACCATTATTATCTACATTTTAGAATAACAGACAGAGCAGGAAATGTAACACTTATAACAGGTACCAATACAACAGATATAACAAACATACATATAGAAGTTAGAAGACCAGATGATGCTAAATATAATGCGATACCAATATTTATAAATAAAGCAGTCCCTGAATATAAAGATGGATTTAGGATATCAGAAATAGCAGATCCTAAATGGAAAGCAACTCTAGAGGGTGATAAATATATACCAACAAGAGAAATGCCAGCATATACCAACACAATACCAAGTAAGATAAAATTGGGATATAGGGTATATTTCGAACTAGACACAATAGGATATGGACACTTTATGGATGATAAAATAAATCTAAAAGCAAGATACTTTGTAAATACATCACAAGGATATAAAGAAGTATATAGTTATATACCAGCAGATAAATATGCTAGCAAATATGTATACGCAAATTGGACTAAAACACTTATAAGAAAAACACCATGGACAGGTGGATTAATAGATGAACCAGGTGTTATAAAAACTATTGACTTTGCAAAAGAAGAGTATAAGTGGTTCTTTGAATATTATCTAAGACCAGACGCAAAATTTGTACGAAAAGATTCAGGTGCTGCCCTTACTTTAGACCCATCGAGAGCAGACCAAGCAAGTAAGTTTATAAATACAAATGCAAGTCCAAATTTACTTGTATTATTTGAAATAGATGCATACAAATCATATGATATAACAAATGGTGGAACTATTAATACACGTTTAGATTACACACAACAAGATAATACATGGGGTGATGGTACAGATCCTACAAGCTTTGGAAATAAAAACCCAAGTGGAATCGACTTGATATTAAAGGGTCTCGGAACAATTATTAGTCCTGATCCAAATCATGGTGAAACATTCTGGTATGATTTACAAAATACACTTATAGACGATCTTCAAGGTAATACAGAATGGAGTGGAAATTGATTTATATATAAGTCTAATGCAGAAAAAGAGATAGCATTTAATAAAATGCTGTCTCTTTTTCTGTATTAAATGGGTTTTATGTAATAAAAATTCAAAAATTTACCTTGAAAAAGTTGACATATTTTTAAATATATAGTAATATGTAAATATTAATTAAATAATAGGAGGGTTCAAAATATGGAAAATAAACCAAAAAAATTACCTAAACTTCAATCATTAAAAGTAGTTGCAAAGTCGGCTGCTATAATACTAGGTGGGATTATTACATCAATATTTGTACCAACGACGAAAGCAAATGCACTAGAACCTATATCAATAACTGAAACGCAACCTGTAGCAATTACTGAAAATTTAGATGAGGTAGTAAATATCGGTTCTGAAGGTGTAGGATACGCTATAAGGAAACAACTAAAAAACATAGAGGTTGGAGACAATCTTATAGATAATGGTATAAAAACTGGATCTATAACCAAACGTGATTTACTTAATATTAAATTTTTGGAAATTTTAGATCCTAATACAAAAGACTATGGATATTTAACATTATTACCAAATTTAGGATCTGTTAGAACAACTAACAATATAAACGGCACAAATTTTGTGGAAAGTATAAAAAATTCAAAGTTGAACTTAATTGATGTACTTGTAGAAAATGAAAGCTGTACAGATACAAGTATATATGAGCCTATTAAGGATAAAATATTAAGTTTTAATGTTAAGCATTATACAAAAGAACAACTAAAAGGCATAGAGAATTTTAAAAATATGAGCACTTTACGTGCATCAGAAAATAATAAAATTGAAGATTATTCTGGAGTATTGTTTCCATCAAGTTGTACGAGAATATTTACGGAGAGAAGTGCTGTAAAAAACATTGATGCATTGGTATTAGATAATGTTTTTGAAGCTATCTATGCTGGTGATTCTACTAACTTAGTTATGACAGAAGCTACATATAATCAAGGTAAACGAAATATGTATAAAAAATTTGGTGATTTTGGTACAACATTAAATATTACAAGGACACAACTATACAATGAATTAACTCAGAGAGGAATAAACTGTAATGATTTTGAATTTAAAATTACTAATGATACTGTAGCTGGTTTAAATGAAGAACAAATAATACAATATATACAAACAAAATTAAATGAAGAGGGTATAACGGCAATAAACATGCATGAACTGACAATTTTAGATGCAACGAAGTTATTTGAAAGAGGAATAATTAATAAAGATAATTTAAATTATATTAATATGTCACGAAGTCAATTACCTGAAAGTCATGGATATAGTGCGAAAAAATTTCAAGAAATGGAAGATTTGAAAATAAAAACAAGAGATATTAAACAAACTTCGGCACTAGGGTTTCCTGTATTATATGATATAAAAGAATATGCAGAAGTTGAAAAACAAAAAAGTGATAAAACAGCAGATTTACAAGAAATAGAAAATAGTAATGCATCAAATAAAGATATGTTAAAACTTGTATATGCAACTTCTCAAGCTCAAACTAGAGCATTTACAGAAAAAGCAGTTAAATATGGGGAATATGCGAGCAATAAGTGTACCAAAGAAGAATTAGATCAAGCATATATAAAGATAAATACATACATAAAATCATATGTAGAAGAATATGCAAAAATGTTAAATATAACTGTAACACCAAATAATGAAAATGATAAGCTAAAGCTTACTTTAGGCAATAATTATATTGATTTTAACCCTATATTGGGTGAATCAATGAACTGGTTTAATATGCAAACAGATGTAGATATAGCAGAAGAAAAAGCAATATGTATAGAACTTAGTAAAAAACATTATATGAAATTTAATAAACCATTAGATATATTATTACAGGAAGAACGAGCAAAGAAAAGGGTATACGAGGCAACTCTACCAGCGAAAACCACAGATGCAACTATACAAACTTCAATGAATGATGGTTATTTCCCTGATGCAGGTCTAACACCTCTAATAGTAGAGCAAAACGGAACAACACTAACTGCAAACTTAGGAGATAAAGAGATAGCAAGGACATTTGATGTAAACGGTACAATATTTGAATATAACCCGTATGGATTAGATATAAATAAATTATATGATACAATTACGAATGTTCAGCCTGAAAATGAAGATAGTGTTACGGAAGATTATGTTGGACCGAGAGAATCGGTAGTTTGATATAGAAAAAATAATACAAAAATGAGACAGCATTACAATGCTGTCTCATTTTTATATTATAGAGTAATTTTCAATAAAGATATTTGACTTTATTATTAATTAATGGTATTATATTGTCAAATAGATTTTGTTAAAGGAGCAGTTACATACTTATGATAAAAGAATACAACACAATCAAAAACGAAGTAAGTGCTCAAATTCAAGAAAAAAAGTCCGTGTTTATAGCAAATATTAGGGATGTATTATGTGAATCAGAAGCTAAAGAATTTATAAATCAGGTTTGCAAAAAACATAACGATGCTCGACACAATGTTCCGGTCTATAGAATATTACATGAGGATAAAATAGTGGAAAGCTTTAGTGATAATGGTGAACCAAAAGGAAGTGCAGGTATGCCTATACTAGAGATACTCCGCGGCAGGAATCTTGTAAATATATGTGTGGTAGTAACTAGATATTTTGGGGGTACTTTACTTGGCACTGGAGGACTCCTAAGGGCGTACAGTGATGCAGCTCGCGAGGGGATTTTAGCATGTGAGTTGATTACTAAAAAGGTATATGATAAATACCACCTCAGTTGTGAATATAGTGACTTAGAAAAAATCAAGCACAAACTTTCACAAAGTAATATAAAGTACGAGAACATAATTTATACAGATAAAATAAACATGGATATATTTGCAGGGATAACTGATTTTGTACAAGATATAGTAAAAATGCTTAATGAAGAAACCAATAATAATTTTGAACTTAATTTAGTTAATAAAAATATTTATAAATAGAAAGGAGTGTTTAATTATGTCAGGACATTCAAAATGGGCAAATACAAAACACAGAAAAGCAGGACAAGATGCAGTTAGAGGTAAAATATTTACAAAGATAGGTAAAGAAATAGCCGTAGCGGTAAAAGACGGTGGACCAGATTCTAGTACAAATAGAAAACTAAAAGATATTATTGTCAAAGCAAAAGCTAACAATATGCCTAATGATGGTATAGATAGAGCTATAAAGAAAGCAGCAGGTGATAAAGATGCGATAAATTACGAAACTATAATATATGAAGGTTACGGTCCGAATGGGATAGCTGTTATCGTTGAAACATTAACTGATAATAAAAATCGTACAGCAGCAAGTGTACGAAGTGCATTTACAAAGGGAAAAGGCAACATGGGAACTACAGGATGTGTCTCTTTCATGTTCGATGAAAAAGGTCAGATACTTATTGAAAAAACTGACGACATGAATGATGATGATATTATGATTATAGCACTAGACGCTGGAGCAGAGGATTTCCTCGCAGATGAAGAAGGCTATGAGATAATAACAAGCGTAGATGATTTCTCAGATATATGTGCAAAACTAGAATCGCAAAAATTCAAACTTGTCTCAGCTGAAGTAAAAATGATACCACAAACAACAAACAAACTAGATGAAGAAAACGCAAAGTCGATGCAAAAGATGATAGATATGTTTGACGATGATGAGGATGTACAGAATGTGTGGCATAACTGGGATGAGGAGTAGAAAACTTATTACATAAAGGTTTGATGATATTTTTAATTCTAAAAACCGTTAAGTGATGACATACGTTTACACTCAAAATCTAATTCGAGCGATGACAAACACCTTATTTTTATGAATGTAAAAAATTCATTAGAGAGGTGTTTTTTATGTATTTAGAATTAGATGACTACATATTTTCATGCACAAGTAAAGGATTGAGCCCTAAGACCACCAAAACCTATAGAGATAATATTCGTTTGTTTTTGAATACTGTTGAAAAGGAATATAAAATATATAAAATATATAAAATATATAAATTAGAGGAAGTACAAAAACAACATATACGTGATTACTTAAGAATGAAAAAAGATGCAGGAAGAACGAATAGGTATATAAATAGCATACATAAATCATTAAAAGTATTTTTCGAATATTGTGTAACAGAAGAGTATATATTAAAAGATCCTATTGAAAAGGTAAGTTGGGCAAGGGAAGAAAAGCGAGTAGTTAATACATTTTCAGATAGTGAAGTAAAGCAATTAATTCAATTTTATAATTTCTCAAACTTAATAAATATTTAGTTGCTATAGGTAAAAGCAAAGAAGTGAATATTAAGGATGTGCAGTTGAGATCTAATAACATAGCTAAAGGCGTTAAATTAATAGATAAAAGCGATTTAAATAAACTAAGACGTGAAATATATGCAAAAGGTAATAAACGTGATATTTGCGTATTTGAAATGCTTAATAATTTAGGTGTCAGAGTATCAGAATTAATAAGTTTTGAATTAGAAGATATTAAACTTACCGAAAGAAATGGAACTAATACTTTTAGTTATATAGTAGTTCGAGAAGGAAAAGGTTGTAAGTATAGAGAAATACCGATAAATTCAGATGTAAAGAATGCTATCAAAGAATATCTAGAAGTAAGACCAATTACAAAGGAAAGTAAATTATTAATTGGAGAACGTGGTGCGTTACAAAGAGAAGCAATAAATAGAATATTGCGTAAATATTGCATTAGCGCAGGAATTGAATCAGTAAATCCTCATTGCCTAAGGTCTTGTTTAGGCACTAGGTTGCTTAAAGAGAAGAATGTAGATATTGTGACCGTTTCAAAGATTTTGGGACATTCAAGTATTACTACAACTGAAAGATATTATTTAGGTACAAACATGAGTCATATGGCAAATGCATTAAATAGTTTAGTTGAGTAAGGGATAGGGTTTACAAATCTTAACCCTTTTTTATTACAATTTTGAGACATAGTAGATAAACATCCACACTAACAAAATTATATAGAATTTAAATAATATTTTTATTTTATATAGAATTATAACTGATATATAGGATTTAGAATAACTAAGGTACATACTCTAGAACATTTAATTTTTAAATAAAATTTTTTATAATAAATAATTATTGTGGAATGCAAGAAAATACTGTATAATATAAGCAAATATGTAGGAATTTTATGTAATATAAATCAAAATAGGTAATTTGCAATTCAAATAGTCAATACGCGAATTAATTAAAAAGTAAGGGGTGAGTTGAGTGGCACAAGTGTCTAATCCTTTTTCAACTGGTGGCGGTGGTGACACCTTTCAATTTAAAGTGCAAGCAGCTTTTCTACTTAATATGATTATAGGTGGGATGTTACCCTCCTTTGGAGAAGCAAAGGCTATAAAAATCATGTTACAGGCAAGAATATTTGGCTATAATACAGATGATATTGTAGTTTTATTAAAAGATTCAGATAATGTTGAATATAAGATGATTACACAAATAAAGCATTCATTTTCTTTTATAAAATCCAATGAAAATTTTTCGAATGTTATTATGTCTGCATATGAAGATTTTAAAGGAGCGTTATTTAGAGAAGGGAATGATAGAATATTTATAATTACTAAACCATTATCAAAAACTGATACCGATAACATTAGAACAGTATTTGATTGGGCAAGGTCATCACTTGATAGCATTGAATTTTATAATAAAATATATACTACTGATTTTTCTTCAAAAAGGAAGCAGGATATAGTTTCCAATATTGAATCTGTAATTTTTAATAATGGACAACAAGACAAGGATTTGCTTTGGAGATTTGTTAAATCGTTGTATATTGCTAGTTATGATTTTGATAATATGAGTAGCACAGATAGAAGTAATGTATTATCATTAATTAAATTAGCGAAAGATCCAGAATGTACTGAAAGTATAGAAGGTATATGGACAAAGATTATAGAATACATAGCAGATTCCAATACACAGGCATTACAAATAACTATTGACTCTATGAAAAAAGATATATTAAAGTTATTTATAACTAAAGCTATTTATAATATTATAGAAGATGTATTTAATCAAAACACAAAATTATATTTAAAAACGATAAGAGATGATATTAAATACTCAAATGGATCGTTAAAAATTTCTAGGGATGGATATATTAGTGAAATTATTGAAAAGTTTAATAGTAATGATATCACGATCATTACAGGAAATGCAGGAGTTGGAAAATCGGTTATTATAAAAGATGTTTTAACTAATATTTTAAATACATACATTCTATTTATTCGAGCAGAGGAGTTTAACTGCAACAGCCTAAATAAGGTATTAGAAAATATAGGTATAAAAGGTAATGCTATTGAATTTTTCTCTAAATTAATGTTATTAACTAATAAAGTTATCTTTATTGATAGTGGTGAAAGACTATTTGAATTAGCTGATAGAACATCTTTTCTTCAGCTCTTAGTGTTAATAAAAGATGATCCTAGTATTAAATTAGTAATTGGATGCAGAGAATATTCATATGAACATATAATGGAATTAATATTAGATAAAAACAAGAATATTGCAACATGTTTTATAAAAAATCTAACTGACAAGGAAATGGAGAAAGTTTTTATAAATATTCCTGAACTATCAGAAATAAAGGATAATTCAAATCTATATGAATTACTTAGAAATCCATTTTATTTAAGCGAAGCCTGTAAAATTTCATGGCACTCCGAAAATGTAATATCTATAGATGAATCACAATTTAAAAATATAATTTGGAATAAAATTATCATGAACAATGAATATGTACATAAAGGAATGAATGTAAAAAGGGGGAACCTTTTTACCTCTATATGTCTAGCAAAAGCAAAAAGAAATTCTACATATGTTTCTATAGATTCGGTTGATATAGAAGTTGCACATAAACTAGTATCGGATAATATATTAATCTGCAAAGAAGGAAATTATGCCCCAGCACACGATGTCCTAGAAGATATAGCATTAATAAAATATGTTGAAACTAAATATATTGGAAAAACAAATAACAGTCAATTTTTTGAAAGCTTAGGAACAGATATAGCTATGAGGCGTTCATACAGATTATGGTTATTTGATAATATTGATAAAGTTGAAAAATCTGACTTTATAATTAAAACATTAACTACTGCTGACATTGGACAATACTGGAAAGATGAAACTATGTCAGCTATCATACTTTCTGATAAAGCGGATATTTTCTTTGAAACATATAAGGATGACCTATTAGCAAATGATTGTATATTGTTAAAAAGGTTCATACATATTGCTAGAACCGCATGTAAAAAAATTAATGAAGATTTATTAAAAAGACTCTCTATTGAAAATGATAACCCTGATATTTCATATTCAGATGTATTTTTAATTCCTAATGGTAAAGGATGGGTTAGTTTACTTAGGTTTATATGCCAAAACATCACAAGTGAACTTAAAATACCACTATTATCTATTATAGGACTTTTGAAAGATTTTCAAAAAACAATTAGTATAGATAAACCCCTTCCAGATGGATCTAGAGAATGTGGTTTAATTGCAATTCATTATATTATGAATGATATATTTGGAACAAGAGAACAATCAAATATATTTATTGATATAGCTTCAATGGTAACAGAAGTAATTCAAGAAGAAATGGTAGAATTAATTGAATCTTCTTTGATAGAAAAATCATGTAAGACAGAATTTGATTATAAAGAGTTTTTAAAACAATTAATAAGTTCTTTAAATTGTACCTTTTTGTGTAAGCAATTACCAGACCATGTAATTAAAATAGCACTTCACCTATGGATAGCAAAAGTGGAAAAAAATACAAAGGTATGGTACAGACCTTTTGAAGAAGAAAATGGAATATGGGGACTAAATCCTAATCATGGTGAATTTTTTCCAGCAAGTGGTATGCAAGGTCCGATCCTTTTCTTATTTAGATATCATCCAGCTAAAGCTATAAAATTTATTATACGACTTATTAATTATTCGACTGACAAATATGCAGAATATATAAATAAAAACTCAGAATATAAGCCAGTTGAAAAGTTAAAAATTACCCTTAATAATGGAGACATAATTGAGCAATGGGGTAACTATACGCTATGGGGACTGTATACAAATAATTCTACTCAATCAGATTTATTAACCTCTGCATTAAAGGCACTTGAAAATTGGTTATACGATATTGCTGAAATGAGATGGGATGAAAAAGTAATACAAAGTGTGTTTAGTCAAATAATGCTTGAGTCTAGGTCGATTGCATTATCTGCAGTATTAATAAGTTTCGGTAACAAATATTATGATCTGTTAAGCGATTCATTATTGCCATTAATGAATATAAAGGAATTTTATGAATGGGATTTTATAAGGTATGATCAATCTAAGCATGACTATGATAATATTGTTCCACATACATACGATAAAGAAATTTTTTATAATGATAGAAAAAAAGCTTATAAGCATTCATTAGAAAATAAATATATGGAAAATCTTATTCTTAATTTACAATTCACAAGTCTAGAAGAAAAGATATATACAATTTTAGATAACTTTTATATTAAAATTCCTAACGAGATAGAAAGAACAGATGATGATCGCAGATGGATAATAGCTTTGAATCGTATGGACAAAAGAAAGTGTAAGTTTGAAAAATATGATGAAAATTATATGGCAGTTATACCAGGAGAAATTGAGCAAGAAGATGTAAAAAGTATGATAAAAGACGAATTGCCACTTTCAAATTGGAATTGTATAAATGCAACTATTCTTATGACAAGTGCTAATGTTTTTTTAAATGAAGATATTCCTAGTAATATTTCATGGGATGAATTACTAGAACAAGGCAAATACATATATTCAAATATACAAAATTTTAATAAATCTCCTAATTTTTATGATTCCTATGGTTATGTTTATGTAGCATGTTTAGGATATAAAACATTTTTAAATAATATTACAAATGAGGATAAGAGCTGGTGTAGGAAAGTTATAGTTGAATTTGCTTTAAAAAATAAGGCGAGCATTAGTGGAGAGAAGCAATATACTAAAAACTATTTAGACCCAACGAGACCACTTGCTTTTGTGTTACCATTAATTTTAAGCCATTCTGAAAATAAAGAAAAGAAAAAAATTAAACTATTAATATTAGATTCAATATTTAATGAAATTATAGAGGTTCAAGATTATGCAGCTGTGGGGATATCAAGATATTTATGGAAAATAGATTCAAAACTAGCAGAATCAATAATAAGAGGTTTAGTTATCTATTCTAAATGGTATATGGATACATATATCAGAGCTAGAAATACTTTGGATAATAAAGAGAGACTAAAATATGTTAAGAACATTAGTAAAAAGATTAAAATACTTGTTTTACATAATTTAATACCATCTGTATTATTGCCTAAATCAATTTCAAAGCAAAAATATAGTCTTGATGAATATGTTAATGCACTAAAAATAATTCCATATGATTCAAATGATATGGAGCATATTAAATTATATCTTAATGTAATAAATTGTCTCCTAGATTACATTAAAAATAATGAAGAATCTGATAGATACTGGATAACTAAACTAGGAACTTCATTTACAACTATTTTTCCTAGACTTTTTGCTCGCTTTACACTAAAACATGATATAGCTACGGCATCACAGTTATGGGAGCATTTAGTAGAAAATGCTATTAACTACCCAGACTTTACTAATGATTTTGTTGAAAGGTTGATATCAGAGGAAGATGCTATTTTTTCTAATGATGTATTTTGGAGTGTATGGGAAAAACTTTATTATAAAGTATTTTCAGAAGCAAAATTCTCTGATAATTTAGATAGATATTTTATGAAGACTGATGAACTAGTATCTAACCTTCTTTTAGATTATAAGTATTGGAAAGAAAATATAACGGAATGGAGAAGTTTCAAAGGAAAGGGTAATTTTATAAGATATGCATATGAGACTGTAGGGAAATATCCTCTTCCATTTCAATCACTTGCCAGAACAACTTACAAAATAGGGTATGAGTATTTGCCTGGTGCATTTTATCTCATAGAAGATGTGTTGAAAAATGGAGATCCTAAAATATTATTAAACAAAGAAGATACATTATATTGTATGGAAAGTATACTTCGAAAGTTTTTCTTTACAAATGAATTTTTAGTGAGAACAGATGAAAAATTAAATGCAACATATAAATATATTCTTGATGAAATGATTAATGTGGGGTCTTCCGTTGCATATAGGTTGAGGGATTTAGTAATAACACCTATTAATCAGTAATACAAAAGTTTAAAATACAATAACCGAGAGCAATACCTAATTCGAATAAAAGGGCAGATTTTGATTTCGATTTAATGAGCGAAAATAAAGTAATCTGTTATTAGAATATGTTGGGTAACAACTTTTTGAACAAGTTGAGCATTGAGGTGTAAAAGAAGGCTTGATTAAGAGAAAAGAGTGTTGTTCGTTTAAAAATTCTTTTGCTGAATATGAGAATATATCATTGTTTAGAATAAAGTAAGATTTAGAAAATATAATATATACATTATTTAATTTAATAACTTTTTATTCAAATTATTGAAAGTTTCTTTTTAATTTGCTATAATGAACTATGATTTTTAGTATAATATAAAAACTTATATTGAACGAAGACAAACATTTATAAAATATGGTAACTTCTTTGTATTGATATATTTTCTTCAAAGTACCTAAAACTACTAATAAGATAGGTGAAGAAGATACAAAATCAATGCAAAAGATGATAGATATGTTTGATGAGGATGAAGATGTACAAAACGTATGGCACAACTGGGATGAGGAGTGAAAATATTTAATACAGGGTGTTTTGTATTGAAAGGCAGATAAATAATCTGTCTTTTTTGTTTCCGGAGGAAAGTGCTCCGTTTTTGTCATCCTGAGCGAAGTGAAACATAGTCGAAGGATCTCAAGTTTCACACATATATAAGCGTAAGCCGAGAGATCCTTCGACTTCACTATGTTACGCTCAGGATGACATTCAGGGATTGGTACTCGCTTCGATAACGACAAATGTGCGATAGCACCTTTGTATTAAACAATATGGATATTAATCCAAAGATTGGATAAAATAATAATGTTGTATATATAAAGATTATTATAAAGAATTTATAAGCACATTATTCAGTAACAAAGGAGAAAACACATGATGAAAGATAAGATTAAAGTTGGAATACCGAGGGGTCTACTATATTTTAAACATGAAGTTTTGTGGAAGACTTTTTTTGAAGAGCTAGGTTGTAATGTTGTAGTAAGCCCTGAAACTAATAAGGAAAATTTAAATAAAGGTATTCATTATTCTATAGACGAAAGTTGTCTGTCAGCAAAAATATATATGGGTCATGTTGATTGGTTAAGAAATAAAGTGGATTATGTATTTGTTCCAAGGATAGCGTCTTATTCAAAGCAAAATCAAACATGTACGAAGTTTTTTGCTATGCCTGATATTGTAGAAAATACCTTCAAGGATATAAAGATTTTAAAGTACAATCTTGACATAGCAAACGGTAAGACAGAAAGAGCTGGATTTATTAAATTAGGGTTAAGTCTTAATAAAAATATAGTAAAAGTTTTATTTGCATATAGAAAAGCAAAATATAAACAATTAGAAAATGAACGGAAACAGACAAAAGAACAGGAAGATATACTAGAGAAAACAGATAAGATAAAAATACTTATAGTAGCACATTCATATAATATTTATGATAAACTCATTGGATTTCCAGTTCAGGACTATCTAAAAAAGCTCAATATAGAAGTAATTTATGCCGACAAAGCTTCTAAAGATGAGTCTATACGAGCATCATATAAAATATCTAAGTCATTATATTGGATATATAATCAAGAGATATTAGGTGCAATAGAACTATATAAAGAAAAAATAGATGGCATTATATTTCTCACCACATTTCCCTGTGGCCCAGACTCATTGGTCAACGATTTATGCATAAGAAAAATTAAAAACATACCACTATCGTATATATTAATTGACGAATTGCAGGGTGAAGCAGGAATACATACAAGACTAGAAAGTTTTGTAGATATAATAACTGCGAGGAGGCTACGCCTATGTCTGTAGAATATAAAATATCGTTTCCACACATGGGGAATTATTATATACCAATTGCAACTTTTGTTAAAAATACTTTAAATGCAAAAATATGTTTACCACCAAAAATTACTAAAAAAACATTAGAATTGGGTACAAAACATAGTCCCGACTTTGTGTGTGTGCCATTTAAATATAATTTAGGTAACTATATTGAAGCGTTAGAAAATGGAGCAAATGTTTTGATACAAGCCGGTGGTGGATGTAGATTTGGTTACTACTCAGAAGTTCAAGAAGAAATATTAAGAAATTTAGGATATAACTTTAAGTTTTTCAATATAACTAGTAGAACTTTCAAACCATTACTTTATTATAAAATGTTTAAAGAAATTAATCCTATGCTCACTATTAAAAACTTTTTATATTCTTTTTATTTAATATATAAACAAATAGCTGTTTTGGATAAATTTGAAGATTATATAAGAGAGAATATAGGTTTTCAGATAAATGATGGGGATTTTAAACGATTAGAGAAAAAGTTTCATGATGAATTAATTACAATAGAAAAAATAAAAGATTTAAAAAGCATTTCTATAAAATATACGAAATTATTAAAAGAAGTACCTATAAATAAACCAAATGATTGTTTGAGAGTAGGGATAGTTGGAGAAATATATGTATTAATGGAACCATTTAGTAGCTGCTTTTTAGAAGAAGAATTAGCTAAAAAAGGTATAGAAGTAAAGCGATATATAAATATTTCTTATTTGCTTTTTTCAAAAGAACATAAAAAGACTAATACATTAAAACTAGCTAAACCATATTTACAATATAACATAGGTGCAGATGGAGTTGATAGTGTAGCACACTCAAAAGTGCTAGCAAAAAAAGGGTTTGACGGGATTATACATATTAAGCCTTTCGGATGTACACCTGAAATTAATTGTATGCCAATCCTAGAAAAAATATCGGAAGATTATAAAATACCTATATTATACTTTAGCTTTGATTCGCAGACATCAGAAACAGGTGTAAAAACTAGATTAGAAGCGTTTCATGATATGTTACTAATGAGGAAGGAGAAAAATAAAAAATGGAAAGAGCTTACTTAGGAATAGATGTGGGATCTATATCTACTAAAGGTGTTGTTATTAATGATTCTAATAATATATTAGCTGAGAAATATTTATGGACCGAGGGTAATCCGATACAAGCTGTGAAGAATTTATTAAATGAATTAAAAACTCAGCTAAATGACAATATTAAAGTAAAGGCAGTTGGAACAACGGGATCTGCAAGGAAACTTGTAGGTACGATTCTTAATGCACAAGCTATAAAAAATGAAATAACAGCACATGCCATAGGAACTACATCTCTTTACCCTTATGTTAAAACTATTTTAGAAATAGGGGGGCAAGACTCTAAAATAATTATAATGGATGATGGAATAGTTGTTGATTACGCAATGAATACATTGTGTGCTGCAGGAACTGGGTCTTTTCTCTCGTCGCAAGCTAAAAGACTAGGAATTGAGGTAGATGAGTTTGGTACATACGCGTTAAAATCTTCGAGTCCAACTAAAATTGCAGCGAGATGTACAGTTTTTGCTGAATCTGATCTAGTCCATAAGGCACAAATAGGGCATAAAAAAGAAGATATAGTAGCTGGACTTTGTAAGGCAGTAGTTAATAACTATTTAAATAATGTAGGTAAAGGTAAAAAAATACGAGTACCTATAGTGTTTCAAGGCGGAGTAAGTAAAAATATAGGTGTAACAAAAGCCTTCGAAGAATCTATCGGTGAAAAGGTTATAGTAGATGAACATGGACATTTAATGGGGTGCTTAGGAATTGCTATACTTGCAAGAGATTCAAAGTGCGAGCAGGACTTTGATTTTAATATCAAAGATATGAAATTCGAGACCAAAGGATATGAATGTGAAAAATGTTCTAATAACTGCGAAATTATAAAAGTATACAGGAATGAAGAATTGATAGATTATTGGGGAAATAAATGTGATAATGGCGCGCAATAATAATATAAAATTGTGTAATAAATGTTAATTTAACAAAAAAACTCTAATATTAGCAAATTAAGAGTTTTTTTTATTAAATTATTGAAAATATAATTTTTATTTGTTATAATAAGTTATAACTTGATAAATGGGACAAAACGGAAAAAAGTTTAGATAATAATGGGGGGTTTATATAATGAAAATTGCTATAATTTATGCAAGCAAACATGGCTCAGTAAAGAGATGCGTGACTTTATTAAAAGAAAGGATGTTGGGTGAAGTCGTTTTGATGAATATACATGAGCATCCAAATCCAGATATAAGTGAATATGATTATATAATAATTGGTGGATCAATTTATCATAATAAAATCCAAAATGAAATACAAAATTTTTGTAATAATAACTTAGAAATTTTAACTACAAAAAATATAGGATTGTTTATTTCGTCAGCACTTATGGATGTTGATGAATTTAAAAACAACTTTTCAATCCAGCTTTTAAATATGTGCAAAGCGAAAGAAAATTTAGGTTATGAATTGTATATTCATGATTTTAGTGTTTTAGAAAAAATTATGCTTAACTTTGTACCAGAAGAGTATTTACATAATTATGGTATTAAAATAAGCAAAATTGAAAAACTTATTAATGATATGGGTATTAATAATATTTAAGTTATAATAAAGACACAATATAATATTTAGTATATATAAGTAAAGAAAAAAGCTATAGATATAGCTTTTTTTGTCGATAAACTATATATAATTAGAAAAAAAGCTTGACAAATGTATGTAAAAACTATATAATAAATCCGTAACAATTAGTTAATATATACAATTTTTTTAAAAAATTGTAGTCACATAATCCTTTTTGGAGGGGTAAAAATGGATACATATAAAATAAGTTTACTAAATAAAGTTTTTACTATATCGACTTTTGTGGTGTTCTCTATGTTTTCGAGCTATTCAAGTCTAGCCCAAGGTGTGACTGGTGTATGTACAAGCTCTGTTGTAAATTATAGAACTGGACCAGATACTGTTTATGATAAAGTTGGACAACTTCAGAAAAATGAAAAGATAAGTATTATTGAAGTTAAAAATAATTGGTATAAATTTAAACGACAAGATAGTTTCATGTACATATTTAAAGATTTTATTACAACAGCCAATAATGCATATGTTACAGGAAATAACATAAATGTTAGAGCAGAAGCGAATATGGATTGTGAAGTTATAGGAGAACTGAATAATGGAAATGAAATAAATATTTTATCACAATATAAAGACTGGTATAAAATTAATTTTGAAGGACAAGCCGCATGGGTATTTGGTGATTATATAGAAGTAATAAATAAAAATTTTAGTTCAAATGATCAAACATCTTATGATAATCAAACAGTCACAGAATCTAACGGAACGATAAGTGCTGATAATGTGAATTTAAGGAAAGAATCAAATACTTCAAGTTCTGTTATAACAAAACTTGCTAAGAATACTAAAATATCAATTATTTCTAAAAGCGGTGATTGGTATTACATAAAGTCAAATAATTACACTGGATGGGTAATATCTACATATGTTGCTGCATCATCAACTATTAGTAATAGTACAAATGACGCTGTAGTAACAACTGCAAAGCTAGATTATGTTTATGTTATATCTGAGCAAGGTGTTAATTTACGTGAATATCCAACGATTGTTTCTAATAAAAAACTTTCACTCGCGTTTGGTGCAAAACTAAAGGTTGTTAAAGAAGTAAATACAGGATGGGTACAAGTACAAACAAATGATGGAGAAGAAGGATATGTATCTCAAGAGTTTGTTAACGAACAATTAAAAGATAATATAGTAATTAATAATGAAAGTGCGCAAAGCGTAAATTCAAATGCTATATCTATGATAGAATATGCCAAAAAGTTTTTAGGGACTAAATATGTGTGGGGTGGAAACAGCTTAACAGAAGGTATTGACTGTTCAGGATTTACTAAAAGCGTTATGTCAGAATCTAATATAAATATACCACGTACAGCTAAAGAACAGGCTAGTTCAGGTAGTTTTGTAAAACGTGATGCACTAAAATCAGGAGACTTAGTATTTTTTGACACCTTGAAGAAAGGTTATATAACACATGTTGGAATATATATAGGAAACAATAAATTTATTCATGCATCATCTTCTAATAAACATAGTGGTGTAGTAATAACAGCACTTTCTGATTATGACAATGTATACAGAACTGCAAGAAGAGTTTTTAATTAATGGTATATCCACAGATTGCAAAGTTATAAATACATAAAGGACAGCATGGTGCTGTCCTTTATATGTATTAAGTTAGAGGAGTTGATGTTGTTTATGAAAGAATTAAGTCTTTACATACATATTCCGTTTTGTGAAAGTAAATGTTTCTATTGTGATTTTTTATCTTTTGATAATAAAAGTGATAGTATAGAAGGTTACATAAATTCCTTATGTGCACATATTATAAGTTCCAGAAAAGTATTAGATAGCGTACAAGTTAATACTATATTTATAGGGGGTGGAACACCTTCTATATTAAGTGCTGAACAACTCAAAAAACTTTTGTATTGTTTGCATGAGAATATAAATATGAATTATGTTAAAGAGTTTACGATAGAAAGTAATCCAAATAGTCTTACTCTTGATAAAATAAAAGTAATGAGAGATTATAAAATAGATAGGGTTAGTATAGGACTTCAAGCATGGCAAGATGAGTTGTTAAGAAAACTAGGTAGAGTTCATACCCAAAAGGATTTTTTATTTGCATATAACAACCTCAAAAACGAAGGATTTGATAACATAAATACTGATTTAATGTTCTCTCTCCCAGACCAAACATTAGAAATGGTAGAAGAAACATTATACAATGTATCAACACTTGATATAAAGCATATATCTTTTTATGGATTAACATTAGAGAAAGATACTCGATTTATGGAGTTATGCGATAGAGGTATTCTGAATTTGCCTGGTGAACAACTAGATCGAGATATGTATCATCTAGTTTGTGATTACCTTACTAATAAAGGTTACAATCAATATGAAATATCTAATTATGCTAAGAATGGCTATGAATGCAAACATAATCTTATTTACTGGGATGCTAAAGAGTATTTAGGTTTAGGATTAGGATCTCATTCATACTATAATGAAGAAAGATACCATAATACTAAAAATATAGATATTTATAATAAAGAAGTTTTCAACAATAATATTGTTAAATATAATATAGAAAAAATTGACGCTAAAGCTAAATATGAAGAGTTTATGTTTCTAGGACTTAGAAAAACTAAAGGAATAAGCATTTCAAACTTCAAGGAAGTTTTCGGAGTAGATATAAAAGATATTTACCAAAATCCGATTAATGAGCTCATAGATAAAGGATTAATTGCATATCAAGGTGAGTATATTCATCTGACCAAATTTGGAACAGATGTGTCGAATAAAGTTTTATTGGAATTTTTATTATAAACTATTGACATTTGTTGGTAATTATTGTAAAATTAAATAATATTCTGTTGTAGATTATACCATAAAAAACATTATTAAGGTGGTGATATCATGAATAATAGAAGTCCAGTTGAATTTAATGATGAGTTTTTTAAAAGCTTAGCACACAGCGATAACGAATTAGATAAAAAACTTTTAGTGGAATTCAATATGAGTATGAAACCATTCTTCTATGATAAAAATACTGGGTTACTTAGTAGAAATACTTGGCCATATTGTTTGGATAAGATAAAAAACTCCAACGATGAAGTAATAATTGTTTATAGAGATATGAATAATGTAAAGGCAATTAATGAACAGTATGGCCTAGAAGTTGGCGATAGATATATAAAATTCAATGTTGAAATGATTGAACTCATCTTAAAGAAAGGTGATTCTGCATATAGATTTGGTGGCGATGAAGTAGTATCTGTTCACAAAGATAATTTGAAAAATGTTGAAAATGGATTAAGAGTGTTAGATACTCTTAAAGAGATGCTAAATGATGGTCTTAGTGCTGATGAGATAGTTGAAACTATAGAAGAAGACTATAAAATTCAACTAGATGTTATTAAGGTATCTAATTTAGTTGCTAGATTAAAGGAAGAGAGTTGGAAACTCAGTCCTGTCGCAGTAGGATACGGAGAATATAAAAGGAACCAAGATATTAAAGATTTTTTTGATGAGATAGAGGAAAGGATGTATGAAAACAAAAAGGAAACTAAAAAATACATAGAGACTGATGATAATACGAAAATAAAAGTAATTAGTGACAAGTACGGTAATATTATATTGCTTAAACAAGATGAAAATAATGCAATTTTATCTGCGGAAAGACATATGCACAAGGATGTAGAGCATTTAGTAAAAACTGAAAGTAAAACTAATCACTCAAACAGTGAAGAAGACCAAACAAAGAAAAATGCAGCTATAGAAGCAATTATGAATAATGATATTAATTATTTTAAAACTAAAAGTAACGATTATTTAGCAACTATTTCAATAATGATTAGAGACTTAGTAACTCGTGACCCCATAACGGGATTTTATAAAAAAGAATTTGTTGACTCTTTTTTATCTATTGGTAAGTATGTTTCTCTAATAGATATGACGGAGTTAAAAAAGATTAATGATACTGATGGTCATGATGCAGGGGATAGATATTTGAAAGAAACGGCTAATTTATTGAATGGTACTTTAAAACCTGAAGATAAAGATATTGTTTTTATTAGAATGGGCGGTTTTATTCTTACAATTCATGACAATCTTGATATACTTAAAACTCTAGAAGATAATAAAGATCTTGTATGTTCTGAATCTGTACAATTAAAAGAGGATGAAATAAAATTAGAAAAATTAATAGAGGGATTAATATATGATGTTAATGAACAAAAGAAAAGTAATCAAACGGGTATATCTTTAATCAAATCTAAGGATGGCATAGTGTTAGAAGTTTGGATACCTAATGAAAGAAAAACTGTAATATGTGATCAACATGTAGTAGACCCACACTCAGAATTTGTTTTTGATATAGATGAACATGAAGGTTCAAAAAAAAAAGAAGAAATATTACCACAAAACAATTTCGAAATAAGTGATATTGATGTTGAAAGCCATTTAAATTTAGAATAATATTACATAGATTAGTAAAAAATGTATTGTATAAAATAATCAGCATACACATTGAATGTATGCTGATTATTTGTTTTGTAGAAATAATATTAAGTATAAAAGCATATGAATACTAACTTTTACATTAAACTATTCGTTAAACTTGTCTTTAGCGAATAGTAGCGTATGCATTATCTATGCGTTTTCTCCGAAAAATCTTTTAATCTCTACTTCTGCTGTTCCTTCTGGATCAGCTGGATCTGTACAATGTAGTAAATTTTCCATAACAGATGACGCGAAGTCTCCCCTAAGTGAACCTGGTTGTGCATCAAACCATTTAGTAGGTCCTGTAAGCATTTTAACTTTTTTTATAGCATCTTCACCTTCTATTATCATAGGGATAACAGGTCCTGAAGTCATAAATCCTACTATTTCAGGAAAAAAAGGCTTACTTGCATGATGAGCATAATGTTCTATTAAAATCTTTTCCTCTAGTTGCATCATCTTAATATTTGTAACTTTTAGTCCCTTGTTTTCTATTCTACTTATTATTTCACCTGTTAGATTTCTTTTTACTGCATCTGGTTTAAGCATTACATATGTTCTTTCCATATTTTATGTCCTCCTATAGTTTGTATTTGTCATTTTTATGACAGAGTTATTGTTATTAGATTCTATCATATATAATAACAAAATGCAAGGAATTTATACACTGCATTTGAGTTTTATACCAGATTAACTATAATTTGTCTGAAAATATTTATTATATTATTTTGGACATGTCATTAAAATTAATACTTCTTTGATTTTGTTTTGATACAATTATATTTCCAGCCTTTTGTAGTGGCCACTCTATTTTTAATTCTCTATCATTCCATGCAATAGCAAATTTATCATCTTCCATATTATATACATTAGAATTTATATTTATGATGTTTGTATCTTCTAATGAAAGAAAACCATATGCAAAGTTATTGGGTATGTAAAACTGTTTTTTATTTTGATATGAAAGAACAATGCTATAATTTTTACCATATGTAGGGGAATTTTTTCTTAAATCAACCGCGACGAAGTATACTTCTCCTTGTAATACTTTTATTAGCTTAAATACAGATGTACTTTTATAAAAATAGACTCCTCTTAAGCAACCTTTTCTTGTGCTTATATCTACACTGCTTACAAATTCGGTAGGAATTTCATACTCGTAAAAAAGTTTTTTACTATAATATTCTGTAATTAAATCACTTTCATTTTGTTTAACTTGTTTGCTTTCGATTACAAATAGTCCTTTTATATAAGATTCTGTAATAGTAATATTAGACATAATATACCTCCTAAAATATTTAATAATAAATAAACAATCTATGTACACTCTATTATAAGTATATTAAACAAATATATAAATATGAAAAAAGCAGATAAGTTATATCTGCTATATTACATGTTTTATGTATTGTTTATATTCCTCTTACACTTACTTCTTTTACATAGTTTTTTAATATATCACTGAACTTTAAAAGTTCTTGTTTCTCATATGAACTAAATCCATATTTTATTTGCTTATCTGACTTCACGAATTGTTGTAAAAAATATCTTTTCGCGCCTGATATCCATTCACCTATTTTGTGAAAATCCTCTTCATTATGCAGTTCACGAACAACAGTAGTTCTAAATTCATAATCAATATTTGAGTTAATTAATAATTTTATTGAGTTATCTATTTTACTTATGTCGTTCATTTTTACACCTGTCGATAACGAATACTTATCTTCTGAATTTTTTATATCCATGGCTATATAGTCAAGATAATTTTTGTTTAGAAGTTCTTTTATCATATCAGGATTAGTTCCATTTGTATCAAGTTTAATTGGCAAACCATATTTTTTGATTTTTTCAATAAATATAGGTAAATCATCATACATTGTAGGTTCGCCGCCTGTAATACAAATACCATCTAATATATTTTTTCGTTTTTCGATATGTTCAAAAACTTCATATTCAGTGTAGGTCTTTAGTTTATTTGACGCTATAACTAAATCCCCATTATGGCAGAAAGGACATTTAAAATTGCAACCACCTACAAAAATGGTAGTTGCAATTTTATCAGGATAATCGAGTAAAGAAGTTTTGAGTAAACCTTTTATAATCATAATATCACCGACTTTCATACTCACCCTGCCCCTCTCTCCTAGAGAGGGGGATACTAATTTGAAGTGGATAAGTTTTAATAGCTATTTTTCATATTAAAATTAATTAATTAATTAGCATACTTCTTCTCCATCACAACCACAAACATCATATTCAAGTCTATCTTTAAATTCTTCTCTCTTAGCTTCATGCCAGTTTTGTACTGGTCTGTGGTATCCTACTATTCTTGACCAAACCTCAGTTTTAGCATTACAGTGTGGACATTCGAACTTTTCTCCTACTATATAACCATGTTCTGGGCATACAGAGAATGTAGGTGTTATAGTAAAGTATGGTATTTTATAGTTATTCATTATTTTTCTAACTAAAGACTTACAAGCTTCAACACTTTCAATACGTTCTCCTAAGAAACCGTGTATTACAGTTCCTCCTGTATACATGCATTGTAAATTTTCTTGTAGGTCCATAGCCTCAAACAAGTCACTAGTATACGTAACAGGTAATTGAGTGCTATTTGTATAATAAGGTGTGTCCTTGCCTGCTGTTATTATGTTTGGATATAATTTTTTATCAAGGTTTGCAAGTCTGTATGTTACTCCTTCAGCTGGTGTAGCTTCTAGATTATAAAGAACATCTGTTTCTTGTTGGTACTCAGTTATTACATTTCTCATGTATTCTAGAACTCGCTCAGCAAATAACCTGCCTTTTTCTGTAGATATATCTTCACTTTCTCCGAAAAGATTCATTATTCCTTCGTTCATACCATTTAAACCTATAGTGCTAAAATGATTTTTAAAGTATTCCCCAAACCTTGCATACACAGTGTTTAGGTAATATCTACTATATGGATAAAGTCCAGCTTGCATGTTTTTTTCTAGTATTTTTCTCTTTACTTCTAAAGAAGCATATGCTAAATCCATAAGTCTCTTTAATTTTAACATGAATTCTTCTTCGGTTTGAGATAGATATCCTAGTCTAGACATATTTATAGTAACAACGCCTATGCTACCTGTAAGTGGATTAGCTCCAAATAAACCTCCGCCTCTTTTTCTAAGTTCTCTATTATCAAGTCTTAGTCTACAACACATACTTCTAGCATCATCTGGTGACATGTCAGAGTTTACAAAGTTTGCAAAATATGGTATACCATATTTTGCAGTCATTTCCATTACTTTATTAACAATAGGTCTGTCCCAATCAAAATCTTTAGTTATGTTATAAGTAGGAATTGGAAATGTAAATATTCTACCTTTTGAATCCCCTTCCATCATAACTTCACAGAAAGCTTGATTTACCATATCCATTTCTTTTGGGAAATCCCCATAAGTATAATTTTCATAAGGTTTCCCGCCTATTATAGCTGGAACATTTTTTAACGCACTAGAACATATCAAGTCAAGAGTTATATTAGAAAATGGAGTTTGACAACCTACTCTAGTAGGTACATTCATGTTGAAAACAAACTCTTGAATAGCTTGTTTTACTTGTTCGTAATTCAAATTGTCATAATGTACAAAAGGTGCTAGATATGTATCAAATGAAGATACAGCTTGCGCACCTGCACATTCATGTTGAAGTGTAAATAAAAAGTTTACAAGTTGTCCTAAAGCAACCCTCAAATGTTTCGCTGGTTTGCTTTCAATTTTATTAAGCACTCCCCCAAAACCTCTCATAAATAAATCATCTAGACCCCATCCTGCACAATATGTTGCAAATGAACCCAAATCATGTATGTGTAAATCTCCAGTTATATGTGCATCTTTTATAGCTTCAGAATAAACTTTATTTAGCCATATATTCTTAGTTACTTCTTGTGCTATATGATTATTTAAACCTTGCAATGAATATCCCATATTTGCATTTTCTTTTACTTTCCAATCACTTTGTTCAGTATACTCAACAAATATTTTCTCAATATCCATAACGAGGGTTTTATTATCTCTCAATTCTTGATGCTTTGATCTGTACACTATATATTCTTTTGCAGCTTCTTTTTCTCCCATTTGCATTAATGTATCTTCTACAGTATCTTGGATTTCTTCTATTGTTGGATAATCATCTATACCTCTAGTTTCATACTTTTTATTAATAATGTATGTTACCTTATCTGCTACTACATCAGAAAATCTATTTAAATCTTCATGCGTTCTATCTGCATAAATAGTTGAAAATGCTTTTAGAACTGCAATTGATATTTTTGATTGATCAAATACTACTATGTCCAAATCCCTTTTTATAACATATTTTACCATGTTTATATCCTCCTTTTATTTTTTGCTATTTAGTAGCTCTGCCAACTCTGTCATAAAAGAGTCAACATCCTTAAATTGTTTATATACAGATGCAAATCGGACATACGCAATTTCATCAATGTTTTTCAATCGATCCATCACCATTTCTCCAAGTTTTGAGCTCTCCACCTCCATGTTATAAGCATTATATAAAGTGTTCTCAATATCATCAATTATGTCTTCCATTTGCTGTATTGACATTGGTCTTTTATTACATGCTTTAATCAATCCATTTAACAACTTATTTCTATCAAAAGCTTCTATTGTGTTATCTTTTTTTATTACCATGATAGGCATAGTTTCTAGCCGTTCGTATGTAGTAAACCTCTTACCACATTCTTCGCATTCTCTTCTCCTTCTTATAGCCTGTTTTTCATCTATAGGTCTAGAATCTGTAACTTTTGTATCAATGCTTTTACAAAACGGACAATTCAAAGTCTCACCACCTTTTGGTGTTAATTACCAATACATACACCACATTTTGTATGTATATCAATAATATCAGACCAAATATAGTATGTCAATATCTTTTTTATTACAGACAAGCGTAAACATGTCAGAATGGTGTAAGTAAAGGAAAAAATAATTTAAAAAAGATGAATTTTGTAAACTCATCTTTTTTAAATTATACTATATATTGGATGTACTGGTAAATAAAATACAATATAGTGTGTATTATGTAAACAAATCATCTAAGAATGTACTTTCTTTTTATGAATTTTCCAACCCAAGGCACATCCATATCTTTTATGTCTTTCATCGTTCCTGTCAAAAGATATTGATTATCGTAAATAGTTATATCTTGAATTTTTTTGTTGTTTAATTTTGCAATGTTTTCTTCCCATTTTACTTTACCATTTTGGTCTATATTAGTAATATGACAATACTCTTCTGATTGGGTTTCCGCATCGTTTCTCTTATTTTTTTCATAATTACTAAATACTATATAACTTTCTTTATCATTATATAGTCCTAAATTTTGATAATCAAACGGAAATGTATATATTTTTTCCCATTTAATGTTGCCTTGAAGGTCAAAAGATAGCATTCTATATTTATTTTTTGATAAACTTTTATTTGATTTTAACATAACAGCAAAACTATCATTTTTCAAGACATCACTTTGTCCTAGTATCGAGCAATCTTTTAGCTGTTTTTCCCATTTTATTTGCCCCTCGCTATTGATGCTTGCAAGCCAGATATCAATGAATGCACCCCTATATATAGTGCCAGAAACTATTAAATTGTTATCTGAATCAACAAAAATATTATTAAGCATTAAATTATCACTTAAGCCATGTTCTATTTTCCAAATAAGAGTCCCATCTTTATTTAGTTTGTACGCACAAAATTTAGATTTTCCGTTTTCAATATCATCATACTTATAACCACTTATAATATAGTCATTTCCCATACTAACAATATTAGTCATTATGATTATACTTCCATCACTTTTAAATGTTTTAGACCACTGTTCTATATTATTTTTATCTATTTTTTTAACAGAAAAATCTACAGGTAAATCATAAGATGAATTCTCTAGTAACACATAACTTTCATAATCTGTTATTATTTTATTAATCTTAAATACTTCATTTTTATTTGAAAATATGTCTATGATGTTATGATTAATAATGTTTCCATTTTCATCAATTTTTATAAGCTTGTTGTATACAATATCCTCAGATGATACTTTTTGCTGAATATAAGAATACTTTTTATCTAATTTATTTTCTATGCTTAGGTCATATAATAAATCTTTATTATTAATGATATTAGGGTTGTCATCGTTTGAAAGAGGCAATGTGTAAATCCACTCTAGTCGTAATATATTATTTTTTTCATCACTTTCATATAGCACATTGACTAATATTATGGCTATAACGATAAAAACCCATGTATACTTACTTTTACCCAACATTATATCACCTTCTTTTATTGTACTATCTTAGTTTTGCATCTAACTTTGTTTCTAACTCTTTTATAATTTTACTCATTACAGTGCTCACTTCTTCTTCTGTCAATGTACGATCACTTGATCTAAATACAGCCCTATACGCTACTGATTTAAGTCCTTCGCCTAATTGAGTACCTTTATATATATCAAACAATTCTACGCTTTCTAGAAGTTCACTAGCGTTTTGCTTTATAATAGTCTGAATTTGTTTTACTTGAATCTCGTCTTTGAGTACCAATGCAATATCTCTACTTACTGAAGGGTATTTTGGCAATGCTTTGTATCGTATGTTTAATTTCACATTATTTATAAGTTCATTCACATTAATACATGCCAAATATACTTTCTTTTCTATTTCATAATTATCAGCAAGTGTTGGATGCACTTCGCCTATGTATCCGATAACCTTATCATTAACTACTATATTAGCAGTTTTGCCCGGATGCATATATACTATATCACTACTCGTAATATAGTCTTCACATACACCTAATTTTTTCATTAATCCCTCTAGGATACCCTTAATATCATAAAAATCTATATCTCCGTACATACCTATTGTAAGATTCATTACTTCATTTGGAAGCTCAGTTATTGGTAGTTCTTTTGCTATATATGTAGTACCAACTTCATATACAAATGCAGATTCATTCCTTTTGTTATAATTATTAGAAAGCGCTAAAAGTACTCCGCTTAGAGTTTGTGTTCTCATGACACTGAAATCTTCTCCAAGGGGATTAATAATTTTTATTGTTTTTCTTAACTTATCATTTTCAGGTATCATTAGTTTATCGAGTATTTTAGGGCTTTCAAATGAATAAGTCACAATCTCTGATAATCCTTCTGATTCCATTACTTGTTTTATAATTTTGATTATGTTTTGAGTTTCAGTAAGCTTACCAATTGTTGTTTCAGATATTATATTTGTTGGCTCTATTTTTTCATATCCAAATAGCCTTGCAACTTCTTCTGCTAAATCTGCATCATGATCTATATCCTGTCTAAATGTAGGAATAGTTAAGCGTTTATTACTTTTATCAACTTTAAATTCTAACCTCTCAAATAACTTTATTATTTCTTCTTCTTTTAAATTAGTACCCAGTAAGTTATTTATTTTTTCTATAGAATAAGAAATAGTCTTTTCTTCTCTCTTGTTTGGATATATATCTATAACTTCTCCTACTACTTCACCTGCATTTAGCTCTTGTATAAGACTTAACGCCCTATTTAAACCATCCATCGTCAAGTTAGGATCTAAATCTTTTTCATATTTTGATGATGCATCCGTTCTCATTCCTAGTTTTTTAGAGTTTACTCTTATATTTGTTCCATTAAAATTAGCCGATTCGAATAATATTGTTTTAGTATCCTCATTTATCTTCGAATTTTCTCCACCCATTATTCCTGCTATCCCAACAGGCTTCTCACCATCACATATCATCAGCATAGTATCATCTAAAGTTCTAACTGTACCATCTAAAGTTACAAATTTATCTCCTTTAGTTGCATTTTTAACAATTATCTTTTTGTCTTTTACCGTATCTAATGCAAATGCATGCATTGGCTGGCCTATTTCCATCATTACATAGTTAGTTATATCTACGATATTGTTAATCGGTCTAAGACCCACTGCGCGTAGTCTGTCTTGCATCCATTTAGGAGATGGCTCAATTTTTATATTTTTCACCACTGCTCCTATGTACCTTCTACATAAATCAGGATTTTCTATTTTTATTGTAATATAATTATTTGCGTTTTCGCTGTTACCCTTTATTTCTTTTAGATTATATGTAAATGTCTTATCAAATGTAGCTGCCGCTTCTCTTGCAATTCCTACTATACTGTAGCAGTCTTGTCTATTCGAAGTTATTTCGAACTCCACCATGCTATCATTTAATCCTAATATTTCCTTTATATCTGTTCCTAGCTTATAATCGCCATTTAAAATATATATCCCGTGCAGAGGTGCATCAGCAAAGTCCGTACTCTCAAAACCTAGTTCTTCTATGGAACAAAGCATACCCTCTGAATCTACTCCTCGTAGCTGACCATTATTTATTTTTACTCCACCAGCTAGTGTAGACCCATCAAGTGCCACAGGTATTAAATCATTTTCTTTTATATTATCTGCACCAGTAACTATTTGCAGTGAAGTACTGCGACCCACATCAATCTTACACACAACTAATTTATCAGCATCTGGGTGTTTGTCTATTTTCAATATTTTACCTACCACCACATTTGATATTTCCCCACCTAAATTCTTATATATCTCCACTTTTGAGCCAGACATAGTCATGGCATCACAAAAAGTTTTTAAATCACAATCTATATTTACAAAATCCTTTAACCAATTCATTGAAACGTTCATTTTTGTTTCTCCTTTCTGTTGTTTTATTTAATTATAGCTTTTCTGCTATCTTCATTATAAGTTTCTCAGTGTCCGCCCATCCTAAGCATGGATCAGTTATTGACTTGCCGTATACACCCTCTTCTACTTTCTGTGTCCCTTCTTCTATGTAGCTTTCTATCATAAGACCTTTCACCATATTTTTAAGTATTTCGGAATATTTTCTTTTCTTTATTATTTCCATTGCAATTCGTGGCTGTTCAGCATATTTTTTACCCGAATTCGAGTGATTTGTATCTATTATAAGTGTAGGGTTTATTAAACCACTTTCAGTATATTCCTGAGCTGTATTTAGTACATCTTCATAGTGATAGTTAGGTATATTCCTACCATAGTGGTCTACAGCTCCTCTAAGTATTCCGTGTGCCAGAGTATTTCCTGTAGAACATACTTCTTCTCTATCATATATAAATGTGTGACTAGACTGAGCTGCTTTTATAGAATTCAGCATTACCGATATATCGCCGCACATAGGATTTTTCATGCCGGTTGCTATGTCTGCTCCACTTGCTACAAGTCTATGCTGTTGGTTTTCTGTCGATCTAGCTCCTACGGCTAAATAACTTATAAGATCTTTCACATACGCATAGTTATTAGGATAAAGCATTTCATCTGCTGCTGTAAGATGAGACTCTTTCATAGCTCTTACATGTAATCTCCTAATTTGTTTAATTCCCTCTAACATATTTTCTTTTTGGTTAGGATCAGGTTGATGTAGCATTCCCTTATAACCCAAACCATTTGTACGAGGCTTGTTTGTGTATATTCTAGGTACTATAAGTATATTATCAACTACCTTCTCTTGTACTTTAGCAAGTCTGCTTATATAATCACATACCGAGTCCTCGTTGTCAGCTGAGCATGGACCTATAATAAGCAAAAACTTTTTACTTACTCCTGTAATGATATCAGCTATTTCTTTATCTTTCCTTGTTTTTATTTCTTTTAATTCTTTAGTAAGTGCTATTTCACTCAATATTTCCTCCGGTGAAGGAAGTGTTCTTATAATTTCAAAACTCATAAAATTCAATCCTTTCATACAATATAATGAAAATTCAATACTTTAAAACTGCTTCAAAAACCTCACATCATTTTCATAAAACAATCTCAAATCCTCTATTCCGTATTTAAGCATTGCGACTCTTTCTATTCCCATTCCAAATGCAAATCCACTGTATACTTCAGGGTCTATTCCGCAGTTTTTAAGCACTTGTGGATGAACCATGCCACAACCTAGTATTTCTATCCAACCTTCGCCTTTGCAAACTTTACAACTAGAATCCTCGCCCTTACATTTAAAGCACGACACATCTACTTCTGCACTTGGCTCTGTAAATTGAAAGTGATGAGGTCTAAATTTAGTTATAGTATCTTCACCAAATAATTCTTTTACAAATGTGTTAAGTACTCCCTTTAAGTCACCCATTGTTATACCCTTGTCAACCACAAGACCCTCTAGTTGATGAAAGACTGGTGAATGTGTGGCATCTACCTGATCAGAACGAAAAACTCTTCCTGGTGCTATCATTTTTATAGGTGGTTTGTCAACTTCCATAGATCTTATTTGAACAGGCGAAGTCTGAGTTCTGAGTACTATGTTTTTTGTAATATAGAATGTATCTTGCTCGTCTTTTGCAGGGTGATTATCAGGTATATTTAATGCTTCAAAATTGTAATAGTCAAGTTCAATATCAGGTCCTTCAGCTACTTTATATCCCATACCCATGAATATTTTAGATATTTCTTCTGTTACTATTGATAATGGATGAGCAGTACCAAGTGAATGTTTTTTACCTGGTATTGTAATGTCTATCTTTTCATTTTGTAATTTTAAATTTAATGCTTTTATTTCCAAATCTTTTTTAATATCATCCATTTTTTGTTCTAAAACTTCTCTTACCTCATTGGCAATCTGTCCAATAATAGGTCTTTCTTCAGTAGATAAATCTTTCATTCCTCTAAGTATCTCAGTAAGTTCACCTTTTTTACCTAAGACTTTTACTTTGACTTCTTCAAGTACCCTCAGGTCTTCTACTTTTTGTAACTCCTGTAATGTTTTAAGTTTAATGTTTTCAAGCAATTCTTTCATAATTTTTATCTCCTTTTTATATTTGGTAGTGTAAAATATTTATAGTACTAAATACTACACTATCCCTTTATATTCAATATATTTTATCAGTATTATCTTCCCCTCCCTGTCATTGCGAGGTTTCTTACTAATTATTGAAAAAACAGAAAACATATTAATATTTTCTGGTATATATCGTACTTATATCTTTATATTTTCAAAAGTATCTAATTCATAAAATCCTCCTTTTTCATAAAACTAAAAAACTCGTCTTTGCTAGTCGTATAAATACAACATAACAAGGACGAGTTTTTTACCCGTGGTACCACCTATATTAGTGGCTTGTGACTAGTGACTAGTGTCTAGTGAAATACAGTTTTCACTAGCAATAAGTGACTAATAGCAAGCAACTCTCTCTTTTTTAACGCTTATAAGCGGTTTTCTTCTACATTTCTTCAAAGGAAACAGTTCAGATGTGAAATTTCGGTTACTACATTGTCTTTAGAAATGTTCTCAGCCTCTGGCATTTCCTCTCTTAAAAAGATCATAGTATCTACTTTGCATCGTCATAACTTTTATTAAATTTGTTATATTATACCATTAGTATTTTATAATTGTCAAGCATTTTTTTATGAACCACTAGACACATATTCCAAGTCACAAAAACCAGTCGTTAGACTGGTTTTCTGACTATTTTCTTCTTTGCAAAAACAAAGGTATATCTATTGTTCCTTCTTCTGAACTATTATAGTTATCTACTGTATTTATATCATTATCAGTATCATCTTGCGTAGTTTGAGATCCAGCAAGTTCTTTTCTTATGTTTTTAAATCCATCTTTCTCAAATAAACTAGATATCGAATTATCAAATCCCGTTGCTATAACAGTAATGATAACTTCGTCTTTTAATGCTTCATTTATAGCAGCACCAAAGATTATTTCAGCATTTGGATCAAGCGATTCTTTTATCAAATCAGCAGCTTCATGAGCTTCTAGTAATCCCATGTCTATACCACCTGTGATATTTATAAGAACGCCTTTTGCTCCATCTATTGTTGTGTCAAGTAGAGGACTATGTATAGCCATTTTAGCGGCTTTTTCCATTTTGTTTTCACCAGAAGCAACACCAATACCCATATGTGCAACACCTTGTCCTGCCATTATTGTTCTAACATCTGCAAAGTCTAAGTTAATGATACCAGGATGAGTTATAAGGTCTGATATACCTTTAACTCCTTGTCTTAACACTTCATCAGCTTTTTTAAAAGCTGTAAGCATTGATGTACCTCTATCAACTATCGATAATAATTTATCATTTGAAATAGTTATAAGAGTATCAACATTTTTCATAAGTTCTCTTATACCTTCATCTGCATTTTCCATTCTCTTTTTTCCTTCAAATTTAAATGGCTTTGTAACAACACCAACTGTAAGAATGTTTTTTTCTTTTGCTATACCTGCTATAATAGGCGCAGCACCTGAACCAGTTCCGCCTCCCATACCTGCAGTAACGAAAACCATATCTGCACCTTCAACAGCTTTTGCTATTTCATCGTAGCTTTCTTCTGCTGATTTTTTACCTACGCTAGGATTAGCTCCTGCGCCAAGTCCTCTAGTAAGTTTTTCTCCAATTTGAATTTTTATTCCTGCTGCTGACTTCTTCAAGGCTTGTCCATCTGTATTGATAGCTATAAATTCTACCCCTGTAACACCTTCTTCGATCATCCTATCAATGGCATTATTTCCACCGCCACCTACCCCAACTACTTTTATTTTAGCAAGGTTAATATAATTTGTTGTATCTAGCTCAAGCACGTAAAATCCTCCTTTATATAAAACACGTTTATTCTATGTTATAATACTTATTTAATAATACTACTATTTCTGGGAATTTGCAAGTAAAATGTTACATTTTTTTTAAATTTTTATAACAGTTTTAAATTTCATTCCATTGGCGAGAATACTATTTTATCTTTGTATGTTGATAAATCAATGGTTCCTCTGTTTTTCTCAGGCATACGGTTTAAGACTACTGCTAGTTTACTCACCTTTTCATCTATTTTATCTAGTGTTTGAAATTTTACATCTATATTATTTATATAGATATGTATATCAAATTTATTTGCAATATCTAAAACAATCTTATTCTTAGTCAATCCATGTTTTTTTAGCACAATAATAAGATCATTTAAATCTTCAAATATTCCGTTATCTTCAATATTTATATTTTTACCAAGTTCAAATTCATTTACACCTAACCCTGTTATTATTGGGATATCTCTTGGTGCATTATCAGATATGTCTATTACAACACCATTTTTGTCTATATAAATGTAATTATTACCTTGACATACATAACCTAACGGAGGATTTTCTATAACATTCAGTCTTATCTTATTTGGGAATATAAAATCAACCTTTACATCTTCTATTTTTTTATATTTCTTTAATTGCTGTTTTATATCTTTTGTAAGTAAATAAAAAATATTATTTCCTTCGTTCAAGTTTAACATTTTTACAATCTCGTCTTTAGTATATAGTTTGTTACCCGTTACTTCTACATCACTCACTTTAAAAATAGGCGAGAAAGTAATACCCAAAATCATCATAATAAATATTAATATAATGCCTAAATAATAAAAACGTTTTTTAGGATTTCTCCTATGTTTCTTTATATCATAGATATTACTCAATAAATCACCTCCTGAAAATACATATAACAAAGTATATATAACAGACAAAAATAATCTAGTCGTTCTTTTCCATGTACACACTCGTAGATGGGAATGCTACAGATAAATTGTTTTTATCAAGTAAATTCATTATGTCTAAGTTTAATTTTTCTTGTATTGTTAAGTATTCTCCATAATCGGTAGTAGTTGCGAAATATTGAATTAATATTTCTAATGCACTATCATTAAATGTTGTAAATGCTACATAAAAAGTGTCATTTTCTACATTTTCATCATTTATCAACATTTGCTTTATCTCTTCAGTTATTACGGCAATCTCAGTAGGTGTAGTTGAATATGTAAGTCCTAACTTAAACCTTACTCTTCTTTTACTCCTTTTAGACAAATTTATAATTTCTTCGTTACTCATTATAGAGTTTGGTATTGTAAGAATTTCATCTTCAAAAGTACGTATTTGAGTACTCCTAAAACCTATATATTCAACTATACCTTCTCCTTGTTGTATTTTTATATAGTCACCTATATTAAAAGTTTTTTCCAATATAATCATTATACTCCCAAATAAATTTGCTGCTGTATCTTTCGCAGCTAATGCTAATGCAAGACCTCCAATACCAAGTCCTGTAATTATTACGCCTACATTATACCACTGTTCTATTGATATTATTACGCCCAATATCCCTATAGCTATTTTATATATATTCTTAAAAAAAGGAATTAACAAATCATTTTCATTTTCAGATACTTTTAAATATCCCTTATACATTAAATGTATTAAAAATGAATCAAGTCTATATAATGACCAAAATATTGATATGGCTATAACAGACTTTAATACCTTATTCAAGAATGTAAATGAATGTACATCTAATGGCATTATGTTTACAATTGTTAGGTACATAAGTATTGTAGTGAGCATAAGACTCAATGGAGCCTTAAGCATATTGATAGCTGAATTATTAAATTTATCTATATGGTTTTTAAAAAATATCTTTTTACATATATGTATTATACCACCTACTAAATAGGCTTTTACTATATATATTAAAAAAAACAGTATTACAATAAGCAAGATTTTAAATATTATATTTGATTGATAAATGTTAAAAAAGTTATTTAATTCATTAAATGTATCTTTAAATAGCATCTATATTCGCCACCTCTCTAATGTTGTCTAAGATTGATTTGGATTTTGTGTGTACTCCGCAGTCTATTATTCCATAAGGTGTTTCTATTATACAATCTCCCATTTTCATAGTTTCGTCAATCATAAAACTTAATTTAACATCAGTTGAAAAATACTTTTCGATATCTGTTTTATTTTCAATGATTGTATCAAAATCTTTTTTGCACACTTTAATATTAAGTTGTTCAACATCATTAATCTTTGCAATTCCAATTTTTATAACATCGAGTATAAGCTTTCTGTCGAGTTCTAAAGATTGTGATACAACATTTTTTGAAATTTTCATAACCATTTCGAGTATTTTATTTTCTAATGATTTAATGTAAATTATATTATCTTTTTCTAACTTTTGTATCTCTAATTTAAGTTTACATTCATATTCAAATACTATGTTTTCCTTATATTCTGCCGCATCTTTTAGCCCTTCATTATAACCTTCTTGATACCCTGTTTCATTTGCCTCTTTCTTAATTGTTTCTGATTCTTGTCTTGCATTATCTAAAATCTCTTGAATTCTTACTCTTATCACTTCGTCAAGTTCTTTATCATATAATATGTCATCATCTTCTATAGTTTGTACATCTATTACATCTACTTCATCAGAATAATACTCTGTAGGAGCATCCTTAACATGATTTTTATAATCAAAAACTTCAATATTGTTTAAACTAACGGAAGATGCTTTAATAATACTAGACAATTACCTCATCTCCTCCACCGCGAGCTATAATTATTTCGCCTGCTTCTTCTAATTTACGAACAACATTAACTATTTCTTGCTGTGCATCTTCTACATCACGTAGTTTAACAGGTCCCATAAAGTCCATGTCCTCATTTATCATAACAGCAAGTCGTTTAGAAACATTAGAAAGCATAACTTCTTTCACTTCTGAATTTGCTCCTTTAAGTGCAATTGCAAGTTTACTATTATCAACATCTTTAAGTACTCTTTGAATAGACTTATTGTCAAGGGTAATGATGTCTTCAAATACGAACATCTTATTTTTTATTTCTTCAGCAAGTTCAACATCTTCAATTTCTAGAGTTTCTAGGATATTTTTTTCTGTACCTCTGTCAACGGAATTTAATATTTCAATAACAGAATCTATTCCTCCTACTGAAGCAAATTCTTGAGATACTGTTGCTGAAACCTTTGTTTCAAGAACTCTCTCTACTTCCCTTATAATTTCTGGTGAAGTTCTATCCATAACAGCAATTCTCTTTATGATATCTGCTTGCTTATCTTTTGATAGCGCAGATAAAATATTACCAGCCTGATGAGCACCTAAATACGATAAAACTAAGGCTATCGTTTGAGGATGTTCATCTTGAATAAAGTTAACAAGTTGGCTAGCTTCAGCTTTTCTCGCAAATTCAAAAGGTTTAACTTGCAAAGACATCGTAAGTTTAGATATAAGATCGTGCGCTCTATCCTTACCTAAAGCTTTTTGTAGAACTTGTTGAGCATACTGAATTCCACCTTCAGTAATATATTCTTGTGCTATACATATTTCATAAAATTCCTGTAATATCTTTTCTTTTAATTGAGGTGCAACTGATGTAGTATTCGCTATCTCCATCGTTAGCTCTTCTATTTCCTCATCTGCAAGGTATTTAAATATTTCTGCTGCTTTTTCAGGCCCTAAAGTTATTAGTAGCATAGCAGATTTTTCGACACCTCTATAATCATTCTTTGAACTTGGCATTTAATCACTCCCAATCTTCAGCTATCCAGTTTTTAAGTAATTGTGCTACTAGCTGGGGTTTTTGTTCTATGAAGTCTTCAATTCTTCTTTTAGTCTCAGAATCATTCTCATGAATCTCTGGCAAACCATCTGCGTTTTTACCATTTCTCGATCTTGTAGATACAAGCATTTGCTCAACAGACAATTCTGGTTCTGAGTGATGTACAGGCGCAGCACTTTTAGTTTTTCTAATTAAATAAAACGCAAACATTAAAATAGCCATAATAATAATAATTACAGGTATATATTCCTGTATCGGGAAATCAAATTTAGCTTCTTCTATAAATACCGGTTTTTCGTAACCTGTAATTTTTACATCTGAAATGCCAGTTCCTTTTTTTATAAGATCAACTATATCTGTATCTAAAACCAAAGTAGTAGTTGTAGATTGTATTTTAGTTACATAGTCTTTCCATGTAGTATCTTTAAGTAATCCTTGTTTATTTAATTCCGAATAGTCATATGCTTTTGTTCGCCATACTATTACAGAAAGAGAAGATTCATCTAATAATGCATCACCAGTACTCTTTTCCATTTCTGAAACTGTCTTATTTACAGCATAAGTTGTACTAGTGTTTTCAGAAGTCGATTTCGAGGTATCTGTACTTCCAGTAAGATAATCAGTAGTTCCAGAATTACTCTCATATCCTGGTTCAGCTGTTCCTGCACCAGATTCGTTTGCTGTTGTTTGTATTTGTTCAGTTATAGGAATACCTTTTTTTCCACCCTCAAAAGGTGAAGAAACTTTTTCATTAGTTTCTTTATATTTATCAAAATTAATTTTCAAATTTGCAGTAACAGTAACATCATCATACATAGGAGAAAGCAAAGCTTTGACTTTGTTTTGTACTTCATTTTCTTTTGCTGTTCTAACTTCATCATACTTAGATAAATTGCCAGTAGCTGGATCATTCATCTCTTCACCTGAAAATAAAACGCTAGGACTTGTATCTGAAATACTTACATTATTTATACTCAAATCCTCAACGCTGGCTGCTACAAAATTTGCAACCCCCATAACTTCTTTTTTAGTTAAAGCCCTAGAAAGAGAGAGTTGTACACCGGCCTTTGCTGTTTTCTTTTCATCAGTTACAAATGGGCTGTCTTCAGGTATAGTCAACTTAACTATAGCATCACTCACACCCTCGATTTTTTTAAGAGCTCCTACTAATTCTTCTTCTTTTAATTTTTTATATCTATATTTTTTCTCTGTTTCTGTTAAACCCATCATGTTTTCACTTGAAAATTCACTCCAAGAATACTCACTACCTAAAATGTTTTCAGTAGAAACCGCTATTCTTGCCTTAGCCAAATCTTTTTTATTTACCATTACTCCTTGTCCATCTTCAGAAAGCTCATATGTTATTTTATTAGAGTCTAGGACGGTCTTTATTTCACCCATGGTTTTATAAGAAACCTGCTCATCTGTCAATCTAACATATGAAGATTTAGTAAACATAAATACAGCTATTCCTAGTATAGCTAAAATGACTATGACTATAAGACTTAGCTTTATTTTTTCTCCTCTATCTACTTGATTCCATTTTTCAGTAACTTGTTGTAGCATTCTTTCAAAAGTTTCACCCATATATTCACCCCTAATATGTAACTTGTCATGTAGTATTCACTTCATGCGTGATATATGCTTTACATGTGGTACAATTAGGTATTATAGCCTTTAAGACTACTACCGCATAAACTACATAACCACATCAGCTTGCTGACTTACATTTGTAATCTCATTATTTCTTTGTACGCTTCAATTGCTTTATTTCTAAGTTCCACAGTAAACTGCAATGCTACACTTGCTTTTTCATTTGCAATTAGAACTTGGTGTATATTATCAATTTTACCGGTAACAAAATCATTTGTTGTACTGTCTGCTGCACTTTGTAGTTGTGTTGTATCACCTATTACATTTTTTGCAGCATCAAAAATAGCTTTAAATGCATCTGAATTAACGCTGTTATTTGAGGTTCCTTTGATTGCTTGTGCACTTTGTCTATATATTTCACTTACCTTACCAATTGAACTTATTGACATATATAAAACCTCCGGTTTTCAAAGTACAAAGCAAAATATATGTTGTTTATATTTGTACTTTGTTATCTAATTAGCCTCTTCCTATCTCCAAGGCCTTTAGTGCCATACTCTTACTAGTATTCATAGCTGTAACATTAGCCTCATAAGTTCTACTAGCTGATATCATGTTTACCATTTCTTCAATTACATTTACATTTGGCATATTTACATACCCTTCTGCATCTGCATCAGGGTTCCCAGGATCATATATTTTTTTGAATTCACTTTGATCATCGACTATCTTGCTAACTCTAACACCCGCTCCAATATCATCTCCGGTTCCATTATCATCACCAGAATTGCCTATAATTGATTTCATTTTATTATTTAAAACATCTTTAAAACTTTTTTGTTTTTCTTCAAATAGCACTGCCTTTCTTCTGTAAGGTGTGCCTTCTTCTGTCCGTGTAGTGTCTGCATTTGCTATATTCTGTGAAATTATATCCATTCTAAGTCTTTGAGCAGTAAGCCCACTAGAACTTATATCCATTGAACTAAAAAATGACATATGTACACCTCCTGTAGGAATATTAGAAAGTCAAAGTTCTAATTCACATGGCTCTCTATGCTTTTAAATTACTATCATCCGCCTCTAAGTACTGTCTTTATACTATTAAATTTACCATTCATTCGAGCTATTAAAACATTGTATTTTATTGTATTTTTAGCCATGTCAGCCATTTCAGTATCTATATCTACATTATTACCATCTGATCTATAACTTAAGTTTGCATTATCAGTATAAACTTCTGGGTCTATTCCATCTACATTTAAAACTTGCCCGTTTCCCATAGCACTATGTAATAATTCTTCAAATCTAACTGCTTTCTTCTTATAACCTGGTGTGTCTACATTTGATATATTATTAGCTATTACTTCATTACGCATTAATGATGCATCTAGAGCTTTTTCAAGCAATTTTGTATTTGAAAACATATTATTCATAAGCATAAAATACACCTTCCTTACAAATTAGCTACTTTATTTCATTTATCGACATCTTTTACAATTACCATTAATTAGTAATCAATAAATAACATATTTGTAACTATATCTTAACATATTCTATTATAATATTTTTTCACTATAAACGCAATAGAAATAGACAAAAATAAATAAAAAGTTGCAAGAAAATTTTTGCAACTTTTTAATAGTACATACAATGATTATATTTATTTATATATATGTCATTTTTTTGATTTTTTGCATTATACTCCTGTCGATAATGAAATGACTTTCCAATTTCCATCAACTTGTTTTTCAATAAATGCAAACCTATTATTGATTCCTTTATCCCATGCAGTACCCTCATTATTAATTATTTCTATTTCTACCTTATATATGATTTGATTAGGTTTAATAAAAGACCCATCAGCATACAGCGTTTTAGGATCTAAAATTTTATAAGACTTTAAAATTTCATTAGTTTTATCTTTAAAATAATATTTCAAAGCTTCTTCAGCCTTGATTTCATCCTCGTTTTTTACTGTTTCATCAATAGATTTAGAACCATACTCAGTATTATCTCTATTTATTTCACTTTTTACTTCTGTATCTTTCACTGTAGTTATTGTTTCATCTAGTTCCTGTGTTATTGTGGTATCATCTTTTACCGTGTTATGTATTTGATCAGTGTTTTGTTGTTCGCATCCTGAAAATAGTAATCCTAGTACTAGAATAGTACTTACTAACTTAATTTTTTTCATTTTGAATCCCTCCATTTTAAATTTAATATTGTAAAAATCAACTGACATATATTGCTATATTTCCACACGAATTACCCTTTGTCAATTAAAATATTCAAATAAAGTTCATAATCAAGATGACACGAACAAAAAGTTGCAATTTTTTTTGCACTTTTTATAAAAATATCATTAATGATTTTTATTTGTTATTTCAAACTCTGCATTCTCTGGTATATATATTGTTTTCAATTCTTCGAATTCTGATGAATCTACACCCTCGTCTGAATATCTAACTTGAACAGACAGTTCCTTTGAATTTTTACTTACTATACGAATTTCGGTTCCTAAACCTGCAAAGAATAAAAAACAAGCATTAGAATTATTACGACTTTCTCCTTGAAAAATACCATGAAAACTTCCTGTTTTTATCTTTTCTTCTTTTTCTCCATCATATTTTATAATATAAACATCTGTTAATGGAGCTTCTCCATTTTCTACAGCTGTTTTATTAGTTAATTCAGCATACCATTCTAGTCTAACTTGTTGACTTTTATTATCTACTTGACTTTGTTCTTGTGTTACAACTACATCGCTTTTTAGTGCTTTATCAACCTTAGTACTACTCTGCCCACATCCTGAAAATAGTAATCCTAGTACTAGAATAGTACTTACTAACTTAACTTTTTTCATTTAAATACCTCCATTCAAAATCTAGTATATCACATTTACTTCTTATACTCGCATTTAGAGTTATTACATACTACAGCCTTATTCTTTCTTCCTTTTTCAACTAACATATCTCCACATTCTGGACATTTTTCATTTAATGGCTTGTTCCATGTGAGGAAGTCACATTCTGGATTGTGTTCACAACCGTAATACAAAATACCCTTTTTACTTTTTTTCTCTAATATTTCTCCATTACATTTTGGACATTTTACTCCTATTTCCTTTTTAATTGGTTTGGCATTTTTACACTCTGGGAAACCTGGACATGCGAGAAAATCTCCAAATCTTCCGCGTTTAACAACCATGTTTTTACCACACTTTTCGCATAGTATGTCTGTTACTTCAACTTTTATTTCAATTTTCCCTATAGTTGTTTCAGCAAGCTCTAATATTGGACTAAAACCTTCATAAAATTCTCTTATAGTTTCTTTCCAGTTGGCTTTTCCGTCAGCTATTTCGTCTAATTCTCTCTCTAGCTTTGCAGTAAAGTGGACATCTACTATATTTTCAAAATGATTTTCCATAATCCCATTTACTATGTTACCAAGCTCTGTCGGAATAAGACTTTTACCTTCTTTGGTAACATATCTTCTAATAAGTATTGTAGATATTGTTGCCGCATATGTGCTCGGACGTCCTATGCCATTTTCTTCTAAGATTTTTACAAGAGATGCTTCTGTAAATCTAGGTGGTGGCTCTGTGAAATGCTGTTTTTCATCTAGTGTCTTTAAGTTTACTTTTTCTCCTTGTTCCAATTCTGGAATAGGATTTTTAGCTTCTTCACTTTCCTCGAAGTTATATACTTTTAAGAAACCATCAAATTTAATTGTAGATCCTGTAGCTTTAAAGTTATATTCCCCTGCATCTATATCAACACCATGGGTGCTGTAAACAGCGGATGCCATTTGTGAGGCAACACTTCTTTCCCAAATAAGCTTATAAAGTTTATATTGGTCTTTAGTTAATGACTCAGCAAGCATATTAGGTGTTTTATTAACATCTGTTATTCTTACAGCTTCATGGGCATCTTGTGATCTACCTTTTGATTTATATACTGGATCGGTTTTACTAACATAGTCATTCCCATATTTCTGATTTATATATGTTTTTGCATCAGTTTTAAATTCTTCTGAAAGCCTTGTAGAATCGGTACGCATATACGTAATAAGACCTACATGACCTTCGCCTTGTATATCTATACCTTCATACAATTGCTGTGCTATTTGCATTGTTTTACTTGGAGTAAAATTTAGTTTTGAAAAAGCAGTTTGTTGCAAAGTACTTGTAATGAAAGGTGGCAAAGAATTTTTATGTTTTTCTCCACGTTTTACAGCTTTAACAATAAATTCCTGTTTTTTAATATATTTGAGTATATCTTTCATTTCATCTGCATTAGTAATTTTTATTTTTTTACTGTTTTTACCATGTAAAACAGCCTCAAATGAAGTCTTTGCTTTTCCTTTTATAAGCTGGGCTTTTAAAGACCAGTATTCTTCTTTTACAAAATGCTCTATTTCTTCTTCTCTATCGCAAACAAGTCTAAGAGCGACTGATTGAACTCTACCTGCACTTAATCCTTTTGCAACCTTTTTCCAAAGAAGAGGGCTTATCTTGTAACCAACTATTCTATCAAGGATTCTGCGTGTTTGTTGTGCATCAACTAAATCCATATTTATATTTCTAGCATTTGTTACAGCCTCTGTTACAGCATTTTTAGTTATTTCGTTAAATGTTATTCTAAATGTTTTAGATTCATCAAGTTTTAAAGCATTCATGAGATGCCAAGAAATAGCTTCACCTTCGCGGTCAGGGTCAGTTGCTAGGAATACTTTTTCTGATTTTGCTGCCTCTTGTTTTAATTTTTTTATTAATGGAGCTTTCCCGCGGATATTTATATATTGTGGCTCAAAATCATTTTCGATATCGATCCCTAGTTTACTTTTTGGTAAATCTCTTATGTGTCCCATAGAAGCATCTATTTTATAATCTTTTCCTAAAAATTTTCCAATAGTTTTTGACTTCGCTGGTGACTCTACAATCAGTAAGTATTTTGACATTTACATCAACCTTTCAAATCTTTTTCCCGGCAATTGTTTAATTATGCCTTTTAACTCAAGCATAGTAAGTAAGTGCTGTAGCTTGCTGATTTCAATTTTAGCAATATTTATTATATCGTCGATATGGCTGTTTTTTGAATCTATACAAGAATACACAATTTTCTCTTCTTCGTCAAGCAATTTATAAAAATTATTATTTTCCTCTTTATTTTCTTGTTTATTTTCTCTAGTATCTCCACTCATCGATTTATCACTTATATTTATTTTTGTTTCCATTATTCCAAGACTTAAAAGTATATCTTTATAGCTTGTTACTAAAGCAGCGCCTTGCTTTATAAGATTATTTGTACCAATACTTAGACTACTAGTTATGTCACCCGGAATTGCAAAGATATCTCTTCCTTGTTCGAGAGCATGGTCAACTGTTATTAGTGAGCCGCTTCTTTCTGCAGCTTCTACAACAAGTACGCCTCTACTCATACCACTTATTATTCTATTTCTTGCAGGAAATATTTGACGAAGAGGTTGTGTTTTGGGAGAGTACTCAGAAATAACCGCTCCATTCTTAATTATTTCCTTCATTAATCCTGCATTGCTTTTGGGATAACATATGTCTAACCCACAACCAAGTACTGCGAAAGTCTTGCCTCTACCTTCGAGTGAGCCTTTGTGAGCATATGTATCAATACCAAGTGCCATACCACTTACTATTGTGATGCCACATTCAGTGAGGCTTTTTGATATATTATATGCTATCTTTCTACCATAATCGCTGCAATTTCTTGAACCAACTACTCCTAACATTATATCGTTTTTTTGTGGTAATGTTCCTTTATAATATAAGACAAATGGTGGGTCATATATGTTTTTTAGTGCCTTTGGATAATCTTTGTCCTGTATTGATATGTATTTTATTTCATTTTCAATTAAATATTCTTCATATTTTTTTACATCGAACTTTTCTTTTGATTTTTCTATTTCAGATATGTCACGGGGACTGAGCCCCATAACTTGTCTTAAATCTTCTTCTTTTGCATTAAAAATATCTATTGGAGTGTCAAATGCTCCAAGTAGTACACTTGTCTTTTTAATTCCTATGCCATCTATATTCTTTAGCCACAACCACGCCTGCCTTATATTCATTAGTATTTTACCTCCATTTACAGTTCTTTAGCTGTCAATTACTTTCCATCTTACCACCTTACCTGATATTTCTTGGACTATGCATAGTGCAGGTATGGCACTTACTATTATCGTTTTTTTATCGTTAGCATTTACCTCTATCCATTCATTATTTCCTAAGTAAATATATACCTGACTACAATTATCATAGATAAGTATATCTCCACTCTTTATAGTTTTATCAGTTATTTCAGAAATAGAAGAAAATTTTTGAATGTCAATATACATATCCTTGTAATTATTGTAAATATCAGATATTGCGTAATCATCAAGCCATATTCTAAGAGCTACTCGAATATATTGCATATTTTTAGTTAGAAGTCCCATTTCTATAAAGGTATCTATCATTGGTCTTCTAACTAATCCTGATGAATCTATACCAATCCCATTCTCTCCACCACTCATATATTTTGTATTTTCATAATCTTTTAAATTTTCTACATAGCATGCGTTTATTAATTCGTTACTAACTACAACTTTATTGCTTCCATAAAAAGTTACAAAAATAAATACTGTAGCTATTATTACAACGCCTCTCGTAAAAAAATTATACCATAATTTGAATACTATAATTAGCCATGATATAACAAAACAGCCAATAACCATGTATTTTGAAAGCCTTTCTGGTACAGGATGTATAAGTATCAAAAAGGCTAATACCATAAGGGTAATTATTATTTGCCATGCTGTAACCCAGCTGAAAATTGATTTATGTTTTTTAGCAACTGGTTTTATATCGTTATTTGCTATAGGTCTCTTTGGTTTAAATGGATTTTTAATTACTAACATGACATCACCACTCCTTTCAAAGCATAAAGTACAAAGTTTAAAACATGTTATTTGTACATTATTATTTGACTATCGTTGCTCCTACAAAATCTCTAAATAGTGGATGTGGTTCGCATAACCTAGATTTGAATTCTGGATGAAATTGAGATGCTACAAACCATGGATGATCAGATAACTCTATTATTTCAACAAGCATGTTATCAGGGCTTGTACCGGCTAATATCATACCATTATTATTCATTATATCCCTGTAATTATTATTAAATTCATATCTATGTCTATGTCTTTCGTTAATTTTATCTTCTCCATATGCTCTATGTGCTTTTGTTCCTTCTTTTAAAGTACATGGATAGCTACCAAGTCTCATTGTGCCGCCTTTATTTGATATTCCTACCTGTGCCTCCATCAAATCTATAACTTGATGCTCGTATGTACCAAATTCGCTACTATTTGCATTACTTAAACCACATACATTACGTGCAAACTCAATAACAGCTATTTGCATACCAAGACATAGTCCAAGATAAGGTATTTTATGTTCTCTTGCATACTTTGCAGCTGATATTTTTCCTTCTATGCCTCTATTGCCAAAGCCTCCAGGTACTATTATACCATCTAATTTAGACAAATACTTCTCTACACCGTTTGCTTCTATGTCCTCTGAGTTTATCCATTCTATGTTTACTTTGCATTTATGATGTGCTCCTGCATGTTTTAAAGATTCGGATACACTCAAATATGCATCCTGGAGTGCAACATATTTACCAACTAAACCTATATTAACTTCCTTATCAGGATTCTTGAAGTTATCTACAAGTGCTTTCCATTCATCTATATCTTTTCTTTCAGTTTTTATCCCTAGTCTTTCACAAATTCTTTCTTCCATTTCTTCATCATGAAAGTTTATAGGAAGATCATATATAGTATCTACATCGATACCTTCAAAAACATAGTTAGTATCTATATTACAAAACATAGCTATTTTATTTAAAAGTTCTTCTGGTATATGCCTATCAGCTCTACATAAAAGCATGTCCGGATTTATTCCATGTTTTTGAAGTTCCTTTACCGAATGTTGTGTTGGCTTTGTTTTTAACTCATCAGAAATTTTTAAATAAGGTACTAGCGTAAGATGAATAAACATTACATTTTCTCTTCCCATTTCTGTTTTAAACTGTCTTATAGCTTCTAAAAAAACTTCTGCTTCTATTTCTCCAACAGTACCACCAATTTCCGTTATAATTACATCAGCTTTTGAACTCTCAGCTAAAGCCTTTATTTTATTTTTTATAATATCTGTTACATGAGGAACTACTTGAACAGTACCTCCTAAGTAACTACCTTTTCTTTCTTTTTTTATTATCTCAGAATAAATCTGTCCCATAGAAAAACTGCAATTTTTCGTAATATTAGTTCCTATAAATCTTTCATAATGTCCTAAATCCAGGTCAGTTTCACCACCATCTTCTGTAACAAAAACTTCTCCATGTTGATAGGGACTCATAGTACCAGGGTCAACATTCAAATAAGGGTCAAACTTCTCCACTGCAATTTTAAGTCCCTTATTTTTGAGTAATAATCCTATACTCGCAGCTGCTATACCTTTCCCTAACCCTGAAATAACCCCACCAGTAACAAAAATAAACTTAGCCATAGATTAAACACTCCTTTTTTGATTTATGTTTCATTACACAATTTTCTATATTATTCTACACTATTTAATTTAAAAAAGCAACTTTGTTTTAAAACAAAATTACTTTTTTATTTTCTGAGTTAACTTAAATACCAAATTATATTTTATTTTAATTCCACAATATCATCTGCAATGTTTTTCACCAAATCTAAATCATGTGATGAAATTATTATGGTTTTATTTATCTTTTTAAGTTCAGTTACCAGAATCTCCTTCATTTCTTCATCTAGTTCCTTAAATGGTTCATCTAGTATTAATATATCAGATGGGTAAAGTAGTGCTTGAATAATTTTTATTCTTTGCACCATTCCTCCACTTAAATTTTCTTTATATTCGTACTTTTTTTCAGCCATTTCAAATTTTTCTAAATATTTATCTATTAAGGTTCCTAGTTTTTCTTTATCATAAATTTCACCAAGAATATATTTAAAATTATCAATTACTTTGGTATTCGGAAGCAGTGTATCTCTTTGAAAGACAAAAGATATTTTGTGATTATTGTTTATTATTTCTCCACTATCAATTTGCTCAATATTAGCTAAAATTGATAGTAAAGTCGTTTTTCCAATACCTGATTTACCTATTATGCATGTTATCTTATTTTCTCTTATTTCTAAGTTTAAACCTTTTAATACATTCTCTTCACCATAACTTTTATATATATTTTTTAAAAGTATCACACTATCACCTTGACCCTTTTTGTAGCAAACTTATTAAAATATTTTTCGATAAGTAGCGATGCTACAATAACGATGACAGTCCATGCTAACATTTCATCAGTTTTCAAATATAATTTAGAATCATATATCCTTTTGCCTATTCCATATTTAGGAAGTGCTAGTATCTCTGTCGCGATTATTACTTTGAAACTTATACCTATTATAGTATTTACACCTGAAATAAAATATGGTTTTAGTAAACTTATGTACAAATAGCTATATACATTCTTCTTTTTTATGTTATAAACTTTTACAAAATCCAAATGCACTTTATCTATATTTAGTATTCCATAAACTATATTTGAAAACATGATTGGTAGACACATAGCAACGCAAATGATTACTGGCAAATCTTCTGCATCTAACCAAATCAGGGAAATAATTATAAGTACAATACTTGGAGCAGTTTTCAATATAGCCATGGCTGGTTTTACAAAATCAAATATATATGTTGTGCTAGCGCAAATTACTGCTATAATTATGGCAGCAATTATCGATATAGTGCTTCCCATAATCATTCTACCTACTGTAAAAATAATATCAATTAATTGTTCTTTATTTGTAAATATATTCACTATTTCTTTTAATATGGACTGTATACTCGGAATATAGATATCATTATCTATGTACATATATAGCATTTGATAAATTAATAGCCAAAATATTGTAATCAATATGATTCTGATTGCATTATTTTGCATAATAAATCTTTTCATCAGGTACTTTGCCCCCTATTGAATCTTTATCAATTTCATTTAGAATTTCATAAAATTTGCTTAATGATTTCTTCATATCTTCATTATCAATATAAACTATGCTTGAATAGGGTATTGCAGCCTTTGCTATATTTTCATCTGGTAGAATCTCAAGATTTTTAATGATAATACTTGCCTCATCAATATTTTTGTTTACCCATAGAGAAGATTCTTTAACTTTTTCCATAAAATTATCTATAAACTTTTTATTTTGTTCTACTAATTCAGTTTTTGCTATTATACATCCCATTGGTAGGTCAGTACTTGTAAGTTTTGTCCACTCATCGCCTAAATTAACTTTCACTTCCAAATTTTTATTTTTCATAATTGCCAAGGTAGCAAACGGTTGTGGCATTATCGCTATTTTTGATGTTCCAACAATCATTTTTTGAGCTGATGTTGTATGATCAATTGAATAGTCTAAAGTGATATTCTCCCCATCTATAAGACTATTTTTATTAAGCACATAATTAGTTACATATTCCGGAACTGTTTTCCTTCCACTGACTTCTATAGTTTTATCTTTTAAATCAGTAATATTATTAATCTCCATGTCTTTTGGTGCAACTATGTATAAAACATTCAGTACATTTATGTCTAATATTTTATATTTACCATTTGTTTTGTTATATATATTAGCTGCTACATTTGTAGGTACCGTAGCTATGTCAATCTCGTTATTTAACAGCTTTGACACTATTATATCTGGAGTTGCGTATATTTCGTAATTTATACTTATATCATTAACTTTTTCATTATCTTCAATCATTTTAGAAATACCCATAGAACTTGGGCCTTTTAAAGTTGCTACAGATACACTATCTAGTTTTGTTACTTTTACATTTGAACAGCCTGAAACAATGAATATTAGAGTTAAGATTGCTAGTATTATTTTTGAATTTTTCATGTAATCCTCCTTAGGGGAAATTATTAATTAGTGCTATCTTTTTTTATGTTTATAGTCCCTCCCCACAGCAAGTTGACGGGGTATCATGTTGTCATTGCGAGGAACGAAGCAATCTCTCTTTTGTTCTTTTAAAGAACGGGATTGCTTCGTTCCTCGCAATGACAACTTTAGCACGCAGCAGAGCTGCGGTGAATTGACCCCGAGAAATTAAAATACCTCATTCAATTCCTCAGTACCCTCTACAACGAATCTTCCGTTTTCTATGACACTAAGTTCTATACCATTGCTCGTTATTGATCTTATAAAGTCTAGCTCATCATATGGTATAGTTATATCTGTATGTTTGTTTGTATAAGCTTCGTCTGGATTTGTTTTACGCAATATGCTCTTTTCGTTATCACGTGCTATAATTTCTTTACCGTCAATGTTATTGTATACCTTTAGGTCCTCACGGTGTGAAAAACATGTGTCCCCTATAGCGAAATGAGGTCCTGTCTTTTCTGCTATCAGAATCGGTAGCAAATGTCCTATATCATACTTTCTAGCCATTACATATGCCGAAGTATTAGTACCAATAGCGAACTCACCAATAGGGAGTGATTTATGTGGATGAAGCAGATTTTCTTCAATATATTTTTTGTTTTGTTCCTCTGTTTCAAAGTTTTTACAGTTATAATCTACAACATAACCATCTTTAAATACGACGAATAAATCTTTATACAAATAATCATCCAAGTATACTTTTGTTACATGTAGCGTTCCATTAGTGTCAGTAAGTCTTGGTGATGTAAACACCTCTCCTACTGGTATATTTACATTTGCAACACAGTTTTCAAATAGAGTTTCTTTTTGAGAATTATTTATTTTTTGCATTTTGACTTTTATATCTGTTAAATTATCGCCTTTCCCTTTTACATGTACGAAATCCGCTTTATCTAGTATATCAATAATCTTTTGGTGTATTCTTTCATATTTATCATTATCTAGGGTGTTTACTTTGCAGGTTTCTCCAAATATCTCCTCAAATTTATCACCTATTTCAGGATTTGGGAGTGATATAATAGTAAAGCTATAGTCAGATCTAGGTGCAAATCTATTTAATATTTGCATGTTCTTATTTTGTAGATTCTTATATAAGCCTTTTTGCTCATCTGTAAGTCTTATATTTGTATCTTTAACCTTTGGTGAAAATGGAATTTGTCCAAAAGTCTCTATAAAAACTGGACCTGCAAACTTTATAAGCACATCTTTATATTTTTCACACTTTTCTTCATATAATTTTAAATTTTTATCAACATAATCTTTATCATAATAAAGTCCTGTATCAAATTCGTGATCATATTCATATTGCTTAAATTGTGAGATACATAATGGAACTAATGTAAATTCAGTAATATTTACAACTTTCAATTTTTCTAAAACTTTTTTTACAATAAGTTCTTCCCCTATTTGATAAGTGGACCGCACATTTGATTTTTTAGTAATGTCTTTCCCATCTCTTTTATATCCATTTACAAAACCTTCGACTATAGTTGTCGCAATATCAATTATCTGTTCATCACTCATTTTGCTTAAAAACCTAGCAGTTTTCATCTCAGCATCACCAATATACTTATCATACATAAATAAGTATTTCATGTTACTATCGATACCATTTTCTATGATTTTTCTATAATATTCACTAGTCACAGGATTAAATATTTTATTTAAATTTAATTCTATTCTATATTCAATAACGTCCAGATGATATTTTCTTATAACCTCAATAATCTCAGTTATATTCTGTTCTTCGCTAGTTTCCAATTTGTTTTTTATGTCCAATATAAGTTTATTGGTTTGATTAATTATATAGTTATTTTCATTTATAATCCAGTCTATATAATTTCTAGTGTATACATAAATATAACTTAGTACCTGACCAAGCTCTTTACCAAATATATTACAAGTATATTCTGTATTAGCATAACTATTATTATAATTGTCTTTATGAATATCCATATAAAGCTCATTATTCGCTCGTAACATTGTATCGAAGTCTATATTTTCTAAATTATTTTGGAGTTCCTTATACTCAAAGGCCCTTGTAATAAAGCTACCAATGGTTTTGAAGTAATCACTATACTTATTGTTATCAACTTCACTAAACTTTTTTATTTCTTCTAAACCTCTTTGCAACTCGTTACAGACATCTGGGTTATTATCATATCTTTCTTTAAATTCTTTATACATAGTGTTCCCCCTATTTCTCTTTAATCATTATTTCGTATCTTCTTTTAAATAACATTGATTCGTTTAGTTTTTCTGCTATTTCTTTACCTTTTAACATTTTAACAATTCTAAGTCCAAAGTTTTGTGCTGTTCCTGGCCCTCTAGATGTAATAATGTTCCCATCGCTTACAACATTACTATCTGATAGTTTAGCTCCTTTTAACATCCCTTCATTCCCTGGATAACATGTAGCAGTCTTATTTTGTAGTAATCCCATTTGTCCAAGTATTGCAGGTGCCGCACAAATTGCTGCTATGTATTTATTCTTCTCGTTTTTCTCAATTATTAAACTCCTTAATTCATCGTGTTTCGCAAGGTTTTCTGTACCCTTTTTTCCACCTGGCAATATAAGCATTTCTGCGTCTAAAAAATCAGATTCATCAAAAGTTTCATCTGCAATCATAGTAATGCCATGTGCACCACAAACCTCCAAGCTGTCAGATATAGATATCATTTTTATATCTATACCCGCTCTTTTTAGTATATCAATGGGCGTTATAGTCTCTATTTCCTCAAATCCATCTGCTAAAAATATGTAAACCATGTTTATACTCTCCTTTGTATTTATTATTTGACTCATTTGATAATGATTGTCAAGGGAATCTTTTCTCCATTCTACACTTTATACAAAAAAAATTCAAGCATTCGCTTGAATTTTTTTATATAAAGTATCGTTTTTTCTTGCATTTATATTATTTGGTTTTGCCTTTATTGCTTCCTCATTGTAATAGATAGCTCTTTCGATATCACCTAATGAATAATGGCAAATTCCTAGTTGATAATTAGGTATAAAATCCAAATACATATCTAATACAAAACTAAAATCATCTCTTACTTTTTTCATAGCTACAGTAAGCTCAAACCAAAAGGTTGCATTATCATATTCTTTTTTGCAAACAAAGCAATTTCCAATTTCACAGCATATTTCTGCTCTGGGGACACATTTTTCAAAGCAATGTAATAATGCTTTTATGGCATTGTCATATTCATGAAGTTTCAGGTAACATGCTGATAATTCTAAACATACCCATTCACATTCACTATCCCAATCTGACTTTATTGTCAAAAATTTTCCAAGTTGGAATATGGCCTCTTGTATTAGGTTATTATTTAACAGCTCCATTCCATAATGCATCATACCTCTTTGGGATAATTCATTTCCTTCATATAAAAATTTTTTATATATTTTTAAATTTCTTTCATCTTGTGTATTTTTTCTTGTATGAGTAATAGTTATATCTGTTTTATAAATATCAGCATCTACAATGATATATTCATGTACAGGATCAACCCATAACGGCTTTAACTCCCTACGAATTAATCTCTCCTTATAAAAAGAAAAAATTACATTATCTTCATCATCGAAAATATAGTTATATTTCATTGCAACAATACCGACTTCGTTGTCCAGCCTATTCTTTAGTTCTTTAAATTTTACGCGATCCTCTTCTTGTAATACATCATCTGCGTCTAGCCAAAAAATATATTCTTTTGATGCTTTGTCAAAAGAATAATTTCTTGCAGATGAAAAATCATCTGTAAAATCAAAAAAATATATATTATTAGTATATTCACTTACTATTTCTTCAGTATTATCTGTGGAACCTGTATCAACAATTATAATCTCGTCAACCAGGTCCTTAACAGAATTCAAACAGTTTGCTATATATTCTTCCTCATTTTTTACAATCATACACAAACTAATTGTCGCCACATTCTTCACCACCACTGGGTTTTTTTGCACAAAAAAGTGATATGTGCTTCCCACGTGGTACGGGTTTGTTTGTGGTATGCTTACGCATGATAATTGTTTTACATTATACCACAATATACCACTACCATACCACGTTACGAAGTAACATACCACATAGATTTATCTGATATTTAAATTATGATTTTGTACAAACAAGATCAACTGTTACTATATCGTTTGCGACAATAGCTATTATAGGGAAAATTTTTGTTCCTAAGAATATCCCAGGTAAAGTTAAAATTGGACATTCTTCATATATAAATCTATCACTTTGTAGACATTCTTTTATAGAAATACATCTTAACTTACAATCAACTAATATATTTGCATCACATACTTTAACTTTTATACTAAATGGATACCAAGCAATTAAGTTGCCTAGTTCTGTATCTAAAACTGCGCAATTATAACTATTAAATGTACATGGACGTAACTCTGAATTATTTCCTGGAAAGTCTTCAATAAATGAATATATAATATTCTTCTTAATAAATCCATCTATCATTACATAGTTGTCACAAATAGTTACATTACAGTTACTTACATATGCTTCAGAGTTTATATCAACAACATCTAATATCTTGTGATTAGGACATGGATTTAGGTTTATTACCTCTCTTATAGGCTCAGACACTCTATCTTGTATGACAGAAACTCCACCAACATCATATGGTAAACATTCATTAACTGGCTCATAACATCCTGCATTTGACCAATTTACTCTTCCACCTCTTCTTGCCACTTCAAAACACCTCCTAAAAATTTGAAGTCTTGCGAACTTCTATTAGTATTTTATTCAAAAGTTATATATTGGTGAATAAAAAGAAGCAAATTTACTTTGCTTCTTTTTTAAGTGGAGTAATCTTTATCTTGCTTATAGGTAATCCTGTCTTTCTGCTTGTTATTTCTGCTATTTGCGCAATTTGCTGTTCTGATAGATTTTCTACATTAACAACAACATCTACAGAATCATCATCAATTCGAACATATACTTCAGAAAATCCCTTTGCTTCTATCATTGATTCTATTGAATTTTCCTTTTCTATTCTTTTCTGCATATCTATAAGCTCATCTGTTGCCTCACCTTTTTTATCTATTGCTACATTATCGTTATTTATTACTTGTGTAAGCCAATCTTTTCTCTCTGCTCTTGTTTGTTCCCTATTCATTTTAGCTTGTAGAAAAAAAGTTTCTTGAACTTCCTCGTCAAATGAGTTATTTACAAATACAGCTGAACCTATTTGGTCATTGTCACTAGCTACCTCTTTTGGTTCGCTCGTACTCTTAGTATCTGGTTTTTCTTTATTTTCTTTATTTTCATTTTCTGTTGGATTCTGTATATCTGTTGCATCCTGTAAAACTAATTTACTTCCTACATCACCACTATTATCTACATAATTAAAATATCCTGCTATGGCTATCATTGCAACCAGTGCAACTATTATAATTTGATTCTTTTTTATTACAAACATTTATATTCCTCCTCGCATTATTAATGCTTATTTTAAATTTCCATTTCCTAGCACATATACTTTATGTATCGGTAAATCTAATAAAATCTGAGTTGCCTTTTGTATTTCCTCCTTTACCTTTAAATTACCTGCTCCTTCTGATATTACAAGTACTCCCTTTACTTGATTTGCCTTGTCATTAAAATTATCTTTGTTTTCTTCTATATTTATTATGACTTCCGTTTTTCCTGCGCCTGGTACATTTTCTAAAGCTTTACTTAATCTTTTTTCTATAGTGGTTTTGTATTTAGAGTCTTCTTCTTTTAAACTCATTGTCTTTTCTGTTGTTTCCTGAATATTTGTATCTTTTTTATCAAATACAAAGTTACTAATATTCATTAATATTAATCCAATTATAAAAGCAAAAATGAGTCTTCTTAATGTCTTATCTCCCCCTTTTATAAACTTTTCATATATCTCTTTGTAGTTTTTCATTAGTTCTCCTCTCATTAAACTTGTACAGTTACATATATATTATTTTCTTCTATACAATAGAAGTTTTTTAATAAAATTTTAATCTTTTCTTCTAATATTTCTTTACTAACTCTACCGATATTATTATTCAAGACATAGTTTTTATTTTGCGATACAGTTAGTTTAATAGTATTAAGTTCACCTGTATCCTCACCACCCTCACTCATACCTAACTCTAATTTTAATACTTTCAAATCCATATTTTGAGATAAAATGGTTTCAATCTGATTTTTTATATTGCTTTTAAATATCTCAATTATTGACTTTTGCTTCTGATTTTCTAGTTGATTTTTATTTATTCTAAGTTGTTCTTTGTCTAATTGATTTTTTTGTTTAATGATATTACTTTCGAGAAAACCTTCAGAATTATTTAATAACTTATTTATAGGTGCTAGTACAATTATAATAAGTACAAACCCAAGTATTAGGTTTATGTATTTCTTATAAGCTTTGTTTGGGATTATTATATTGATAAACATTGTTAATACCATATACATGGCTAGGTTATTCAACCATTCCTTTATATATTCCATATTTTCTCCTTTGTGTTGTTATGTAATTTACTAACCTTGTACATGTATATTCACTTTATTTTTTTATATGCAAAAAACAGTATCAAAATTTTGATACTGTTTTGTCCTACAACTATTGAATAATATTTCCGTAGCACGCCAGCTTGCCTGCGCCTGGTTTACTAGTTATATTAGGAAAGCCATATTACTTATGGTTTACCCCGATTTTAGAAAGTCGTCTACAATTAATATTCCTATAGTATAAATAAACATTCCTAAAATTAGTTTTTATCTTCTTGTCCAAAAATCTTATCCATCACTTTTGAAACATCAGCTTTTATTTTATATTCTTCAACTATCCTATTATATCTTTCCAAATCATTATTACTTAAATTTTTTATATATTCATTTATTTTCTCCTGAGATACTTGTTCAAACATAATATTTAATTCCTTTTCAAATTCACCATTGTTCTTTTCAGCAAGATTAGAAAGTCTTTTATATTCATCTATAGTTTTTTCATTTATTTGTTTTTTAGATTTATTTGAGACCTCTTTATCATTAGATACCATTTTATTTATTATAAAAATCATAGTACCAACAGATATTAATCCTACAAAAGAACTTACAATATCTTTGTTCTCTTCCATATTTGTTTTGTCAATTATTATATGCATAACAATGAAAATAGCTATAAAGACAACACCTACCATAATGCTCGTCCCAATTTCTTTTAAAATATAATTGTAAAATTTATTACCTTTTTTATCAACCATATCCACTGTAATTTCATCAAGTGCTATTGCTCTATTACAACTTTCAATATATTTCACAAGTTCAACAATATCTTTATATATATAATTTATCAAAAAAATATTATGCTTTGTTTCCTCTTCTGAAGATATTTCATTTATTGTTAATTTCTCATCATCTATAGCTATAACATTAAAATATGCAATTATCAATAATCCCTTTTTATTAAATTTAGGTTGTTCCAATGAATGTACAATTTTACCTATTTGAGATATTTGTATACACTCATTACCTACATATATTTCATCTCTATATACCTTTATAATTTGTCTTTTATAAATTAAAATTAAAATCCAAACAGCTATTGGAAACACAAAAACATTAACAAAATTGAGTGCTCCATAAATAATTGATGTTACCCAAGATGCCACGCATACAAAGAAAAGTACAACTGTTTTCTTCGGAAAAATAATATGTTTACCTTTTGTAAAAATATTGTTTTTAATCTTTTCACCCATATATCTCATCCCCTCCTCGTATATAATATTTATTTATTTTATGGGATTATTATAACATATATTAAAATTAATTCAACTTATTTCTACAAAGTTTACATTTTTTTGCCATACTTTAGATTTTTATGTACTCATAGTACACAGACCCCGTCCTCACTACAATGCTTGTATACTCATACAAAAAGCATTTGCAGATTTCGGCAAATGCTTTTATTTTATTACGCTGTCTGTTTTTTCGAAGCAATAGTCTAACTTATATGTTCTTCATTTAATCTATTTAATCAAATTTGTTTTTATACTAAGTAAATCTCTATCCAAATCTGAAAGTTTATTTTGTAATTCTTCTATTTCATCATCAGATTTATTATTTAAACAAGATTGATTTATGTGCATACCAATAAAATCTGCTTGCTCTTGTAAAATCTCTATTTGTGAAAGAAGTTGAAGACGTATAAACTTATCTTTTGTCTCTTTAAATGGTGTTTGTGCAGCAACATCATCCATAGTTAAGTCAAAATGATCTGCATATTCAGGAATAATCGTATCAAGACCATATCTTTCGTTTAATAACTTACTAAATACTTCTTGTGCATCAAGTTCACCATGTACAATGAATACTTTTCTTGGTTTGTTTTTTATATGCTTAACCCAGTCCATCAATCCGTTTTGATCTGCATGACCTGAATAACCTTCTATGATTTCAATTTTTGCTTTTACTCCTATTTCTTCACCAAAAAGTTTTACTTTCTTAGCGCCATCTGTTAGTCTTCGACCTAGGGTACCAACCGCTTGATATCCAACAAATAAAATACTACTATCTTCTCTCCATAAATTATGCTTTAAGTGATGTCTTATTCTACCAGCTTCACACATTCCACTTGCAGAAATTATTATTTTAGGCACTTGGTCTTCATTTAAAGCTTTAGAATCATCAGCACTTTTACTAAGTTTTAAACCTGGGAAGTCAAGTGGATTATCCCCATTTATTACATATTCTTTAGCTTCCTCGTTAAAACAATCAAGATTGTTTCTAAAGACTTCTGTTGCAGATATCGCAAGTGGACTATCTATATATACAGGAGTATCATTTAAAAACTTAACATACTCAGGATAGTCTTCTTTAAACTTGTGAATTTCATATATTATCTCTTGTGTTCTTCCCACTGCAAATGAAGGTATTATTACATTTCCACCTCTGTCAATGGTTTCTTTCATTATTTTCATAAGCTTATGAACTCTATCTTCTGTTTGACTATGCAATCTATTACCATATGTAGATTCTATTATAAGAAAATCTGCACTTTCAATTACATCTGGAGCTCTAAGTATTGGTAAATCATTATTTCCTAAATCACCTGAAAATACTATTTTTGTCTCATGTCCATTTTCTTTTACCCATATTTCTAAAATCGAAGAACCTAATATATGCCCAGCATCTATAAATCTAACTCTTAGATCCTCGCCTAAATTAATATCATCATAATAAGAAACATGTTTGAAGCATTTTAAAGCTTCCATAGCTTCTTCAGCTGTATATAATGGTGGAATTGGTGACTTACCTGCTCTTATCAGCTTACGATTTTTCCATTCAGCTTCATGCTCCTGAATAAATCCACTATCAGGTAACATTATTTGACATAATTCATGTGTAGCCTTTGTACAAATAACTTGTCCTCTAAAACCATCTTTATAAATCTTAGGTATTCTACCACTGTGGTCTATATGTGAATGAGTTAAAAGAATATAGTCTATGTCTGTTGCATTAAATGGAAAAGGTTCTTCATTAAATTCATTTTGCTTACTATGACCTTGAAACATTCCACAATCTACTAGAAAATTTTTATTGTTAAATTGTACTAAGTAACATGAACCTGTTACTGTCTTTGTTGCTCCTAAAAATGTTATTTTCATTTTTACGCCTCCCAGAGATAAATTCAAAATGCACAGTAATTTCTATATTTTTTTATAAAAGAAGTTTTCAATATATTCATAGCCAAATTTATTCGAACTTATTATTTGTTCAGTATTACCAATAAATAAAATCCTGTCTTTGTCCATACATTTAGCAAATTTTTCATACATATGATTTTTAACTTCTTCTGTAAAATATATCACAACATTTCTACATATTATTAAGTCCATTCCCATTGGATATGCTTCTGCAATTAAATCATGCTTTTTAAAAGTAACATGTTTTTTTACATCTTCATTTACAATATAAATATCTTTATCCATTTTCGTAAAAAATTCATTTATATATGTTGGTGGTATTTTTTCAATGCTTTTGAAATAATATTCTCCCTTTTTAGCTCTATTTAATATATCTTCATCAATATCAGTAGCTAGAACATTAAATTTTATATTTGGAAAGTGCTTTTTCATTAATATTGTTACTGAATATGGTTCATCTCCAGTTGAACATGCTGCACTCCATACATTTATGGCTTGTCCTTTTTTTTGTTCTATTAAATACGGTATAATCTTTTTCTGCAAAATCTCCCATTGGGGGTAATTCCTAAAAAACTCTGAAACATTTATAGTTATATAACTTTTAAAATTCTCGAGTTCTTCTTTATTTTCTCTTAAAACCTTAAAATAATTCGCATATGTTTTTTGACCCATTCTATCTATTAAGAAGTCTAGTCTTCTCTTCATCTGCTTTTCTTTGTAAGAATTTAAATCTATACCTGTTAATTTTAAAATATTTTCCTCGAATTCTTTATAATCATCCATATAATTATATTCACCGCTTTCTAATTTTAAATAATATTTAACTTGTATTAATGTTACTCTATTATACATATATAATCATTTTTATGGACTATTGTCAAGTCTAATTCTGCTATTTCTTCAATAATAACTCATTTTTAGAAAATTTATGACTTATTTTATAAGATTTTCTCATATATCTATATCATTTATATCATTATTTTCAAGATTAGAAACTAATTTTTTATTTCGTAAAAATCTCTCCTTGGCTAATTTTACTATAATACTTACCACTTTTTCTAATGTCATATTTGTACTATCAATAAGTATTGCGTCCTCTGCCTTTTTAAGTGGAGCTATTTCCCTTGTCATATCTTGTTCATCTCTTTTTTTTAGATTTAACAGTATTTCATCATAATTAGCAGTCTTTCCTCTTCTTACAAGTTGTTTATATCTTCTTTTAGCTCTTTCTTCTACGGAAGCAACCAAAAATATTTTGAGTCCTGCATTGGGTAAAACACATGTACCTATGTCTCTACCATCCATTACTACATTATTTTCTTCTGCTATCTTTCTTTGAATATCTAAAAGCATTTCACGAATCTTTTGATTCTTTGCTACTATTGAAACAGCTTTTGAAATTTCTTCTGTCCTTATATCCTTTGTTACATCATTTCCATTTAGAAAAATATGTTGAATACCATTAATATGCCTTAAATCAATAGATATATTCAGTATATGTTTATTTACATTTTCTTCATTTTCATAATCAATATTATTAGAAATGAAATAAAATGTAGCTGCTCTAAACATAGCTCCAGTGTCTATATATAATAGTTTGAGATTTCCTGCCGTTATTTTTGATATGGTTGACTTTCCTGCCCCAGCTGGACCATCTATTGCTATATCTATCACTTTTATCACTATCCTTTACCTTATTTTACACCCAATTCCCTATGATCTCTCGTACCCTTCATCTTCTAGTAGATTATCTGCTCTACATGCTGCAACCGCTAGTTTATCGCATTTTTCATTATATTCATGTCCTGAATGTCCTTTTACCCAGACTACAGTTATTTTATGTTTATCCAGTAATTTTAACAGTCTATCCCAAAGATCTATATTAAGTGCCTTTTCTTTTGATTTCCGCTTCCAGTTATTTTCTTTCCATTTTTTCGCCCAACCCTGTGATATGGAGTCAGAAACATATTTAGAGTCTGTATATACCGTAACCTCACAAGTTTCAGACAATGCTTCTATACCAATTATAACTGACAAAATTTCCATTCTGTTATTTGTTGTTAGCTTATAACCTTGCGAAAAGTGTTTTTCATTGCTTTGATATTTAAGAATAGTCCCATATCCCCCAGGACCAGGGTTACCAGAGCATGCTCCATCTGTATATATTTCAATTTGTTTCATAATTAGCTCCTATTCCTTAATATTTTAGTTTTATCTACCATTCTTATGATACCAGAATCATTTGAATATTGTTCGATTTCAGAAACATATATCCACTTTAGATCTTTTGATTCGTCACTTATTACTAAATTTTTATTATCATCTACTTGAAATAAAAATACAATATCATAATGAATATGCTCTTTTTCAGTTATACGATCTGGTATTTTACAAATATTTAAATCAAATATTTTGTTTGATATATTATTTACATTTTCAATTCCTGATTCTTCTCTTACTTCTCTTAAAGTGGCTTCTAATACATTTTCGTTTTCTTCTGTATGTCCACCAAGATGCAACCACATATCTGCTTTTCTATGATGATTCATCAAAGCTTTACTCATATCAGAATTAACAACCCATGCACTAGCAGTTATATGTCCGTTTTCATTAACTCTTCCAAGAAAAACATCATTCTCATTAATAAAGTTTATCATTTGAGTTTTATATTCTTTTTCTTTTTCATTACTTGATTCGTATTCATGGAGTAGCGTTAGAAGTTCTTCTTTTTTCATGTTATATTACCTCCAAGTTTTAAACTGATGTTATATTTTAGAATTTAATTATTAAATTCAGCAAAACTTGTTATAATGTCCTCGCCCCTTTTGGGGATAACTGTACACTGTGATTGTGTATTTTACAAATACTAGTGAAAGTTATCCCTAGTAGGGGCGAGGAACCCACTCATAAGTTTCTACCATTAAGTGAAATTTTTTAATATTCTTTCAGGTTGATTACTTTAGCTATCACTCTAACCTTTCAACTTTTTAAAATAAACAGCTCCGAGTGGTGGTACTTTTACTTCTATACTATAGTCTCTGTAATTCCAATGCTTTTTATCTGCTTTAATCGAATTTTCGTTTTTGACTCCACTACCGCCATATTTTACATCATCTGTATTAAATATCTCAACATAAGTACCTTCAGGAACCCCCATTCTATAATTAAAGTGTGGAGTAGGAGTGAAGTTACATACTACTACTATATCTTCATCTCTATTTTCACCTTTTCTTATGAAACTCACCATACTTATTTGATAATCTGCACAGTCTATCCATTCAAAACCTTCTCCTGTAAAATCTTTTTGCCACAATGCTTTTTCATTTTTATATAAAAAGTTCAAATCTCTCGTATAATCTTGCATTTGTTTATGCTTATCATATTCTAATAAATTCCAATAGAGGCTCTTCGCTTCACTCCATTCATCAAATTGCCCAAACTCATTTCCCATGAACAATAATTTTTTACCAGGATGAGCATACATAAATCCATAAGCGACCCTAAGATTAGCAAATTTTTGCCAATAATCGCCTGGCATCTTTCCTATCATAGAGCTTTTTCCATGCACAACTTCGTCATGAGAAAGTACTAATAGAAACCTTTCAGTAAACGCATAGATTAGACTAAATGTCAAATCACCATGGTGATATTTTCTATATATAGGGTCTTTACTTATATATGATAAGAAATCATTCATCCATCCCATATTCCATTTGTATTTGAATCCTAATCCGTTATCTTCAGTAGGATGAGATACTCCTGTCCATGCAGTAGATTCCTCAGCAATCATCATAACACCAGGAAATTCACCTGCTATAACTGAGTTCATGTGTTTCATAAACTCTATAGCCTCATTATTTTCTTTTCCACCATATCCATTTGGTACCCATTCACCATAATTCTTACCATAGTCTAAATATAGCATAGATGCTACAGCATCCACTCGTAAACCATCTATATGATACTTTTTAATCCAAAATATAGCATTACCTATTAGGAAATTTTCAACTTCATTTCTTCCATAATTAAATATTTGTGTACCCCAGTCTGGATGTTCGCCACGTCTCGCATCTTCATGTTCGTATAATGCTGTACCGTCAAATCTTCTAAGTCCATGCGCATCCTTTGGAAAGTGAGCAGGAACCCAGTCAAGTAGAACACCTATACCATTTTCATGCATATGGTCAACAAAATATGCGAAATCATCTGGTGTACCAAATCTACTAGTTGGAGCATAATACCCCGTTACTTGATATCCCCACGATCCATCAAAAGGATACTCTTCAATAGGCATAAGTTGGATATGTGTATACCCCATGTCTTTTACATAATTGCATAATTTATGTGCTGAATCCCTATAACTCATATATTCATTATTATCTACTCTCATCCAAGATCCAAGATGTACCTCATATATGTTCATAGGTCTATTATAAACGTCCTCTACTGCCCTTTTAGACATCCACTCGCTATCTTTCCACTCAAACTTTGAAATATCACAAACAACAGATGCTGTTCTTGGTCTTAGTTCTGCTGCATTAGCATATGGGTCAGCCTTTTGAAATACATCATTGTTTTTTGCTTTAATCTCATATTTATATGTTTCAGACACACAAAGACCAGGAACAAACAACTCCCATACTCCCGAATTACTTAAGAGCCTCATTTGATTTCGTCTTCCATCCCAAGCATTGAAATTACCTACAACGCTTACTCTATTAGCATTTGGTGCCCATACTGCAAAAAGAGTACCATACACCCCATCTATCTCCATAGGATGTGCGCCTAATTTTTCATATATTTCATAATGGTTTCCCGCATTAAATAAATGTAAATCAAAATGAGTTATCACCTTATCAAATGAATATGGATCATGAAATTCCCAAATATTATTTTCACAGTCTTCAGCCTTTAGTTTATATTTAAACTTTCTATGCTTGTCTGGAAAACAGAGCTCAAAAAATCCTGAATCGTGTATTTTCTTCATTTCATATATGTTCTCATCTTTATTTTCTGTAATAACATATACAACTTTTGCTTGTGGTATAAATACCCTCACAATAACAATTTCTTTATCATTTTCTTCAACTTTATGCATTCCTAAAATGTTATGAGGATCTTTATGTCTAGATTCAATTATTTCATATAATTCGGTTTTATTAGTATATTTCATTCTTTTTCCCCCCCGGAAATCAATGCTATGTGTTACACACATATGTAGCGATATACTTTAGTACTGTATTTTTAAAATAACTATGCCACAATCATATTTTAATATCTTTAAAACTACAAATTTGATAATCTGACATTCCTTTTATATCATCTGGTTTGTCTATTGAATACTTATCAAACACTGCACAAACTTTCATTCCAGCTCTTTTTGCAGCAATTAATCCTACAACTGAATCTTCAAAAACTAAACATTCATTCATATCAGACTTTAAAATCTTGGCTACTTTCAAATACATTTCTGGATTTGGCTTTCTGTTTTGTACATCTTCAACAGTACATACAAAATCAATATGTTTAATTATGTTTTCCTTTTTCAAAAAATGGTATATTATAGGTTTAATATTATTAGTAGCTATCCCTATTTTAAAATTATTTTTTCTTAATAGTTCTAAAAATTCTTTTACTCCTTCTTTTAACACCACATACTTATCATAATACTCTATTCCTTTTTTACTCCAAAAATTTTCTATTTGATTAGTTGTGAATGGTATGTTAAAATTTTTGGTGCAATATTCGGCTGTTTCCTCACAAGTTAAATTTAATAATTCATTAATAGATTCTTCTTCTAATTTCATTCCAAATTCTCCGAAGAAATCGTAGTTCATTTTTTTCCATACATTAATGGAGTCCACTATCGTTCCATCAAAATCAAAAATTACAGTATTTACATTATTAAACATATTTTCTCCTTTTTGTACGCTTACATGATTATTATAATAAACTTTTTGATTTAATACAATTGTTATTTCAAAAAAAAATATTTTTTTTAAGATATTTCATAATAATACCAGTGTATAAATGAGAAATTTGTTAAAAATAATAAATGATAATACAAAATGAAAGGAGCATGAATATGAACTTTAACAGATTTGTAACTGGTTTTGTGGTTGGTAATCTTATTGGAATGGCTAGTTTAGCCCTTACTTCTAGAAGTAACAGAAAAGGTTTTGGAAAAGTTAGTAAAGATTGGATAGTAAAAGTTGGTAATTTAGTAGATGATATTGCAGATATGTACAAATAAAGGATGAGGCCTTGCCTCATTCTTTATTTGTATTACTTATATTATTTCAAATACTCATATATATTTTTATCTCCTATATATAAATTTTCAATTACAAAGTCTCCATCCATGATTTTTACTTTTATATATGATTTTACTTCGTTAGGTAATTCTCTTATAGTTTGGTCTGCTATAGATGCAAACTTTTCATTAATAAAAAACTTCTTTATATTATAGTCTACTTCGATTATTGGGTTACCTAAATTATTGTAAAAATTTAAGTTTGCTTTTAGATATGATTTAGTATCCTTAGGTTTTTCATCTGTGACTTTATCTACTTTATACATTCCATCTTTACCTTCTTTAAATGTAACAAAACATTTAATTCTATTATTAAAATTATAATCCGAGTTATCAATCGCCTGATTTATTAACTTCATATTTAATGATTTGCTTATATTTTCTTTGTTAACTTCTACTGCAACTGGCTGTATATTTAAATATCTCCCTCTAAAATAATCATATGGATCAAATTGTCTTATTTCAAGTTTTATTTCTGTTCCAACTTTCGCAATAATTTCATTTCCATAAATCATTAAAATAGGTATCAAAAGTTGTATAAAAAGTATAACTATTATAATTGTAAATCCATATTTTTTAGTTTTTTCCTTAAACTGTTTACAGCAATCTGGTAGCTTATTCATCGCCCTTCACCTCTTTTTTTCTTTTTATCATAGTCATATTAAGAACGATTAGGATAACTCCTGATATTATAAGTCCTGCTGCTCTTTGTAATATTCCAAATTCGCCACTAAGGAACCATTTAAAAACAAGTATTATTGTTATCAGCAGTCCAGCATTAAGCATACGCAAGCTATTTATATGTGTCGACCTTAAAATAAAGTTAATAGCTATAAACATTAGGTAAATATTTATAAAATAATATGTTAAGTCTGCTGAATATTTGCCATCAAATATATATCCTGTAAAAGTAAAAGCAACAGGGACAATTACATATAAAAGGTTTTCGTAATCCTTCTTCTTCATACAATAATAAAATACGCCAAGAGCTATTAAGAAAATGAATACTGAAATAAAATTAGTAAAAACATCTTTGTATATATTTACTTTTGATATATCTATATAATGATAATATTTATCGAAAGCCAGTATTATTAGCTCAATAATAATAGTTATTTTAACTAACATTTGAGTGAGATTTAAATTCAACTTTTTTACAACTGAACTTATAAATAATATTACTACTAAAATAGAATTAATCATAACAAGTGGATTTAATATATTATTTTGACTATATGAAAACATAATTAGATTAATAGCTATTGTAAGAAAAAGTGTTATTTCAATAAATTTTTCACGTAAAATGTATTTGTTATTCGAAATAAATTTAAGAGCAAATGGTACCATAATTAGATACATTATTATGTTTGATTTATCACTAAATTCAAACAATCTAACTCCTGGTGCATACATCCATATACTTGTACCTATGAGATATATTATCGATGTAATTGATGATCCATATATGTAAGGTATAGGTAATATTAGCAGTAACCACATGAACAGAAATTCTTCAAATGTTCCTGGCAAGTTATATACTTGCCCTATTAATGCTATTACCGCTGCTATCATTAAAGTTAGAAATACTGAGCTTCCTTCAACTGCAAGCAAAGATGTTTTCTTTTTATATATATTAAGGAAAAATACACATTGAGCCGCAACAAGTACAGTTAAACCTATACCTAACTTAACAAATTTAGGAATCTGATACCAGTTGTAAGATACAACAAGTATAATCCCTAGTCCAATTAATATTACCCCGATTACTGATAAAATAATTATTGCAATATTACTGTTTGCTTTTTTATTTTGATAGTAAGCTTTTATCTTTTCTGCTTGTTCAGTTTCTAATAACTGATTTTCCACTAGTTCCTTTAGGTTATCTAAAACACCCCTTGATTTGAAACTCATTCCTGCAAATGCTCCAACTATAACTAATACTAACAATATAAGTATAAATGACATTATTTGTATACCTCCTTTAAAATCAGTTTATTGTGGATATTTATATTTAATTTTTAACAAACTCTTCTATCTTTTTAGCTACACTTTCGGCGTCAAGTCCGTAAAGTTTTATCACTTCTTCTGCTTTACCTGATTTTCCGAATTGGTCACTTACACCTATCATTTTAACCTTTGTAGGATAGTTTTCTGAAAGTACCTCACATACAGCACTGCCAAAACCTCCGTAAATATTGTGTTCTTCTAATGTTACTATTTTACCTATGTCCTTTGCAGCCTTTATAATTATTTCTTTGTCAATAGGTTTTATTGTATGTATATTAATAATTCGAGCTTTAATGCCTTTAGCTTTTAGTAATTCATTTGCTTTTATAGCCACACCGGTCATCATGCCTGTAGCAAATATGGCAATATCTCCTCCATCAGCTATTTCTACACCACACCCAAATTTGAATTTGTAACTTTCTTCATTAAATACATCTTGAACCTTCAGTCTCCCCAGCCTTATATACATAGGACCCTTATTTTCAACACAATATTTTATAATTGCCTTCGTTTCTGTTGCATCACATGGAGAGAAAACCGTCATATTGGGTATAACTCTCATCAAAGCTATATCTTCTATACATTGGTGAGATGCTCCATCTTCACCTACAGATATACCAGCATGTGTAGCCGCAACTTTTACATTCAGATTTGGATAACATATTGAGTTTCTTATTTGTTCATATCCTCTTCCTGCTGCAAACATAGCAAATGTACTCGCAAACACTATCTTTCCACATGTAGATAGACCCGCAGCTGTTGACATCATATCTCCCTCTGCTATTCCCATATTTATAAACCTATCTGGACATACCTTTTTAAAATTTTCTGTTTTTGTAGCTTTCGAAATATCCGCATCAAGAACTACTATATTTTCATTTTGTGCACCAATCTCAGCAAGTGCAATTCCATAGGCTTCCCTAGTTGCTATTTCCATAATTAAAACCTCCGTTTTTATCTTTTGAGGAACAGTTCCTTCTTTTTAGGACTGTCCCTTTAAATTTGTTTTGAAATATTAAATTTTATTAGTTATAATGAACCTCCCCGCAGCAAGCTGACGGGGTATCATGTTGTCATTGCGAGAAACGAAGCAATCTCTCTTTTGTCTTTTAAAGAACGGGATTGCTTCGTTCCTCGCAATGACAAATTTAGCACGCAGCAGAGCTGCGGGGAATTGACCCTGAGAGATTAAACCACCCACAGTATTCTTTTATCTAAGTTTTTTCCACGAGGATGGTTCCTAAAAAGAAGGAAGCCGTCCCCATCTAGATCTTACTTATTACTAAGTTCACTCATAGCCTTTTCATATTCTTCTTTATTCGGTGCCTTTCCATGCCATCCCGCTTGATTTTCCATAAATGACACACCTTTCCCTTTTATGGCTTTAGCTAAAACAATCGAAGGTTTTCCTTTAACTTGTTTCACTTCTGACAAAGCGTCTAATATTTGCTTTATGTTATGTCCATCTATTTTTATTACATTCCACCCAAAAGCTTCAAATTTCTCATCTAAAGGCTCTACATTCATTACGACACATGTTCTACCATCTATTTGAAGTCCGTTATCATCTAAGAATACGCAGAGATTGTCAAGCTTATAGTGAGCAGCTGTCATTGCTGCTTCCCATATTTGCCCCTCTTCCGTTTCCCCATCACCAATAATAGCGTATACGCGATAATCTTTATTATCCATTTTGCCTGCGAGTGCCATACCATTTGCAGCAGATAACCCTTGTCCGAGTGAACCAGTTGACATATCTATACCTGGTATTTTACCAAGTGCAGGATGCCCTTCTAGAAATGAATTTATATTTCTAAATTTGTATAACTCATCAGTGTCAAAATATCCTTTCATAGCAAGTGCCGCATAAACTGCTGCACATGTATGTCCCTTTGATAACACAAATCTATCTCTATCAGCCCACATAGGATTTTTAGAATCTACATTTAATTCATTAAAGTATAGTACTGATACAATGTCTGATATAGATAGCGCTCCTCCTATATGCCCAGAACTTGCACTATACACTTCTTTAATTGCCCATTTTCGTATTTCATTTGCTTGTGTCTCTAAATATTTTATATCAACCATATTCTGCATCTCCCCTTTTAGTCTTATTCTACCAGAATATAAAAATAATTCAAGCAATTGCTTGAATTATTTTTATATTTTATATTTTATTTCAATTTTACTAATTTACAACTTTTTTTGGATCTATATATTTTTCATCCTTCTTAACACCAAATTTTATGAAATTATATTGTTCATCTAACTGGTTCACTTTGCCTAGCACTTCATTTTTTTCTACAAACTCATCTTCTTCTACTTTTAAATCGCATACATTACTGTATGTAGTAATATAGCCATTTTCGTGTTCTATTTCTATTGTTTTACCTACAACACCATCAAATACTTTTAATATCGTGCCTTTTTCTGCTGCTACAACATCATCATCCTTGTTGGCTGTTATACTAACTTGTTCTTCTCCGGTATATTGATCCAAGAATTTATCATATACCACCTTATTTGGGCTATAATTTATTTCTATTTCACCCTTTATAGGCCATATAAACTCTTGTTTCACTTCAGGTTTTTCAGTTACTACTTTTTCCTCTACTTTTTGTGCTTCGGCCATTTCTATGTTCTTATCTTGTCCTGTTGAAGCTTGAATTGATTCAAAATTCTTATCTACAAACTCCTTATCTAGATCAACATACCCTTTTTGAGTCTTTGCTTGATTTGAAACATTCAAACTATTATCAACAATTAATATCGAAGCAATTATTACTACAATGAAACAAGCCATAAGAGCTACATAAAAGTTCTTTTTCATACACAACACCTCCATCAATATTATTGACGGGGAATTACAAAAATATTCTTACGTAAGAATATTTTTGTACAACATTTGTTATTTATTATTTTTCTTTATTATCTATGACATCTGTTATCTGTTTTATCTCTACTCCTGTATAATAATGTTTAATTATTTCATCATACTTCATTCCTTCTTTAGCTAGAAAATTAGCTCCATATTGGCTCATTCCTACACCATGACCATATCCTTTTGTTCTAAATATATAATCCGAACCCTTTTTTTCTATATCAAAATTATTTGATCTTAAATTTAAAATTTTTCTAAGTTCCGTACCTTTTACTTCTGTCTTATTTATTAATATAGTTTTTACATATCCCGTATCGTAACGTTCTTTTATTTTTATACTAATTTTTTTATCCTTTAGTTTAAAAAAATTAGTAACTATATCTAATAATTTTTTTTCAGAAACTTTATACTCTGCATTATATGATGGAGATTTTGAATCTAAAGCACTCATAACGCTTTTTAAATATGGATGGCTATATTTCCATACATCTTCTGCATTTTGTGTTTTTCCAGCGCTTGTGGAATGATATACGGCATCTATTAATTCATCATCAAAAACTATTATCTTCCCTTTAGTTTCTAATATAGCTTGCTTTATCTTATTATAATTCTTTTCAAAGTTTTTACCCCACCTTTTTTTCATTTCATCTTCTGTTATAAAAGCCTGATCACAATTTATATCGTTTGTTATAAAAGCTTTGTTTTTTAAAGAATATGTACGTGCTGCTAATGTTTGTGCTTTAAGTGCCTCAAGTTCAAAACTTGCTGGCATCTCAGCCGCAACAACACCTATAACATAATCTTCTAATTCTAGTTTCACAATTTCATTCTTATTTATATCTTTATAATTAATAACAGTACTGTCATTAATTTCATCATATTGTATAGGAATATTATTTGTTTTTACTGTTAATACTAACAATATGATATGAAAAAATATAATAAATAAAATGATTTTTTTCATATTATCACATCCAATTTGTAAATATTAAAATATCAATTTCTTATTTAGTATATTAAAAAAACTTCAGTCATATGACTGAAGTTTTTTTAATATATAATATTTAGTTTTCATTTATATGTATTATTCCACAGTCAAATCTTGAACCGTACTAGTTTCTTCTGCTGTAGTAGTTTCTTCATCTTCTACATCATCTTCTACATCATCTTCTACATCATCTTCTACATCTTCTTCTTCATCTATATCTGTATCTTCACCCTCTAATACATCCGAAGCTGTTTCTTCTGTAACTATTGTTTCATTAACTTCATCATCAATTTCATTTAGTTCTTCGTCTAATTTAACAGCATCTTGTTCTGTTGTATTTTCGTCATCAACTACTACCTTTTCGTCATCTATATCAATTGTTTGAGTCTCTTCATCCCAATTAACATTTAAGCCCATCTTCTCAATTATAAATCTTAAAGGAACCACTGTTCTTGCATTTTCATTATTTACTTTATACATTTTCGCTGGTACATCAAGTTCTACTTCTTTTCCGTTTACTATTGCTTTGTTACTATCTACAGATAATACAAGTACATTATCACCTTTTGTTATTGTTATTTTTTTAGTTTCTGCATCCCATTTTACATCAAATCCATAAGCTTCTGATAATGCTCTAATAGGTATAAGAGTTCTGCCATCTTTTATAACTGGTGGTAAATCAAATTTTATATTTTTCCCTTTTGCAAAAATATTTTGAACAGGTAATAACTTTAAGTCGTTGTGTTCTTTTAATATTTGTGCAACTTCTTGTATTTTAGCTAATTCTTCTGATGTGTATTGCTCTTTTACTTTTTCTTTTAGTAAATTCTTTTCAGTTGCTATACTTTTATCAAGTCTTGTTATTTGTGATTCAGTCTTAGATAATTGTGCTTTTAATGCTTCAACTTTCAGTATTGCTTCTGCTGATGTATCAGATTTTAAAAGTTCTAACCTTGCATTAATTAATCCAATCTTCTTTTGAAGTAAACTTTCAAGTTTTTTATAATTGTCTTTTCTTCCTTCGATTTTTTCTTTTAACTCTTTAATTTTTTCATCTTTTTCTTTTAATTTTTCTTTAGCATTTTCTTTTACCTCTTTTAATTCCTCACTTAGCAATACTTTAGTTTCCTTATTATCAATACGAATTTTTGCAGCCTCGCCAGAAATAGAAATAGTGTTACTTGTAGCTGTTTCCTCAGCATATACCATTGTTATTACACCTACATTAAGACACATTGCTAATGCTAAAATTCCCGTTACTAATTTCTTATTCATAAATTATCCCCCTTTTAGTTTTTATATTTCATCAATATTACTAATTAATTTTATCATAATTTATTAATTTTTCAACATTTTTTCAACATTTGTAACACGATTTTAATAAAAGAATGAATAATATTGATGATATTACTTATTATACCACTATTCTCATCATGCTACCATAGGAGGAAAGTCCTATTTTTTATACTATTATTAAAAATTAACTTTAAAATGTTTTTATAATGTGCTAAAATAAGTAATACTTATCATTGCTAATAATGGAGGTTTCTCATGGATAAGAATTCCTATCAAATTCAACAAAAATTAAAATTCACTGCTAAACTTAGAGAACTCACAATAATGCTCCCATCTTTTTGTTTTGACTTTTTCCGTGGTATAGAGCAGACAACAGGAGTTAGAACTCGTATTGCATATGCTTATGACTTAATCGTTTTCTTTGATTTTTTATTTAAAGAGCTTTACATAAATGAAGATAAAACTAAAATCACAGTTGATTTCCTAGATAAGATAACTCCTGAGGATATTGAGCGATATTTAGAATACTTATCATATTTTACAAAAAAGGATGAAAAAACTCAGAAAGTAAACGAACATGCAAATGATGAAAAAGCTAAAGCTCGCAAACTTGCTTGTCTTAGAACATTATATAAATATTTCTACAAAAAAAGAAAGATTATAAACAATCCTGCATTACTGGTTGATTTACCAAAAGTTCATCAAAAAAATATAATTAGACTAGAAGTTGATGAAATGGTTAAATTACTAGACGAAGTAGAGTCAGGAAACGATTTAACAAAGTTTCAACAAAAATATCATTCAAAAACTAAAGTTCGTGATCTCGCCCTTATTTCACTTTTACTTGGGACAGGAATCCGTGTTTCTGAATGTGTAGGGCTTGACACTCATGATATAGATATGAATACCAATGGTATTAAAATAACTCGTAAAGGTGGAAATGAGGTCATCGTTTATTTCAGCGATGAGGTTAAAAGGGCTTTGGTTGACTATTTGCAAGAAAGAAATTCTATCATACCCGAATCTGGTCATGAAAAAGCCTTTTTATTATCTCTACAAAATAAACGTTTAAATGTTCGCTCAGTTCAAAATATAGTTAAAAAATATTCTGCACTTGTTACTAATCTGAAAAATATATCTCCCCATAAATTACGTAGTACTTATGGAACCAATCTCTACAGGGAAACAGGCGATATCTATCTTGTGGCTGATGTACTTGGTCATAAAGATGTAAATACAACTAAAAAACATTACGCACAAATAGATGATGAACAGAGAAGAAAAGCTGCAAAAATAGTAAAGCTTCGGGATATATAATTCCCGAAGCTTTTTTGTCCCTTCTCCCTTTGCGGGAGGGACCACCGTACTCTTGGCTTATGTATTTTATAAGCTTAGATGCAGGTATGCAAAGCTAAGGATGAGGGTAGTAAGTTATATTAAATTTCATTTTGACCTTTTTCTAAATCGTCATTAGCATCAATTTGTCTTAATATTTCTTCTAGCGATTCATTTGGTTTTGCATTTAAACTTTCCCTTAATAATTCTTCTATATATCTTTCAAGTTCTGGATCAAAACCTGAATTTCCCATGTGTTTCATCTCCTTTTATACTATTTTACCTCACTCATAATGACAAGCTCCGGGTGTAGTTCCTATTAACTTTTATAATGAATCTCCCCGCGGCAAGCCGACGGGGTATCATGTTGTCATTGCGAGCGTTTTTTGCGAAGCAATCTTATCTTTCAAAAACGAGATTGCTTCGCAAAAAACGCTCGCAATGACAAGAACGCGGCAAGCCGACGGGGAATTAAACCCAAAGAGATTAATTTTTATGCTTCTATATTATCTTCATATTATCAATCGCAATTAAAGTTCCTATCTTTGCATGACTATATGTAAGTCCACCTTGCAGATAAACCGTATACGGAGGCCTTATCGGTGCATCTGCGCTGAGTTCTATTGACGAGCCTTGGACAAATGTGCCAGCAGCCATTATAACTTGATCATCGTAGCCTGGCATATCCCACGGTTGTGGAATTGCGTGGCTATCTATTGGTGAAGCTTTTTGTATTCCTTGACAAAATTTTATAACATTTTCTGGAGTTCTCATATTCAATTGCTGTACTATATCTGTTCTATTATCATTTGCTTTTGGACTTACTTCAAATTCTAACTTTTCCATTATAGCTGCCGAAAATATAGCTCCTTTTAAGCTAGCTGAAACCGTTTGCGGTGCTAGAAACAAGCCTTGTAGAAAATTTCGATTAAGACCTAAGCTCGCACCTACTTCTTTACCTAGTCCAGGGCAAGTAAGTTTATATGAAGCATTATCTATATATTCAGTTTTACCCACTATATATCCACCAATTGGTGCAATACCACCACCTGGATTTTTTATAAGCGAGCCCACAACCATATCTGCTCCAACTTCTGACGGCTCAATGTATTCTACAAATTCACCATAACAGTTATCTACTAAAATAGTCACATCTCCTTTTATCCCTCGTATATATTTTATTAAATTTTCTATTTCTTTAACACTAAATGATGCTCGAGTGCTATATCCTCTCGAACGCTGGATTTCTATCAGTTTTGTTTTTGTATTTATTGCTTTTTTTATATTTTCATAATCAAAACCGTGATCAGGTAACAAATCTACTTGTCTATAAGTTACACCATATTCTATTAGAGACCCTCTTGCACCATTAGTACCAATAACAGAAGCTAGAGTATCATAAGGCTTACCCACAGGACATAACATTTCATCACCCGGTTTTAGGTTAGCAGATAGTGCAACTGATAGTGCATGTGTGCCACAAACCATTTGTGAACGTACAAGTGCTGATTCAGTCTTAAATACATCAGCATATACGCTTTCAACGATATCACGTCCTGCATCATTATATCCATATCCTGTAGTACTTCCAAAATGCATTTCGCTTACTTTATTTTGCTGAAATGCCTTTAGTACCTTGTATTGATTATATTCTGCAATCTTATCAATTTCCATAAACTTATTATGTAACTTGTTTTCAATATCATATGCTATATCTATTAATTTTTTACTGATATTAAATTCTTTTAGTAATATTTCATCGATCAGTTTCCTCATACATCGTCACATCCTCTTAAGCATTTCATTCATTATTTTATCTGTATTAAATCCTAACTTATCTACATCTATCCAAATAGCATTTGTTTGATGTTTGTACCAAGTAAGCTGCCTTTTTGCAAAGTTTCTCGTATTTTGTTTTATTGATGTAATCATAGTTTCTAATGATATATTTCCCTTTATATACTCGACAACCTCTTTATAGCCTATTCCTTGCATTGACATTAAATTTCCATTGTAGCCCATATCTATAAGCATTTTTACTTCATCAATAAGTCCATTATTGATCATTATATCAACTCTTCTATTTATTCTATCATAAAGTAATTCTCTATCCATATTTAAAACAAAATATTTTGTGTTATATATATCAACTTTTGCTTTCTCTTTTTCATTATGTAGGGATATAGGTTGTCCTGTTACTTTATAATATTCTATGGCTCGTATAACCCTTCTTACATTATTAGGATGAATGTTTTTTGCAGAAACTTCATCTATTTGTTTTAGAATATCATGTACATATTCGTTCCCCTGCGTCTTTGCTTCATTTTCTAACTCTCTACGAAGCTCATTGTCAGACTCCATTTCTACAAATTCAACATCCTTTATTACACTTTGTACATAGAAGCCAGTGCCACCAACTATTATAGGCGTTTTACCCTTAGCATAAATCTTTTCTATATAAAACTCAGCTTTTTCTTTAAAAATTGCTATATTAAATTCCTCATTCGGTGTTATCTCATCAATAAGATAATGAGTAACACCTTTCATTTCTTCTTTTGATACCTTTGCACTACCTATATTCATGTGCATATAGACTTGAATACTGTCAGCTGATATTATTTCACCACTTATTTGTTTAGCCAATTCTACTGACACATCAGTCTTCCCACTTGCAGTGGGTCCACCAATTACAATCAAATCTCTTTTGCACATAATATATCACACCCTTTTTATTTTTCAGACTGTCCATAAACCCTTGATGCTTTATGAAAGAGATCCTCATCTAATTCTCCTATATATGTTTCTTCTTTACTACCTTCTTGTTTTTTAAATAGAATACTTTTAATTCTATTTATATCATATCCTACTGCTCCTTCTACTATTTCTTTTTTGTCAATAACTACTTGGGTATTTTCTGGATTTTCACTTACTAAACTGACTTCTTGTGTATCGCTTACTAAACATTCTTCTTGTGGAAAAACATCCCTTGCTTCGGAAATACATTCTTCCATTTCCCTTTCTGCTTCACTCATAAAAATTTCTCCCTTAAATAAAATTTGATGATTTAATATAGCAATTGTTCATATATATTAGCATAAAGTCAAAAAAATTACAATACAAATATTGTAATTTTTTTGACTTTATAGGCTTTCAGGGACGGCTCCTGAAAAGAAAGAACCGCCTCTACAAGCTTACTTCAAATCTAATTTTACTGATAATTCTTTTAATTGCTTATTTTCTACCACATTTGGTGCCTCTGTCATTAGACAACTAGCATCTTTAGTTTTCGGGAATGCTATTACATCCCTTATGTTATCGCATCCAGTCATTATCATAACAAGACGATCGAGCCCATAGGCGAGCCCTGCATGTGGTGGAACTCCATATTTAAATGCATTAAGTAAAAATCCAAATCTCTCATATGATTGTTCCTCGGTAAATCCAAGGAGTTTGAACATCTTTTCTTGTATTTCTTTTTGGTGAATTCTTACACTTCCTCCACCAATCTCATATCCATTTAATACTATATCGTAAGCGTTAGATCTTACTTTTATTGGATCTTCATCGAGTAGTTTTATATCTTCTTCCATAGGAGCAGTAAATGGATGGTGTATTGCCACATATCTCTTATCTTCTTCCGAATACTCAAGAAGTGGGAATTCTGTTATCCACACAAAATTATATTCATCTTTATTAATAAGTCCCAACCTTTTTGCTAATTCTTGTCTTAATGCTCCCAAAGAATCGAATACTACTTTGTTTTTATCTGCACAGAATAATAATAAATCTCCTGGTTTTCCGTCCATAGCTTTTACTATATCTGCAGCTTCTTCATCAGTCAAAAATTTTGTTATTGCAGATTTATAAGTCCCATCAGCTTCAATACCTATCCAAGCCATACCTTTTGCCTTAAATATTTTAACATGCTCTGTCAGGCTATCAAGCTGCCTACGTGGCATCTCTACTTGTCCTTTCACATTTATAGCTCTTACACTACCACCATCGACTACAGCGTCAGCAAACACCTTAAATCCACAGTTTTTAACTATATCTGATAAATCCACTATCTCAAGCCCATATCTTAAATCTGGTTTGTCGCTACCATATTTATTCATTGCATGTTCATATGTCATCCTCTTTATTGGCAACTCGATATCTAAATTCATACAATCTTTAAATACTTTTTTAAGCATTCTTTCATTTATACGAATAACATCATCAACATCAACAAATGACATCTCTGTGTCTATTTGAGTAAATTCTGGTTGCCTGTCTGCTCTTAGATCCTCATCTCTATAACATTTTGTAATTTGCATATATCTATCAAATCCTGATACCATAAGAAGCTGCTTAAACAACTGTGGAGATTGAGGCAGGGCATAGAACATACCAGGATGTACTCTGCTAGGAACTAGATAATCTCTTGCTCCTTCTGGAGTGCTTTTTGTAAGAACTGGCGTTTCTATCTCTAAAAATCTTTCAGATGCAAAATATTCTCTAACTGACTTATAGACATTGTGTCTTAAAATAAAATTTCTTTGTATATCCGGACGTCTCAAATCAAGATACCTGTATGTTAATCTCAATTCTTCGTTCACATTTGCGTTTTCTTCTATTTGAAATGGTGGAGTTTGAGCTTCTGACAATATCCTAAAATCAGTAGCCATCATTTCAATAGTACCTGTTTCCATTCTAGAGTTTATAGTTTCAGGTGCTCTCTTTTGAACAATTCCTTCAACCATTACTACATATTCACTTCTTAGTTTCTCTGCTTTTTCAAAACCTTCTTTATGTATATAACCTGCATTAAACACAACTTGGATTTTACCACTTATATCTCTAAGGTCTATAAAAATAAGCCCTCCTAGGTCACGTCTTACATCCACCCAACCTGCTACTACTACCTTTTCATCTATAAATTTCTCTGTTACATCTGTACATCTATGTGTACGGTGCATCCCTTTCATATTTTCACTCATGTTGTTTCCTCCTCGTAAATTCAATGTATAAGTTATCTTTCACTAATTTAAAGTAACTTTTGAAATATAATCCTCTATTTTTTCATAAACATCTTTTGCCATTTTATATGTTACATCATCTTCATAATTTATAGTATCAAATAAGATTTTTAAATAATGCTTATCTTTTACTATTTCTATACTTTTTTTGAAATTCAAATCATAAATCCACTGCATTATAAATAACTTATAATCATTAACCGTTTGCATATCTGTTTTGTCAACAAATCGATTATTTATAATGTTAGCATATATTTTTTCAGAAATATAGGGATCGTCTGGCAAATTTTGTGCAATAGCTTTATTTAACGGAATAGTTTGAAAAGTTTCTGCTACAATCCTGTATATATCTACCTTATCAGCATCTCTAATCATTTTTGAAAATTTCAATATCCTATCATCATTCACATCTTCAGGTATTGTTTTCATATTGTGATACTCTATTGGTTTAATAATAACCTCTTTAACATCATTTGAAACATCATTAAGCAAATTATTTTTATTTATCACTTCAATGCTTAACAACGCATGATTTACTGAAACCTTATCGTCAAATGTTTTATATTCATAAAACTGTGGAAACCTTCCAATGTCATGAAATAATGCTATTACTTTTAAAATTTGTTTTTCATCCTCTAATAAATCCATTGATTCCGAAATATTATTTATAACTTCAATTACATTTTTAGTGTGAATATACTTTAAACCCATATTATGCTCACATTCTAAATCTTTCATTTTAAAACCCTTAACATAATTTTCAAACCAATCAACCAGACTATCAAACTTATCTTTACTTAAAATAAAATCACACCCTTTCTATTCTCTTTAAAAAAATTAAAAAACTCGTCTCATGTATTATCTAATATCCGACTATTACATCTGATATCTATAATTCATGGGACGAGTCTTCTACTCGTGGTGCCACCCTGCTTTAATTCACAGTTTACAGTGCACAACGCACAATTACTATGAATTCTTTTTCTCTTAACGCGAGTTACGTTTGTTTTTACCAACTCTCCGAGGTGTTTTTTGGTAATTATTGCTCAAAGAAGCTTACAGCCTAGGCTCCTCTCTCTGTATGAGTTAATCACTTACTTCTTCTCATCATAGATTTAATATTTATATATTATAGATAATTTTTAATTTTTTGTCAAGTATTTTTTGTATACATGTAATTATTTTGTAATATTTTAGCATTTCATATTGTATTTTTTATGTTTTTATTGTATAATTACTTTAGAAAAGTTCTGACCTAAAAGGAGGATATTTATGGATATACAAAATTTAACAAACCTTGTCGGATCGAATATGTTCTTGATCGTATCTTATTCTTTAATTTTTATACTACTTAGTTCCTTTGCGCTTAAGTTCATTGCTAAGATTTTCATGTTTTTCATATATATAGGTGTCTTCGTATTTGCCATGTCTTTCATGTTTTCATCTTCACCAGATATAAGTGTGAACGATCTTTCGATTGGTAAAATTGCTAAAAATATATCTAGAACTTTAAATGATGTTAAAAAAACCTTTAACAATGGCAAAAATTTCATAACTAATGTTAAAAGTACCTTTGATATTAGTAAAGCTAAAAAGATTCTGAATGATTCAAATAATACTTTAAGACAAATAAGTGACTATACGAAAGCACAGACGCAGACACAGACACAAACACAGACAACATTACCAAATATCTTTTCAGAACAGTCATCTGTAACTGATGAAGATCAATCAGTTACAATTATAGTTAATCCAGATATGAAAGAAACTGATACAGATAAAAGTTTAGATAAATTCAACTCTATATTTGATAAATTGTTAAATACAGTAGAATAAAAACACCCCTTTATAATTTAAAATTATAAAGGGGTGTTTTTTACTTATCATATATTTTCACTCTACTGATATTATATAGTAATAAACTGGTTGCCCTCCAAATTGCAAATCTACATCACAATCAGGATATTTATTCATTATATATTCCTTTATCTTAGTTGCATCATTTTCTTTTACACCTTCACCATAGTATATAGATATTAGTTCACTATCTTCATCTACCATTGCATCTATAGTATCTACTACTGTTTCAAAAACCTTTTTTCCTACCTTTTTTATTTCTCCTTGTATTATCCCAAGAATATCATTCTTATTTATTTTTTTATCACCAATTACAGTATTTCTAACAGCATATGTAATCTCTGCTGATTTTAAATCTTTGTATGATTTTTGAGCATTTTCAAGATTCTTTTCTATCAATTCTGACGGATTATATGAAAGTAATGCTGATATACCTTGTGGTATATTAGTAGTATCTATTACATAAATATTTTTATCCTTTACAACATCTATAACTTGTTTAGCTGATAATATAATGTTTTTATTATTTGGAAGAATAATTATATTTTTTGCATTTATATTATTAACTGCGTTAAGTAAATCATCTGTACTAGGATTCATGCTTTGACCACCGTTAACTACATAATCTGCTCCCAAATCTTTCATTATATTTTCAAGTCCACTTCCAGAAACAACCGAAACGAATCCTATTTCTTTTGTTGGCTCATTTTTCTTAGTTTCTTCTTGTTTTGCAATAATGTCTTGATGTTGTTCTTTCATATTTTCTATCTTTATATGTATTAATCTTCCCATCTTCAATGCTTCTTCTAAAACCTTGCCTGGATTATTTGTATGGATATGTACTTTTATCACTTCATCATCTTCAACTAGAACAATAGAATCACCCGATTTATTTAGAAACGTATTTAGATTTTTTATATTACTACTTTGTTTTAGCTCTCTTTCTAGCATAAACTCAGTACAATATTCAAACAATATATCACTTGTATCAATTTTCTTTATATTATCTGGTACAATGCATATATCGGAATCATTGCACAATTCTGGTTCTTCAGTTACCATACCATTTATAAATCCTTCTATAATATATAAAAAGCCTTTGCCACCTGCATCTACTACACCTGCTTGTTTTAACTCTTCAAGCATTTCTGGTGTTTTAAGTAAAACTTCTTGTGCATAATCATACGCCTCTTTTAGAAATTCATTTACATCTTCATGATTATCTGCTATTTCTGTTGTTTTTTCTGCAAATTCTCTGACTATAGTTAGTATAGTGCCCTCTTTAGGTTTCATAACCGCTTTATATGCTGCAATAGATGCCTCAGAAAAAGCTATCGCTAAATCTTGTGTAGTAGCTTCTGTTTTATCTGTAAGTCCACTCGCAAATCCTCTGAATATTTGTGATAATATTACTCCTGAGTTACCTCTTGCACCTCTCAGTGCACCATTTGAAGCAACTTTAGCAACCTCAGCAATAGTTGTTGCGCTACCCAGTTTCTTAACTTCTCTAGCAACTGATAATATAGTCAAAGTCATATTAGTACCCGTATCCCCATCAGGAACAGGAAATACATTCAGGTCATTAATAGCATTTTTATTTTTCTGTAAAATATTAGCTCCTGTAATAATCATATTTTTTAATGTTTGGCCATTTATTTTTTCCATAAGTTTTTTCATCCCTTTCGTCGATTAAGTTTTAATTATTCTACTCTTAACCCTTCAACTAGCAGATTTATGTTTTCAACTTCCAAGCCAATAAGTTGTTCCAATTTATACTTTACAGTACTTATAAGGCTCTCTCCAATAGCTGAAATATTAGTACCGTATTCAACTATAATGTGTAATTTTATATTAATCTTATTATCATTTATTTCAACCTCAATACCCCTCGTAAGATTTTCGAACCCTAACAGTTTTACAAACCCATCTTTAATGTTCCTAGAAGCCATTCCTACAACACCATAGCACCCCATAGCTATTACTCCTGCAATTTTCGCAATAACTTCTTTATCAATTATAATTTTCCCTGCTTCATTTTCAAATATCGCAAACATCTAAACACCTCCGTTTTTAAGTACAAAGTTCAAAGCTTAAAGAAAACTATATATAAGCTTTCCTATACTATTTATCATTTGTTACTCACTCTTTATATTTGTACTTTGTTATTTGCATTATACTATATATTAGAAAATTTTTCAACTCTTTTTCTTTTTTTATTTTATGTATTGCATTTTTTCATAAAATATGTTACAATGTGTGACAGTGTTTGATTTTTAAAATAATATTTAAGGAGGTTATCATAAATGGCAAAATGTTCAGTTTGTGAAAAGGGTTCTCATTTCGGAAATAAAGTAAGTCATTCTCATAGAAGATCTAATAAAGAATGGAAAGCTAACGTTAAAAAGGTAAGAGTAAGCTCAAATGGAACAAACGAGAGTGTTCACGTATGTACTAAATGCTTAAAATCAGGTCTAGTTGACAGAGTTTAAGAAATACAATAAAAAAGTAGCTATAATTTAGCTACTTTTTTTTCATTCTAAATAATTTCCTTAAAAATTTTGGCATACTAAAAACAAAGATTTTCATACAATCACCCTTTCAACATTTTTTGTTTTCAGGATTCATCAAAATAAATCCTATTGTTATAAAGACCATTCCCATTATAAAACACCAAAAATTTTGGGGTATAATAAGGTTTATAAGTATTCCACATCCAACAGATATGAAGATTATTCCTATTGTTTTTTTATATTTCATAAATTCACCATCTTTTTTTATATATTTGATTATTACTATATATATTTAAATATATAAAAAAAAGAACAATTCTTATAGCAATTGTTCTTTTTTTGCTGACCTTTACACTATCGTTTTATATTTGTCCACCTAGATAATCTTTTAATTTTTTACTTCTGCTTGGGTGCCTGAGCTTTCTAAGTGCTTTTGCCTCTATTTGTCTTATTCTTTCGCGTGTAACATCAAATTCTTTTCCTACTTCTTCGAGTGTTCTTGCTTTACCATCATCTAATCCGAATCTTAGTCTGAGAACTTTTTCTTCTCTTTCTGTAAGAGTATTCAGTACATCACCTAGTTGTTCTTTTAGCATTGAAAAAGATGCCGAATTTGCTGGAAGTGGTATGTTCTCATCTTGTATAAAATCTCCTAAATGACTATCCTCTTCCTCACCAATTGGAGTTTCAAGAGATACAGGTTCTTGAGACATTTTCATTATCTCAAGTACTTTGTCAACTGACATTCCCATCTCTTTTGCTATTTCATCAGTACGCGGTTCTCTACCTAATTCTTGCATCAACCTTCTAGAAATACGAATTAGCTTATTTATAGTCTCTACCATATGTACTGGTATCCTTATTGTCCTAGCTTGATCCGCAATTGCACGAGTTATTGATTGTCTTATCCACCATGTAGCATAGGTACTAAACTTGTAACCTTTCCTATAATCAAATTTTTCAACTGCCTTAATAAGACCTAGATTACCTTCTTGAATTAAATCTAAGAACAACATACCTCTTCCTACATATTTTTTTGCTATGCTGACAACAAGTCTAAGGTTACATTCAATAAGCTTTCTTTTTGCATATACATCTTCAAATTCTATCTTTTTAGCAAGATCCATTTCTTCTTCTAATGTAAGCAATGCAACTTTACCTATTTCTTTTAGATACATTCTAACTGGATCATCCGTTTTTATACCCTCGAAAGTGTATTCTATTTCTACTATTTCTTCTTCTGCAATAATATCATCATCATCAATTATAATTTCTTCTCCGATTTCTGGAGTAGTCTCAAGCACTATTATGCCACTTTTTTCAAGTTGATCATATACTTTTTCTATTTGTTCAACTCCTAAATCAAATTTACTAAGCTTATCCATCAAGTCAGTATATTCTAGAATAGAATTATTTTTTTTACCGCCATCAATTAATTCTGAAACCTTAGCCATTAATTCATCTTCGGGCATTGTTACATCTTCATTAGTACTTTTTAATTCCTCTACTAATTCAATTATATCATCTCCGGCAATCAAATCTTCGTCCATCAAATCTTCTTCATTTTCCAACTCTCTCATATGCATACCTCCAGGTTTTTTAGCTCACAATACACAATTTTTAGTGCACAATTATGTAGTAATTTGAAAAGACATCTATCTTCCTTGTTATAAGATTTTTTTTATTTTCGTTTTTCTAACCAACCATATTGTTAATCTTACTTCTAGTTCCTTCTTTTCATCATTTTCAGTTGTTTTAAGTTTATTTGATATATCATTTATCTCAAAATCTATAATTTTATTTGCAATAATTTTTAATTGCTCATTTAAAATCTTTTCATATTCTTTCTCATCAAAATTCTGAATCTCATTAATTATAGTATTTACCTTTTTCTGCTCTTCTAAATCTGGAAAATAGTTTATAAATTGAGCAACATCAACATTTTTTAATATATAATACATATTTTTGGTTTTTTCAAAGATATTTTTATGTAAATCTACTATAAAAATATTATCTCCTAATAGTTCTATAACTTTATCGAAAACATCTTTACTATTAATCATTAATGATAGTAAAATTCGTTCTCTTTTTTCATATATTTTAGTCACTATTCTAACTTCAGCTATTTCGGACTTTGGTTCTAATTTTCTTGTCGGTTTTAAATTTATATTGCCAATTTGAGCTTGTCCATTAATTACCTTTTCATCTATCCCAAATTCACCAGAAATCTTTTTCATATACATTTGTTTTTCTAGTTCATTTTCTAGTTCATTCGCATACTCTATAATCTTTTTCACAGCTTTTAGCTTGTCTTCTTGCTTATTCATATTAAACTGACTTTTTATCGTTTTTATTTGAAAATCCGCATAGTCCATAGCATTTGATAGTAAACCTTCAAAAGCATCCTTACCAAACTTATTTATATATTCATCCGGATCTTTTGCATCAGTAACCTGTAGCACTTTTGTTGTCATATTTACTGATTTTAGTATTGGTATGGCTCTAAGTATTGCAGCAGTACCTGCATTATCACTATCATATATCAAAATACACTCAGACGCATACCTCCTGAGAAGTAATGCCTGTTCCCTAGTCAAAGCTGTACCTAGCGAAGCAACTGCGTTTGTAAAGCCTGCTTGATGCAATGATATTACATCCATATATCCTTCTACAATCAAAAGCACTGGTTTTCTCGACTTTCGTGCAATATTTAACCCATATAAGTTAAGCCTTTTATTAAATACATCTGTTTCAGGTGAATTCAAGTATTTTGGCTCACCCTTATCAATAATTCTCCCACCGAAGCCTATCACCTTATCATGCACATCAAATATAGGAAAAATTACTCTATCCCAGAACCTATCATGGTATCCGCTTGAATCTTTTATAATTAAACCAGCCTTTTCGGCAAGTTTTTCATCTAAATGCTTATCTTTTATATATTTAGATAAAGAATTTCTGTTATTTAGTGCATATCCCAAACCAAAGCTTTTCGAAGTAGATTCATCTATCTTCCTTCGGTCTAGATAATCTTTTGCACCTTTACCATAACTAGATTTCAACATTTTATAAAAGTATTTTGCAGCTTCAACATTTATTTGTATCAAAAGCTCTTTCTGCTTTATTTTCTCACGAAGTGCCGATGAAATCTCCGCCTCAGGAAGTTTTATACCTGATTTTTGCGCTAGGTATTTTATAGCCTCTACAAAAGAAAGATTTTCAATCTGCATTATAAATGATACTACATTACCCCCTGCTCCACATCCAAAACAATGATATATCTGCTTGTCTCTGTTTACATAAAAAGAAGATGTCTTCTCATTATGAAAAGGACACAAACCAGAATACGAATTTCCTTTTTGAATAAGTCTAACGTATTCACCCACTATATCGACAACGTCATTACTACTTCTAACTTCTTCTATAACTTCGTCAGGAAAAAACATGGGACACCTCCGATGTAGCGGTTTGTGCTAGCGGTTAATAAAAGATTTATAGGCTCCTTTGATAAGAAAGCTATCTAATACTTAATGTATTTTTGAGTACCAGACTGAGGGATCTCGTTTACGCACCACTGTCCGATTTCTATTCTATATTTATCTTATTCGACAATAGTCTGTGAAACCCTTTTTTACAACAAAAAAAATTACAAAATAAATTTTGTAATTTTTAGCTTAATTCACAACATGGCTTACATAAGTTGACTATAATTGTCTTCGTATAAAAGCGATTGAGTATTGTTTTCTTCATTATCATATGTATTTTCTATACTTGCATTATTATTTATATATTCTTTTTCAAGGTCTGTAAAACTATTATTATCTGCAATATCTAGTAAAAGTTCTTTATATAATTTTTGTGATTTCTGCCATTCTTCATCTTGGTGATCAAAATCATTAATATTTGGCGTTTCATCAACATCAGTTATTATTCCATCCAATATAAAGTCTCCATTTATATCCATTAATATCATTGATGTAGAATTTTTCCCTCTTTCTTTCTCTTCAATCATCATACCTTTATTTCCTAATTTTTCAATCTCATATACATTATTCTTTTTAACATCTATTAACTTGTCTACAATTTTCCCTCTCATATCATTTTTATTTCCACTTTTTTGAATGCTATCAGCAAAAAAAAGATATGCAGAATTCAATAAAATTGTGCTTGCAGCTAAAACATAAAACATAGTAGTTATAAAACGATTTTTCATTTAATTAAACCTCCTTGATTAAAAATTATATATAACATTGTATATAATACACCATATTTTTACATTTGTCAACTATTTCCAACAAAAAAATATATCTGGTTACCCAAATATATTTTTCAATTTATCAAAAAATCCATTATGTTCTTTATATGTATCGTCAGTAGCTGTGTCTGCAAATTCTGTTAGGAGTTTTCTTTGCTTTTCTGTAAGCTTTGTAGGCACTTCCACTTTTACTATAACATATTGATCTCCACGTACATTTTTATTTCTCAGACTCGGAACTCCTTTACCTTTTAGTCTGAACTTAGTTCCTGATTGTGTACCTTCTTTTATTGTGTATTTTACCTTTCCATCTACTGTCGGTACTATTATTTCATCACCTAGTGCCGCTTGTGTGAATGTTATAGGTATCTCACAGTATATATCCATCTCTTGTCTTTCAAAGATTTCATGTTCTTTCACATATATAGTTATAAGTAGATCACCCTTAGGAGCACCTTTATCTCCTGCTTCACCGTTACCTGTTACCCTTATAGTTTGTTCATTATCTATTCCTGCAGGTATCTCTATTTTTATCTTCTTTGGCACACGAACCTTACCTGCTCCTGCACATTTGTGACATTTGTTTTTGATTATTTCACCTTTACCACCACATGTAGAGCATGTTATCACATTTGCTATCGTTCCAAAAATAGTTTGTTGCGTCTGCTTTAATTGTCCAGATCCACCACAAGTAGGACACTTGTCAGCCTTTGTTCCTGGTTCAGAACCAGAACCATTACAAACATTACATTCTTCACTTAAATTGAGTGTTATCTCTTTTTCTTTGCCAAATACAGCTTCATCAAAATCTATATTAAGTGACATGTGTACATCTTGCCCTTTTTGTGGACCTCGTCGTTTTGAACGACCTCCACCACCTCCGAAGAAATCACCAAAAATATCACCTAAATCAAATTCCATTCCACCAAATCCGCCATTGAACCCACTAAACCCTCCATAGCCTCCAGCACCACCACCACCGTTTTCAAACGCAGAATGCCCAAATTGATCATACTGTGTTTTCTTTGTAGGGTCACTTAGTACTTCATATGCCTCATTTAGTTCCTTAAACTTAGTCTCCGCTTCTTTACTACTTTGATTACTATCTGGATGATGCTCTTTAGCTAGTTTCCTAAATGCTTTTTTAATCTCTTGCTCAGATGCGCCTTTTGCGACACCTAGAACATCATAATAGTCTTTTTTTACAGCCATATACTTATGCTCCTTCCCTTTTTGTCACTATTTTATTTTTCATTCATCAATCTTTCAAATTCATCTACCAATTCTCCAAAGAAGTCTAATGCTTTTTGTACTGGTTCTGGTGTAGACATATCAACTCCAGCCTTTTTTAATAATTCAATAGGATAATCCGAACCACCACTTTTTAAAAACTCTAAGTATTTATCAAGAGCTTCCTTATCTCCACTCGATATCCTTTCAGCTATCGCTATTGCAGCAGAAAAACCAGTAGCATATTTATATACATAAAAACTTCTATAAAAATGAGGTATCCTTGCCCATTCTATTTTTATTTGATCATCGCTTATTACATTTTCACCATAATATAATTTATTTAAATCATAATATATTTCACACAACTTATCTGCAGATAATGCTTCACCATTTTGTATTTTATCATGAGTTATTTTTTCAAACTCAGCAAATTGGACCTGTCTATACACTGTACCTTTAAACTGATCCATGAAATGGTTTAATAAATACATCTTTTCTTCTTTACTCTCAGCATTTTTTACCAATTGTTTCATCAATAATACTTCATTTACAGTAGAAGCTACTTCAGCAACAAATATTGTATACCCACCATACAAATACGGTTGATTTTTATTTGAATAATAAGTATGCATTGAATGTCCCATTTCATGTGCTATGGTGAATAAGCTGTTCAAATTATTTTGGTGATTAAGTAATATATATGGATTAGTATCATAAGTGATTGAACTATAGGCCCCTCCTCTCTTTCCTTCATTTTCATATACATCTATCCAATTACTTTCAAATCCTATATTCATATTCTTATTATAATCTTCCCCAAGTACCTGTAAAGCGGATTTAACCATATCAACTGCATCTACATATGGTATTTCTTTATCAATATCTTTTAACATAGGTACATATATATCATACAAATGAAGTTCTTGCAAATTTAAATATTTCTTCCTTATTTCAAAATATCTATGGAGTTTTTCCAGATTTTTATGGATTGTCTCAATTAAATTTTCATAGACAGAAACCTCTACATTATCTCCGTATAGAGCTAATTCGATAGGAGATTCATATTTTCTAATCTTCGAAAAAAATACATCAGTTTTGATTTTTGAATTTAATGTTGAAGCAAATGTATTCTTATATGACATATATACCGAGTTAAACTTTTCAAAAGCTTCCTTTCTTATATTTCTATCTCCACTTTGTATAAATTTACTATAATTTCCTTTTGTTAGTTCTACTTCGTTACCTTTATCATCTATTAAGACAGGGAATTTTATATCTGCATCATTTAACATACTAAAAGTATTTCTTGGACTACCTAATATTTCACTTGACATTGCAAGCAACTTTTCTTCATCATCACTTAATACATGTTTCTTTAATCTAAAAATCTCATCCATATAAAACTTATACAACTCAAGACTACTATTCTCTTTAACAAATTTATTAAATTCTTCTTGGGTTAACTTTGTCAACTCAGTTTTCACAAAAACAACTTCACTAGATATGTCAGCAAACAACGAATCTAATCTATCATTCATTTCTTGATATTTTGCAACATTTAAATCTTCATTTTTTTTATTACTTGAATATATACTAGCTTTTGAAAGTATTCTATCAATATCGAAATATATTTCTAAACCTTTTTGGAGGTTTGTAGCATTACTTGTCAATTTACCTTTGAATTCTTTCATGACTTCTGTCTTAATCTTAATCTCCGCAAAATCCTTTTCCCATAAATCATCACTAGCATATATATCCTCGAGTCTCCACTTATACTTATCCTCTATCTCACTTCTTTTCTTTTGCTTCTCAGCCATATATACCTCCTATAAAAATAGTTATTATCACCTTAAAGTTTCAGTATTTTACTTTTCATTCGCCAATTTCTCAAATTCATCTACCAATTTTCCAAAAACATTCAGTGCTGCTTGTACTGGTTCTGGTGTAGACATATCTACTCCAGCCTTTTTTAACAGCTCAATCGGATAATCTGAACCACCGCTCTTTAAAAATAGTAAGTAATTATCAAGTGCTTCTTTATCTCCACTCGATATCTTTTCCGCTATCGCTACAGCAGCAGAGAAACCAGTTGCATATTTATATACATAAAAATCATAATAAAAATGAGGAATTCTAGCCCATTCAACTTTTATCAGATCATCACTTATAACATTTTCTCCATAATATAATTTATTCAAATCATGATATAGTTCACATAACTTATCAGCGGATATTGCCTCTCCACTCTCAGTCTTTTCATGCAACATTTTCTCAAACTCAGCAAATTGTACTTGCCTAAATACAGTTCCTTTAAATTGATCCATAAAATGATTAAGTAAATACATTTTTTCTTCTTTTGTTTTAGTATTTTTTAATAAATGTTTTATAACTAGTATTTCATTTACTGTTGAAGCTACTTCTGCCACAAACATTGTATAATCTGCGTATATATACGGTTGATTCTTGTTAGAATAGTAACTATGCATTGAATGCCCCATCTCATGAGCTATGGTAAATAAACTATTTAAATTATTTTCATGATTTAGCAATATATATGGTTTTGATTCATAAGAACCCGAACTATATGCTCCACTTCGTTTTCCTTCATTTTCATATATATCTATCCAACCATCATTAAAACCTTTATTCATATTTTCATTATAATCTTCTCCAAGTATCTTCAAAGCCTCTTTTATAATTATAACTGCTTCATCATAAGATATTTCTTTATCAATATCTTTCAACATAGGCACATAAATATCGTACATATGCTGTTCATCAAGTTTCATATATTCTTTTCTTACTTTGTAGTATTTATGAAATTTATCAAAATTGTTATGAATTGTATTTATTAAGTTTTGATAAAGTGACTCTTCTATATTGTCTTGATATAAAGACTGTACAAGAGTTGATTTATATTTTCTTGTTTTTGCAGAAAATATATGTGCTTTGATGTCCGAGTTTAGCATTGAAGCAAATGTATTTTTATATGCTAAATAAGTCTCATAAAACTTTTCAAACACATCTCTTCTTACATTTCTGTCTCCACTTTGTACATTTTTTATATAATTTCCTTGTGTTAGCTCTATTTCATTACCCAGATCGTTTTTAAATATGGGAAACTTTATGTCTGCATCATTAAGCATGCTATAAATATTTTCGGGGGCACCCATTATCTCAGTAGCATGAGCTAATATTTTCTCTTCTTCATCGCTTAAACGATACGATTTCAATCTAAGAATTTCATCCATATAAAACCTATATAAAACAAGATTATTATTCTCTTTAACAAAGTTTTCAAACTCACTTCCAGACATTTTAGTTAACTCTGTCCTTACAAAAACAAGCTCCGCACTTATATTCGATTCTAAAGAATTAAATCTATCCACCATTTCTTGATACTTAGCAACGTTAAGATCTTCATCTTTTTTTCTACATGCATAATTTCTAGCTTTATCTAATAACCTGTATATATCGAAATACAATTCCAAACCTTTTTGGAGATTGGTAGCATCAGTTGTCAACTTTCCCTTAAAATCTTTCATAACTTCTGTTTTACTCTTAAGTTCAGAAAAATCCTTTTCCCATAAATCATCGCTAGCATATATATCCTCAAGTCTCCACTTATACTTATCCTCAATTTCACTTCTTTTCTTTTGTTTTTCAGACATATATACCTCCATAAAAATAGTTTATATATATTTGATAGGATGAGATTAATCTCATCCTATCACTTTCCTTATTTTACACCTTTTTCTAAAAAAGTCAATTATTTTTTAAACTAGAGGCAAAACACCCCATCTAACTCCCTCTTCATAAGAGGGATAAACTCATATCTAAGTTTTATTAGGTCATATTTAAGTTTACACTTCTTTATAATCTGCGTCTACTACATCGTCATCATCATTCTTTGCTGTGTTCTCGCCCTCGTTTGGTCCTGCTGCATTTGGATCCATGTTTGCACCTGCTGCTTGTGCAGTTTGATAAAGCTTTGTAGAAACTTCCATGAATGTATTTTGTAGTTTATCTTTTGCTTCTTTTATTTTTGTTGCGCCTTCTTCATTTATCATTTCTACTGGATTTGCTTCAAGTACTTCCTTCAATGCTTTTAATTCTTCTTCTAGTTTTTCCTTATCTGCTGCATCTATCTTATCAGCTAGTTCTCCTAATGTCTTTTCTGTTTGGAATGCTAATGAGTCAGCCTCATTTCTAGTGTCTATAGAATCTTTACGTTTTTTATCTTCTTCTGCATGTGCTTCTGCTTCTTTTACTGCTGCGTTTATTTCGTCTTCTGAAAGATTTGTGTTAGATGTTATTGATATTCTCTGCTCTTTTCCTGTTCCTAAGTCTTTTGCACCTACATGAACAATACCATTTGCATCTATATCAAATGTAACTTCTATTTGAGGTACTCCTCTTGGTGCTGGTGGTATTCCATCTAGATTAAATGAACCGATCATTTTATTATCTCTAGCCATCGGTCTTTCCCCTTGACATACCACTATGTTAACTGCAGATTGACTATCTGCTGCTGTAGAGAATGTTTGGCTCTTCTTTGTAGGTATTGTTGTATTTCTTTCTATCAGTTTGGTAAATACTCCACCTAATGTTTCAATTCCTAATGAAAGTGGTGTAACATCAAGAAGTAATATATCTCCAGCTCCAGCATCCCCTGCAAGCTTTCCACCTTGTATAGCAGCTCCTACAGCAACACACTCATCTGGATTTATACCTTTAAATGGTTCTTTTCCACCTGTAAGCTTTTTAACTAATTCTTGTACTGCTGGTACTCTTGTAGAGCCCCCAACTAACAATATCTTATCAAGTTTCGAAACATCTATTTTTGCATCAGCAAGTGCTGTATTTACTGGTGTTGCTGTTCTTTCTATAAGGTCTCCAACGAGTTCCTCAAATTTTGCGCGTGTAAGCGTTATATCCATATGTTTTGGTCCTTCAGCATTAGCAGTAATAAATGGAAGGTTGATATTTGAAGTTGTATTGCTTGATAATTCTTTTTTTGCTTTCTCTGCTGCTTCTTTTAATCTTTGCGCAGCCATTTTATCTTTACTAAGATCTATACCTTCTTTATTTTTAAATTCTTTTACCAGATAATCCATTACTCTAATATCAAAGTCATCTCCACCTAAGCGATTATCACCACTAGTTGCTAGAACTTCAAGAACTCCGTCTCCTATTTCAATAATAGATACGTCAAAAGTTCCTCCACCCAAGTCATAAACCATTATTGTTTGTTCATGCTCATTATCAAGTCCATAAGCAAGTGCTGCTGCTGTTGGCTCGTTTATTATTCTCTTTACATCAAGTCCCGCGATCTTACCTGCATCTTTTGTAGCTTGTCTTTGGCTATCTGAGAAATATGCTGGTACTGTTATAACTGCTTCTGTAACTTTCTCTCCTAAGTAACTTTCTGCATCTGCTTTTAGTTTTTGTAATATCATAGCTGAAATCTCTTGTGGAGAATAACTCTTATCTTCTACTTTTGTTTTGTGATCTGTACCCATTTCCCTTTTTATTGATGATATAGTCTTGTCTGGGTTTGTTATAGCTTGACGTTTAGCTGATTCCCCAACTAATCTCTCACCGTTTTTACTAAATGCTACAACAGATGGAGTTGTTCTAAAACCCTCAGCATTAGCTATAACTACTGGTTTCCCACCTTCCATTACTGATACACATGAATTCGTTGTTCCTAAGTCTATTCCTATTATTTTTCCCATTTTAAAATTCCTCCCTTTATAATTTTCTAGTATCCAGACTTGCCTGGAATCTTTTTGCTATATCTATTTATTTTAAAATTTTTACAAATGTATTTATATATCTTTATTTATAATTCTTAATTTCTTAAATTTTTCAACTTCTGATGGATTATTTATAAACTTGTTCATATGCATTACTGCCCCTAAAAATGATGTTGGTAGCTTATTCATTATATATTGAATGTTAACTCCATTAATCATATAATCACAAATTTTCCCACATTCAATCCATTCATCCATTACTTGCTGAAGAGATTCGTCTAAATCTTTAGCATAATTTTTTATTCGATTTGCTTCGTCCTCTAGGCACTTGTATTCTCTTACTATTGCCTTAATAAGATCATTTTCATTATATGTTACCATTTTTACACCCCTTTTTATCTTCTGAATTTTTAGTCATTGTTATATTTTATACTTTTCATCTTTTTAGTTTGCTACCTTCACCATTGCATGTCTCATTACTTTTTCCCCATAAGTATATCCCTTTTGAAATACTTCTATGACTTCATTTTCTCCATAATTTTCATCTTCAACATGCATAACTGCATTGTGTATGCTAGTATCAAACGGTTTATTTAATGCCTCAATTTCCTGAACGCCTATACCTTTTATAGTATCATTAAATTGCTCATAAATCATCTTTATACCTTTAAGTATAGAATAATTTTTTGTTTCTTCCTCATTAATATCCTTACTTATTTGTTCTATTGCTCTTTCGAAATTGTCTATCATGGGTAATATTTTCCCAACAGTCTCCATGACTCCAATATCATACATCTCTGATTTTTCTTTCATGGTCCGTTTTCTAAAATTGTCAAACTCAGCCATATTTCTTTGATATTTATCTAGATTGCCAATGCACTCTAGCTCTTTTTCTTCTAATTTTCTCTGTAATTCTATTATTTCTATTGTATCAATTATACCTTCTTCTTCGAATTTTACATCTTCGTTGTCCATTTTCTTTTCTTTCATCTTACGCTCCTTCCTATGTTTTGATTTATTTCCCTCTATCCTCGGCTATATGGAGAGGAGACCAACTTTTTACATATCATAATAAATTTTTGGTGAGTTACAATCCATTCACTTGTTTTATCAAACCATTTAGTAATGTTACAGTGTTTAAGTAATCCATTCTTGTTGGACCAATGATAGCTATTGTTCCATACATACTGTCATTTATATTATACTTAACACTTATGATACTACATTTATCAACTTGTGAAAAGCCATTTTCTGATCCTATCCGGACCATTATCTTATCACTATCTGACTGATACATATTTAATATTTTTAATATGCCCTCTGATTCTTCTAAAAACTTCATCATATCTCTAGCTTTTTCTAAATCGTTAAACTCAGGAAAATCAAGAATATTTTTCATTCCAGCTACATAGCAATCTTGTTTATCAATACCTTTTATGGTATTTGCGATAACATCTAGAATAGGTGCAAGTATATTTCTATAATCTACAAGTTCTACTCCAACTCTATGAATAAGTTCTATGTTTATATCTTTTAAAGAATGGTTTATAAAGTTTTTATTAAGTACTTTTGAGATTTGATCAAGCTTTTCTTGAGTGATAACTATATTAGCTTTGAAAATGTGATTTTTCACTATATCCTTATTTATAACCAACACCAAAAGCACACTATTCTCATCGATATTTATGAGTTGTATATACTTAATAGTTGATTTTTCAGAATGGGGTTTAGTAACTATCGCAGCATAAAGAGTATTTTTTGAAACAATCCTTGCGATTTCTCTAATTAGTTCATCAGGATTGTCAATTTTTGCTCTCAAAATATCTTGTATATTTGATATTGGCGCCTTGCCTACTTGTTTCTTCTTCATCAACTCATTTACATATAGTCTGTAGGCCTTCTCTGAAGGAACTCTTCCCGCTGAAGTATGTGGTTGCAAAAGTAACCCTAACTCCTCTAAATTTGCCATCTCATTCCTGATTGTAGCTGGGCTTACTCCTATATCATACCTTTTCACAATAGTACCTGAACCAACCGGCTCGGCATTTTTGATGTAATCATCAATAATTGCCATCAGAATCTTTACTTTCCTGTCATCTAGAACCATAGTATCACATCCTCTAGTTAGCACTCTACTCATTTGAGTGCTAACTATTTTATACCACGATTTGGAGCTTTTGTCAATAGCTAATTTTAAAAAATACCTAAAATTAGGATAAATAAAAAGAAGTACATCTTCAAGATTGAATTTGTACTCCTTTTTATTTATCCTTTTAAATTAATATTAATTAATAAATGTACATGAATTCTCCCCGCAACAAAGCTGCGGGGTATCTATTTGTCATTGCGAGCATCTTTTTGCGAAGCAATCTCTCCTTTAGCTTAAATACAAGATTGCTTCGTACCTCGCAATGACAGGACGCACGCGGCAAGCCACGGGGAATTAAACCCAAAGAGATTAAAAAATAATTAGTGATATTAAAGGGACAGTTCCTAGAAATAAGGAACCGTCCCTTGATACATACATTTACTCTGCATACTCCTCAATCAATATGCTTTTAATAATTACATCATTCACTGGCTTATCGAAATCATCTACTTTCACTTGTGCTATTTTATCTACTATATCTAATCCTTCAAATACTTGCCCAAACACTGTGTGTTTTCCGTCAAGCCATGGAGTTCCTCCATGTTCTTTGTATAGATTAACAATTTCTACTGGAACACCTTGCTTTGTATATGCATTAACTAAATCTTGTGATACTGTCGTAGCTTGTACTATAAAGAATTGACTTCCATTAGTGTTAGCTCCTGAGTTTGCCATCGATAAGGCTCCTCTAAAGTTCAAAGTATTTTGTGAGAATTCATCCTCAAATGGTTTTCCCCATATACTTTCACCACCTGTTCCATCACCTTTTGGATCTCCACCTTGTATCATAAACTCTTCCATAACACGGTGAAATTTAAGATTGTCATAATATCCTTCTTTAGAATGTGTAATAAAATTTTCTACTGCTTTAGGTGCTGATTGTGGAAATAATCTTAGTTTAATATCCCCCATACTTGTTTTTAATGTTGCTATTTCTTCTCCTACTGCTGGTTTTTCAAATTGTGCAAATGTCATATTCGTCTTTTCCCCCTCTTTACTTTCTTGTTTAGTATTTTGTTGTTCTACCTGAGTAGTTTTTGTGGTATCTTGAGTATTTAATTGTTGTTTTACATTTGCATCTGTACATCCTGCAAGTAAAGTTGATAGTGCTACTACAAAAATTAATTTTTTCATAATTTTTCTCCTTTTCTTTATATATTCTAAGTAATTATATCATATAATTCTTTCATAGAATCAATTACATATCTTGGTGAGCAATCTAGTTTTTCTGAAAAAGGCTTATACAAACAGGTATCTATGCCAACCTTAGTACTGGGTACAAAATCAAGATTTCTATCCCCAATTGATAAAACTTCTTCTTTATTCATATTATGTTTTTCTATAATATAGACAAACATCTCCTCACTTGGCTTCTTTTTAAATTCTTCTGCATATATGATGTCATCAAAGTACTGTAGTATTTCATGATTTTCTAGAAGCCTTAATATACTTCTATCTCTATTACTAACTATATAATTTTTGTACCCTTTTTCCTTAATATATTTACAAACATCTATAACACCTTCTTGAGGCTCAGATAATTTTTCATACTCGGCCTCATGGTCTTTATCAAAATATTTTTTTCTAAACATTTCATGAGTTATATTATATTTCTTATTATAATATTCTAAAACTTCTTTTGACGATTTTTCTTTTATAACCTTAAGTATCATATTCATATCTTCATTTATGCCATACTCTAAAAGTATTTGTCTATGAATTTCTATTATCATAGGATATGTGTTAAACAATGTACCATCAAAATCCCATATAAAATGTTTATACATAAACAACCCCCAGTTCAATTTAAAAACGATTTATTGTGTTAACTCATCCAATTCTTTAAAATATGAACTAATAATGGTTCTAATTAGCTTTTGATCAGTTTTATCTTCTCTTTCCATTTGATTTAAAGATTCTTTTATTTTTAATTGTTCTATATCCATTATTTTAATTTCATCCTTTATTGCATTTATCTTGTGTTGCAATTCATATTTTAAAGTTATCTTTTCTTTTATATTTGAAATTAATTCTATCATGCTAATATCTTCATCAAATATTATATCCTTGCTTGTTAACACCTCTTGTAGCTGCTCTTCTATATCAAAAAATTCGTGAAACACTTTATTGTATTGATATTTTTTATCCAATGTTTCTTGATACTTATCCCAATCATATTTGAGTGTTTCTGCAGAATGAGTATTAAATTTTTTATATTTATAATCTAATAGTGTAGTTATTTCTACATACTTCAATTTAATTTTATTAGATAATTGTATCTCTCTTGCTTGAAGTTTTCTATATTTTACTAAATCGTTTTCAAGTTTATTATTAAATATATACAACCATGTGCTCCAAAAAATTACTACTACTGTCGTTATTGAAGCTGGCATTATTATGTTTTCTTTCATTGTTGAAAATAGAATAACAAAAATAATAGCTACCAATGATACAGCAAATATTGTAAAGTGAAATAAGGCTCTAACTATTTTATATGCTTGTTCTGCGTTTTCAGAACTTTGAAGTATTTCTTCTTTTTCACTTCGTAAACTTTCCATATCTTTTTTTATTATTATTTGTTCTTTTTCTAGTTTTTTTATTTGAACTATTTCATTATCAATATCTAGATATGAATAATGTGATAAATGTTCATACTTTTTTCCGTATTCTAGTAAATGATTTTTCAAGTTATCTTTATTTTGTTTTAACTTAGCATATTCATGCATTAGTTTATCTATCTTTTTAATCGTATTATCATCAACCTTTTCATATATATCAATACTCTTTAAAGTTTCCTTATAATGGTCTAATGTATGGTTCTTTTTGATTTGCATTTTTGAAATTTGTATAGATTTTTGACATAATTTTTCCACATAAGATAGTTCATCAAAAACGGTAGACTCTTCAACTTTTTCTTCTACTTCTTTTGTATTATCATTCTTAAGTTTATTTTTTATTGTGTCCAATATACTCATAAAATCAACTCCCTGCAACACTTCGTGGGTGGTATATACTTTTTATGTGGTAGACTTAGTTGAGAGCATCGCTTCTGCATGTATTTTTTGTTTGTCTCTATATTTTTATTCGCTTCGGCTTAAAATCCAAATAATCTGAGGATGCTAGAATATACTCAACCCCATTGTAAACCCCTTGCAATCCATCTTTATAATAATTTTTGCCATGTAAATGACCATATATTACCTTTTTCACATTATATTTGTTTATTAATTGTATAAATTCTGATTGTTCTAGTTTATCATTTGTTGGTGGATAATGCAATAGTAGAATTATATATTCTGAATTTTTTTTACTAGCTGATGATAAAGCTAATTTCAAACGAGCTAACTCCCGCTTGTATATTTTTTCATCAGCATTACTAAATTTATAATCGTTGGGGCTTGTATATCCTTTTGTTGCGCATATTGTTATATTGTCTATCTCACATATGTTTTCATTTTGTATAAACACTATGTTTTCATATAAATTATTTAAGGTATATAGTGATTTCCACCAATAATCGTGATTACCCCTTGATATTATTTTCCTACCTGGGAGATTTGATATGGTATTAAGATCAGCCTTTGCATCCTCTAAACTTGTTGCCCAAGAAGTATCACCTGACATAAGTACTATATCATCATCACTCACCATGGTTTCCCAGTTGTTTATTATTTTTTCTTTATGTTTCACCCATTTCTCACCAAATAAATCCATACCTTTGCCTGTGGCCTCACCAAAGTGCAAATCTGATATAGCATATATATTCACGCTAGTCACCTCCGGTGTTATTTACATTCTTTCCCTAGATTATTTCACCTTCATTTCCCTTATCGCTCGTCCACCTAAGTAATCAAACATCCGCCCCTGATACCTGCCGTTTCTTTCCATCTCTGCTTCTATTTCGTCTCTTATTTTCCACCAGCTTGTATGCCAATTTACAAATGTTGTGTTTTGTTTTGGTGCCCTACTTATAAGCCTTTGTATAACAATTTTTGGCGACAAATACTCGAGGAACATGATTACTCGCTTTTTATAATCATCAGCACTTATCATTTCAAATTCTTTTCTATTATACATTTCTGAGAGTACAGTATTTTTTACCAAATATAAAGAATGTAGCTTAATATAGTCGATTTCAAGTGCTGATATTATTTTGGCTCCTTCTATAGCATCTTCTTCGTCATCCCACGGCAAATTGAGTATCATATGTGTACATACTTTAAATCCGTATTTCTTAATATTAAGTACAGCATCTATATATTCTACCAGAGTGTGTCCCCTATTTATCTTTTTTAGTGTTTTATAGTTTACAGTTTGTAAACCTAACTCAATAGTTATGTTCACCTTATGTTTATCTGCCGTTTTTCTCAGAAAAACTAGATATTCTTCATTTATGCAATCAGGCCTTGTAGATATAGCTATTTCTACTATGTTTTCTACTATCGCTTCTTCTATATACTCTTTAAACTTTTCTATAGGCAAATATGTATTTGAAAAGTTTTGAAAATATGCTATATATTTCTTCGCAGCATACTTTGCAGCAATGTGCTCTATATTTTTTGTAATCTGGTCTTTAACTGACATATCATTTGATAAACTCTCAAAACCTGTCCCTTCTTCTCCACAAAAAATGCAGCCACCAGTTCCTACGCAGCCATCCCTGTTTGGACATGTAACAGGAATGTTTATGGGTATTTTATAAACTTTCTCACCATATGTACTCTTTAAGTCATCTGAATATTTATTATATTTTTCCATTTTTGATTCTCCATTTTCAATTTTTAATTGTTATCTTCCTATACTCGTCGCCCTTTCTTAAATCTTTTTCTATATATATCCAAGTAGCATTTTTAGGTATTAGATTTTTTATTGTATCTGCCCATTCTATAACGCAAATTCCCTTTTTATATAAATACTCATCAAAACCTATTTCCCACATCTCGTTTTCATCCACTATCCTATATGTATCAAAATGATATAAATTAAGGCCTAATCCTTCATATTCATTCACAATAGTAAATGTAGGACTAGTTATAGTCTCATTTATATTTAAAGACTCTGCTATTCCTTTAGTTATTACGGTTTTTCCTACTCCAAGATCACCAACAAGACATATAACATCATCTGACTTTGCCTCTTTTCCTATGTTAGTTCCTATCATTTTAGTTTCTTCTGCACTATATGTTTCATATATCAAATTACTCACTCCTGTCTATTTTCATATGTGATATTATACAATTTTTAAAAACATTTGTCAATTAGACATTTTTAACCATCCAATTGTTGACATTTGTCGATTTTTGATATATAATATTAAAAACTAATTGGAGGGGTATTATGACAGATATTATTGATACTTTAATTAAACTTGGATATTCAGATATCGATATACATGATATATTAAAAAAATTTCCAAATATAAAACATTATGGTGATAAAATAAATGGATTTCATGGTTACCTAAAAAACAAAGGTTTTGAACAAAACAAAATTCTTAATATTATTAAAATTAAACCAAGACTATCTAAGAATTCAAACGAAACATTAGATGAATCATTTGAATTATTATTAGAGTATTTCTCCGACCCAGAAACAAAAGAGATTGTAACGAATTTTCCTAATATTTTATCTGCTGATAAAGTTAGAAAAAATATTAAATTTCAGTTATTAGAGCTATATGATTTAAAACAACATATTGTTGATAAACCAAAGGATTTGATTTGTGGTCTTGAAACTTTATCTACCAGAGTTAATTTTTTTACTTCTCAAAGTCTACCTTTATCGGATAAGACTATGCAATCATACATATTTCATGCTAAAAGCAAGTTTGAAGAAAGATTTCATATTAATTCAATGGAATTGTTACATAATTATTCTTATATACCTGACAGATTATTATCCTCAATAATAGAACCCTCTGATTCATGCCAATCTGGTGTAGATAGAGTATTTCAGACTCATTCTGATATATTTAATGAAGTTCTAACATTAGAGAAGTTTGTACCTCTATATGCCGATACGCTCGAAAATCATGAAGTGCTTGAAGATTATTTGCCTGCATAAAAAAATAGCAGCATAATGCGGTTATTTTGCTTTCTTTATGCTTAAATTAATTCTATTTCTCCCCTCATCTATACCTATAACAACAACCTCTACAATGTCACCTACTGATAACACTTCCATAGGATGTTTTATACGTCTGTCTGTTATTTCAGATATATGTACTAGTCCATCTTGATGCACTCCTATATCTATGAACACCCCAAAGTCGACTAAATTCCTAACTGTACCGTTTAATCTCATGCCTTCTTTTACATCTTTCATATCAAGCACATCACTTCTTAGCAAAGGCTTAGGCATATCTTCTCTTGGGTCTCTTCCTGGCTTTTGTAGGTCATTTATTATGTCTTGCAATGTTGGTAATCCTATATTTATTTCTTTTGCCATGTTTTCTTTTTCATCTTCACTCAAATCAACTTTTATTTGAGTGTTTTTTAAATCATTAACCTTATATCCTAGCTTTTTAACAATCTGCTCTGCATTCTTATATGACTCTGGATGAATGCCTGTATTATCAAATGCATTTTCACCATTTGATATCCTTAGAAATCCAGCACACTGTTCATATGTTTTCCCACCGAGTTTTTTAACTTTGAGGAGTTCTTTTCTTGATTTAAATTTTGAGTTTTCCTCTCTATACTCTACTATATTATTTGCTATTTGTTCAGATATCCCTGATACATATCTAAGTAGCGGCACTGATGCAGTATTTAGGTCTACACCCACATTATTAACCGTATCTTCAACGACTGCGCTCAAATTTTCTTTTAGTTTCTTTTGATTCATATCATGCTGATATTGTCCCACTCCTATAGATTTTGGGTCTATCTTTACTAACTCAGAAAGTGGATCCTGTAACCTTCTTGCAATAGATACCGCACTTCTTTGTCCTACATCAAAATTGGGAAACTCTTTCGTCGCAAGCTCTGATGCAGAGTAAACTGATGCACCTGCTTCATTTACTATCACATAGTATACCGTTTTATCTATCTCCTTTAGAAGATTTACTATAAATTGCTCTGACTCCCTTGATGCAGTTCCATTTCCTATTGATATTACATCTACATCATGTTTCTTAATGAGTTTTTTTATTGTTTCTTTAGATTCTTCAACCTTGTTTTGTGGTGGCGTAGGATATATCACTGTAGTATCTAAAACCTTTCCTGTATTATCGACTACCGATATTTTACAACCTGTCCTATATGCTGGGTCTAACCCAAGCACATTTTTACCTACAATAGGTGGTTGCATAAGAATTTGTTTTAGATTCTTCGCAAAAACGACTATTGCACCATCCTCAGCTTTTTCAGTAAGCTCTGACCTTATTTCACGCTCTACACTCGGGAAAATGAGTCTTTTATATGCATCTTCTATTACCCGCTTCAATATGTCTTTTGTATATATATTATCTTTCTTTATTACATTCATCTCAAGTATATCGTATATCTTAGTAGTATCAACATCTATTTTAGTTGATAAATGTTTCTCATTTTCGCCTCTATTTATTGCAAGTATTCTATGACCAGGCAACTTAGTAAATGCTTCACTATAATCAAAATACATTTCATATACCTTATCACTGTCTTCCTTTGTCGCTTTTGTTGTGAGTACCCCACCTTTAAATATATAACCCCTAATCCATTTCCTATATTCTGGTTTGTCAGCTATTCTCTCTGCTAAAATATCCATAGCACCTGATACAGCATCTTCCGCTGTGTTTACACCTTTTTCTTCATTTATAAAATCCTTTGCATATTCTTCTATCGATTTTTCTATTTCCTGCAACCAAACAAGCTCAGCAAGTGGTTCTAGTCCTCTCTCTATCGCTTTTGTAGCACGTGTTTGCCTCTTTTGTTTATAGGGCCTATACAAGTCTTCCACTTCTACAAGCGTTTCAACACTCTCTATACTAGCTCTAAGTTCATCTGTTAGCTTTCCTTGTTCATCTATAATCTTAATAACTTGTACCTTTCTATCCTCAAGATTACGTATATATTTTAAACGCTCATCGAACTTTCTCAAAACCTCGTCATTTAATGAACCAGTCATTTCTTTTCTATATCTTGATATAAATGGAATGGTATTCCCTTCATCAATAAGCTTTATTACACTCTCAACCTGCCATTTATTAATCTCTAACTCTTTTGTAAGTTTCAAAACTATATCCATGTTGTACCTCCTATATATTTCAGTTTCTACTATTCTAATTAAAAAAAGACTTGTTGTCAAATCTTTTTTTCAATTTTGGGAAAGTACTCCTATATAAAGTACCTTGAAACATTATATTTACTAATAATTTTTCACCTTTCTGACTTCTTCCATATTTAATTCTTTATAATTCCCAAGCTTTAAATTATCATCTAATTCTAATAGACCCATAGCTATCCTTTTTAAATATATAACTTTCATATCTATAGCTTCAAACATACGTTTTACTTGATGAAATTTCCCCTCATATATTATGAGTTTTATCTCTGATATATCAGCGGAACTTATGATTTCGAGTTCTGAGGGTAAACACTCATATCTATCCTCTAGGACAATTCCTTCTTTAAATTTTTCTATGTGTTGATTGTAAGCTTTGCCATTTATCTTGGCATAATAAGTTTTAGAAACATGTTTTTTGGGTGACAAAACATTATGAACAAATTCCCCGTCATTCGTTATAATTAAGAGTCCTTCCGTGTCTTTATCAAGTCTCCCAACTGGAAAAAAATCTTTTTTGTTTGGTATATCTAGTAAATCCATAACCGTCGAATCAAATTTGTCTTCTGTTGCTGTTATGTAGCCAGCTGGTTTATTTAGCATATAATATCTATGTTTTCTATACTGTATCATTTTTCCATCAAACTCTATCACTTGATCATTTTCATCCACTTTATATCCATAATCTTTTATTGTAACACCATCGACTTTTACTCTCATTTGTTTTAGATATTCTTTCACTTGACTTCTGCTACCTAATCCTGCATTTGCAAGAAACTGATCTATTCTCATAGTTGTCTCCCTATAATTCCCTTGGCAGTGTAAAATATTTATAGTACTAAATACTACACTATCCCTTTTTATTCAATATATTTTATCAGTATTATTTTCCCCCTCGCAATGACAAATTTGAGGTTATTTTTTCTCATTAGTCAATATAATATGCATATCGCCTGCATTATCTGTGATATTTAAATTAATACCAGAAATCTTCAAAATATCTTTTGTGAAATCAATATATTTAGGCAGCAGCTTTGTCTCTAACCATATATTTCCGTTTTCATTAATTTCAGGGCCTAACGGCACTATAAACTTTATTTCAAAATTATTTTTAAATATTTCAAAAATTACTTTAATTTTCTTCTTTTCCGTTAAAATATACATATACTCAGTCATTTCATTTATTATATATTTTATCAAACCTGGATTACCTATATATTTAGTATTATCTAATTCTCCCAAAGTCTCTAAATCTATCTTTTGACTTTTCAAAAAACTAATTAGATCTTTATTTGTATAACTTGAAGTTACAGTAGATAAATTTTCTATATATACCTCATATAATTGTTCTAATGTCATGGCCAAATTTAAAAACTTTTTTTCTTTTTCAATTGAGAGTAAAAAGTTTAGATTTTTAAAAAATTTAGATAGAATTATTTTTCCATTTTGAATATTTTTTATATTGATTTCATCTACAACTTCATTTGTTTCTTTTGATTTTTTATACATAGAATTTTCTTTTTTCAACTCTTCTAATTCTTTATTTTTTCTTTTATTAAGCTTTATATAATTAGATGCCGCATCTAATGTGTTATGCCATTCCCCGTCTTCCCATGGTTTGAGCATAAACTTGTATAAATCTACATTATTAATTGTTGTAATAACTTGACTTAATTGTGCATATCCCGAAAGTATTATTTTTATTGTATTAGGATAATCTTCTTCTACTTTTTTTATTAATTGAAGACCCGACATAGCAGGCATTTTCATATCAGCAATTATAATATCTATGTTATTTTCAGCCATTATCTTCAGAGCCTCTAATCCCGAATTTGCAAAATAACATACATATGGTTCTATAATCATTGCTCTTCTTATGGTATTCAATATATTTTCTTCATCATCAACAAATAGAACTTCCATTTTTTCATCTACCATTATTCATACCCCTTATATTTAGTTTTAAAATCATAAAAGCTGATTTTCAATTTCTTATTTTAATAGCAAGTAAAATCTTCTTACTTTATTTCTTTTCATTAATCAATATAACCTGTATCTCACTTTCACTATTTGTTATATTTAAATCAATACCCGAAAATTTTAATAAATCCTTTGTTAAATCAAGATATTTAGGAAGTAACTTTATTTCCAACGATATACTTTCATCATTTCTAAGTATAAGGTCTAATGGTACCTTGAATCTTATTTCAAAATCCTTTTCTAATATGTCTAAACTTACTAGAATTTTCTTATCTCCTGTCAACACATATAAATAATCAGTCATTTCACTTATTAGACTTTTTATCAGCCCTACATTTCCTATATAGTTTGTATTAGATGATTCACCAAAAGTTTCTAACTGTATTTTATAGTTTTTTAGAAATTCTATTAGGTTTTCATTTATGTAATTTGAAGTAATTGTAGGTAGATTTTCTACATATATCTCATATAATTTTTCTAGTTTGATAGCCAAACCCAAAATATTTCCTTCATTCTTAATGGAGATTAAAAAGTTCATAATTTTAAAAAACTTAGATGAAATTGTTTTTACATTTCCAATATCATCCCTAGTAATACTCTCCCCTGATTGCCTTATATTAATTATCTTTTGGTACATAACACTTTTTGTTTCTAATTCTTCAAATTCTCTGTTTTTGGTTTCAAGAAGTCTTACATAATTAGATGCTTCTTTTAATGTTTCATACAATTCCTCGTTATTCCATGGTTTTAGCAAAAATTTGTACAAATCAACATTGTTGACCGTTGCAATCACTTGAGCAATTTGTGCATATCCTGAAAGTATTATCTTGATTGTATCTGGATAGCTTTCTTTTATTTTCTTCATTAATTCAAGACCCGACATATTAGGCATTTTCATATCACTAACTACTATATCTATCTTCTTTTCGTCCATTATTGCCAGAGCCTCTATTCCTGACCTTGCATAATAACATATATAGGGTTCTCTCATCATTGCTCTTCTTATAGCACTCAATATATTTTCTTCGTCATCTACAAATAGCACCTTCATACTTCTTCTTTCCATCAATCATCGCCCCTTTTTTTCAATATCAACATCATAAAAAGCAAGTTTACCTATCTATATTTCTCCTAATTATCTGGTTTAACTTTGATTGGCAGTTTGACGATAAAATTAGTACCTTGACCTAATTTAGTATTTAGCACGATCTCGCCTTTATGTTTATTTACTATTATATCATATGATATACTAAGTCCAAGTCCCGTTCCTTCACCAACATTTTTTGTCGTGAAAAACGGGTTAAATATCTCACTTTTCACTCTATCTTCGATTCCGGGTCCATCATCTTTTATGGAACAAGCGATATTGTCTAGTTCCTTATAGATTTTAATATATAAATTTCCTTTTTCAGGTTTTCCTTCAGCTTTTATGGCTTGTATAGCGTTTATTATTATATTTAAAAAGACTTGTACAATTTGATTCCTAACACATCCAACTTCTGGCAGATTTTCCCCATATTCTTTGTATATATTTACATAGTATTTAGATTCATTTTTAGCTATTATCAAAGTTTCATCCATTATTTTAGTTATATCCTCTAACCTAATTAAATCGTTTTTATCTTGCCTCGAAAAATTTTTAAGAGATTGTACTATCTCAGTAACTCTCTCTAATCCATCAAAAGATTCTTTAAATAATCCATCTATATCACTTATAATAAAATCGTATTTTGTTTCCTCTTTTTTAACATCTATATTTTGAATCTTTATAATTATCTCTTTTTCTTGTTCGCTTAAAATTCTTAGCATCTTCTCTTTTGTAGAATCTGAAAAAAATTCTTTAATTAATATATCGTATTCTTTTGAAATATTTTTCAAGGTCTCTACATATTTCTTTAAAACATGAATATTACTTTGAACATATCCAATAGGATTATTTATTTCATGTGCAATACCTGCTGCAAGTTCTCCTATAGCAACTAACTTTTCTTTTTGCATTGTAAAAAATTGTGCATCTTTTATTTTATTTTGATATTTACACTCTCTTATTGCAACCTTTATCCTAGAAATAAATTCAATCTCATCAATTGGTTTATTTATATAATCTGTTGCCCCACTTTCTAAGCATTCTCTCAAAACTGCCTTATCATTTATAGATGTAAACATAAGAATACGTATATAATCATTATCTTGATTACTTCTTATTTGCTTTAAAACTTCTATCCCTGTCATTCCTGACATTACAATATCAAGTATAACTATATTTATTTCATTTTGATTAATAGCCTCTAATGCATCAAGACCATTACTAACTAATATTAATTCAACATCAAGACTACTTTTATTAATAATACTTTCAGCAAAAGCCAAGTTAAGTTTAGTATCATCTACAACTAATATTTTCAATATACCATCCCCTTTATTTAATACACTCAGCTATTTTGATTTCATTTTATCATACTACCATTTTTTCATTATTTTATCATTTTGTCAAGTGTAATTTAAACTTTTCTTTATAAAAATACAAAAAGCAAGCAAACTTTTGCTTACTTTTTGTATTTTATTATACTATTTTATCTCTCTATTTCTTCTCCAGTAATATCTATGCTATAACTATGACTTACAGATGCTTCCTGTATATCACCACTTGCCCAATAATATGATGTAACATCCCAATATTGATTACTTATAGTTCTAAGCGGTCCTCTATAGTTTACCCTATTTAATATTGTAACTACTTCGGCTCTTGTTATTGCTTGGGTGACATTTTTAGTTACTAAATCACTATCAAGTAACAACTTCAATCTATATAATTGCTCTATTTCATTTGCTGCCCAATATGTCCTGATTTGTGGAAAGTGAATAGTTAAAGTTTCTTTATTTGCAACTTCAACTCTTCTGGCTATTATTGTTAAAAATTCAGCTTTTGTTATAGGTGCTTCTGGTCTAAATGTTCCGTCATTATATCCTGATAATAATCCTAAATTTGTTGCTGTCATTATTTCATTATATCCCCAACATGTTTGTGGAGTTACATCTTTATATCTTGATGGTATTGGGCTATAACTATTGTATGAATTCATAGTTCCATAAGAGTATGTGCTACCAACTGAACCTAGGTTAAATATTCTAACTACTGCCGCTGCTAATTCTTGTCTTGTTATCTTATTTTCTGGTCTAAATGTGCCATCTGGGTATCCATACATATATAAATCATGTTGTCCCGATGCATTTCTCTCGTAAATAAAATTTTTAACTTGAGAATCATCTTCTTCATCATTATCTTCATATATTTTTGCTACAAGCACTACTTCATCAGTTCCGCTTACATCATCATATTTTAATACTACTTCGTATCTTCCTGTATCATCTTCATCTACTGTTCCTACATCCCAAGTTATCTTTGTAGTAGTTTTTGTTCCACCATCTGAATCTATTACAGTCATCTTTTTAGGAAATGTCAATGTTATTTCAACATCTTCTAAATCTTCATCTGTCCCATTATAGTAGTCAACATAATAAGTAATTTTTGTTCCTTCTAGATATTTTATACTATTTTCTTTATTACTTAGCTCTACTTTCAATCCTGTTATATCTGAGTTTATGTCATCATCTATATCCTCATCATCATCTTCTTCAACGACTTTGACATCTATAGAATCTTTCTTTGTTATTCCATCTTCTTCATATGTTGCAGTTATAGTTACAGTTCCTTCGTCGTCACCGCTTTTTACTTTATAGCTTGATGTAATATAAGCTACATCTTCATCTTCTGATTCGAATTCAACATCTTCTGTTACATAGTCTGTAGTATCATCGTTATAATATGCTTTTACTTTTAAAGTGTCTCCATATTCTCCAAAACCTACTATAGTCTCCTTCTCGCCAGGTATAATTTCTATTTTTGTTAGTTCTACTATACCTTCTGGTATATCTTCGTCATCTATATCCTCATCATCTATAACTTTTACATATATAGACTCATACTTTGTAATACCACCTTCTGTATAAGTAACTTCTATATATGTATTACCTTCTTTAACTCCACTCTTTAATCTATAAGTAAGCTCATTGACTGTTGCAATACTTGAATTTACACTGTCATAAATTGAAGCATTTGTTACATCTTTTCTACTTCCATTATCATATACAGCTGTTACTGTAACTGGTACTGAAATTGTATTAAGACCATATATTGTTTTTTGTGTTGGTGTAACTTCTATTCCCTTTAATATCCCTGTATTATTACCTGTTGGACATACAATTACATTAACTGTATCGGTAGAAGTTCTTCCACCTTCTATATATGTAACTGTTATTATAGCTGTTCCTGCTATACTACCACTCTTTGCATAGTAAGTTGAGTTTATGGTTGCTATAGAATCATTTGAACTATTATAGCTTGATGAACTCGTTACCGTTCTTGTAGTTCCGTCTGAATAATTTGCAACTACTGTTAATCTATTTCCTGTAACCCCATATCCTGTTATTGTTTGTGTACTTGGTGTTGCTGTTATACTTTGGAGGGTTGCATCTTGCTGGCCTTCTTCTACTATTACTCTTACAGTAGTGGATTTTGTTACTCCATCCGTATAATTTATTGTTATAGTAGCCGTTCCTGCAGTGTTTCCACTCTTTGCATAGTAAGTTGAGTTTATGGTTGCTATAGAATCATTTGAACTATTATAACTTGATGAACTTGTTACAGTTCTTGTAGTTCCGTCTGAATAGTTTGCTACTACTGTTAATCTATTTCCTGTAACTCCATATCCTGTTATTGTTTGTGTACTTGGTGTTGCTGTTATACTTTGTAGTGTTGCTGCTTGGGTATTATCAATTACTGTTACACTAGCTGTAGTAGATTTTGTTACACCATCCGTATATCTAACTGTTATAGTGGCTGTTCCTACTGTATTTCCACTTATTGCATAACAAATTGAGTTTATAGTTGTTATGCTGTTGTTTGAACTTGTATAGTTTGCCGAACTTGTTACTGTTCTTTTTGTTCCATCTGAGTAGTTTGCAACTACTGCTAATCTATCTCCCATAACTCCAAATCCTTTTATTGTTTGTGTACTTGGGGTTACTGTTATACTATCTAGGGTTACATCTTGATTTGGTTGATCATCGTCATCATCTCCATCATCTTCTGTTACTATTACTCTAGCTGTAGTAGATCTTGTTACACCATCTGTATATCTCACTGTTATAGTAGCTGTTCCTGCTGTACTTCCACTCTTTGGATAACAAATTGAATTTATGGTTGCTATACTGTTATTTGAACTTATATAGCTTGCTGAACTTGTTACTGTTCTTTTTGTTCCATCTGAGTAGTTTGCAACTACTTCTAACCTATCCCCCGTAACTCCAAATCCAGTTATTGTTTGTGTGTTTGGCGTTACTATTATACTATCTAGGGTTACATCTTGATTTGGTTGATCATCGTCATCTTCATCATCTTCTTCTTCCACGATTACTTTAGCTGTAGTAGATCTTGTTACACCATCTGTATATTGGACAGTTATGGTAGCTGTTCCTACTCTACTACCACTTTTCGCATAACAAATTGAGTTTATTGTTGCTATTGAGCTATCTGAACTTATATATTTCGCTGAACTTGTTACTGTTGTTTTTGTTCCATCTGAGTAGTTTGCAACTACTGCTAATCTATCTCCCATAATGCCAAATCCTGTTATTGTTTGGTTACTTGGTGTTACTGTTATACTTAAAAGTGCTTTTGATGTGGTATTATTAACAACATCTACCTTAAGAGAATCAGTTCTTTTAATACCATTCTCAGTATAATTAGCATCCATTATTATACCACCTGTATTAGCTCCACTATGCAAGTATCCATCACTAGCTGAATAATAAACTACATTTGAAGCAGGTGATATAATTGCTGTATTACTATTGTTTGTAACATCAGAAGTTTGACCATTTGTATAATATGCTGTAACTTTAACCTTTTGATTTGTATATGTGCTATTTGTAGTCATATTAACCGCTTTAGGTGTTACTGCTATATGATCAAGTGTCCTTACTGTTGTTGATGCCCTATATACTGCACTATCTGGAGTTAACATATCATATACTCTCTGTGCGTTAGGGGTATGAGGCGTACTTGGACCATTTCCATATACAACCCCATCATATTTTGCAGCATCAGCTACCGATTGCAATGTTACTTGCGTAAAGTATCCATTTTTAGGTAAACCAGCACTTGAAGCATATGTACTACTCCTCACCGATAATAAAGGTCTTACATAAACTTCTATTTGATATGATATACTAAATGTATAAGTATATGCATCTTTAGAGGTACCTCCATTATTGATGGAATCTATTACACCTTGAATAAGACTATCTACTGTAGAATTTGTAGATGAGCTTGCCTTCATATTAGACAATATACCCGGTATAGATGGATTACCCATTATTGCGAAATTGTCACTTTTAAAAGTTGGAGAAAGTGGCTCTGCAAATAAACTGTTTGTTGTAGTTTTTGAAAGCATTAGTCCTGAGTTCGCTCCGTCGTTACGTTGTATGTTAAAATACTGTCTTATTGCTATACCACTCCAAGTTGATTCAGTATTAGATCCTCCAGATATATTTCCAGGATTATAAGTACCTCCTATTATTAATGCGTAGCTACTTGATATCTGCATTAATAACATAACTGCTATTAATAGTATTGATATTGTAATATTTCCTAATTTTCTTTTCATATTTACCCTCCTGTTGTGATCTGTAATATAAACAATAACTGTTGATATATTACCATATTTTTACACTCGTGTCAACTATATTTTACATTTTTCTTACACATTTGTTATTCTTTATTTAAAATAAGCTCCCTGTAGAGAGCTTATTTTGAACGATACATTTTTATGTTTATATTTGTTATTTATTATCTACTACCTCTTTAGTATCTCTTGCTATTGTAAGCTCCTCATTAGTTGGTACCACCATTACCTTTATTTTGCTGTTGGATGTAGATATTTCTCTTAGTTTTCCTCTGCATGAATTAGCTTCTTTGTCTATTGTTATTCCTAAAAATTGTAGGTATTCACAAATTTTTTCTCTGACTCCTATATCATTTTCCCCTACTCCGGCAGTGAATGCTATTACATCTACCCCATTCATAGCGGCAACATATGCTCCTATATATTTTACTACTTCATACTCAAACATATCTATTGAAACCTTTGCTCTTTCATTTCCCTCTTCTATTGCCTTTTCTATGTCTCTCATATCACTAGATATGCCTGAGACTCCAAGCAAACCAGACTTTTGATTAAGAATAGTGTCAATTTGTTCTATTGTCAAACCTTCTTTATCATGCAAATACTTGATGATTGCAGGATCTATGTCACCACATCTTGTCCCCATCATTAACCCTTCGAGCGGGGTAAATCCCATGGAAGTATCCTGAACTTTTCCTTTATTTATAGCACAAACACTTGCACCATTACCTAAGTGACATGATATTATCTTAAGGTCATTTATGCTTTTATTAAGCGTTTCTCCTACTTTACTCGCTATATACTTATGAGATGTACCATGAAATCCATATCTTCTAACTCCATATTTTTCGTAATATTCATATGGTAATGCATATAAATATGCTACTTTTTCCATAGTTTGATGAAATGCTGTATCAAAAACTGCAACCATAGGAACATTTGAAAGTATTTTCTCGCACTCCAAAACACCTGTTAAATTAGCTGGATTATGAAGTGGTGCAAGAGGAATAAATTTTTTAATAGCTTCTTTTACATCAGCATCTATAATAACTGATTTATTAAAACTTTCTCCCCCATGAACAACTCTATGTCCTACTGCATCTATCTCATTTATATCACTTATTACACCATTCTCTTTATCTGTTAATAATTCTATCATGAACTGTATCGCTTCTTTATGGTTATTTAACTGTTTATATATTGTTTTCGAATCACCATTCGCTTGATGATTTGTAAATGTACCCTCTATACCAACTTTTTCTGCATATCCTTTTGCTAGAACTACTTCTGTTTCCATATCTAATAGCTGATATTTTAAGGATGAACTACCACAATTGACAACTAAAACTTTCATACATTTCTCCTTTTTTAATTTGAATTGTGTTAAAACCTACGATATACTACTCTTTCCACACTTGTTTTTTATTAACATACTCGCTAAATCGTCTTCGTGAAGCCAATTAGCATAGGTGTTTTCTAAGCTAGTAATAAAATTTCTTTATATGAGTGTAATGAAGCATTCCCTTGCATTAACATTAATTTACACAAATATAAAGATTTCTACTAGTATTTACATTAGCATCAATTAATAAACCCACAAAAACTATGAGTTATTACTTTAATCAAGAGATTGCTTCGTTACACGCAACTATTTTTTTCAAATAATCCATTTTACTCCCGTTAGTGGCTTATTATTCTTTAACATTCACTGACTTCTATAATTTAATTTTGGAATTTAAATCTTTTTTTGAGTTATAACATTTATCCACCTTGTATCTCTTCCTGGATATGTATCTCCTGAAATCCATACTTCTTTAACATTATTGCCAGGAATACTATCCAGCAATTTTATTAATGTTTCCTCTGTATAAAAATTAAAAAATCTACCATCTATAATTTCTTCCTTATTACCGTATTTAAAAGTTAAATAAAATACACCATTACTTTTAAGTGCATCAAAACACTTTTCCAAAATATATTTAATTTCATCTTTTTTTATATGCATCATACCCGCACTAAAGATTGCATCAAATTGTTCTTTATATTTCATATCTCTCATGTCCATTACTTCAACCTTTAGACCTGTATATATTTCAGTAAGTTTTGCTAAATTTTCACTATAATCCAGTGGTGTAACATTATAACCTTGCTCATTAAAATATTTACTATCTCTACCGCTTCCGCAACCTAAATCTAATATACTATCTCCTTGTTTTAGATATTTTTCGAACACACTAGTTATACTACTAAAATCAATACAATAAGTATTATCAAAATATTGTTTAGCATTATTTTCATAATATTCTTTAGTTATATCAGTCATAAACTTTCTCCTTATATGTTATATTAAATATATCATCTACTAACAATTAATCTGCTTTATAGTCTTCTCTTCCTTCAACTTTCCCTAATTGTCTTTCTATGTTATGTAATTGTTTTTCATGAATAACATCAAATATATCATTTTCAAATCCTAATCTAATGATAAGATCAAGCCATATCAAGAATACATCACCAAGCTCTTCTTTTATCTTAGTTTCATCCTCTTGTTCAGGTCTCTTCCAATACTTATAGTTTATAGCTCTATTAACTTCATCTGTTTCTCCAACAATATATGCCATGTAACTCATAATCATATCTCTACGATCCCTAAACTCATATCTATGTTTATCCATATGTTGTTTTACTTCTTTTTGTCTTTCTATTAACTTATTTATCATTACGCTCACCTCAATTAAATTTATATTATTTTTACTTTATTTACCCAGTCTTTTATAGTATCAGTTTTAATATTCATATTTCCCGTTCCGATTCCAATACTATTTCCTTTCCGCACTTCTCCACCGTGATAATCTGTACCACCTGAAATATAAAGATTATTTTGGCTACAGAATCGAACTAAAAACTCTGACTCTTCATCAGTAAATGTTGAATGGTAACATTCTATTCCATCCAACTTATGCTCGAAAAACAATTCTTTTAGAAATATATCCATATCGTATATTTTGTATTCACACGGATGAGCTAAAAACAGTAATCCTCCATCTTCCTTTACTAATTGAATAAGCTCACCTAAGCTTGGGAAAATGTTTCTTTCACCTATATACCAAACATCCTCTTCATTACTTCTATATTTTCTATAAAAAACCTCCAAGTTATTCCACGCATCTTCAGGAAATTTATCTTTATTCTCTTCATACTTACAGATTTCCATAAGTAATATGTTAGATGATGATCTAACTTCATTAGATTTTAGCAATACATCTTTGTCATATTTAATATTTAAGTCATTACAAACCTTAATTCCCCTCAAAATTTCTTCTAACACTTGTCTTTTCTTAACTTCTATAGAGAATTTTTTCTCACACCAATTATTTACTTTTTCATACTCTATTCCATAGCATAAAACTTCTATGTTTAACCCCTTAAAGGTAGTTTGCATCTCACAACCAGCTATTATTTTTCCACTATATATTTTTCTATTTTTTTCTATTTCAAAATACGCCTGACATGTATCATGATCTGTAATAGATATATATTCCAATTTCAAATCTTCTGCCATTTTTAAAATCTCACTTGGTGTATTACATCCGTCAGAGCATTTTGTATGTATATGCAAATCTATCATTACACTCACCTCAAATTCTTTTATAAACCACCCACACGAATGAATATTCACCTTTTATAGACTCTTTTGTAGCCTGTACATTTTCTATTTCCCATTCATCTCCTATGTCAGGAAAGAAAGTGTCTGCAAGGAATTCGTGAAATATATGTGTTATATAAAGTTTATCTGCATAAGGCATGAATTGTTCATAAATAGACTGCCCTCCACATATAAATACATCACTTTTTGTAGTTTTTCGTGCTAGTTCTAATACATCTTCTATGTTATTATATACTACAGCACCTTCAAAGTTTAAATTTTCTCTTGTGAGTATTATGTTTTCTCTATCTTTCAAAGGTTTTTGTGGAAGGCTCTCATATGTTTTTCTACCCATTACAACTATATTGTCTTTTGTAATGTTTTTAAAGTATTGTAAATCTTCTTTTATGTATGCTAATAGTTTATTATCCTTGCCTATTCCATTATGATTGTCTATGGCAACAATAATATTTATCATATAGATACCTCAAATTTAGGTATATCTGGTCCTGCTACATAGTCAGTCAATATAAAATCTTCATGTTTAAAATCGTAAAAGTTCTTTATATCTGGATTAAGTGAAAACTTTGGTGCTGGAAATTCTTTAGCCTCCAATAATTTTTCAGCCGATGGTACATGTCTATCATATATATGACAATCAGCGATAACATGAAGCAGCTTACCTGGCTTTAATCCTGTTACCTGTGCAATCATATGAATTAATACGGCATGTTGCACGACATCCCAATTACCTGCTGCTAACATATCTGCTGATCTTTGATTTAATATAGCATTTAATTTATCTCCTACAACATTAAATGTCATAGAGTATACACATGGATATATTCCCATTTCGTGTAAGTCTTGATGAACATATGTATTTGTTATTATTCTTCGAGAATATGGATTGTTTTTTAAATCATATATTACTCTATCAACCTGGTCAAATTCCCCTTCTTTATATTTATGTTTTATGCCTAGTTGATATCCATATGTTTTTCCTATTGATCCTTTTTCATCAGCCCAGCTATCCCATATTCTTAAATTAAAATCATTTATATTATTAGATTTCTTCTGCCACATCCATAGTAATTCTTCAATTACTGATTTAAGATTTATAGGCCTTATTGTCAATAGTGGAAATTCTTTAGATAAATCATACTCATTAACTACACCAAAAAGCTTTTTAGTATATGCCCTAGTCCCATCTGGCCAATTACCTCTAACATTTTCACCTGTCGTGTCAAAGCCTTCTTCAAGTATTTTCCTACAAGTATCTTTGTATATTTTATCTACCATACTCATAATTCAACATCTCCTTTAAAGTTTTCTAACAAACTCGGATTATACTTTTCTGCATATTCACACAAAGCTTTAAGTGCAGTTTCATCATTAATATCTGGTATAGTCTCACTCATATTATTAACTTCAGTACCAGCACTCTCAAATAAATTTGTCGCAGCCTTTGAAAAATCCAAATCATAATATTTATATGACATTGCACTAACACTTGTAATTCCTGATTGAAGAACTACTTGAGCACATTTTTCGCAAGGATAAAGTGTTACATATAACGAATAATCATTTAACATACCTCTGTTATTAACAAGTGCATCTATACATGCATTTACTTCACCATGAACAACATATGGAGCTTTAGTATCTAAATAAGCACCTTCTCTATTCCAAGTAAAGTCTGATTCATCGCATTGATCAGGAAACTTATTCCAACCAATTCCTACTATTTCTCCCTTTTTATTAACTATAACCGTTCCTGTTTTAGTACTAGGGTCTTTACTAAAATTTTGTGATACAATATACGCCGCATTCATATAAGTTTCTCTACTCATCATTTTCATACACTCCTTTTTATGATTATTTGATTTTGATATATCTATTCCTTTTAACTCATTATATATTTGTTCACATATTACATCTCTGTTTTCTTCTGTCAAGGTCAATATTTTGATTCCTTCCATCTCTTTTATCAAATCAACTTTTTCATGTTCATTCTGAAATATAATCCCAAATATAGTCTTATCACTTTTTATAATATCCCCAACAATACTTAAAAATTGATCTGACATCAGCTCCATTGGACCAATCTCATCAATTACAAAAATTTTATCATTATCTATCTCTTTTTTAAAATATGGCACTATAACATTATTAAAGCTTTCAATATCTACACCATATCTACCTACTCTTGAATCTGTATCAAATTTAACATCAGACATTCGACATCTAGTATCATCTAAAGTCGTACAATCAAATCCAACTCTCTCTCCATTTTCCCTAATTTCTTCTGTATAAAACCCAACGCATTTCTCCCTTCCAATTTTCTCAATTATCTTTAGTAAACAAGTTGTTTTACCAACTCCAGGTTTTCCTGTAATAAATATTTTGAGGGACATCTTCTATACACACCTTCCTAATCCGCATTGTACTTATTGTCGCATCATGCCTGAGCCTGCACAGCCGTTATCGCCACCACTCCTACTACATCCATCGCACTACATCCGCGCGACAGGTCATTCACTGGCTTTGCTATTCCTTGCGTTATAGGTCCGTAAGCTTCAGCTTTTGCAAGTCTTTGTACTAACTTGTATCCTATATTACCTGAATCTAAGTCAGGGAATACAAGTACATTTGCATTTCCTGCTACTTTACTGTCTGGTGCTTTTGATTTAGCTACACTGGCTACTAGAGCTGCATCTAACTGTAGTTCCCCATCTAGATTAAGTTCTGGGTATTTTTCGTTTCCAATTTTAGTAGCTTGCACCACTTTATCTACATCAGGATGGCTTGCACTTCCTTTGGTAGAGAATGATAACATAGCAACATTTGCCTTTTTATCTAATAAATATTCAAAAGACTTTGAAGAACTATAAGCTATCTCTGCAAGTTCATCTGCTGTTGGGTTTGGATTTAAACCACAATCTGCAAAAATGAATTTTCCATCTGCTCCATATTCTGAGTTGGGCACATCCATCACAAAGAAGGCTGATACTAGCTTGGTTCCTGGTGCTGTTTTAAGTATCTGTAAAGCTGGCCTTAATGTATCGGCTGTAGAATGTATAGCTCCAGATACCATACCATCTGCTTCCCCTTGTTTTACTAGCATTACACCAAAATATACCGGATCTTTTAGTAGGCTTCTTGCTTCATCTTGGGTCATACCTTTATTTTTTCGTATCTCCACGAGTGTATTTACATATTCATCTATATGTTCAAAATTATTATTGTCTATTATCTTTACACTTTCAATGTTTAATCCGTTTGCATTTTTATATACTTCATCTGGATTTCCAATTAATATAATATTAGCTATACCTTCTTTTAGCAAAATCTCAGTTGCCTCAAGTATTCGTCTATCATATGATTCAGGCAGTACGATTACTTTTTTGTTTTGCTTTGCCTTTTCTTTAATTTCTTCCAAAAAACTCACAAAAACGCCTCCTAAATTATTTTTAGTTCGCAATTTAAAATTAAATTTTCAATCTTTATCACATTATAACCATAATTCTCCAAAAAAACAAGAGAAAAATCAAACTTTTTTCTTGTTTTTCTCCTAGGTTTTTAAATTGTTTTTATACTTTCGGGGACAATCCCTGAATGTAAGGAACCGACCCCTTGATTATACAATATTATTTATTTTCAAATATCTGCTCTTTGATAACTTTTCCTGGTTGGAACTCTTTTTTTAAATATACTTTAGGATCTGTAGAAATTACCCTTACAATCTTATTTCCCCCATCATCCATTTTCATATACTGAACTATTTGCCCTTTGTACTCAGCTTCTTCAGTTTTTAATACCGCATCATCCATTGAATTTATACCTATATTTTCGCTCATGTGGCATCCCTACTTTCTATATTATTCTTATTCTCATTTATCAGTTCCTTAAGTTTCTCCATTGCTCTATCTAGTCCTCCAACTTCATTTATTATACCTTCCTTTACTGCTTGCTCACCTATTATTACAGTCCCAACATCTTTTGCTATATTGGCAGTATCTAATATAAGTTGCTTAAGTCTCTCTTTAGTTATCTTAGATTTTCTTGTGACGAACTCTATTATTAAATCTTGCATCTTATCAAAGTATTCAAAAGTTTGCTGAACTCCAATCACTGTGCCATTCATTCTTATAGGATGTAAAGTCATAGTACTGGTTGGTGATATAAATGAATAGTTAGATGCAACGGCAAGCGGTACACCTATTGAGTGTCCTCCTCCAAAAACGATTGACACAACAGGTTTACCTAGACTACTTAACATTTCGGATATGGCAAGTCCAGCTTCCACATCCCCACCCACAGTATTTAAAACCACCAAAAGACCTTTTATTTTATCATTTTGATTTATAGCAACCAACTGGGGTATAACATGTTCATATTTTGTAGTTTTGTTTTGAGGTGGCAACATTACATGTCCCTCTATTTGACCAACTATAGTAAGGCAATGTATTTCACTAGTTTTATCCTCATCCTTTTTATTTTCCACAAGCAACTCTCCTTTGTATAAACTTTTTTTATAGTATTTACAATAAAAATATTTTTAAACTTTTAAAAATTTTTTATTGTTTTATAATACGAAAAATAAAAATAAAAAGTAATTTTATTTTTAACGCATTTATTTCCATGCTCTAAAAACGAGATTTCTTCGTGCCTCGCAATGACAAAAACGGAGGAATTTCCTACTAAACAAAAGAAGAGCATCTCTGCTCTTTTCATGGTTTACTGACCTCTAAATCCCAAATTCTCTATGAAGTTCATTAACTGCAATCTTCAAATCTTCTCTTCTTATCAAAATAGCTATTGTTGCAAGTGAATCTACTGTTTGTAATATCTCCACTTTATGTCTTTTTAAACTTTTTATAACTTTATTCATTACTCCAGGAACTCCACTGATTTTATTTCCTATAATGGTTACTTTGGCACAATCTTCATTAAGAACATAATCTAAGCTGTATTTATCTAAAATTTCTTTCATCTTTTTTACATTTTCTTTATTTATTATAAAAGCCTTCTTATCTATATACACATTTATCATATCTATACTTATCATATTCTCTGCCATTTCTTCAAAAATCTCTTCATTATATAAATTGTTTTCGTTTATTATTACTTGTGCTCTATCAGATAAACTCGCTATTCCAGTAATCAGTTTATCATCCATGTTATCAGCATCTTTTATATGTTTATATGTTATCTTTGTACCTTCATGATTACTAAAAGTGTTTTTTATCTTCATTTCTATGTTTGCACGCCTTACGATATCTACTGCTTTAGGATGTATAACCTTAGAACCATTGTCTGCTAATTGAAATACCTCATTGTAACCTATTTCATCTATAATCCTCGCTGTATCACATATTTTAGGATCAGCAGTCATGAGTCCATCCACATCTGTATATATTTCTACATAGTTAGCCTCTATCGCTTCCGCAACTATGCTGGCAGTCGTATCACTTCCACCTCTACCTAAAGTAGTTATGTCTCCATCTTGTGTTACACCTTGAAAACCAGCTATTACTGGTATGATACCTTGATCGAGTAGTTTAGTAATCCTTTGCGAATAAACCTTTATTGTTTCTGCATTTCCAAAATTATTATCCGTTATTATTCCTGCTTGAGTGCCAGTAAGTGCCATTGCTTTATATCCTTTTTTATTAAGTAATGTAGCAAATATTACCGCAGATATAGTCTCACCACATGACATAATCAAATCTAAATCTCTTTTATTTATGTTCACATCTATTTCATTAACCAAATTTATAAGCGTATCCGTAGCATAAATATCACCTTTACGTCCTATAGCAGACACTACTACAGCAACTCTATTACCTGCATTAAATGTTTCAATTACTTTTTCAGTCGCCTTCTGCCTAGCCTCTCCAGTCTTCAAAGAGGTTCCACCAAACTTTTGAACAATTATTGACATACAAAAACCCCCATCATTTAAATCCTATAGTTATTATACCACATATTATAATTTTATGTAATAACTAAATTTTTGTGAGGTTATTATATTTTTGTATTGATGTTAAAATTGTATATCTTCTGGATGATTAGTTCTTTAATGGAATGAATTCTCCCCGTAGCAAAGCTGTGGGGTATCTATTTGTCATTGCGAGCATCTTTTTGCGAAGCAATCTCTCCTTTAGCTTAAGTACAAGATTGCTTCGTACTTCGCAATCACCAACCACCACTTCAAGTGGTGGTTTGACATTGACCCTAACAAGGGTCTTTGTGCTTGCTAGCCTGAAAGGCTGTGTCGAAA
>MGOU01000022.1 GCA_001795385.1 Clostridiales bacterium GWD2_32_19
TATCACTGAAAATAGGAGGTGTGAAAGTGAACATAAGGCCAGAAGAAATAAGTAGTATAATTAAAGAACAGATTGAAAGATATGTTGGAAAACTAGAAGTCTCAGAAGTAGGTACAGTTATGCAAGTAGGGGATGGTATATCACGTGTTCATGGATTAGAAAATGCTATGGCAGGAGAATTACTTGAGTTTCCTGAGGGTGTTTATGGAATGGCACTTAATTTAGAAGAAGATAATATTGGGGTTGTTTTACTTGGCGACGACTCTAAGATTAAGGAAGGGGACATTGTAAAATCAACAGGTAGAGTTGTTGAAGTGCCCGTAGGAGATCAACTGATAGGTAGAGTAGTAAATGCACTAGGTCAAGCAATTGATGGAAAGAGAGAAATAGTTACTGAAAAATATAGACCTATAGAACGTGTAGCACCAGGGGTAATAGAAAGAAAATCTGTTGATACACCATTACAAACAGGAATAAAAGCTATTGACGCGATGATACCAATTGGTAGAGGGCAAAGAGAGCTTATAATAGGAGACAGACAGACAGGTAAAACAGCGATAGTAATAGATACAATCATAAATCAAAAGGGACAAGACGTTATATGTATATATGTTGCAATAGGACAAAAGGCTTCAAGTGTTGCCAAAATGGTAAAAACATTAGAAGAAGCTGGTGCAATGGATTATACTGTAGTTGTTGCGGCCAATGCTAGTGATTCGGCATCTCTTCAATATATGGCACCTTATGCAGGTGTTACTATGGGAGAAGAGTGGATGGAAGCTGGGAAAGATGTACTTATAATATATGATGACTTATCGAAACATGCAGTTGCATATCGTTCAATGTCATTATTACTAAAGAGACCACCAGGACGTGAAGCATATCCAGGAGATGTATTTTACTTGCATTCAAGGTTGCTTGAGAGAGCGGCGAGACTTTCAGATGAACTGGGTGGAGGATCTATAACAGCTTTACCAATAATAGAAACACAAGCAGGAGATATATCAGCATATATACCAACAAATGTTATCTCGATAACAGATGGACAAATATATCTTGAAACCCAATTATTTAACGCAGGGATTAGACCTGCAATAAACGCTGGTCTTTCAGTATCTCGTGTTGGTGGCGCAGCACAAATTAAAGCCATGAAAAAAGTAGCAGGACCTATTCGTGTTGAACTTGCACAATACAGAGAACTAGAATCATTTTCTCAATTTGGTTCGGATTTAGATAAATCTACAAAAGCAAGGCTTGAACAAGGTAAAAGAATAGTGGAAGTGTTGAAACAAAAGCAATACAGTCCAATGTCTGTTGAACATCAAGTGCTAATACTTTATATAGCAGTTAATGGACATCTAACGGACATATCTGTAGAAAAAGTATCGGAATTTGAAGAAGAATTTTTAAAGCAAATTGATATAAAATATGTTGATATAATAACAGAGATTCAAAAGACAAAAGCGATAAGTGATGAACTAAAAGTGAAACTTGATAAAGCTATAGCGGAAATTAAATCAAATTTTATTAAGTAAAATTTGATTTAATTTCGTGACTAATGTCTAAATAAAAACTTAAGTGAGGGTTCCCCTTTTGCCAAAGAGGGGTAGAGGGATTCTGTTTTCTTAATCCCTAATCCAAAATAACTAACACCGGAGGTGTTTAATCTTGGCTTCGATGAGAGATATAAAAGGAAGAATAAAAAGTATAAAAAGCACTAAACAAATTACAAAAGCGATGATGCTAGTTTCTTCGGTAAAACTTCAGAAGGAAAGAGCAAAGTTTGAAAAAAACAAATCTTATGTGGCGAAAATGAAAGATGTTATAGTTTCGATAGCTGAAAGTAGTAAAAGTATCGAAAGTGTATATTTGAAAAATCCTACAAAAATAAAGAAAATTGCATATATAGTTATAACTTCGGATAGAGGATTATGCGGGGGATATAACCAAAATGTATTTAAAGAAATTATGAAGGTAAGAAACAAAGATAAGGAAGAAACTTATTTTGCAATAGGTAGGAAAGTAAAAATGTTTCTGTCAAGGCAGAATATGCATATTGAAAAGTCATATTCTGGAATATCAGAAGGACCTCAGTATAGCGATGCAAAAGGCATAGGCGAGATTGCAATAAAGATGTATAAAGAGGGAGAATTTGACGAATTAAAGTTGATTTATACTTCTTTTCATTCTATTATAAATCAAGAGGTTGTCACATATGACTTACTTCCTATAAAAATAGAAAAACTTGAAAAAGTAGAAGAAAAATACAAATCAGAACTCTATTTCGAGCCTTCTAATGATGTAGTATTTGACTATCTTATTCCAAAATATATTTATAGCATCTTATATGGCTCAATGATTGAATCCTCTGTATGTGAAGAAGCTTCACGTATGACAGCTATGGATAATGCCACAGAAAATGCTAATGAGATTATTGATGGTCTTACATTGAAATTCAATAGAGTGCGTCAAGCAGCTATTACAAAGGAACTAACAGAAATAGTAAGCGGTGCAAATGCATTACAGTAAAATAGTATGAAAGAAAGGAGTGAAATGAATGTCAGAAAAAAGTGTAGGAAAAATAACGCAAATAATAGGTCCAGTACTAGATGTAAAATTTGCAAAAGATAATCTTCCAAGTTTATACAATGCTATTAATATACCACTTAAGGATGGCAAGTTTATAGTGGCAGAAGTAGCGCAACATCTAGGGGATGATGTAGTAAGATGTATTGCTATGAAATCTACTGATGGGTTAGTTAGAGGAATGGAAGCTATAGATACAGGAGACGCAATAAAGGTTCCAGTTGGTATTAAGACGCTAGGGAGATTATTTAATGTAACCGGCGATGCTATAGATAATAAAGGTGAAGTAGAGGCTGATGAATATTGGCCTATTCATAGAAAAGCGCCTAGTTTTGAAGAGCAATCTACTCAAACAGAAATATTTGAAACGGGTATAAAAGTTGTTGACTTAATTTGTCCATATCAAAAAGGTGGTAAAATAGGCCTGTTTGGTGGAGCTGGAGTTGGTAAAACAGTTCTTATACAAGAGCTTATTAGAAATATAGCAACAGAGCACGGTGGATTTTCTGTTTTTGCTGGAGTTGGTGAAAGAACAAGAGAAGGAAATGACCTTTATCATGAAATGATGGACTCAGGGGTTATTGATAAAACGACACTTGTGTTTGGACAAATGAACGAGCCACCAGGAGCGAGAATGAGAATAGCACTTACAGGACTTACTATGGCGGAATATTTCCGTGATAAAAGTAAACAAGACGTGTTGTTATTTGTTGATAATATATTTAGATTTGTACAAGCAGGCTCAGAAGTTTCAGCATTACTTGGACGTATGCCAAGTGCCGTTGGTTATCAACCTACATTAGGTAATGAAGTAGGAGCTCTTCAAGAAAGAATAACTTCTACAAAATCTGGTTCAATAACATCAGTTCAAGCAATTTATGTGCCAGCTGATGACTTAACAGATCCAGCACCTGCTACAACTTTTGCCCACCTTGATGCAACAACAGTTCTTTCAAGAACGCTAGTTGAAAAAGGTATATATCCAGCTATTGACCCACTTGACTCTACTTCAAGAATACTTGATCCAGAATCAATTGGACAGGAGCATTACGATGTAGCACGTAATGTGCAACAAATATTGCAAAGATACAAAGAATTGCAAGACATTATAGCAATACTAGGAATGGACGAATTATCAGAAGTAGATAAGCTTACAGTAAATAGAGCAAGAAAAATAGAAAAATTCCTATCACAACCGTTACATGTTGCAGAACAATTTACTGCAATGAAAGGTGCATATGTACCTCTAAAAGAAACAGTAAGAGGTTTCAAGGAAATACTTGAAGGTAAACATGATTCATTACCTGAACAAGCATTTTATATGGTTGGTAGGATAGAAGAAGTAATAGAAAAAGCGAAGACTCTACAGTAATATAAAGCGGGTGAAAATATGAGTGATAAGAAATTAAGATTACAAATATCAACTCCAGATAGAGATTTTTATGATGATGATGTCGATATGGTAGTAGTAAAAAGTGTCACGGGGGAAATGGGTATACTACCACATCACTTGGCACTTGCGACTATACTCGACATAGGAAGTCTAAAAATAAAGAGTGGAAATGTGGATAAGCTTGCAATTCTAAATGGTGGCTTTATGGAAATAAAAAACAATACAGTTAGCATACTAACTGACAGTGCAGAATGGCCTGAAGAAATCGATATTGAAAGAGCGAAACAAGCCAAAGAAAGAGCAGAGGAAAGACTACGAGCAAGAGATGCTGATATAGATTTCGATCGTGCGGAGTTTGCACTTAAGAAGGCAATTAATAGAATAAAAAATTTAGAGAATAGATAATAAATTTATTCTCTTTTTTTTATTTACTAGGAAAGTGCTCCGATTTTGTCATTGCGAGGAACGAAGCAATCCCTCTTTTGCTTATAAAACGAGATTGCTTCGTACCTCGCAATGACAGTAGAGGGTAGTGATTCGATGGCGACAAACGTGCGATAGCACATTTTTTATTCAAATACAGCATATGTTGCATTTTTTTTGTAATTATGATATTATTTATAAAAGGGAAGTATGAGATTTTGAGGATTTCCATTTATACTTGTTTATTAAGAAAGTGGAAAAGAAAGATAGAGGTGTGAATATAATGCTTAGTTACATTAACATAAAAAATATGGGACTTATAGAGGAGTTGTCGCTTGAGTTAAATGACGGGCTTAATATACTTACTGGTGAGACAGGAGTTGGTAAGTCTATAATAATTAACTCTATTAACTTTGGCCTTGGTGGTCGTGTGAATAAAGACTTAATACGGCAGGGATGTGAATTTGGGTATGTGGAGCTAATGTTTCAAGTTAAAGAAAGCATGGCTAGTGAAATAGAAACTTTGTTTAATATAAAAATTGAAAACAATGAACTTCTAGTGTCTAGAAAAATAATAGATAGTGGTAAAAATATATGCAAGGTAAATGGTGAAACTACAACAACTAGCATGCTACAAAGTATGACAGATTATCTAATTGATATACATGGACAACATGAGCATCAATCGCTAATGAATGCTAAAAAGCATATAAATATATTGGATCAGTTTTGCGAAAGAGATCTTATAGGATTAAAAGAGATATTGGGGAAACATTGTGAAAAATATAATGTGATAAAAAAGCAACTAAATTTATTAATAGGAAACGATACAGATAGGGAAAGAAAAATAGATTTGATAAAATATCAAATAGATGAGATAAGTGCTGCAAAATTACTAGAAAATGAAGAGGAAGAGTTAAATGAAAAAAGAAAGATACTCGGAAGCTCAGAAAAACTGATGAATGGTATAGGAAAGGTGTATAAAATATTATATGACGAGCCTTCAATTATTGATCAAACAGGCAAGTGTGTTTCAGAACTTGAGTATCTGGGATCTATAGATGAGACAATAAAAGAATATCATACAATGTTAAAAGAAGCATATATACAGATGGAAGAGGTAGCAAGTAGTGTTAGGGAATATTCTGAGAATATAGAACATAGCCCAGAGAGTATCAATAAAGTTGAACGAAGACTTGATATAATATATAGTTTGAAAAGAAAATATGGATCAAGTATAGCTGAAATACTCTCATATAGTGATGAGATACAAGCCGAACTTGATTTTATAGCTGGTAGTGAAGAAAATATTGCAAAACTAAAGCAAGAGCAAATTAAAATAGAAGAAGAAATACAAGATTTATGTGAGCAAATATCATGTATAAGGAAACAAAGCGCAACGAATATAAAAGAAAAAATAGAACAAATATTAAATGATTTGGAAATGAAAAATGTAAGATTTGAGCCTGATTTTAAGAGAAAACAAAATTTTGATAAAAACGGATATGATGAAGTGGAATTTTTGTTTTCGGCAAACAAGGGTGAGAAAGTAAAACAGCTAGACAAGATAGCTTCAGGTGGAGAAATGTCAAGAGTAATGCTCGCGATAAAAACAGTGCTTGCAGATACGGATAATATAGAAACCCTAATATTTGACGAGATAGATACTGGGATAAGTGGATACACAGCACAAAAAGTAGCTGAAAAGATGGCATTACTATCTAAAAAACACCAACTAATATGTATAACTCACTTACCACAAATAGCTGCAATGGCAGATTATCACTACAATATAAACAAAAATAGTGAAAATGATAAAACTGTTACGAATGTAAAACTATTGAATGAAAATGATATAATTAACGAATTAGCGAGATTAATCACAGGTGCAGAAACGACAGAAATCACAATAAAACATGCAGAAGAAATGAAGGAACAAGCGAGTAGGGTTAAGCAGAGTTTAAACTAATTAAAATGGAGGTGTAGTGATGAACATCAGAGAAATGCAAGAGCAAAATGAGTTTAAAACATTGAGTCAGTATGCAACACATAGTGTAAAAAGCCAAGGCAGGAAAAATGAACTAGAAAAGTGTACTATGAGAACTGATTTTCAAAGAGATAGGGATAGGATAATACATAGCAAAGCTTTTCGGAGGCTTATGTATAAAACACAAGTGTTTTTAATGCCGGAAGGTGATCATTATAGGAATAGGTTGCTTCACACTATGGAAGTAAAGCAAATAGCTTGTGGGATAGCTACTGCATTAAGACTAAATGTAGATTTAACAGAAGCTATTGCACTTGGGCATGATTTGGGACACACACCATTTGGACATAGCGGAGAACATGTTCTTTCTCAACTTTGTAGTTTTGGTTTCGAGCATAATGAGCAAAGCATAAGGGTTGTAGAAGTATTAGAAAACGACGGTGAAGGCTTAAATCTTATGTATGAGGTACTAGATGGAATACTTAATCACCAAACTAGAGGGGAACCGTCAACGCTTGAAGGTAAAGTAGTCCAGATATCTGATAAAATAGCCTATATAAATCATGATATTGAAGATGCTATAAGGGCGAATATAATAAAAGAAGAAGAATTGCCTAAAGAATATATACAGCTAATAGGGCAAGATAAACGGGAAAGAATACATAGAATGATTGCAGATATAGTAACAAATAGCTATGAAAGGTCTGATATTATTATAGGTCATGATATGAAGGATACTATTTATAAAGTTAGGGAGTTTATGTTTAAAAAGGTATACATAGGTTCGAAGGCAAAAGTAGAAGAGAAAAAGGCTAAAAACTTGATAGAAAGTTTATTTAATTATTATATGGAAGATAATAGCGAGGTAGAGGAACATTTTGAGTTGATTTTAAGTAAACATGAAATGACTAAAGAACGAATGGTTTGCGACTACATAGCCGGAATGACCGATAGATTTGCGGTTAGGAAATTCAATGAATATTTTGTGCCAAAATCATGGGATGTATATTAGTTCATAATTTACAATTAAAATAGGAGCCTCTTTCAACGAAAGAGGCTCCTATTTGTAAAAATCAGAAATTATTTAAACGTTCTTCCTTTATTTTAATGTTTCTATGTACATGAGGTTTTTTGTCAAATCCCCACATAGTAATAGAATAGTCAAGTCCTTCAATCTCCACACAAACTCCAAAGCTAAAGCTTAATGATACTATAAGTAGGTCATGATGAAGTTCGGTATCTAAAACATCAAGTATTTTGGGAAAAAGACTCCAAAACTTGCTTAAAGGCATCTTAACTGCTCCAATTTCGCTATCATAGTCATGAAAAATAGCGACTTCTCTATTCATCATATCAACCATTTTAGGTTTTAATGATTTAAGCTTTTCTATAACTTCATCATATGTATCAATAAACTCAGAAAGTTCATGATGGGAAAATATATATTTATAAGCTTTATGCTTAAACTTTTTTGTAAGAATAACATCTATAAAATCATTTGAAGATAGAGGAACACCTAAATATGTTCCGAAATGCTCTACAAAATCTCTTGCAGTTTCTATTTGTACAACACTAGTTCTAATGGTATTTAATCTTTTGTTTAAATCAGTATTTTTAGAGATTACTGCTAAAAGTTCATCAGTTTGTTCATCAACGGTCTTTGGCATAGTATATTTTTTGAATAATGAAAACATTTAGAACATCTCCTTTACTTAGTTTATAATATATAGCTGACAATTTACAGCTAATGTAAGATTAAAATTAGTATACCAATTATATAGGAAAAAAAATAAAATTACAATACAAATTGTGTAAAAAATTGAAATTTATTTAAATTTCTAGACTAGTAAAATCAAAAAAATATGGTATAATAAAAAAGTACAAATAACAGATGACAAATAACAAAGTACAAAGTAAAAAGAACAAAGAAGAGATAATAAATGAAAGATAAATAAATAGAATGGAGTGATTTTGTGGATAAAATAGAACTAATAGCTACATGTAATTTTGGTGTTGAATCTGTACTTAAAGAAGAAATAATAAATTTGGGATATGATATACGTAAAGTAGAAGATGGTAGAATAACATTTATGACTGATGTAAGAGGCATAGCAATGGCCAATATATGGCTTAGAACAGCTGAAAGAATTCATCTGAAGATGGGTGAATTTAGGGCAACTTCTTTTGAAGAACTTTTTCAAAATATAAAAAAAATAGAATGGGAAAAATGGATAAAAAAGAGCTCTATTTTTCCAGTAAAAAAGGCGGTTTCTATAAAGTCAAGACTACATAGTACGCCTGATGTACAGGCAATAACAAAAAAGGCAATAGTAGAAAGACTAAAACTTATATATAAAGTTGAATGGCTAGAAGAGACAGGAGAGGAATATCCAATCTATGTTTTTATAAATAAAAATGATGTGACAGTTACAATAGATACATCCGGAGATTCTTTATATAAAAGGGGCTATAAAGAAAGACAGTCAGAAGCTTCTATAAAAGAGACTCTTGCGTCTCTCATGGTTATGCTAACTCCTTGGAGGGCTGAAAGGGAATTAATTGACCCATTTTGTGGAGCCGGAACTATACTTATAGAAGCTGCAATGATAGGTCTTAATATAGCACCGGGACTCAACAGGAAATTTCCTTTTGAAAATTGGGAACAAATAGATAAGGAAGACTTAAAATTAATAAAAAAGCAAGCTTTTAATGGAATAAAAAATACTCTTGACTTTAAACTTCAAGGATATGATATAGATGAAGATGTGCTTAAAATAGCTAGAGAAAATGCAGAAAACGCGGGAGTGTCAGACTATATACATTTTCAAAAGAGGGATATGAGAGAAATAAGTAGCAACAAAAAGTATGGTTTCATAATAACAAATCCACCTTACGGTGAGAGAATGGAAGATATACCAACGGTAGAAGCATTATATAAAGACATGGGCAAGGCATTTAAAAAACTAGATACATGGTCTTTTTATATAATAACCTCATACGAAGAATTTGAAAAAAAATTTGGAAAACGTGCGGACAAGAAGAGAAAGCTGTATAATGGTATGATTAAGACAAACTTATATAAATTTAGAGGACCAAAGCCACCGAGGAAGACGGATAAAGATAAAAACATGTAGATAAAACAAAAAAAATGCAGATTTCTCTGCATTTTTTTTGTTTTATCTACAATCTTGTGTTCCTTGGTCTGCATTAGTTCTTGTTGAATCTGTAGCACCTGCTGCGCCTTTTGCATTTTTTCCTGAATTTGTCTTATTTGCTCCTGCTGCATTTTGTGTTGAATCCTGTGCGTTATTTTTGTTTTTAGCCATATTTTTAAAGTCTCCTTTCAAAATAAAGTGATTATATTAATCATTAATATTATGAGCATAAAAATTAATATTATCCTTTGTATTAAATGGAATTATAGATTTTTTTTAAAGAATAAAGCTTAAAAAAGTTGACATACTAATATTTATCTGGTAACATAAATATTGGTAACAAACAATTTGAAATTAAATTTCATTTATTATATTGGAGGTAAGAACTTATGAAAAAAACTAAAATAGTATGTACAATAGGGCCGGCTACGGAAAGCAAGGAAATGCTAGTTCAATTAATTAAAGCAGGTATGAATGTTGTAAGACTCAATATGTCTCATGGGACACATGAACAACACGGAGAAAAGGTAGAAAAGGTAAAAGAGGTTAGGGAAAAATTAAAGGTTCCTATCGCTATATTATTAGATACAAAAGGTCCTGAGATAAGGACTCATATGATGCAAGACGGAAGTGTAATACTAAAAACGGGACAAAAGATGATAATTTCTATGGATGAGGTACTAGGAACAAATGAGAAAATATCAGTTACTTATAAAAACATGGCAAAAGATGTGAATATAGGAGATAAAATACTTATTGATGATGGTTTAATAGAAATGGTAGTATTAGAAAAAAGGGATGATGAAATAGTAGTAGAAGTTAAAAATGATGCTGTATTGCTTGATAGAAAGAGTATAAACATGCCAGCAACAAAGCTTCACTTTAATTTTATAAGCGAACAAGATAAATCAGATATAGAATGGGGTTTGACACAAGGTATTGACTTTATAGCAGCATCATTTATAAGAAGGCCAAGTGATGTTTTGGAATTAAAACAATTATTGAAAGATAATAGAGCAGGACATGTAAAAATAATATCAAAGATAGAATGTCAAGAAGGTGTTCAAAAATTTGAAGAAATACTTGCACTATCTGATGGTATAATGGTAGCAAGAGGAGATTTGGGTGTTGAAGTTGATATGGAAGAGCTTCCTTCAATTCAAAAAATGTTAATTAGAAGATGTAATGAGGTTGGGAAACCAGTTATAACAGCTACTCAGATGCTAGAATCGATGAAATCAAATCCCAGACCTACAAGAGCAGAAGTAACTGATGTAGCAAATGCAATATATGATGGCACAAGTGCTATCATGTTATCTGCTGAAAGTGCATCTGGAAAGTATCCAATCGAAGCAGTAGAGGCAATGACAAGGATTGCACTAAAAACAGAAAGTTTACTTGAATATAATGAAAACTTCATTGATGTAAGTGATTCTGGATCAATTACAGAAGCTATAAGTAGTGCAGCAGCTGATATGGCAGAAATACTAGGAGCTCATGCGATAATTGCTATGACTAAAACTGGAAGTACTGCTAATAAAGTATCTAAATATAGAAATAGATGTTCGCTTGTAGCTGTTACAGATGTTGAGTCAACATACAGACAATTAGCATTAACATGGGGTGCTATTCCTGCATTGTCGGACACAAAAGTAACAACTGATGAAATGATGAATGAAGGAATTATAAAAGCTTTAGAGACGGGAGTAGTAGAAATAGGTGCTAAGGTTGTTATTACAAGTGGTATAGTACCTCATGTCTCAGGAGCAACAAACATGATTAAAGTGCATGTAATAGAATAGTAGGGACTTGAATATTAAGATAACATTGTAAGGAGTGTAATTTATTACGCTTCTTTTTTGCTATTGCTAAAATATAAATAATATGGTAATATACAAGGTATAAAAGTATGTTACTGGTATCAGATATCTATTTTGGGGGTTTCGTATGCAAAAGATTATTGTGAATGTGAATAAAAATGAAACACAAATTGCAATTATTGAAGATGATAAATTAGTTGAATTATATGTTGAAAATCCTGATGAAATGATAGCAGGTAATATATATACTGGCATAATAAAAAACAAACTCAAAAGTATGGAGTCTTTTTTTATAGACATAGGTCAGCAAAAAAATGGTTTTTTAGTAATTGAAAAAGATATAAAATTAAAAAACAAATCAGGTGATACAATTTTAGTACAAGTAAAAAAAGAGGAAACTGATGAAAAGGGAGCATATCTAACACAAGATATATCTATAAATGGTAAGTATATAGTACTGCTACCACAAGGCAAGGAAGTTATGTTTTCGAAGAAAATAGTGTCTGAATCTAAAAAGAATGAGCTGTTAAAATTAATTAATAAAATAAATAGTAGAAAATTTGGAGTCATAGTTCGCAAAGATACACTGGGTACGGGAACTGAACAGATAGAGAAAGAATATTATTCGCTAGTCGAAAAGTGGGATAAAATTTATTCAAATTATCAATACATGAAACCTCCTAAAATGATATATAAACAAGATATAGAAGAGTTTATATTTAACAATATGGTGAATCGTGAAACTATGAAAATAATAATAAATGATGAAAAGGTTTACAATGGTATATTAAAGTATGCGAGTATATACGATAAAGATTTTGTGAAAAAAGTAGAGTTATATGAGGATGATAGACTTGATATGTTTGATTTATATAAAGTAAATGCTCAGATAGAAAGGGCATTAGGAAATAGGGTATGGCTAAAAAGTGGTGCGGAACTTGTATTTGATAAAACAGAGGCAATGACGGTAATAGATGTTGATACTAGTAAGTTTGTAGGGAAAAAGGATAAGGAGCAGACGATATATAAGACTAATATTGAGGCCGCTCTTGAGATAGCAAGGCAAATAAGGATTAGAAATGTATCGGGCATAATAATAGTTGATTTTATCAATATGAAAAGCGAAAGCGATAAAGAAGAAATACTGAAAATATTGAAAGAGGAAACAAACAAAGATAGAACGAAAACTGTTATTGTTGGAATTACAAAACTTGGTCTCGTAGAGATAACGAGGCAAAAAACAAGAAAGAGTTTAGATGAAATATATAAACATGATTGCCCTAAATGTAGGGGAAAGGGAAAAGTGTTAAAGAGATAAATAAATTTAAATGCATTACCAAAATATGACAATAATTTCACGAATAATGAGTATAATATAATTAAAAATAAAATATTATATTATACGAGGAGTGATACTGTGGGAAAGATTTTGGACGGAATAAGTGACTTGATAAAAGGTAATGAAACAGAGGAAGTAGTTAAGCCAGTTAGTTTTGGGGTAGAAGAAAAATATGATAGTTTTACATCATTTATGGACGAGCATGAAAAAGAGGTTACAGCGGTTGAAACTAGTAATTTGCATGAAATAGTTACATTCAATAAGCTTATACATATACATGAATTAATGAGACTTAAAGATGAACAAGAAAAGTTGAAACAGGATGACGCATTTAATCATACAATGGGAAAAGGTGTCACTCAGGCTATATGGGATATACATTTTAAGAATGATGAAAGTTTAAGGAAACTTCAAGTTAAAGAAAAATCAATTAATAAACTCATGGACAATCAAAACGGTAACAACAGTGAAGTTAAAGATGCAGGTGTAGAGGTTGATAGAGCTTTTGCAGCTGTTTTATCTAAGATAGATCCAGAAGTTACAAGAGTCTGTTTGGAGAGTCGAGGTGATATCAGTAGACCTGATAGCCCTAGACCTGTTGACATTTTAGCAGAAATAGTTAGTTGTATTTCTTTGAAAGGGCATGAGCAATTTATAGAAGAGGTATTAGTATTAATAAGAAAGTATGAGCAAAAAAAACAAATTGAACTATTAGATATATAAGGTAAAAAGATAAAGAAAAAGATTCAAGTTGAAAATAAAACTTGAATTTTTTTTGTTTATAAGGTAAAATAAGGTTAGTGGCAGAGGAGTGTTGATAAAAATGGCTAGGAAGAAAACTAAAAAGCAAATGACACAAGTTAAAATGATACAAATAGAGATAGTAGGAATAGCTATAGTAGCACTCGCAATACTTACTGCGATTAGTTTATATTATACTCAAAACGGATACATGATAGAGTTTTTGAGAAATAGTCTTTTGTATGTATTCGGAACCGCGGCTTATATTGTACCGATTGCTTTGGTAGTTTATGTTGTTATGGTTGTTAAGGATCACGAGACAGAGGTAGATTATTTTAAAATAATACCTATTATTTTCTTTGTAATAATGATCACTGCATTTATATATGCAGAAAAAGTACAAATAGGTGATATAGCTACAGGTAATTCTGTTTTTGCAAGTCTGGAAGAAGGGTTGCTAGGTAAATCTTTTGGAAGCCTTTTAGTAAGTATATTTGGAGTTTTTGGTACATATGTAATATTGGTTCTTTTAGTCGCAGTATATTTTGTTAATATAACAAAGAAATCTATTATAAAAATAATTAGAAGCTTTGTAAAATCAGGATATACAGGCACGAAAGGGATTGCACAAAATGTTGCAAGCAAAATAAAGGAAAAGCAAATTTCGATAATGGAGGCAAATGAGCAGATAGAAAAAAATGAGTTTCTGTATGGAAAAGCAAACCCAACCGACAAAAAGAAAATTCACGATATTATAATAGAGAAAGAAAATGAAGATGATAAAAAGGACATAGCTACTAATTGTGAAGACGAAGATATCAAAATATTTGGAGTCGATAGCAGTGGAGAGATAGCTATGACGCCGGTAGAATCAGATGGAAAGGATGATTTAAAGATAGGTTTGTATGAAAAGTCAGTAAAAGAAGTAAAACCAAAGGTCATAAAACCAGTAGAAACAGGAATTACGGATGGAGAACATATATTAAAACCAGAAAAGATGCCATATAAGTTTCCTAACATATCATTTTTAAACAGAAATCCTAATACGGGAAGTAATGATTCACGAAAAGAAGTCTTAGAGAATGCAGATAAACTAGAGTTGACTCTTGGTAGTTTCGGAGTAAAAGCTAAAGTTATACAAGTAAATAAAGGGCCAACTGTTACAAGATATGAGCTCCAACCGAGTGTTGGGGTTAAGGTGAGCAAAATAGTAAACTTGGCAGATGATATAGCATTAAATTTGGCTGCAGTGGGTGTAAGAATAGAGGCACCCATACCTGGCAAAGCTGCTATTGGTATTGAGATACCAAATAAGGTTACGAATTCGGTATATTTAAGAGAGGTAATTGACACTGATGTATTTAAACAATCCGAGTCAAAAGTGTCAGTAGGACTAGGTAAAGATATAACTGGTAAAGAGGTAGTAATTGACCTTGCTAAAATGCCACATTTATTAATTGCAGGATCAACAGGTTCTGGTAAAAGTGTATGTATAAACTCGATAATAGCGAGCTTGCTCTATAAATCTAATCCAAATGAAGTGAAGCTTCTTATGATAGACCCCAAGGTGGTTGAACTTAAAATGTATAACGGTATACCGCATCTACTTATACCAGTAGTAACGGATCCGAAAAAAGCAGCAAGTGCTTTAAATTGGGCTGTTGCAGAGATGCTAAATAGATATAATACTTTTGCGGAAAACAATGTACGGGATATAAAAGGTTATAATAAGATGCTTAAGGAGAAAAAAGAGGATTTCGTAATGCCCCAAATTATCATTATAATTGATGAGCTTGCAGACCTTATGATGGCTACCCCAAAAGATGTTGAAGATGCTATTTGCAGGTTGGCACAGATGGCACGCGCCGCAGGAATGCACCTAATTATAGCAACGCAAAGACCTTCTGTTGATGTAATTACAGGTGTTATAAAGGCGAATATACCATCAAGAATAGCATTTGCTGTATCATCAAATGTTGATTCTAGAACTATCCTTGACATGGCAGGAGCTGAGAAATTATTAGGTAAGGGAGATATGTTATATCACCCAGTAGGTGAGGGTAAGCCTAAACGTATACAGGGAGCTTTTATTTCAGATAAGGAAATTGAAAAAATAGTTGATTTTATAAAGAAGGATGGAGTTATAGAATATAAAAAAGAAATAATAGAAGAGATAACAAATAGAAACATAGCTGGGGATAATAATGAAGATGGTGAAGATGATGAATTAATAGATGAAGCTATAGAGTTGGTAATGGATAAAGAAAAAGCATCAATATCTATGTTTCAAAGAGCCTTCAAAATAGGATACAATAGAGCTGCAAGATTGATGGACCAACTAGAAGCAAAAGGTGTAGTAAGTTCTGAAGAAGGGACGAAGCCGAGAAGAGTATTAAGTCTGAGAGAATGATAAGGAGAAGATATAATGATATTAATTGATGGCAAGTTACTTGCAAGTGAGATAAAAGAAAAGTTAAAAGTAGAGGTAAGTGAATTAAAGCAAAAAAATATACATCCAAAGCTAGCTGTTATACTAGTAGGAGACGACTTTGCATCTAAAAAGTATGTAAATAATAAAAAAATTGCATGTGAATATGTTGGTATAGAGCAAGAACTGATTGAATTAGGTTCGGACATTATAGAAGAAGAGTTGATCAAGGTTATTGAAAAATTAAATAACGATGAAAGCGTACACGGAATATTAGTTCAATTACCATTACCTAAACATATTGATTCATATAAAATAATTAGTATAATAAATCCAAATAAGGATGTGGATGGTTTTCATCCTGAAAATGTAGGAAAACTAAGTATTGGATGTGAAGGTCTTATTTCTTGTACACCCAATGGAATAATGAGATTACTTGAGAAGTATAACATAGATGTTTGGGGTAAGAATTGCGTGGTTATAGGAAAGAGTAACATTGTAGGCAAACCGATTACTATGTTACTCCTCAAAGAAAACGCAACTGTGACGGTGTGTCATATTGAAACGAGAGATATTTCTAGTATAACAAGACAGGCAGATGTAATTATAGTTGCGGCAGGTAAACTTGGACTTATTACATCAGATATGATAAAACCGGGTGTTGTGATTATTGATGTGGGTATAAATAGGAATGAAGATAATGAAATATGTGGAGATGTAGACTTTGATGGCTGTAAAAACAAGGCCTCGTATCTAACACCTGTACCTGGTGGGGTAGGACCGATGACTATAGCGATGCTAATGGAAAATTGCGTAAAGGTGGCGAAAAACATAAGCCTCTATCATGAGTGATACATAAAAAAGGAGAAGAAACGCATGACTAAAAGAGATTATACACATGGGGAAGAAATAGCTAATTTTATTACACATTATGTTGGGACAGGGCTTGCAGTTGCAGCACTTGTCTTGCTTGTTGTGCAAGCAGTAACTAAAGGTGGAACGCTACATATTATAAGTTATACTATATTCGGGGCAGCACTTATATTTTCATATTCTATGTCTGGTACATATCACTTAGTTCCTAAGGGTTGTACAGCAAAAAAGGTAATGAAAATACTAGATCATTCGGCAATATATGTCCTTATTGCAGGTTCATATACACCTTATTTGCTTACTGTTCTAAAGGGTAATGAAGCCTGGATTTTATTTGGGGTCCAGTGGATACTTGTAGTGATTGGAGTATTAATGGAGATAAAAATTTCAGGTAAATACATGTACTTAACAACTGGAGTATACCTTGCAATGGGATGGATGGTAGTATCGGTATTTGGAAAGCTACAAGAGTCACTAAACTCGACATCACTATGGCTACTAATTGCAGGAGGAATAGCGTATACAGTAGGAACGATATTTTATGTGATGAAGAAAGTAAGGTATATGCATATGGTATGGCATTTGTTTGTACTAGCCGGAAGTATACTGATATTTCTATCAGTGTATTTGTCGGTGTAAGGTAAAGATAATAGAGTGATAATGAATGAAAGGTCATATTATGGGGGGTAGTACTGTGCTAGAGATAAAAACAATAGGTGATGAAGTGCTAAAGCAAAAGGCAAAAAAGGTAGCGAAGAAAGATATAGCTTCGAGGATGGATTTTATAAATGAAATGAAGGAGATAATGCATAAAAACGGGAAAGCTGTAGGAATAGCAGCTCCTCAGGTGGGTATATCTGAACAGATAATTGTTATAGAAATAAAAGATACGCCAACATATTTAAATACTAAACCATTACCACTTACAATTATGATAAACCCTAGAGTAACACCACTTACAAAAGAAAAAGCAGATGGATATGAAGGGTGTTCAAGCGCAATTGCAATAATGGGAATTGTTCCGAGATATAAAAAGATTTTAGTCGAGTACATAGATGAAAAGGGAAAAAACCATAAACTAGAGCTTGAGGATTTTCAAGCAAGAGTAGTGCAACATGAAGTTGATCACTTAAAAGGGATAATGTTTTTCGAAAGAGTAAAAGATACAAAGACATTTATAACTAGGGAAAATCATAGAAAATATGTTTTAAAGATAGAGGAATAGAAAGTGTCAAAAGTTTTATGAAAAAATGAAAACCTCAAAGAAAGGATGCATAATATGAAAACTAGAGTTGCGTTTGTATCACTTGGTTGTGATAAGAATTTAGTAGATAGTGAGGTAATGCTTGGGCTTATTAATGAGGCTGGGTATGAGATAATACAAGATGAGCAAGAAGCGGATGTATTAGTAATTAATACATGTGCTTTTATTCATGATGCAAAACAAGAGAGCATTGAAAATATACTGGAGCTTGCCGAATACAAAAAAACAGGAAATTGCAAGGCTCTTATAGTTGCGGGGTGCCTTGGGCAAAGATATCATAATGAAATACTTACAGAAATGCCTGAGATTGATGCTATAGTAGGTACATTAGCTTATGATAAAATAGTACAAGTTATACAAAAAACATTAAGCGGGGATAAAGTAGTTTGTTTAGAAGATATAAATAAAAAAGAAATAGAAGGGGCGCCTAGAATAATTACTACAGTAGGCCATTATGAATTTCTGAAAATTGCAGAGGGATGCTATAATCATTGTACATATTGTATAATACCAAAACTGCGTGGAAGCTTTAGAAGCAAAAGCATGGACAGTCTTGTAGGTGAAGCCGAGATACTCGTAAAGAACGGTGTGAAAGAGCTTATAATTGTTGCTCAAGATGTGACTAGTTATGGTGTGGATTTCAATGGAGAGTATGAATTGCCACAACTTTTAAGGAGACTTTGTAAAATTGAGGATTTAAAGTGGATTAGATTACTTTACTGCTATCCAGAGAGGATTTCTGATGAACTTATAAATACAATTAAAACAGAAGATAAAATTTGCAAATACATAGATATGCCACTTCAACACATAAATGATGAGATACTTAAGAAAATGGGTAGAAATACAACTAAGGATAAAATAGTTAAGCTTATAACAAAGATTAGATTAGAAATACCAGATATAACACTCAGAACAACTTTCATAGTAGGTTTTCCAGGTGAATCAAAGCAAAATATAAAAGAACTTCGTGAATTTATAGAAGAAACACAATTTGACAGATTGGGGATATTCACTTATTCAGAAGAAGAGGATACGCCAGCTGCCTTGTTGAAACCTAAAGTTAGCACAAAAGAAAAAGAAAGAAGAAAAACTGAGCTTATGCAAGTACAAGAAAATATTGTAGAAAGAAAAGCTACAGGGTTGGTAGGAAAAGTTCTTGAGGTCGTAATAGAAGGAAAACTGCAAGATGAAGATGTATACATGGGAAGGACTTATAGAGATACACCTGATGTTGATGGACTTGTATTTTTAAATTCGGACAAGGAGTTAATGGTAGGAGAATTTGTACAGGTGAGGATAACCGAGTCGAGTGGATATGACTTGGTCGGGGAGATAAATTTCAATACCAAATAACAGGAGGTTTTACATATGAACTTAGCTAATAAAGTAACATTACTACGAATCTTAATGATACCATTCTTTTTGTTTTTTATGTATAGTGACACGCAGTATGGAAATTATATTGGGCTTGGTATATTTACAGTAGCATCGCTAACAGATATGCTAGATGGATATATAGCTAGAAAATATAATATGATAACTAATCTAGGAAAGTTTTTAGATCCTTTGGCAGATAAGATATTGGTAATATCTGCGATGATTGTTTTTGTAGAGAAAGGTATGCTTGCTTCATGGGTTGTGATAGTGATAATATTTAGAGAGTTTGCTATATCTGGTTTTAGGACGATTGCAGCTGCTGAAAATATCGTAATAGCAGCAAGTAATTGGGGAAAGTGGAAAACAGTAACTCAAATGGCTATGATAATTACCTTGTTCTTTGATTTTGGAAATTTAAACTATATAAAGGATATACTTATATACATGGCAGTAGTGATGACACTAGTCTCAGGGCTTGATTATGTCAAGAAAAACATACATGTAATAAAATAAAAATTTAATAATAAATAATTTAAAATACAAAAAAACAACTATTTTTTAAAAAAATAGTTGTTTTTTAAAAAAATATTTTAAAAACTGTTGAGTAAACAGATATTTAATGTTAAAATATAATCTAGGATTACTATGCGCTTTTTTATGTGCAAAGGACAATTAGAATAGAGAGAGGGGAATACGTAATGGAAGAAAATCAAAAGCCAAATAAATTAGGACCAGTTATAATGGGAGTCATTATTTTATTATTAGTGGTTGTAATCGGTACACAATTTTATTTAATAATGCAAATGTCAAACACGGGTACAGGTAAAGTAGTAGAAGACAGTAAAGATAAAGGTAAAAAAGCTTTGATAGCTATAGAAGATGTGGAACCAGTTAGTGTGGTGGAAAAGAAGGTATATACGTTAGCTCCAGATTCTATTGGACAGCAATATAGACTTCGAGTTACGATACATTTAGGAGTAAATTCGAAATCATCTGAATATAAAGAAAAAGCTATATTGATTGAAGAGAAAAAACCTATAGTAGGTGATATTATAGATACAGTGATAAGAGGAAAAAATTATGAAAATTATCAACAACCAAACTTTTGGACTGATTTGAAGAAAGAATTATTAGAAAAAATAAATGAAAAATTTGATACTGATATAATGGTGGATGTATTTTTTGAGGATGTCTATATTGAACTAATATCGTAATAAATGTGGTTAGTGGCACATGTCGAGAGGGTAGTAAAAAAGGTATTTTACTAGCCATTATCCACCAGCCACTATCCACTATCCACTAAAACAAGAAGGTGATTATACATGTCTGATGTTTTATCACAGAATGAGATAGACGACTTACTGAACGCCTTAAACTCTGGTGACTTTGATATTAATCAAGCTAGCGCGGCTAAGGGCGAAAAGAAGATAAAAAAATATGATTTCGCGAGACCGTCAAAGTTCTCAAAGGAGCATTTGAAAACGCTAGAAATAATACATGAAAATTATGCTAGAAGTGTGTCAAGTTACTTTTCAAGTTATTTAAGGACCCCTACACACGTAGAAGTAATAAACTCTGAAGCGCTAACATATAGAGAATTTACAAACTCGCTTTCAAACCCAATAATACTTGGGATAATAGACTTTAAGCCACTAAAAGGCTCGATACTTATGAAAATATCATCAAAAGTTGGATTCACTATACTTGATAGAGTTCTAGGTGGGCCAGGTACAGTACTTAAAACAAATAGAGACTTTACTCAAATAGAAAAAATTTTACTTACAAAGATAATGGATAAATTAGTAAAGATGATGGGCGAGCATTGGACAAATATTCATGCTGTACAACCAAAATTAGAGCAATTAGAAACGAACATGCAATTTGCTGAAATGATAGAGCCAAATGAGATGGTAGCGCTAATTACTTTAAATATAAAGGTTGGAGATGTAGAGGGAATGATAAATATCTGTGTTCCTTATCTAGTAATAGAACCACTTATGGAGTTTTTGAATACAAAATATTGGTACACAAATCATAAAAATGTTCAAGTAGAAGATTATAAAAGTTATATGGAAGGGAAAATTCAAATCTCACAAATACCAATTCGAGTAATACTCGGTAAAACTCAAATTATAGTAAAGGATTTCATAGAATTGCAAGAAGGCGATGTAATAAGGTTAGATTCTTATACAAGCTCAGACTTGAATGTGTATGTGGGGAATTTATTAAAATTTAAAGGAAAACCCGGTATAAGTAAGAAAAAGAATGGATTAAAAATTACTAAGATTGTTAGGGAGGAGGAAGAATAATGGCAGATATGCTTTCGCAAGATGAAATAGATGCTTTGCTAGGTGGGGACTCTAATAAAAGTGCAAGTCAAGCAAGCCTTAGTAATAAAGATAAAGATGAAGTTGTAAAATTGCTAGATAAAGCTATGGGAAAGGCTTCAGAAGTGTTATCTAACTTAATTAATAAGCATGTTACTTTAAAATATGATTCGATAGATGATGAAAGTGCAATTTCAAGTATATTAGAAGACCAAGCGCAACTAGCGACTAAGATAGAATATAAACAGGGAATAAAAGGAGAAAGTATTTTACTTTTAAAAATGGATGATGCAAAAGTTATTGCTGGTTTGATGATGGGAACAGAAGCAATTAACGATGAAGAATTTTCAGATTTGCATCTCAGTGCGATAACAGAAGCAATCAGTCAAATGATAGGGGCACAGGTAACAATAATTTCGTCAATTTTAGGTGGGAAAATAGATGTAAATTCTCCCAAAACAGAGAAAGTGAGTAGCACTTTAGAATTAGAAAAAATGATTGATATGAGTGATGAAATTATTTTAATAAATTACTATTTCTTGGTTGATGATCTAATTACAAGTGAAATAAGATTGATAGTAACTGAAACTCTTGCTGAAAGTATCCTATCAAAAATTAAAAATACTGAAGTAGAAAAGAATCAAAACCAAAATCAAAATAAAGATAATACAGCGAACATAAATACTAATACTAATACTGCTACTGAACAAGATAAAAGAGCAACAACCAGTGTTGCTAGTGAAAAAAGTAATGTGAATGTAAAGCCTGTTCAATTTTCAGACATGCATTCTTCTATAATGCAGAAACAGAAAGAAAATATTGAGCTTATAATGGATGTACCACTTGAAGTAACTGTTGAGCTAGGAAGAACCCATAAATCTATAAAGGATATTTTAGAGTTTGCGCCTGGAACAATTATTGAGTTAGATAAAATTGCTGGGGATCCTATTGATATATTAGTAAATGGTAAATTTGTTGCAAAAGGTGAAGTAATTGTAATTGACGAAAATTTTGGAATAAGAATTACAGAAATTATTGATGTCAAAGAAAGAATATGATATAATTAACGAAAACAAATTAAAATGTCACCAAAGGGGGAAGTAGATATGGAAGGTAAAAATATTTTAGTTGTTGATGATGCTGCATTTATGCGAATGATGGTTAAGGATATTCTAACAAAAAATGGTTATTATGTTGTTGCAGAGGCAGAAAATGGATTAAAGGCAGTGGAGAGGTATAAAGAAAGTACACCAGACTTAGTAATAATGGATATTACAATGCCAGAAATGGATGGTATAGAAGCGGTAAAACAAATTAAACAAATTAATAGTGCTGCTAAGATTATAATGTGCTCGGCAATGGGACAACAAGGAATGGTTATTGAATCAATACAGGCAGGGGCGAGAGATTTTGTAGTAAAGCCTTTTCAAGCTGAAAGAATTCTTGAAGCCGTTAAAAAAGTTTTAGGTTTATAATAAAGGGTGGATGTTAAATGAAAAATTTAGAAATAATGACTTCCGTAATTAGCATAGCATTTATACTTGCATTAGTTATGGGACTAGCATATATTACGACAAGATATATAGGAATGAGTAGTGGGAAACGATTTAGAAATAGCAATATAAAGCTCATCGAAGTGATGTCTATTGGATACCAAAAATATTTATATATTGTTAAAGTAACGGATAAGTTTATGGTGTTGTCTGTTACGAAAGATGATGTAAAATTATTAGATACAGTAGATGGAGAAAAGTTAATTATTAATAAAGATGAAGGACTTATTGGAAAAGATTTTAAAAATATACTTGATAAAATAATTAATAGGCAAAAAAAGTAGTTATACTGCCACTCGGTTGAGTCAAGACATTAAAAGTAATAATGGAGTGAAAATTATGAAAATGAAAAATAAAGTAAGTAGTGTGTTAATTATAACATTTATTATGTCTATAATTTCTGTTTTTTATTATTCTGTATATGCGAATAATACAATAATACCAGAAGTTAATATGACATTTGGTGCGGCTGATAGTCCAGTTGAAGTTACTAATAGTATGAAAATACTATTTTTGCTTACTATTATTTCACTAGCTCCATCTATTCTTATAATGATGACCTCATTTACAAGAATATTAATAGTTCTACATTTTTTGAGATCAGCACTTGGAACTCAACAAACGCCTCCAAATCAAATTATAATTGGACTTGCATTGTTTTTAACATTATTTATAATGAATCCGGTGCTAACTGATATTAATGAAAATGCTATAAAACCATTTAATGAAGGTAAAATAACTCAGGAAAAGGCTGTAGAAGTGGGAATGAAACCACTTAAAAACTTTATGTTGAAGCAGACATATGAAAAGGATTTAGCACTATTCATGAATATTTCGAAGACTGCTAAAGTTGAATCACCTGAAATGCTTCCTGCTACAGTTATTATTCCAGCATTTATAATTAGTGAACTTAAAAAAGGGTTTATGATTGGTTTTATAATATATATTCCATTTTTAGTTATAGACATGATAGTTTCATCCACTCTTATGGCAATGGGTATGATGATGTTACCGCCAGTTATGATTTCGCTGCCATTTAAGTTACTACTTTTTGTAATGGTTGACGGATGGAATTTAATTGTAGGACAGATTGTCCAGAGTTTTAGATAGGAGGGGAAATCATGAATGAAGGTGCAATTATTGATGTAGCAAAAAATGCCTTATGGATTACAGTAATGGTATCTTCGCCTGTTTTACTTGTTGGACTATTTGTTGGACTAATTGTAAGTATATTTCAAGCAGTTACATCTATACAAGAGCCAACACTCGCCTTTGTTCCTAAGATAATTGCAATATTTGTAGCGATTGGTGTATTTGGTCCATGGATGATGACTGTAATGATTGAATACATAATAAATCTATATAGTAGTATGAATAGTTTTTTATATTAAGTAGATTGACGTGGTGATTGTATGGGATTTATGACACAAAATATTTATATGAATATGGAAATTATATTTTTAGTAATGCTTAGGATTGTAGCCTTTTTTGTAAGCGCCCCATTCTTTAGTGGTCAATATGTAAATAACTATATTAAGGTAGGACTTTCATTTATAATTGCCAATGTTGTTGTATCAACTGGATTGGTGAAAACTGTTAGTTATTCAAATAATATTTTTGGTTACTTTGGTATTGGGATAAAAGAAGTAGCAGTAGGATTAATACTTGGATATACAGCTACAATAATCTTAAATGTAATAGTTATGGTAGGTGAGATGGTAGATTTTCAAATTGGTTTTTCAATGGCAAGTGTTATGGATCCGTTAAGTGGAACCCAAATGCCTATAACAGGTAACTTGTATTATTTTTCTATAATAGCAATAATGCTTATAACAAATATGCATTATGAACTTATAAAGGCTATCGTATACAGTTATAATATTGTAGGACTTGGAGTTTTTCATTTGACACAGGCGCTGTTTGATACACATATGGAAATAATTACAGATATGTTTGTTACAGCAATAAAGATGGCGAGTCCGATAATAGGGATAATGCTTATTATAAATATTGGACTTGGTATACTTGTTAGAACATTACCACAAATGAATATGTTTGTTGTTGGATTGCCAATAAAAATATATATATCGTTATATGTTATGATTCTTATAACACCATTTACGATTATGAGTTTTTCATATATATTCGATAAGATAGATGTAAGTCTTATCAAAATGTTAAAAGGGATGAGCCCATGATGAATGAAAATATAACAAAAAATATATTAATAAAATTAAATTTGCAATTTTTTGCTGAAGGTGCTGGCGGAGAAAAAACGGAACTTCCTACAGAAAAGAAGAAAAAGGAAACGATGAAGGAAGGCCAGTTTGCCAAGAGCATGGAAATCAATACAGCTATGCTTATAATATTTAGCTTCTTTAGTTTGAAAATATTTATTCCATATATGTACGATAAGATTGTAGATTTGTTTAATCATACATTTTCGTTATTATCAAAAACAGATGAGATATTTAGCATATCGTATATGTCAAGTTTTTTAACAGACATGTTTGCTAGAACATTAATAGCAGTACTTCCCATTACAGTTGTTTGTTTAATTGTAGGTGTAATTGCAAATGTAGTTCAAATAGGATGGCATCCTACATTAAAACCAATACAACCAAAATTAAGCAGAATAAATCCTCTTGAAGGGTTTAAAAGGATTTTTTCTATGAGATCAGTAATGGAACTGATGAAATCACTTTTGAAACTAGTGCTGATATGTGCCATACTATATGTATCAATAAGTAGTGAGATAAAAATATTGCCAGCATATATGAATATGAGTATAGTTCAAAGTACATTGCATGTTGGTAATGTCGTTATAGATACAGCGCTTAAGATAGGTATATTATTTGTAGTATTAGCAATAATTGATTACTCATACCAGAGATTTGAGCATATGAAAAAAATAAAAATGAGTAAATATGAAGTGAGAAAAGAGTATGAACAAGAAGAAGGTAAGCCAGAAATAAAACAAAAGATAAAACAAAGAATGAGACAAATATCGATGAGAAGAATGATGAATGATGTTCCAAAAGCTGATGTAATTATTACAAACCCTACTCATTATGCGATTGCTGTAAAGTATGACCAAAAGAAGGATGCAGTACCGAGAGTAGTGGCAAAAGGAACAGATTTCTTGGCTAAGAGAATAAAAGAAGTAGCTATTGAAAATAAAGTAGAAATAGTAGAAAACAAACCACTTGCAAGAACATTGTATGCAACTGTTGAGATAGGTGAAGAAATACCAGAAGAATTATTCGGAGCAGTAGCAGAAATCCTAGCATTCGTATATAAACTTAAAAACAAAGTGTGAAGAAGTGGCTAGTGAAAAGATTTTAAAAAGGAACACACCCGCTAGACTGTCATTGTGACATACTAAGAGTTTGTTTCCCTCTCCCTTTGTTGTAGGGAGGGGGTAGGGTGAGGGTAGTAAAATATCAGAATAATGTGAAACTAAAATAGAGGTGAGAACAAATGATAGAATCAAGATGTGGACTTAAGTGTAATACCTGTGAATGGAAGGGTCCCATGGGTTGCAAAGGTTGTATGGAATCAAATGGGGATATGGCATGGGGAACGTGTAAGCTTGCAAAGTGCTGCATGGACAAAAAGCATAATCATTGTGGCAAGTGTGGAAAGTTTCCATGTGATGAGTTAAACGAATTTGCATATGACAAAGAGCATGGCAATAATGGAGAAAGGCTTGAGACTTTGAAAACTTGGATAAAAGAGGAATAAATTATAAATAAGGGAGAGGGTTAGATACGCGAAAGCGACTACCCTAACCCTAACCCTCTCCCGACAACAAAGGGAGAGAGGGGACACAAGAGAGGTAGGTGGAAATAGTGAAATCAGGGGATATGGCACTTGGATTTGTTGTAATATTAGTTGTTTTGTTATTTCTAATACCTCTTCCACCATTTTTATTAGACTTCCTTTTAACAATAAATATTGGACTTGCACTTATTATACTCTTAAATGCATTGTTTTCAAAAGAATCTTTAGATATGTATTTATTTCCTACAATATTATTACTTACAACATTGTTTAGACTAGGTCTAACACTCGCTTCTACAAGGTTAATACTGGGTGAAGGTGAAGCGGGACAGGTTATTGCAACTTTTGGTTCGTTTGTTGCAGGTGGTAATATTGTCGTAGGTAGTATACTATTTATAATAATAGTTATAATTCAATTTTTAGTTATTACAAAGGGTGCAGAAAGAGTAGCGGAAGTATCTGCAAGATTTACACTGGATGCAATGCCTGGTAAACAGATGGCGATAGATGCTGACTTGAACTCTGGCGTAATAGATGATAAACAAGCAAAAGAAAGAAGAGATAAAATACAAGAAGAAGCTTCATTTTATGGATCAATGGATGGAGCAAGTAAGTTCGTAAAAAACGATGCTATAGTTAGTATAATAGTAATATTTGTAAATATAATAGGTGGCTTAATACTTGGTATGACAGGTGTAACGGGTGGTAAGCCGTTAGACTTTGCTGATGCAATACAAAAGTATACCATACTTACAATAGGTGACGGACTTGTGGCGCAGTTACCAGCACTTTTAATATCAGTAGCCACAGCGATACTTGTAACTAAAGCAGCAAAAGAGACAGACATGAGCGCAACATTACTGAAGCAATTATTTAGCGTGCCTAAAGTATTATATCTTACAGGTGGGGTTTTAATATTTTTAGGAGTATTTACACCACTACCATGGTATTCAATGGTTCCATCTGGTGTTTTGTGTATTTTAGGAGCAAATGCTATGAATAAAAACTTGAAGAGAAAGTCTATAGAGACAGAAATATCTTCAGAAGATGTAGAAGTAGAAGAAATAAGAAAACCAGAAAATGTCATATCGTTATTACAAGTTGACCCAATAGAGCTAGAGTTTGGGTATGGTATAATACCACTTGCTGATACAAATCAAGGTGGGGATTTACTAGATAGGGTAGTTATGATAAGAAGACAGATTGCTCTTGAACTAGGCACAATAGTACCGATAATAAGACTTAGAGACAATATACAATTAAATCCTAATCAATATATAATAAAGATAAAGGGAATTGAGGTAGTCAAAGGTGATATTATGTTTGATCACTATATGGCTATGAATCCAGGATATGTTGAGGAGGAGATTGATGGAATAGAAACAATGGAGCCAGCTTTTGGACTACCAGCTTTGTGGATTACAGAAAAACAAAGAGAAAAAGCAGAGTCTTTTGGATATACAGTAGTTGATCCTCCATCAATAATAGCAACACATCTTACAGAAGTTATCAAATCACACTTACATGAATTACTTACAAGACAGGATGTTCAGACACTTATAACTAAAGTAAAGGAAGAAAATGATGTTTTAGTTGATGAATTAGTACCTAAGCTTATGAATATAGGAGAAATACAAAAAGTGCTTGCAAATCTCCTTCGTGAGGGTATATCGATAAGAGATTTAGTATCTATATTTGAAACACTAGCAGATTATGCTCACAATATAAAGGACACAGATGTTTTAACTGAGTATGTAAGGCAGTCACTTAGAAGGGCGATATCTAGAAAGTGTTTTCAGCAAGGTCAAACTAATAATGTATTAACACTTGATCCAGAGCTTGAGCAACAAATAATGGATTCAGTACAACAATCAGATCATGGAGCATATATTGCTCTTAATCCTAGGATAAGTACTCAGATAATAGAGAAGATAAATGTAGAGGTATCAAGATTGAACTTTACGAGTGCGCAACCCATAATACTGACTTCACCAATAGTAAGACTATATTTTAAGAAAATTATAGAAGAAGAATTGCCTAATATTATAGTATTATCATTTAATGAGGTGGACACCTCTACAGTCGAGATACAACCAGTGGGGATGGTGAGCATAAATGAAGATTAAAAAATACGAAGGAAAAACTAAAAAAGATGTTTTAGATAAAATAAGAGAAGAGTTGGGAAATGAAGTTTTTATACTTAGTGAAAAGATAATACAACCCAAAGGAATATTTAAGTTCTTATTTAAGCCAACAGTAGAAGTAACAGTTACATTAGATGAAACCATAGGTAAACCTCAAAATAACTCTAACAGTATTATTGAAGAGAAGATGACTAAATTTGAAGAACATAATAAGTTTAAAGAAATTGAGTTAGGAAAACAAAGTGAGACAATTAAAAGTCTAGAAAATAAGCTTGATAATTTAGAGAACCTAATAAAAACAATGACAGATAAAATTGTTAGTCAAGCTAAGGTAAAAGAAGATGATGATAAAAAGTACAAGAATAATATATTACAACTATTTTATGATAATTTAATAAAGAATGAGGTAGACAAAGATCTAGCGGAAGAAATATTAAAAGACCTAGATGACATAGATGAAAAAAACAATGTAAATGATTTAGTAAGAATAGTATACACTAGAATAACAGACTTTCTAGGAAAGCCAGAAGAATTAAAAACGGACAAGGAAGATGGAAAACCAAAGGTAGTCGCTTTTATAGGTCCAACAGGAGTAGGAAAAACAACAACAATAGCAAAAGTAATAGCAAAATTTATACTAGATAATAAGAAAAATGTAGGACTTATAACAGCTGATACATACAGGATAGCAGCAGTAGAACAGTTAAAAACATATGCAGAAATATTAGGAGCATCTATAGAAGTAATATACTCGCCAGATGAACTAGTTAAAAAAATAGAAAATTATAAAGACAAAGAGTTGATTTTCTTAGATACAGCGGGACGTTCTCATAAGAATGAAGAGCAGTTTAAGGAAATTGAAGAGCTAGTAAAAATACTTGATAAAAAGGAAGTATTTCTTGTACTTAGTTTAGCTACTAAATATAGGGATACTATTGATATAATAGATAAATACTCAGAAATAATTAGTGATTACAAAATAATATTCACTAAAATGGATGAGACGCTTGGTTTGGGTAACATACTAAATGTAAAAATGTATACAAAAAAACCTTTATCATATATTACATTTGGACAAGATGTACCCGACGACATAGAATTAATGAATACAGAAAAAATTGCAAAACTACTTTTAGGGAGTTATGAAAAATGAAAGACCAAGCTCAAAATTTGAGGGATATTATTAAAAAGAAAAACAAGGAGCCAAAGCGTACATGCTCAGCAAAGGTAATAGCAATCACAAGTGGTAAAGGTGGTGTTGGCAAAACTAATGTTGCTCTAAACTTAGCAATTGATTTTATAAATAGAGGCAAAAAGACGCTGATACTTGATGCTGATCTAGGGTTAGCAAATATAGAAGTATTACTTGGTATTGTGCCCAAATATAATTTATCTGATGTTATATATGGAAAGAAAATAATAACAGATATAATAACTATCGGGCCAAATGAAGTAAAATTCATTTCTGGTGGTTCTGGTATAAGGGAACTTACAAGTCTTACAGAGACGCAAATAAAAACATTTGCACAAAATTTAAATTTATTAGATAAGATGGTAGACATAATAATAATTGATACAGGTGCAGGCATTTCAGACACAGTAATGACATTTCTAGGTTTTGCAGATGAGGTACTTTTAGTTACCACACCAGAACCAACAGCAATAACAGATGCGTATGCACTACTAAAAGTATTCTCTGATAAGATAAAAAAAGGAGACATAAATGTAAAACTTGTTATAAATAAGGTTAAGGATGAAAATGAAGGACAAAAAATATTTGAAAAGATCAAAAAGGTTGCTGATAAATTTTTAAATATAAAAGTCGAAGATTTGGGGTATTTGCCGAATGATGAGTGTCTAGAAAAATCAGTAAGGTCTCAAGAAGCTGTAATTATAAAATATCCTAAAAGTGAAATAACAATAGCATTAAAAAAATTAGCAGAAAAAATATTAAACATAAAAACAGACAAAAGCAACGCAAAAGGACTAAAAATGTTTATTGAATTAGTAAAAAATAAAATAAATATAATAAAAGATTTGTAATTTTGAAAAAATTTGATATAATTAAATGAAAATATGTTATAAAAAGTTCTCCCCCTAAAGTAGGGGAGGGACCCAAAGAAGTAGTATACACTTTTTATATTAACATACTAAAACGGGGGTGGAAGCATGGATGTAACTCAATACTTGCAAATATTTATTGAAGAAAGCAGAGAGCATTTACAGAATTTAAATGATAATTTGCTTCAATTAGAAAATGATCCTGAAAACATGAAAATTTTAAATGAAATTTTCAGAGCTGCGCATACATTAAAAGGCATGTCAGGAACAATGGGTTATAATAATATGCAAAAGCTAACACATACAATGGAAAGTGTTTTAGCAGAAATAAGAACTGGGAATGTTAGTGTGAGTTCGAAGTTAGTTGATGTATTATTTAAGTCTGTTGATGCACTAGAAAACTACCTTAATGAGATTACTGAGACAGGTAAAGAAGGAATAAAAGAACATATAAGTTTAATTTCTGACCTGAACTCTCTACTTGAATCAAATAATAAACAATCTAAAATAGAAGTAAAGGAGAAATCAATAATAACAAAAGCCAGTATAGCGTTAGATTTCTCTGAAAATGAATATATAAATGAAATGTTAAACCAAGGCAAAAAGGCATATGTAATAGATATACAAATCGCTGATAGTTGCATGTTAAAGGGAGCTAGAGCATATCTAATAATTAAAAGCATGCAAGATTTTGCTGAAATATACAAATCAAATCCTACGCTAAAAGATATAGAAGAAGAAAATTTTGATTTCAATTTATCTTTCATTGTTATTTCTTTAGATGAGAGAAGAGTATTTGAAGAAGAGTTAAATTCTATTGCAGAGGTGAACAGTGTGGAAGTAAAAGATTATATTCCAAATAATAAACAAGAGGATATTAAAAACACAGTAAGAAAAGAAGAAATTGTTAAAGAAGACATTCAAGATGAAAAAGTAGAAGAAAAAGTAGAAGAAAAAAATCTGGAAGATAAAAAACAACAATCAAGTAAAACAGTTAGAGTTGATATATCAAGGCTAGATAATCTGATGAATTTAGTGAGTGAGTTAATAATTGTAAAAACAAGGTTAGAAGAAGAGGTAAAGACGAGTGAAAGTAATGAAGCATTAGAATATCTAGAGAGAGTTACAACAAACTTGCATGATGCAGTTATGAAAGTGCGAATGGTCCCAGTTGAGAGAGTATTTAATAGATTTCCTAGAATGATAAGAGATTTAGCACAAAACTTAAATAAAACTATAGTTTTAAAGATGAATGGTGAGGATACTGAACTCGACAGAACAGTTATTGATGAAATTGGAGACCCTCTTATTCATTTACTAAGAAATGCTGCTGACCATGGACTTGAGGTTCCTGAAGAAAGAGCAAAAGCAGGAAAAGCAAAGCAAGGCGTTATAAATTTAAGAGCATATCAAGATGGAAATAATGTTGTTATTGAAGTTGAAGATGATGGAAAAGGTATTAATTATGAGAAAGTAAGAAGAAAAGCAGTAGAAGTTGGAGCTGTTAGTGCAGAGTCATCGGGTAATTTGTCAGAAAATGAGTTGTTACAATTTATATTTACTCCAAGTTTTAGTACTGCAGATCAAATAACAAATGTTTCGGGACGCGGAGTTGGACTTGATGTTGTTAAAACTAAAATAGAAGCATTGGGTGGAAATGTAGAAGTAAAATCTGAGCTAGGAAAAGGAACTAAGTTTATAGTTAGACTTCCCCTTACACTTGCTATTATTCAAGCGCTTATGGTAAAAATAGGTCAAGAAAGATATGCTATACCGCTCAATATAATACAAACAATAGAAGATATACAGGAAGAGGATATAAAACATATCCAAAAGAAAGAAACAATACTGCTAAGAGATAAAGTTATCCCTATTGTAAGACTTGGCAGAGAGTTAGGTGTATCAGAAGAAAAAAGTATAAAAGAAGACAGCACAGTTACAATTGTAATTACTAAAAAGGGCGAAAGAGAAATAGGATTTGTTATAGATTCATTAATAGGGGAACAAGAAATAGTTATAAAATCATTAGGAAAATATTTAGCATCTATAAAAATGATTGCAGGTGCAACGATACTTGGAAATGGCGAAGTAGCATTGATACTTGATATAAACATGTTGGTATAAAAGATATCAGATAGTACTGATGTGGTGTGTTACTACTTACGTACCACAATATCACATAGTGCGATTGCACTAAAAGCGGAGGTGTTTTTATGAACAATCAAAAAGATTTAAATTCTAGTGAAGTTAAGCAATATATAACATTTGATTTAGAAGAAGAGGAGTATGGAATTAATATAGAAGAAATTGAGTCAATTAATAGAATACAAGGTATTACTAGGGTTCCTAAAGCACCTGCTTACATTAATGGAGTAATAAATGTACGCGGGGACATAATACCAGTAATGAGTTTAAGAAAAAAGCTTAACTTTGAAGATGATGCTTTTACAAATAACAGTAGGATAATCATTATAAAGAAGCAAGATGCAAGTATTGCTATTATTGTTGATAAGGTAAAAGAAGTAGTTGGATTAGATGGAAAGAATATAGAAACTGTTCAAGAATTAAATACGAAAATAGGTATAGATTTTATAAAAGGCGTAGGCAAAATTGATAATAGAATTGTCACTATAATAAACATAAATAAGTTAATCGAAAATATAGAAGAAGAGCTTATTGGTGATTTGAGGTTAAATGATGCAAGATAAATTGGATGAGTTACATATGGATGTTCTAAAAGAATTGGGTAATATTGGTGCAGGAAATGCTACAACTGCACTGTCTCAAATGCTTAATAGGTCTATAATGATGAGAGTACCCGAGGTTAAGGTAGTAGAGCTTAAAGATGTATCAGCTATACTTGGCGGTGAAGAAAATATGGTTGCAGGTATTCTAGTTAAGATATCTGGAGACATTAATGGTATTATGATGTATGTTTTAGAATATGAGTCTGTTCGTATTATGCTTAATATTTTGTTGAATAAGAACATAACAAGCGAAGATGAGCTATGTGAGATGGACTTATCTGCATTAAAAGAAATAGGTAATATACTAACAGGTTCATATCTTACGGCTTTGTCTAAGCTAACAAATCTAACGATGATACAATCAATACCAAAGTTAGCTTTTGATATGGCAGGAGCGATACTAAGCGTACCTGCGATACTCTTTGGTAAAACAGGGGACAGTGTATTATTTATTAAGACAGACTTTAATGAAGGGGATTGTGATGTAGTGGGGTATTATATATTGATTCCAGAATTGCAATCGTTTGATAAAATTATGAAGTCGCTAGGGGTAGTCTAATATGATTAATAGTGAGGATATAGAAGTAGTAAAGGTGGGGATGGCGGATTTTAACATTGTGAAGAATCCTGGTATGATAACCACTCTAGGTTTAGGATCCTGTGTAGCAGTTGTATTATATGATACTAAATTAAAAATAGCAGGTATGGCACATGTTATGTTACCAAGTAGTAAAGCTATCAAAAACAATAATAATAGAGCGAAATTTGCGGATACGGCTATAAGTGATTTACTAAGTATGATGGAAAATGAAGGAATGAGAAGGCAAAACTTAATTGCAAAGATTGCTGGTGGTTCTCAAATGTTTGATTTTGATAGTGCTGATGATGTATTTAGTGTAGGTAGGAAGAATATTCAAGCATGTAAAGAAATTTTAGCTGAAATTAGAATTTCAATAATTGCCGAAGATACTGGAGAAAACTATGGAAGAACCGTTGAATTTTATACGGCTGACGGATCTTTTAAAATAAAAAGTGTAGGAAAACCAGAGAAGATAATATAAAGTTCGGATATCTTGTTCTTGAGTGAGATGAAAAATATTAATCTCTTTGGGTTTAATTCCCCGTCGGCTTGCCGCGTTCTTGTCATTGCGAGGAGGTTCTTTCGACGAAGCAATCTCGTTTTTGAAAGATGAGATTGCTTCGCAAAAAACGCTCGCAATGACAACATGATACCCCGTCGGCTTGCCGCGGGGAGATTCATTAAAATTTTTTGTTATTTGATTTAGGGGGGTGATATATTGGGTGCTATTATTAAAAACAGCGAAGAACTTGAAAAAGCTTGGAAAGAATATGTAAAATATAATACGCAGGAACTCAAAGACAAAATAATAATAGGTTATTCCCCTTTAGTTAAGTATATTGCAGGAAGAGTAAATATATATTTATGCAATAATGTTGAGTTTGAAGAGTTAGTTAGTTTTGGTGTTTTTGGATTAATTGATGCAGTTAATAAATTTCAATTAACCAAAAATGTAAAGTTTGAAACCTATGCGTCTCTTAGAATAAGAGGTGCGATATTAGATAGTGTTAGAAAAATGGATTGGATACCAAGGTCACTTAGGCATAAACAGAAAAAAGTTGATTTAGTAATGTCTGAACTAGAAACAGAGTTAGGTAGAGAACCGACTGATGAAGAATTAGCACAAAAACTTGGGATTAATTTAGATGAACTACAAGAAGTAATCACAGAAACAAATATTTCAGCAATGGTATCTCTAGATGAATATACCGAACAAAATTATGAGTCTAATATAAATGAGTTTACAACCAATAAATCAGAACAACCAGAATATGAAATAGAAAAAAAAGAAACAAAAGAGATGTTGAAATCAGCTGTTAACTCCCTTTCAGAAAGAGAACAAAAAATTATATTTTTATATTACTTCGAAGAATTGACACTAAAAGAAATCAGCAAGATATTAGAAATTTCAGAATCAAGAATATCACAAATACACTCGAGAGCTATAGTAAGGTTAAGAGGTAAGTTAGGGGATAGTAATTACCTATTAGCTTAATAGAAATACGGAAGGGGTATATTGGTATGGATGAAAAAGATGATTCACAGCAGATTCAAAAGAATGAATCAATGACAGTGAAAATTACACCTGATAAGATGGATGCATACATTATGTTTCACGCTCCAAAAAATGATGGTAGAAAATTGACTAAGGAAGAGATACAAGATTATATTCAACTAGAAGGTTTGAGGGAAAGTATTGATCAAGGTGCTTTAGAAAGTCTTTTTGAAAGTAGAAATTATGAGTTTCTATATAATATAGCACAGGGAAAACAAACTATCAAAGGTGAAGATGGAAAAGTTATATATAATTTTCAGACGGAAAAGAAAATAAAACCCAAAGAAAGAGAAGACGGAACGGTTGATTTCTATAACTTGAATCTTATTGAGAATGTTCATGATGGTGATGTACTAGCGGTTATTATACCTCCTACTGATGGGGAGGACGGTTATAATGTTTTAGGTCAGCCATTATTTGCTTCTAAAGGTAAACCAGTGAATGCTAAAAGAGGAAGAAATGTATCAGTAAGTGACGATGGGTTAAAGCTTTTTGCTACGAAAGATGGACAAGTAGGATTGATAGATGGAAAGATTGTTATAAACGAAGTATTTGAAGTGGCTTCTGATGTTAATACAAGTACAGGAAATATAAATTTTGTTGGAAGTGTTATAATAAGAGGAAATGTACTTAGTGATTTCAAAGTCTTTGCGGCTGGAAACATAGATATATATGGAGTAGTAGAAGGTGCAATACTTGAATCAAAGGGAAGTATGAATTTGCATAGTGGTGTACTTGGAAACGGAAAAGCTGAGATAAAAGTAGGTGGAGACCTTGTAGCAAAATATATAGAAAACTGTAATGTTATAGTTAGCGGAAATATAGTTAGCGAAGCAATCCTACACTCGAATGTCAGATGTAGTAAAAACATAGAAATTGGAGGAAAGACAGGTCTAATCGTAGGTGGAGTTGTCACTGCAGGAAAGCTTATAAAGGCTAAAGTGGTTGGTTCAAACTTCGGGACATGTACAGAATTAAAAGTTGGAATAGATCCTAATCTAATTGAAATGTATAAGAAAAATAAAGAAGAAATAGAAAGAATAAAGGATGAGAAAGTGAAGTCTGGGCAATTGCAAGAGTTGTTAGAAGCTAAAAATAAAAAGAGCTTACTTGATGATGAGAAGAAAGGATTACTAGAAAAAATAGTTCATACTAATAATTCTATAACTAGACGTATTGAGGAGTTGAACGAAGAACAAGAATTACTTATGCAGAAAATTCAAGAAATTGAAAACGGTGAGATAAAAATTGAACAAAAAATATGTCCAAATGTAGAAATTTATATATCTAATGCATATATGAGAACAAAAGAAGATTTATCGAGATGTACCTTGAGAAAAGAAGGAGCAGACGTTAAAATATCTGCTTACTAATGGAGATGATTATATGGCTATTAGACCAATAGATATGCAAACTATAGCTGCTACAAATAGTGAGTACAGCAAGGTGCAACAAAATACTAATGCACACGGGCAAAATGTACAACACAATATAGCGGAGAGTATGAGAAAAGTTGATCAAGTTCGTCAAACTAAAGTACAGAAAACAGAAAATATTGAACATAAAAAACTAAATGTTGAAGACAAAGATAAAGATGAAAATAGAAAAAAACATAAAAAATATAAGCAGTACACAAAAAATAAAAAATTAGAAAGTATAGAAGAAGATGATGATGACGAACAAAAAGATGACGATAATAAAAATCATAAACATATAGACCTGAAGATTTAGACGGGGGTGTTTTAATGCTTTCTTTAATAATAAGCATAGTGTTATTTTTTATGGGATTAATAGTATTTATATTTGGTTATATAAGCAAATATGAATTAGTTAAAGATGGATATATTGAAGAGTCGAATTTATCAAAGGTAACTAAAGAAAAGGAAGAATTAAGTTTAAAGGTTGACGAAGCTGACAAGGTTTTGCAAGAGTTAAACAAGTTCTCCACATATGTTTCTAAAGAACTTGATACTAAGCATAAAGAACTCTTGTTTTTGTATCAAATGATAGATGAAAAGCAAGAATCTTTAGCTAAGAAGGAAAAAGAGGTAGTAAAAAAGACTAAAAAAGTAACCTTAGATGAAAAAAACGAAGAAAGAAGTATAAAAGAAAATAAACAGAAGACGGAAGCTAACGAAAAAGAGGAACACCAATTTACGACTATAAATGATGAATTAAAGGTAAAGAATATATTAAAGGGTAATCAAACGATACAAGAAAAAATTCAAGCATTACACAATGCAGGTAAATCAATCGATGAGATAGCAAGCACATTAAGAAAAGGAAAGAATGAAATTAGATTAATGATTGGTATGGGAAAAAAGGAGTGATTAAATTTGAAAACAGTGAAAATAGGATTTATTATGGGATTTGGAATTGGACTAATGACAGTATCAGCAATAATGTTTGCTGTAGCTATGTCAGATTTGAATAAAACTGAAAATACTAAAATTAAAGAAAATCAAAAGAGTACAAGTGTGATAAAAGAAGATAATACGGAAGTACCCAAAGAGATAAAGAAAGAAACAGAAGGAGAAACAAAAGTTGAACAAGAAGATACATCTGACACAGCTAAGTTAGAAGAATCAGAGAAAGAAATTATAAGTATTATAATACCAAAGGGCAGTGATTCGTTTGCTGTAGCTAGGATATTATACGACAATAAGCTTATAGAAAATGAAAATAATTTTCAAGTATATTTAGAAAAACAAAATAAAGGTACACTGTTACAATATGGAACATTTAATATAAAACAAGGCAGTAGTTATGATGATATTATTAAAAAAATAACTTGATAAAAATGATATTTGTATAAAATATTATTTTTATCAAGTTATTTTTAATTAAAAACTACTTGCAAATATAAGAAAAATTGGGTAGAATATATAAGTATGTAATTATATGAAATAAAATATAAATGTATATTAACAGATAGTGTCAAAAGTTTTATGAAAAAATGAAATTTTACACACATATTAACAGCAGGAGGAAAAATTATGTATAAGAGAGTACTTATAAAATTAAGTGGTGAGGCTTTGGCAGGAGATAAAAGGTTCGGTTTTGATGATAAGCCAGCGTCAGTAGTAGCAGAAGAAATTAAGGAAATAGTAAGTAGGGGAATAGAAGTAGCATTGGTTGTTGGGGCAGGTAATATATGGCGTGGTAGGGATAGTAAAAATATGGACATGACAAAATCACATCATATAGGGATACTTTCTACAGTAATTAATGCTATTTATATGGGAGAACTATTACGTATTAATGGTATAAACGCCATAATACAAACCCCATTTGTAGTAGGGTCTATGACAGAACAGTTTGTAAAAGAAAAGGCGATAGATTACATGAAAAAGGGCAAGGTTGTTATTTTTGCAGGCGGTACTGGACATCCATTCTTTTCAACAGATACTGGAGCAGCACTAAGAGCTATAGAAATAGAGGCTGATATATTACTACTTGCGAAAAGTATAGATGCAGTTTATGATTCAGACCCTAAAGTCAATCCCGATGCTAAGAAATACGACGAAATAACATTTAAAGAGATAATAACAAAAGGATTGAATGTAATAGATATGACTGCTGCAAGCTTATGTCTAGAAAATGGAATGAATACTATATTATTTGCCTTAAGTGAAGACCGTAGTATAGTGAAAATTTTAGACGGATATAAATTAGGTACAATAATTAAAACAGAATAAAAGTAAAATTTTGATTAAAACACTTGAAAAAAACACTAAAAAGTGATAAAGTTATAGTGTGATAATATTGGCTGGTATATTCTTACTGAATGTAGTAATGAATTGTTCGTAAAAATAATCACCATAACTAAACCATCACCTAGGAAGTATGTACTACATTTGAAAATATGGGAGGAGATATCATGAACGATAATTTACAGCAATTAGACAACAAGATGAAGGGTGTAATAGAGGGACTTGAAAGAGAATTTACTACAGTTAGAGCAGGAAGGGCAAATCCACATATATTAGATAGAATAACTATTGATTATTATGGAACACCTACATTATTAAATCAGGTTGCAAATATATCAGTACCAGAAGCAAAGCTTATAGAAATAAAGCCATGGGAAAGCAATTTGTTAAAAGAGATAGAAAAGTCGATATCTGCATCTCAGGATATAGATTTAAATCCAACAAATGATGGAAAGGTTATAAGACTTAGATTTCCTGATCTTACAGAAGCAAGAAGAAAAGATTTAGTAAAGGATGTAAAAAAACGTGCAGAAAACTCTAAAATTATTATAAGAAATGTCAGAAGAGATGAATTAGAACTTTTCAAAAAACAACAAAAAGATAATAAGATAACAGAAGATGATATTAAAGTAATAGAAAAGGAAGTTCAAGATTTAACTGATAAATACAATAGAAAAATTGAAGAAATGACAGATATAAAAGAAAAAGAGATAATGACAGTTTAAACATTTTACAGTTTAAAAAAGAGAGGTAAAATTATGAATATTGATATGAGTAATTTGCCAGAGCATATAGGAATTATAATGGACGGCAATAGAAGATGGGCTAAAAAAAATGGGTTTTCTAAAATAAAAGGACACAGAGAAGGGGCAAATACCTTAAAAATACTAGTTGAGAACGCTAGTAAGTTAGGAATAAAGTATTTAACTGTTTATGCTTTTTCAACTGAAAATTGGAAGAGAGAAGAAAATGAGGTAAATGAAATAATGAACCTCCTTCGAGAATTTCTAATTGAATGTGAGAGAAAGTATACAAAAGAAGATTATGTAGTGGGATTTATTGGAGACTCATCAGCATTAACTCAAGATATTCAAGATAGGATGAGAAGAGTTAGCGAAAAGACAAAAGATAAGAAAGGTCTTCATTTATACATAGCCATCAATTATGGTGGAAGAGATGAAATTATTAGAGCTGTGAGAAAGATGGTTGAGAGTGGTACAAAGGAACTAGAGATTACAGAAAAAAGACTTTCTGAATATCTAGATACAAGTGGAGTACCTGATCCAGAACTTATCATAAGGACAAGCGGTGAAATGAGGATTAGTAATTTTTTGACATGGCAATCAGTATATAGTGAATTTTATTTTTCTGATAAGTATTGGCCAGACTTTTCGATAGATGATTTTAAATTAGCAATATTGGATTTTCAAAATAGAAACAGAAGGTTTGGGGGCATATGATATGTTAATGCGGATACTTAGTAGCGCTGTAGGATTAGCTATATTGTGTGTAATACTTGTTACAGATAGACAGATGCTTTATTTTGCAACTGCTGTTGTAGGGGTATTGGGACTTAAAGAGTTTTATGATGCAATGAAGCAAAAAAGTAATCCACTAAGCAAAACGGGATTACTCTTTGGTGCTATATATATACTGTTAATTGGAATAACTAATTTGTATAATACATACTCTGTTATTTTAATACTTATTATGTTTTTAACGGTATTTACGGTTATAATTATAAGTTATAAGGAACATAATATAATGGATGCAGCAATAACAATTACTGGTTTTTTTTATGTTTGTGTATTACTTTCGTATGTGCCGTTGGTAAGAAACTTAGAAGCAGGACACTTATACATATGGCTTATATTTTTAGTAGGTTGGGCAAGTGATACAGGAGCTTATCTAATAGGATTCACTTTAGGAAAAACAAAGTTGTGCCCAGATATAAGCCCTAAGAAAACAGTGGCAGGAGCGGTCGGCGGAATATTATTTAGTATAATTTTTGTTCAAGTTTATATGATTATATTAATAAAATATTATCATATGAATATAGATGGATATATAGGAATTGCTCTTTTAATTGGTACAATAGGAAGTATTATTTCACAAATAGGAGATTTATTAGCTTCATCTATAAAAAGATATGTAGGAATAAAAGATTTTGGAGAAATGATACCAGGACATGGGGGAATACTAGATAGATTTGATAGTATATTATTTGTAGCACCATTTGTGTATTATGTAATAACGATGATGATGCTGTAATTAGTAATTAACTAAAAAAAGGGGAGAGATAGATGATTTCAATTATAGTTGCGATAATAGTTTTTTCGATTCTTATACTTGTTCATGAATTTGGGCATTTTATAGTTGCAAGAATGAATGGAGTTTTTGTTGAAGAATTTGCAATAGGTATGGGACCAAAACTGATTTCAAAAAAAATGGGGGAAACGATATATTCTATAAGAATATTACCTCTTGGTGGTTTTTGTAAAATGACGGGTGAAGAAGAAAATTCAGACGATCCTCGAGCTTTCTGTAAAAAAAGTGTAGGGCAAAGAATGGCTATAGTCGTTGCTGGTGCGCTTATGAACTTTATATATGCAATAGTTGCTATAATCATAGCTGTTAGTCTTATGAATAATGTTACATTACCAATAGTTGATACAATATCACCTAATTCACCAGCGGAGATTGCTGGGTTAATGAAGGGTGACAAGATATTATATATCAATGATACAAAAGTAGGGATAATGGAAGATATACTTTTTGAAACAGCACTTTTGAATACACCAGAAAAGAAAGTAAATCTTATAATAGAGAGAAATGGTGAGAAAAAAAATATAACAACATCGTTAAATGCTGGTATAATAATAAGTGCTATTCCACAAGAGTTAGAGGGTAAGATAAACCTAAAAGTAGGGGATTTCGTAGTTAATATAGCAGGGAAAGATGTATACTATATTAAAGACATAGAAAAAGAACTTATGAATAAAAACAAAGTAAATGTGCAAGTACTTAGAAATGATAAAATAGAAACGCTTATAGATGAAAATACAAAAACATTAGTAATAAATCAAACGAGAATAAAAAGAGTAATGGGTTTTTCACCATTAGAGCAGAAACTAGATTTTATGGAATCATTTGATTATAGTGTTAAAAAGTTTGGATATTTTATAAGAACTACATGGGTTAGCTTAAGTAAACTTGTAACAGGGCAAGTAAGTTTCAAACTTGTTTCTGGACCTATTGGCATAGTAAAATATTTAGGTGATACTTACGATAAAAGTGTAAATGCGAGTGAGGTTTTTATGGATCAGGTTGTTAATGTATCTGTTAACTTGCTCATGTTTTCAGCTTTACTTAGTGCCAACCTAGGTGTTATAAACCTAATGCCTTTCCCAGCACTTGATGGTGGAAGATTGGTATTTATGTTTGTTGAACTCATAAGAGGAAAGCCAGTTGATGTAGAAAAAGAAAATTGGGTGCATGTACTAGGTTTGGCACTACTTATGATACTTATGGTTTTCGTATTTTATAATGATATAATGAAATTAGTTAATGGAATAGTTTAACTCACCCCCTGTCCCCTCTCTCTTGAAAGAGGAGAAGTGTTACAAATATTGTAATAGCACAAATTGAGAATTTAGAAAATTCAAGTATGGGGAAACCAATATGAAACATATTACTTAAGTTTGGCTTTACCCTCTTTGTAAGAGAGGTGCAAGGGTGAGTAGGGACAGCATTAATATGCTGTCCTTTGTTACAATAGGAGGTAAATGACATGAAAGTAGCGGGATATAATCTAGGCTGTAAAGTTAATAAATACGAGCTTGATTCAGTACTTGAAGAGTTTAAGAAAAATGATTATGAAATAGTGGACTTTGGAGATATTGCAGATGTGTACATAGTGAACACCTGTGCTGTTACCCAGCTTGCAGAAAGAAAGTCAAGACAAATGATAAATAGAGCTAAAAGTAAGAATTACGGTGCAATATTTGTTGCGGCAGGTTGTTACACACAAAAGGAAGGCGAAAGTATAACAGATGTGGATATCGTAATTGGTACAAATAATAAAGATAAGATATATAAAATGGTAGAAGAGTATATAAAAAACAGAGAAAAAATATTGCTTGTGGAAAGCATAAGCACTGAAAAGATATATGATGATATGAAATTATCTAGTACCCAAGATGCTACTCGGGCATATGTAAAAATACAAGATGGTTGTAAAAATTATTGTACTTATTGTATAATACCTTATTTAAGAGGAGCAGTTCGTAGTAGAAAATTAGTGGAAGTGTTAGAAGAAGTGGAAATGCTAGCAAAAAAAGGATATAAAGAAATAGTACTTGCAGGTATAGAAGTAGCGTCATTCGGAGAAGACTTAGGGGACATAAAATTAATCCAAGTTTTAGAAGAAACAAGCAAAGTGCGGGGTGTAGAACGAATAAGATTAAGCTCTATGTATCCTACAGTAGTAGATGAGGAATTTGTAAGTAGTATAAAAAATCTAAATAACATATGCAATCATTTTCACCTATCGCTTCAAAGTGGTTGTAACGCTACATTAAAAAGAATGAATAGGAGATATACGACTGAACAGTATAGACAAGGGATAAAACTCCTCAAAAAAAATATACTTGATGTGGCTATTACAACAGATATTATAGTAGGATTTCCTGGAGAGACAGAAGAAGAGTTCGAGGCAACATATAACTTTGTAAAAGAGATGAAATTTAGCAAGATACATGTATTTAAGTATTCAAAAAGAAAAGGCACAAAAGCTGAAATTTTAGAGAATCAGATTGACGAAAACATAAAAAATAATCGCAGTTCCAAGATGATAAAACTTGGAGAATCATTAGAACAAGAGTTTTTAAAAAACTACATAGGAAGAGAGTTAGATGTGTTATTCGAAGGAAAAATAAAAAGTAAAGATAACCGATACCCAGGACATAGCATGAATTATTTGAAGGTAGTAGTAGAGTCAGCAGAGAATATAAAAAATGAAATAAAGACAGTAAAAATTGAGAAAGTTGAAAAGGACTATTTAGTAGGAAGTTTATATGAGAGGTGAATGAATATGAAAAGAGTAATGGGACTAGATTTTGGTGATAAGACAATAGGAATTGCAGTTAGTGATTTGCTTCTTTTTACTGCGCAAGGAGTTGAAATAATAAGAAGAGATAACCCAATAGATCTGAGCAAAAGCATGGAAAGACTGAAAGAACTTATAAAAATTTATGATGTGGACAAAATAGTATTAGGATTTCCTAAAAATATGAATGCAACAATAGGAGAAAGAGGAGAGAAAAGTATAAGGTTTAAGGAAAAGCTAGAAAAGGACTTTAATTTAGAGGTTATTCTTATAGACGAAAGACTGACAACAATGCAATCTGAAAAGATGCTTATACAGGCAGATGTAAGTAGACAAAAGAGAAAAAAGGTAATAGATAAAATGGCAGCAATGTTGATATTACAAGCATATTTGGATGGAACAACAAAGTACAAATAACAAAGTACAAAGAACAAATAACAGAATTTTCATTTTGTACTCTGTACTTTGAACTTTGTACTTTATCCTTACCAGTCTGGCCTTACTTTCACATTATAACTATAGTTATTTCCATAGTTATTATCCCAATTACCATTTACATCGTAAAAAGTAAAATTTAAACATTGTTTGTCTTTGACAGGTATTATAGCTTCGAAATCATTATTTGAGTTTCTGTACATTTGTAAGTTGGATACATCAGACCAATTAGTAGTATTATCAGTATACCCTAGATGTACATATATATTATTATCATTAGTATTTGCTAAACTTCCGTTGTAATTAATTTTTAATTTATCACCAACTACGGGTGTATTTGGTGATAGTAATACGATATCTTGTTTTTTATTCATTTTCCTCGACCTCCTAATAAATATTATGGACGATGTAGCTTTAATTTATGCAAAAAAAGAGAAAAAGTGTGGTGAAAGCGTATGCGACAAATACTGCATATAGATATAAATTCATTTTTTGCATCTTGTGAGCAGGCTGTAGATGAAACAATTAGAGGAAAGCCTATTGCTGTGGTGAGCAGTTTAGAGGGGAGAAATTGTATATTGCTGGCTGTTAGTTACGAGGCAAAAGCTTATGGGATAAAAAGAACAATGAGCTTGAAACATGCTCAAAGTTTATGCCAAGATTTAGTACTTAGAGTAGCTAATCATACTATGTATCAAGATTTTTCAGATAAATTTATCAAGGTATTATGTGAGTATGCTCCTATAGTTGAAAATACATCCATAGATGAAGCGTATTTGGATATGACAGGAACGGAACGTTTGTATGGAGATATAAAAGAATTTGCAAAAAAGATACAAAACATGATATATGATAAACTTTTACTTCCATCATCTATAGGTATAGCCGATAATAAATGCTTAGCAAAGATGGCATCTGACTATAAAAAACCGTTGGGAATAACTGAATTTTATTCAGCAAATATAAAAAAACAAGTATGGCCACTTTCAGTAGATACACTATGGGGAGTTGGAAGCAAAACATTAGGTAATTTGCAGAAACTTGGTATTTATACAATAGGAGATTTGGCTATATTTGATAAGGCACAGCTTAAAATATATATAGGAGAAAGTTCCTCAGAAATGCTACACAAATATGCTAATGGTATTGATAATTCAAAAGTAATTTCATATGATAAAAATAATGCAAAAAGTATAGGAAAGGAAATTACTTTTGAGGAAGATATTACATCAAGAGATATAATTAAGAAAGAACTGCTTCTTATGTCAGAAAAAGTAGCAACAAGATTAAGAAAGGTAGGAAAGAAAGCAAAAACTGTTACACTCAAAATAAAATACAACAACTTCACAGTAATTACGAGGAGTCATACCTTAGAGCATGGGTTTAATACAACAAATAGTATATATAAAACAGCAGTAGATTTATATATAAAACAATGTATAAATTCAATGCCCATAAGGCTTGTAGGCGTACAGGTATCTAATATAGAAAAGAACGATAAAGAGCAAATGAGTCTATTTACTAATATAGATGATGATAAAGATGAGAGGTTTGAAAAAAGTATAGATATTATTCGACAAAAATACGGTTATAACATAATAAAAAGGAATATATAATTTTTTAATTTTAATCTTTAGGGTCGATTCCCCGCAGCTCTGCTGCATGCGTCCTGTCATTGCGAGGTACGAAGCAATCTTGTACTTAAGGTAAAGGAGAGATTGCTTCGCAAAAAGATGCTCGCAATGACAAATAGATACCCCGCAGCTTTGCTGCGGGGAGAATTCATTTATTGTAGGGAAGAAGTTATTATTTTCACAAGCATAAACTTATTACATTCTTAAATAGCTACTGAATAAAAGTCAGCAGCTATTATCTTTTTCTTTTCTTTATTTGTCTAATATCGCGACCATAAAATTCTAGAGGCTTGTAATTCCCAAGTAGCCTTGAAAATATTCTGTCTGAGTATGCTTTTTGAAGGTTTTCAATTGTAAGATTAGTAGAGATAACAGTTGATTTTCTATTTAGAAATCTGGTGTTTATACAATTGAATAATTCAGCACTTGATAATGTTGTATGCCACTCTGTACCTAGATCATCTATGATAAGTAAGTCAACATTAAAAACAGAGTCAATGTAGCTTGTTCTTTCTTCAGCGTCTTCTTTGTTTTTGCTGAATCTGTCATCTTCAAAGAGTTTGAATAACTCAAAAGCTGGTAGGTATAGGACACTAATACCTTTATCTAACAAATCTTTTGCTATACAATTGCAAAGATATGTTTTTCCAGTGCCAGGGGTACCATAAAACAATAAATTAATAAATTGCTTATCAAAGTCATGCGAAAAATCATGTGAAATTTGATAAATTCTTTTTATGTTTTCTTGTGGATTTAGTTTTTGATTAGGATATCGCTCATCAGAATAGTAGCTAAAATCAAAGTTATCAAAATTCTCTTGATCAAGAATTTCTTTTATATTTGAGCTAGTATATGCAGCTTGAACGAGTTCTTGCTCAAAACAAGTACATGGTTTATTGTCAATAAATCCTGTGTCAGAGCATTTTTTGCATGCATGTTTTATGGTTAAATAATCTTTATGGTATCCATGTTCTTTTAGTAATTGTTTTTTCTCGCTTTCAAGTGTATGTGTTTCCTTTTGAATTTCAAGTAAAAGTTTAGCAGAAGAAGCCGGATTTTCAATGATTGCCCTAGAAATTCTTAAACCCATATTAAATAAAAAAGCATCTATCTCCTTGATTCTAGACAAAGCAGAATGGACTTCTAGTTTTCTGTTTTCTAAGTCAGTAATGGCATCTTGTCTTTTTCTAGCATATTTGGTAAGTATCTGTTTATAAATGTTCTGTGGAATACTCATATTAATCCACCTTTCTATTTTTTTCTAAGATTCTTTTATAATCATCTTCAATAAATTCTTGTTCTTGACGTTTGATTTCTTCAAAATCCCAGTTTTGCTGATCGAAATTCATAAACTTATTGTTTGATTTTGTTTGTACTGCTTTGGTTTCTTTCGTTTGATTATTTGTCTGATTGTCTGAGAACCTGGCTATGCCATTTAAATATTTTTCTGTCTCTTCTAAAGTATGTATGTTTTTTTCACATAACGAAACTGCAATTTTTTCTGCATATGAAAGCATGGAGTTTATGTTTGTAATACCTTTATTATGAGTATATGTAACTAAATATTTATATATATCGAGTGAAAGTACGAGACTATCAAACATATTTATGATTTGACTAAGATTTTTAGGTGAAAAGCTGGATGCATATTTTGATTCTACAAATCCAATAAATTCTTTTATGTCTGCATTGTACTTTAATATATGGCCTACCTCTTCAGGAGCATATGTATGTTCTTTAATAGTAATTTTTTTATCACTAGCGTTATTTGTTAAATCATCTTTAATAAGTTTACCCTGTGGTATACAAGGATCATTTAAATTTACAAAGTTTAAGCAATATGTATTTGTCTTACTATCTGCATCGAGGCTCATAAGACCTACAGACTCCCAGTATTTAATAGCATTAATAACATCAGATTCAAGTAAAGAAAGGTTACTCGACACACTCTTTATAGATGTTTGAGTATTTGTATAAAAAAATCTATACAAATAGACATATATCTTTACATATGTCGCATTCGCTTTTGGTAGATATTTTTCAATGAATATATTTGATATAGGAGTTGAATTATTTATTTGTTTAGTTTTAAAAGTGATTGCACCCATGAAAAAAACCTCCAAAAAACTCAGTTAAAAGTGTACATTTGAAAACGCACAGTTATTTAGAATAATTATAACATAAATTTTAAAAAAAGGATAGAAAAAAAATAAAAAAGATGTTAAAATAGATGATAGAATTAAACAGGAGGTTTTTACATGATAAAAAAAGTTATGTCAACCATACAGGAATATGACATGATAAATAAGGGAGAAAAATTAGTAGTAGGAGTATCTGGTGGAGCAGATTCTATGAGTTTGTTACATGTATTATCTGCTTTGAAGAACAAATATAATATTGAGGTTATTGTAGTACATGTAAATCACGGCATAAGAGGACAAGAGGCAGATAGAGACGAAAAGTTTGTGAAAGTATATTGTGAAAATAATAATATAGTAAATTATATTTTTAAATGCAATGTCAAAGAATGTGCAAGAAATGAACATATAACAGAAGAGGAAGCAGGTAGAAAATTAAGATATGAAAAATTTGCTGAAGTACTAAGCGTAGAAAATGCTGATAAAATAGCTGTTGCACATAACAAAAATGATTCTGTGGAGACAGTGTTTATAAATTTAATAAGAGGTACCGGGTTAAAAGGATTGGTTGGAATAAATGCAAAGCATAATAATATAATAAGGCCACTTATTTGCTGTAGTAGGGATGAAATTGAGAGTTATTGTGAGAAAAATAAGTTGGAATACATAATTGATAGTACTAATATTAAAAATATATATACTAGAAATAAAGTGAGAAATCAGTTAATACCATATGTAAAAGAAAATATAAATGAAAATGTTGTAGATAATATTTTTAGAATGACTAACATATTAGATGGTGAAGAAGAATATATGGAGAAAGAAGCGTATAAAATCTATAAAAATATTGTTAAAAATTCAAGAAAAGATTGTATAGAGATGGATATAGAGATTCTTAAAAAATGTGAAAACGCAATTATAAGAAGGGTCATACGGAAAGCATTATATGAGTTATTAGGTGGAAACCTTAAAGACATCCATATAGGTCATGTTCATGACATAATTAATATAATGAGTAAACAATCCGGCAAACAATTAAATCTACCTAATAATATTATTGCTGAGAAAAATTTCAATATATTAAAATTATTTATTGCTAATTTTGATGAAATCTTTGGATATGAATATAAAATAAATAAGATTCCATGTAACATAAATGTGGAGGGAGCTATTTTAAATTTAGAATTAATAGAAAGTAATGAAAATATAATAAATACTGATAACATAAAATATTTTGATTATGACAAAATTAATATTGATCTTTTGAGTATTAGAAATAGGCGAGAAGGAGATTATATTTATATTAGACAAGAAAGTGAAAGACAAAAGCTAAAGAAATTTTTCACAAACAGTAAAATACCTATTGAAGCAAGAAATAAATTACCTATTTTAGTTCAAAATAATAACACAATTTGGATTGTAGGATATAAGACTAGCCCGTTTTTTGCAGTAAACGAGAATACTAAAAAAGTATTGAAGGTTGAGCACACAATTGGCAAGGAAGAATGAAGGGGTCTACCCTAAAAGATATAAAAAATTGAACATCGAAATTTTAAAACTGAAATAAAAAATTTGATTATAAGGTTGATTTTTGATTTTAAATATGGTATATTAGTGTAGTTAGTATTGGAAATAGAAAAAACTAATAAAATTGGTATAGATTAAAGACTATTAGGTTTTTAAATTATTAATTTAACTTCGGGGGGATAAAATTTGGAAAAATATTTTAGAGGATTTGGATTATACATAATTATATTTGTTATAATATTACTAGTTGGATACATGTCACAATATGGTGATGATATAAAAAGTAAGCCAGAAAATTACAGCGTACTTATTACAAGGCTTGATGAAGGTACGATAACAAAACTGTCAATAATGCCTTCAGAAAAGGCTGGAATGGCTAGAGTAAAGGCAGATACTAAGAGTGAAGCAGGTAAGGAACCGGGTATAAGACTCGAAGTGGATATACCTAATTTACAAGTTTTCATGGATTATATAACTAAAAACATTTTGCCAAAACAGCCAGATTTAATAATAAAAACTGAGCAACCAGAAAGTTCTGATGGTTTATTTCAAGTTCTATTTATAACAAGCATATTAATCGTTTTTATAGTAATAATATCGCTCTTCTTTGGACAAATGGGCGGAGGCGGCGGTGGCGGTGGAAATCGCGTCATGTCATTCGGAAAGAGTCGTGCAAAGTTAGTTGTAGGGGATAAAAACAAAATTAATTTTACGAATGTTGCAGGACTTGATGAAGAAAAGGAAGAAGTGAAAGAAGTAGTTGAGTTTTTAAAAGAACCTAAGAAGTTCATAGATATAGGAGCAAGAATACCAAAAGGAATTTTACTTGTGGGTCCTCCAGGTACTGGTAAAACTTTACTTGCAAAAGCAATAGCAGGCGAAGCAGGAGTGCCATTCTTTAGTATATCTGGCTCTGACTTCGTAGAGATGTTTGTTGGAGTTGGTGCATCACGTGTAAGAGACTTATTTGAGCAAGCAAAGAAAAGTTCGCCAGGAATAATATTTATAGATGAAATAGATGCGGTAGGACGTAAAAGAGGGGCTGGACTCGGCGGAGGACATGATGAAAGAGAACAAACATTGAATCAGCTTTTGGTTGAAATGGATGGATTTGAGCCAAATCAGGGAGTTATCGTTATTGCAGCAACAAATAGAGCTGACATATTAGATCCAGCACTACTTAGACCTGGACGTTTTGATAGAAGAGTACATGTAGGTAGACCTGATGTAAAAGGCAGAGAAGACATATTAAAGGTTCACGCAAAAGGTAAATTAATTGCTGAAGATGTGAAACTTGAGGTTATTGCAAAAACAACAGCAGGCTTTACGGGTGCAGATTTAGAAAATTTACTTAATGAAGCAGCCATAATAGCGGCAAAAGAAGATAAAAAGGAAATATATATGGAACATATAAACAGGGCAATAATAAAAGTTGGTATTGGAACTGAAAAGAAGAGTAGAGTAATATCCGATAAGGAAAAGAAAAATACTGCATACCATGAGGCAGGGCACGCCATACTTCATCATGTATTGTCTGATATGGATCCCGTGCATAGTATTTCTATAATACCTACTGGACCAGCAGGTGGTTATACAATGCCACTTCCACAAGAAGATAGGATGACATTATCTAAAAACTTTATGAAACATCAAATAATGACTTTACTCGGCGGTAGAATAGCAGAAAAAATGATATTCGATGATATAACAACTGGAGCAAGTAATGATATACAAAGAGCCACATTAATAGCTAAAAACATGGTTACTAAATATGGAATGAGTGATAAATTAGGGCCTATACAATATGGAAGTGACAATGATGAAGTATTTATTGGAAGAGATTGGGGTTCTAAGAGTAATTATAGTGAAGAAATAGCTAGAGAAATAGACGCAGAAGTAAAGGATATAATAAATGGAAGCTACGACGAAGCAGAAAAGTTATTAAAAGAAAATATAGAAATAATGCACAGCACGGCAAACCTCTTACTTGAAAAGGAAAAAATCACGGGAGAAGAGTTTGAAGCATTGTTTAATAAAGAAGAAATTAAAGTAGAAATTAAAGAAGAAATTAAAGTAGAAATTAAAGAAGAAATTAAAGAAAAAGTTATAATAAATAAAAAAGATAAATAAAACTTAAATCACCATTTTAAAAAATGGTGATTTTTTTCTTGACTTTTTATGACAATCATGATATCATAAAAACAATTCCAACTTAAACGATAGGGATTGCGGAGGTGTGAATTATGAAATTATCTACAAAGGGTCAATATGGGGTAAGAGCTATGATTGTTATAGCGGAAAATTCGAATAATGACAAATATGTTTCTATAAATGATATAGCCGCAAAAGAGAAAATATCTTCTGGATATTTGGAAAGAATAATATCAAAACTCAAAAAAGCAGGTTTCGTCAAAAGTGAGAGAGGAGCAAACGGTGGTTACATATTAGGGAAAAAACCAAAAGATATAAATATGTTTGATATTATGAGCGTTCTTGAAGATAATATAGATGTAATTGAATGTGTAGATGTCCAAGTTTTTGAGAAATGTGATAATCATTGTAATTGCAAAGCCAGAAAACTTTGGCTAAAAGTAAACGAGGCAGTAGAAAATGTGTTAAAAAACACAACACTTGAGGATATTATAGCAGATAACAATAAAAAGTAAAAATAAGGAGAGGAAAATAGTGATATATTTAGATAATAGCGCAACTACGCCAGTAAAAAAAGAAGTGATTGATGAGATGATACCATATTTTACAGAGTTTTATGGAAATCCGTCAAGTCTTTATAAACTTTCTAGAGACACAAAAAGAAAATTAGAAGATGCCAGGGAAAGAGTAGCAACATTACTAGGAGCAGATAAAGACGAAATATATTTTACAGCTAGCGGAACTGAGAGTGATAACTGGGCTATAAAACAAATGGCTAGAGTAAATAAAAAAAAGGGAAACCATATTATCACAACTAAGATAGAACACCATGCAGTTTTGCATGCATGTGAGGAAATGGAGAAGGAAGGCTTTGAAGTTACTTACTTGGATGTAGACAGTGAAGGGAAGATAAGTCTTGATGATCTTAAAGAATCTATAAAAGATACGACAGTACTCATAACAATTATGTATGCAAATAATGAAATAGGGGTAATTATGCCAATTGCAGAAATAGGTAAGATTGCAAGGGAAAAAGGGATAGCCTTTCATACTGATGCTGTACAAGCTGTTGGGAAACTGACTATTGATGTTAAGAAAGAAAACATAGATATGTTAAGCCTTTCGGGACATAAGTTTAATGGTCCTAAAGGGATAGGTGCATTATATGTAAGGAAAGGTATAAGAATTAATTCATTTATGCATGGTGGTGGGCAAGAAAGAGGCAAACGTGCAGGTACCGAAAATGTACCAGGTATCATTGGTCTAACTAAAGCGTTTGAGGTTTCAACTGAAAATAGAGAAGAGAAAAATAAAAAGGTAGTAGAACTTCGAGATTACCTGATAGAAAGGGTGCTTGGAGAAATACAATATAGTAGATTAAATGGACATAGAACGGACAGGCTACCTAATAATGCAAATTTTTGTTTTAGATTTATAGAAGGAGAAAGCTTGTTACTTGCACTCGATAACTTCGGCATATGTGCATCTAGTGGGTCAGCATGTACCTCAGGATCACTTGACCCATCACATGTGTTGCTTGCGATAGGACTTCCACATGAAATAGCCCATGGGTCACTAAGACTTAGTTTGTCTGATGAGACAACAAAAGAAGAGTTGGATTTTACGGTTGAAAAATTAAAAACAGTAGTGGAAAGATTAAGAGATATGTCACCGCTATGGGAAGACTTTTTAAAAAATGGAGGAGAAGACAATGTATAGCGATAAAGTAATGGAACATTTTAATAGCCCAAGGAATATGGGAGAAATAGAAAATCCAGATGGTGTTGGCACAGTGGGTAATGCAAAATGTGGAGATATAATGAGAATGTATTTAGAGGTAAAAGATGATATCATAATAGATGTAAAATTTAAGACTTTTGGGTGCGGAGCAGCGGTTGCTACAAGTAGCATGGCAACTGAACTCATAAAAGGTAAAACTATAAACGAAGCGCTAGAGTTAACAAATAAGGCTGTTGTTGAGGCACTTGATGGACTTCCACCTGCGAAGATTCACTGTTCTGTACTTGCAGAAGAGGCGATAAAGGCTGCAATAGAAGACTATAAAAACAAAAGAAAGGACGCTGAGTGATTTGGCAAAAGTAGTAGTAGGAATGAGTGGAGGAGTAGATAGCTCAGTGACTGCGGCTTTGCTAAAAGAGCAAGGCTATGAAGTAATAGGAGTAACAATGAATGTGTGGCAAAAGGAAATGGAAGAAGGATGTCAAGTTAGGGAGAAAACTTGCTGTGCTCTTAGTGCAGTAAATGATGCCCAAAATGTAGCGTATAAGCTTGGGATAGAATATTATGTACTCAACTTCAGAGAAGTTTTTAAAAAGGAAGTTATTGATTATTTTATAGATGAATACATAAAAGGAAAAACTCCTAATCCGTGTATTGCGTGTAATAAGTATGTGAAGTTTGGAGCACTGATGAACAAAGCTAAGGTTCTTGGTGCGGATTATGTAGCAACGGGGCATTATGCTAAAGTTGTGAATAATGAAAATACGGGCAGGTACGAGATAAGAAAATCTGTAACTGATAAAAAAGATCAGACATATGCCTTATATAACTTGACACAAGAGCAACTATCACATGTACTGTTTCCACTTGGTGATTATGAAAAGGAAGAAGTACGGAAAATGGCTGAAAAGCTTGGGCTTGCAGTGGCAAACAAGCCAGATAGTCAGGAAATATGTTTCGTTGATAAGGATTATGCTGATTTTATAGAGCAAAATACAAATTACAAAGCGAAGATAGGTAATTTTGTAGATAAAAATGGTAAGACTCTTGGTAAACACAAGGGAATAATACATTATACTATCGGGCAGAGAAAAGGGCTTGGGATATCTTTTTCGGTACCAAAGTATGTGGTGGATATAAATATAGAAAAAAATGAAGTGATATTAGGAGATAATGAAGATTTATTTAGAAACACTTTACAAGCTCGTGATTTAAATTTTATGTCTATTGAAAAACTAGAGGGTGAAATGAAAGTAACCGCTAAAATACGATATTCACATGCACCATCAGATGCTACAATACTTATGATTGATGCTCAAACTCTAGAATGTAGATTTGCTGAGCCCCAAAGAGCTATAACAAAAGGACAAGCAGTTGTTTTCTATGATGGGGATGTAATGGTTGGTGGGGGAGTAATAATTTAGTGGAAGTTGATAGAAAGCTTAACCACAAATGTGAGGTGCATATGCTAAGAATTTCAAATATAAATGTGAATATTGAAGAGGATAGAGATTTAATTGATATAGTAACTGAAAAACTTAAAATTTTGAAGGTTGATATAATTGAATTTAAAATAAAAAAGGAATCAATTGATGCTAGAAAGAAAGATAGCATCTTTTTGGTATATACTGTTGATGTTAATTTAAAAAATGAAGATCAGGTATTAAAAAATAAGAAACTAAATGCAGAAAAAATAGAAGAAAAAAGCTATAAAATTCCTGAAAAGGGCAATGTTTTATTAGAAAAAAGACCAATAATAGTGGGGTCTGGGCCTTGTGGACTTTTTTGCGGGTTGATTCTGGCTGAAGCAGGGTATCGACCTATAATTTTAGAAAGAGGAAAAGATGTAGATTCTAGAATAAAAGATGTGAAAAACTTTTGGGATAATAGAATTTTTAATAAAGACTCGAATGTACAGTTTGGTGAAGGTGGTGCGGGCACATTTTCTGATGGAAAACTGACCACCCTCGTAAAAGATGCGGAATGTCGTATGCAAAAAGTGCTAGAAGAGTTTGTAGAAGCTGGTGCAAAGGAAGAAATCTCATATAAAAACAAACCACATATTGGTACTGATATGCTTGTTAATATTGTTAAGAATATACGTGAAAAGATTATAAAATTGGGTGGAGAAGTGAGGTTCGAAAGCAAACTTACGGACATTATAGTAGAGAATGATAAGGTGAAAGCGATAAGGATAAATGATGCTGAGACTCTAGAAACAGAGATGATTGTTCTAGCAATAGGGCATAGTGCAAGAGACACATTTGAGCTTATTTACAATAAAGGTATAAAAATAGAACAAAAGCCTTTTTCTATAGGTGTGAGAATAGAACATGAGCAAAGTATGATAGATAAAGTACAATACGGAAATTTTGCGGGACACCCGAGGCTAGGAGCTGCAGACTATAAGCTAGCGTATCATGCTAAAAATGGAAGGAGCGCTTATACCTTTTGTATGTGCCCGGGTGGGGAAGTTGTTGCTGCAGCCTCTGAAGAAGGAATGGTTGTAACTAATGGCATGAGTAAAAATTTAAGGAATAAGGACAATGCAAATAGTGCGTTACTTGTAAATGTGACTATAGAGGATTTTGGTTCGGAACATCCTCTTGCAGGCGTAGAGTTTCAAAGAAAGTGGGAACGCAAAGCATTTGAACTAGTGGGCTCAAATTACAATGCACCAACACAGTTAGTAGGGGATTTTCTAGAAAGTACAAAATCAGAAAGTATAGGATATGTAAAACCATCATATACTCCTAATGTTAAATTTGCTGATTTGAGAGAGTGTTTACCACAGTATGTAACTGAAACAATGAAAGAAGCATTGCTTGATTTTGATAAGAAAATAAAAGGCTTCGCATCTAAAGATGCACTGATGACAGGTGTAGAAACTAGAAGCTCATCACCAGTTAGAATAGTCAGAGGAGAAAATTGGGAGAGTATAAACATAGCAGGCATATATCCCGCAGGAGAAGGTGCAGGATATGCAGGTGGCATAATGTCAGCAGCTATAGATGGTATAAAAGTGGCAGAGATTATAATAAAGAAGTATATATAATGGCTAGTCCAGAGCATTTGTGTGCATAAAAACACCTCATTAGAATATATTTTAATAAGTATATATAAATAATGTGAGGTGTTTTTATTGAGAAGAATTATAATTTTAGTCGTATTATTAGTATTTATTGCTTCTAGTAGTAATATTACTGTATTTGCAGAGAGTATGGAGATAAAAGCAAAGGCATATGTTTTAATGGAGGCAAGTACAGGAAAAGTAATAATGGAGAATAACTCAGATGAAAAGTTGAAGCCAGCAAGTATAACAAAAGTAATGACGCTTTTGCTTATATATGAGGCGATTGAGGAAGGGAAGATAAAATTAACTGATACGGTTATAGTAAGTGAACATGCTGCAGGTATGGGAGGATCACAAGTCTTTCTAGAGGCTAACGAAAAACAAACAGTAGCAGATATGTTAAAGTGTATAGTAGTAGCTTCAGCAAATGATGCATCTGTCGCTATGGGAGAAACTATAGCAGGAAGTGAAGAAGCTTTTGTAGGGCTTATGAATAAACGAGCAGAAGAGTTAGGGATGACGAATACACATTTTGTGAATGCTTGTGGACTTGATGCAGATGACCATTATTCATCGGCAAAAGATGTAGCAATAATGTCAAGGGAATTGGTAAACAATTATCCAGAAATACATAATTTAACTAAGATATGGCAAGATTCAATAATACACAAAACAAGAAAAGGAGAGAGTGAGTTTGTATTAACGAATACAAATAAACTAGTTAAATCGTATGAATATGCAAATGGGTTAAAAACAGGATCTACAAGTAAAGCGTTATACTGTTTATCCGGTACAGCAGAGAAAGATGGGATAAAATTTATAGCTGTAGTAATGGCTGCACCTGATTATAAACAAAGATTTAGAGAAGCAATTAAATTATTTGAATATGGGTTTGCAAATTTTAAAGTCTTAAAGGGTAAAGTAAAAAATGAAAATGTCGGAAGCATAAAAGTCATAAGTGGCAAAGAAGAATTAGGAAATGCTTTAATTAAAGATGATATCAAGTTTATTGTAGCTAAAAATGACAAGTCTGAACTTATAACGGAAATTAAGTTAAATGAAAGTATAAAGGCACCTGCGAAAGCTATGGATAAGATAGGAGAGATTATTTATAAAATAAAAGATAATGAGGTGGGAAAATCCGATTTAATATTAGAAAAAGATATAGAAAAAGCTAATTTTAAGGATAATATTACTAAAATATTACGAAAGTTCTACAAATAGGTTGACAAAATATAGAATATATGGTATTATGTGGTAAAATACACTTAGGAGTGATGTTATGAAGTATTGTTTAAGACATCCATCAAAATCTAAAGATTTTAAATTTAGACCTGATGAGAGTGATGTAACAAACATAGCAAATTTCTTTAGTTTAAGTGGAGAATTACCACAAGTTATAATTGATAAAATTATTAATGCCTATAATCCTAATGAAAATGATTTCAAAGAAATTGAAATTTCACTTTTTGAGTTTTGTAAGCATGGAACTATGAATAAAAAAGTATTATCTGAAATAGATAATGCAATTAATGCAATTCTTAAGGGAAATAAGAATGTATATTAGAGTAAAAAAACGAATTATGATAAAGTTTGGGTGGTTTGTTAGCCAGAAAACTAGTGTTCTAGGGTTCTGGTTTTTTATTTACTAGTAAAGTCCTCCGATTCTGTCATCCTGAGCGAAGTGAAATGTAGTCGAAGGATCTTAAGTTTCATACTTATATAGTTACCCATTATAACAATAGAATATTAAAATGGTAATATATGAATACCAAAGATTAAATATTCCCAATAACATAACATAACATAACATAATAAAATAAAATACTATTATATTTTATTTTATTATGTTATAATTCAGAAAGTACATAAAAAATGGAAATATGTAAAATATTATATAACTTAGGAGGAAAATAAATGAAAAAGTACTTGAAGATTTCTAGTTTGCTGGGTGTACTCGGGGTATATTTATGGGTAAGGTGTTTCAAGGTACCTTTAAATAATGAGGTGTTAAATATATCTTACTTTACATATGAGTTTAAGATATGGATTATGGGTTTGCTTATAATTTTATCGTTATTTGCGATAGTACTACTATTAATATCTGCAGGAAATTTCAAAATAGGTATATTGAAAATAGTTATAGGGATTATTTTGTCCATAGTATTGAATATTAATTTGTTAATAGCGTTAGGGTTCTATGCTATAAACATGCCTATAGAAGGGAAAGTAGAAGAATACAAGTATAATCTTGAGAAAGTAACGGAAGAAGAGAAAAGTAATTATCTCAATTTATGTGCTAGTAAAAATAGTATGTATAAAAGGATAGAAATACTACTAAATAAGAACATAGGTATTCCAGAAAATCTAGTAATGCTCCCACAAGTTAGTGAATATGAGCTAGTAGGTGATATAGTGAGTTCGTGTAAGGAAAAAATCAAAAAAATAGATGAAGAAGGAATTAACATAGAAAATTATGATAAAGCAATAGAACTATATATATATTATAATAATATCGCTAGTAGAATGTTAAAGGTAAAAAATGTTGATAGATTATGGCTTGGTTATATAAAAAGTATTCCGAACAAAACAATGGAAAGTCTAATAAAAAATCATGAGTCTATACAAAAAGAAGATTTTGATAAGCTGATAAAGATCTGTGAAAGTAATATAAATGTATATAATGATTGTATAAATAATGTTAATAATGTAACTAGTCTTATAGCATATAACCCTAAAAATTATGAATATTTAAATGAGATGTGCAATTGGCCTTTATATGATAATAATAAAACTTTAAAAGTAGTGCATATGATAATAAATAATAGTATTAATAATAATTTGGCAGAGAATTCTAAAATGTACAAACAAATAGAAAAGCAACCGTTTACTAATATGGCTGGTTTTACAAATAAAGTGGGTTGGTTTTACGAAAATACGACAGGATTACTAAAGGAATATAAAAGTGATAATGGGTATTATGCACTATCTTTCGGTAGCTTTAGTATGACATTTCTTTTAGTTGAACCTGAAAAAAGCAGTAGATTAGCTATTTTGAAATACATTCAAACTGGTAATAAAAGCTTACTTGATGGAAATGTAGCAGTACATGAAGATGACGATAAAGTGGTTTTCGAACTTTCGAATGAAAAAGATTATACAACAAAAGAAAACCGTAAAATTGTATTTAATAAAATAAAGCATAACATAGAAACTCCAATACTAGGAGGTACACAAAGATGAAAAAAATAAGTAATATATTAAAAAATATTAATACCAAATACGCAAGTAGTTTTATATTATACTATATATTGACAGCGTTTCTTCTTATGGTAATAGGAAGTGCCTTACATGGAATAATCTTTGAATTCAGAATAAATGGAATTGAAAATGATGGTATATTATTAAATGTCATAAATGTTACAGGTATATTACTTGCATTTGCATTAGCCTTGAGAATTACCGATAAAACATTCTTTGAAAACGAAGAAACTACAGAAAAAGAGAAAGAGAACTTACATGATTTTAGGCTCAAACTTATAGTAACTATATTTATAGGTGTAGGGTTACAACAATTTATTGAACTTAATTGGTTAATTGCTAAAGATCAAAAAATAGATAGTATACTAGGTAAAAGTGTAGCCCAGTATAATGAATTATACATATTCAGTACATTTTTTATTAAGCAAGTAGTAATTGGTATTGGGTACTTTGTAATATATAAATTCATAAAAATTGGAGTGCGAAAAGGAAAAGTAAGAAAAATATTGATTTTACCAGTAATTAATTTTTTAATTCTTGCTGCATTAAATTTAATTGATAGTCAATATCCAATATACTTAGGGTACTTTAGTGAAGTAAGAACTTATTACATTTTTCTAATAATAGCAGTTGGCATTATATACTCTGTCACAACAATTAAAGATAATTATGAAATAACTGATATGAAAAATAGATACAAAGAGTTTTTGAATAGCTATACAAAAGGAATATTAATGATGCTTGTACCTCTTGTTGCAATGGGTATTATAATGTTACCATTTTATAAGAACGAGGATATATTATCTTGGTTAGTTATTACATTTGTTTATGAGGCAATTATTTACTCAGCATATGCTTTGCTTTTGAAAATATATAAGTCAATGTTATCAAGATTAATAGGGGTATTCGCATACGGGATAGTACTTACGGTTATATTTACTATAATATTTGGAACTCCAGAGCAGTCGCCAATGATTCAATTGTCTAATATAGGAGATACAGAACTTTCGTGGTGTATAGTATATTATATTATTATAATTTTTAATAGTATAATAGCAAGTATACTGTATGCAAAGAGTAAATGGATAGATAAAAATAAAATAGCACGAATGGCTATATGGATATTAAAAATAATAAATATACTAGCACTAGCTACTATGGGCACTATTGCATTAGCGTATGGTTTTAATTATAATAATGTAGTTATGATGATTATTACAGGAATTGTCTTAGTCATAGTTATAGGATTACTGGTAGAAATGACAGATAGAAAGACAATTAAAATATTTAATAAAAGTATAAACAATATATAACACCAAAAGCTAGGGTTTGTTTGAAATGTACCCTAGCTTTTTATGGTAGTGCAAGCGAGCTGAACTTATGCCCGTTTCTTATTACCAGTTGTTTCAACTAACTTATTGATAACTTCATATTTGTCTGTTCATTAGTCCTTAACTAAACCTTTCTGTTAATAATCACCTCTTGAATATCATTATACTATATTAGTTTGGTAATATATGAATACCATCATAAAAGTAAGGCTAATGTCTTGCTTTTTTTGTTTTTTTGTTGTAAAATAGATTATACTGCTTGAATTGATGGAGGAATAATCATGGAAAAGTTATTTGGTCAATTAAATCAAACGACACTATTAACTGTTATACATAGGTTAGTAACTGTTATATTTTATTTTGTAAATAGTTTTTTAGTGGTATATTTTTTGAAAGCAACAAATTGGAATATAAAAATTATATCTATATATTATATTATATCTTATATAGCGATGTTTGTTTGTTTCTATACTTTAGGGTATTATATAACTAATAAAGGCGTATTAAAATTATATAGGATAGGTATAATATTTCAACTTGTTCAGCTTTTTATTGTACTTTATCTAAAGAAGGATATAGCAACATTTATGATTCCATTAGGAATTTTGGCAGGTATTGTTGGAGGATGTTATTGGATACCAAGGCATTTATTAGTGTATAGCTTAAATAAATCATCGAAAGTAAGTAAATTTTTCTGTATAGATGTTGCAATTGATAAAATACAAACTATACTAATACCTATAGTTATGGGTGGAATAATAGGACTTAGTAATAATCATTATTCACCACTTATTATGATACTCATAGGAATACTTAGTTTAGCATTATCGTTTTCTACATTAATAGATATTAAGGAAATAGATGTACATAATTTGAGGATATCTAAAATAAAAGAATTTTTGCAACAATCGAAGTTTGATAAGATAGGTAGAATGTATATATCAGAATTTTTTTCAGGGCTTACTAGTTCTGGAATACTAAGTATAGTTGTAGTTATATTAACTTTTCATATGTATAAATCTGAATTAAACTTAGGAATATATAATTCATCGGTCGCTTTTATTACTGTAATAGTAATGATTGGTACTATAAAATATTTAAAAGATAGTAATTTTAAAGTAATATTAGAAATTATGGGTATTTTAACACTATTTGTTTGTATGATGCTCATATATATGACAAATGATGTAACTTTTCTTATATTTAATATTATTACAGGAATATCATTTTCGGTTATTCAAATAGTGGGAGATTCAAATATAGTGAAACTTTTAAGACAAAAAGAAACAAAAAAATACATTTTGGAGAATATTATACTCAGAGACTTAAGTCTTAATGTAGGAAGAGTAATAGGTTTTAGTATATTATTTTACGCTAGTGATATATTAAATAATATAAATTCAATGAGGATTGTACTCGCTTTTATAACTATAGGAATAGTTATGAGAATTGTTTTTATGAATGGTGCATTAATGATTAAAGATGAGCATACAGAACATCATTTAATTAACTTTAAATATGTTAATAGAGCTATGAATTTCTTGCTTTCTAAAAAAAAGTTATTTTAAAGGTCAAATTTGTAAAAACCAAATTGACTTTTTTAGATTTTTCTTGTAAAATAGGAATATGAGTAATATATTACTGCGTAATGTAGTGAAATGGTGGTATAGTTGTAAAAAATATTTACTACAGCGAAGCAACTAGGCTTACGGCATATCACATGCGAAGCGTTCTAGGGGGGATTTGAATTGATAATACTAGATAATGTTACTAAGATATATGAAAACAGTGCAGTTGGAGTAAAAAATATAAATTTAAAAATAAAAGAAGGTGAGTTTGTATTTATAGTAGGTAATACAGGTTCAGGTAAATCTACTATACTTAGATTACTTCTAAAAGAAATAGAACCTTCAAATGGAACAATTATTATAGGAGATAAAGATATTACTAAAATGTCAAAGGAAAGTATTCCTTATTTTAGACGAGAACTAGGAGTTGTATTTCAAGATTTTAAATTATTTGAGAATAAGACTGTTTTTGAGAATGTTGCATTTGCAATGAAAGTGATAGAGGAATCTCCCAGAAATATAAGAAGAACAGTACCTAATGTTTTATCTACAATGGGACTTGAGAACAAGGCAAGATGTTATCCAAAACAATTGTCTGGTGGAGAAAAACAAAGAACAGCAATAGGAAGAGCAATTTTGAATAATCCGAGTATATTACTTGCGGACGAGCCAACAGGAAACTTAGATCCAAAAACATCTTGGGACATAATGAAAGTATTAGAAGAGATAAATAAAAATGGAACAACAGTTATAGTGGTTACGCACAATCAGGAAATAGTAAATAGTATGCAAAAAAGAGTAATTCAGCTTAAAGATGCAAAAATAATAAGAGATGTAGTTAAAGGTGGGTATGAAGAATGAAAATACTATCATTTAGTCACTTTATTCATGAAGGTTTCGAAAGTATATTTAAAAATAAATCAATGGCCTTTGCATCCATTGCCACTACTACTGTGTGTATATTTATGTTAGGAATTGCTTTTCTTACAATGGAGAATATAGAATATAATGTTGAAAATATAGAAACTGGAATTAATATAACAGCTTTTCTAGATGAAAATATGATAGAAGAGGAAATAGATCAATTAAAAGGAATAATTTTAAAAAGTCCTCAAATAGAGTCTATCGATTATGTATCAAAAGATGAAGCAATGAAGAGATTTATAGGAGATGAAAATTTGCCAAATGATCCAGAGTTGCTTAATGACTTAAAGGAGGACAACCCACTTAGGGCATCTTTTGAAATAAAACTTAGGAATAATAAAGATGAGCAAGTTGTAATAGAACTATTATCAAAAATAAAACAAATAGTAAAGATAAACACTCCTAAAGAAGCTATGCAACTACTAATAAACTTAAAGAATTTTATACAGGCAACTAGTGCAGTAATCATAATAATTCTTGTCGTAGTAGGTGTAATACTAATAGGTAATACGATACAATTAACCGTGCATATAAGGAAAAACGAGATAAGGATTATGAAATATATAGGTGCAACGGATTGGTTTGTAAGATGGCCGTTTGTTATTGAAGGATTATTTATTGGATTTTTAGGAACATTAATACCCTTAATAACTTTGTTTTTCACATATAACTTTTTTGTAAACATATTTAAGCAGGCACTTTCAATAAATGAGGAAAGTTTGATATCTTTTATGCCAGTGCTTGAAATTTATCAAAGTCTAGTACCAGCAGCATTAATATTAGGGCTTGGAATGGGTATAGTAGGAAGCTTAATAATAATAAGAAAACATTTAAGAGTGTAAAGTTTAATTAATAAATGGGTAGTGAGTTCCCCTCACTCTTTGCTTTAGTGAGAGTGAAAATAAAAGGAGATGAATGTATGAATAAAATAACAAAAGTTGCAAAAATAATAAGTTTTTCATTGATTATTATATTAACATTAAACACTGTTATATTTGCATCAAGTTATAATGCGAAAAAGAGTAGTGTTGATGCAAATATAAAGAATACTAAAACAAAATTAACACAAACAAAGAGTAAGAAAAATAATGTAATAGATCAGATAGAAAACCTAGAGCAAGATATGGAGACAGTAAATAATCAATTAGATAATTTGGATGATTCGCTTAAAACTGAACAAGAAAAGTTGAGACAGGCTCAAGTAAGATTAAGTGAAGCAACAAATGAAAAAGAGATGCAAAAAGAAAAATTAAAGAAACGTATACGATATATGTATGAAACACCTAAAACTAGATATATTGAATTGTTACTTAAGGCGAAAAGTTTTGATCAGTTTTATAATAGAACATATTATATAAATGAGATTGTAGATCATGATAGAACAATAGTTGACAAATTAGTAAAGAATGTGTTAAACATAGATGAGTCGAAAAAGGAAATAGAAAAATCAAAACTTGCTGTTCAATTATTAAAAACTGATCAATTAAATAAAAAGCATGCTATAGAAGAAACTAAAGAGAAAAAGGCAACAATTCTTATAACCCTTACTGAAGAAGAAAAAAAATATATGCAAGAATTAAACGAGTTAGAAGCGGAATCTAATAAAATAGAAAGAGCACTTAGAGAACAATTGAAAGGAAGTACTAAAAAATATATTGGTGGTAAATTTACATGGCCAGTACCAAATAATTATCGAATTAGTTCATCGTTTGGATACAGAATACATCCTATATCTAAAGTTAAAAAGTTGCATACAGGTATAGACATACCAGCTGCAACAGGTGTTAAAATTGCTGCGGCGGCAGATGGAACAGTTCTTTCAGCATCGTACATAACAGGGTACGGATATACTGTAATGATAAACCACGGTAGTGGCTTAACAACTTTATACGGTCATAATTCAGAGCTTACAGTTAAAAAAGGCGATGAAGTAAAAAAGGGAGACCGGATAGCAAAAGCAGGTAGCACTGGATACTCAACAGGGCCTCATAGTCACTTTGAAGTTAGGATGAACGGTACACCAGTGAACCCGATGACATACTTTAATTAGTATAATACGCATATAATTTTAAAATTGTAAATAAACTATATATAAATAATTGTGTATTGTAAAATGTTCACTGTAAAAACGGAGGTTATGATGATAGAAAATTCTAGCGACGAAGCAAATAAAGGCGAAGAAATTAAGCAAAACATGATTGAACCTAAAAAAATCAAAAAAGAAGCATATTATAATTATTTTATAGGTTTCTTGTCAGCTATATTGGTGATGATTACATTTAACAATATTAATAAAATAATAATTAGTTATGATGCAGACGAGGTACAATCTGGCAAGGTACAAAATAAATTAAACCTCATTGATAAATACTTGAAAGAATATTATGTAGATAATGTAAATAATGAAAAAGTAGAAGAAGGTATTTATAAGGGTATGTTATATGGGGTTGGAGATCCTTATACTAGTTATTTCACAAAAAATGAAATTGACAAATTTACTGAACAAATGTCAGGACAATATGCAGGGATAGGAGTTGTGGTAGAGACAGACCCTGAGACTAGATTGTTGACAATTACAACAGTGTTTGAGGGAGCACCAGGAGCAAAAGCTGGACTACTAATTGGTGATAAAATAATAAAAGTAAATGAAGAAGACATAACTTTAATGCCAGTAGAATCAGTAATCCAGAGAATAAAAGGAAAAGCAGGAACAAAGCTTATGTTAAGTGTACTTAGAGAAACTGAAAGTCTTGACATTGAGCTTGTTCGAAAATTAGTTGAAATACCTACTGTAAAGTATAGGGTTTTAAAAGACAATATGGGGTATATACAAATAGTATCTTTTGATCAAATCACGATATCTCAGTTTGATGAAGCATTAAAGAGTCTAAAGGAAAAGAATATAAAGTCATTAATAATTGATGTAAGAAATAATCCAGGTGGCGCACTTGAAACGGTTATTAGTATAGCAGATACAATTTTACCGAAAGGTCTAATAATGTACACAGAAGAAAAAAGTGGGCAAGGACGTACATATGAATCTGATGAGAGAAGTTTAAATATGCCTCTGGCTGTTTTGGTAAATGAAAATAGTGCAAGCGCATCAGAAGTACTTGCAGGTGCCATAAAAGCTCACAAAGTCGGTATTTTAGTAGGAACAAAAACCTTTGGTAAGGGAGTAGTTCAAAAGATATTTCCTCTTTCGGATGGGAGTGCTTTAAAAATAACAATATCAAAATATTTCACACCAGATAAGGTTTGCATACAAGGAATAGGTATAGAACCAAATTATACAGTAGAACTACCAAAAGAGATAAAAAATAAAATATCATTAACTGATAAAGAAGATGTGCAATTACAAAAAGCCATTGAATTGTTGAAGACTAAGTAACAAATATAGTAATTATTTAACCCCAAGGGTGTATGGAATGGAAGAACATATAAGTAATATTATATTACAATATAATAAACCATTATTTTTAATAGCATATATAACACTAGTAACTTTTATGTACATGTCTGTGTACATAAAAACTACTAGTGTTTTTAATTACATAAAAGATATAACAGTTTGCCTAATTGTAGGAATATTTATAAGCATTCTAGGGGTAATGCTTAACTTGTATATAATTCCATCAAGAGAATTGCTATTTTTAATTCCTATTATATTATTTTTATCATGCATAAATAAAAGATATGTTTGCTTAGCGTATTCAGGAGCAATATTATGTGTAATGAGCTTTTTGTTTTCGGGTATGCAAATAGATGTTAAAGGTATTATAGGATCAGTAGGAATATTTCATCTGATTGAAGCAATTATGATATTACTAAAGACCGACTTAAAACAGTGTAAAAAAGAAGTATGTTGTAAAAATGGAAAGTTGATATCGGTAAATTTTATTGAAAGGTACTGGATGGTTCCATTTGCTTTGAATTATTTTGGAGCAATTGTATTACCAATTGGATTTGCATTTGAGTATAAAAACAAAAAGAAAATATATTTTTGTGGAATAGAACTCTTAGTATATGCGCTTACTCTTATATTTATATATGAAACGACATTGAAGTTAGACTATATGATATATGTAGGAATATTAGTAATGCCACTAATGCACGAGCTATTTGTTATTAAAAATAGGTTATAAATTTAATCTCTTTGGGTTTAATTTCCCGTCGGCTTGCCGCGTTCTTGTCATTGCGAGGAGGTTCTTTCGACGAAGCAATCTCGTTTTTGAAAGATGAGATTGCTTCGCAAAAAACGCTCGCAATGACAACATGATACCCGTCGGCTTGCCGCGGGGAGATTCATTGGTTATTGTTGTTATGAAAGTAATGAAAATTTCTAAAAATGCATTGACAAAGGGTGTATAGTTTGGTAGAATTCTAGTACTATAAGCGTTTTAAAAGGACAAAGAAAGAGGAGAATTGTAACATGGTTAATAATATTGGACTAAATGAAGAACAAGTTGTTGAGTCAAGGAATAAATACGGTAGTAACAGCCTAAGTGAAGTGAAATCCGAAGGCTTTTGGGACAAGTTAAAGAATAATTTTGGCGATCCAATGATAAGGATTCTGTGTGTAGCACTTGCTATAAATGTAATTTTTGCATTTATGGGACAAGCTCATTGGTACGAATCTGTAGGAATTGCTATAGCAGTGATATTGGCTACATTTGTATCTACATTTTCAGAATATAGAAATGAAAATGCATTTCAAAAGCTTCAAGAAGAAGCATCAAGGATTAAATGTAAAGTATTCAGAAGTGGTGAAGTTTTAGAACTTCCTATTGATGATTTAGTAGTTGGTGATGCTGTTATACTTCAATCGGGTGACAAAATACCTGCAGATGGAGTATTGACTACTGGAGTGATAAAGGTTGACCAATCTGTACTTAATGGAGAAAGTAAAGAAGCTAATAAAAAAGTAATGTCTGAAGATTATGTTGAACAAAGCATAGGACTGGATTTTCTTAATGAATATAAAGTTTTTAGGGGAACGGTGGTTTGTTACGGAAATGCAGTAATGAGTATAACAAATGTAGGAGATAAAACTGTATATGGAGAGATAGCAAAAGAGCTACAGACAGAAGATGACCGTGATTCGCCATTAAAAGTTAAATTAAGCAACCTTGCTAATGGTATTAGTAAGTTTGGTTACATAGGAGGTATTTTAATTGCACTTGCATACCTATTCCAAAAAATAGTTATTAGCAATGGATTTGATATTGGTAGAATCGTGGAGTACTCTTCAAATTATATGGTAATATTAAATAATGTTGTTGAGGCTGTAATACTTGCTGTTATAATAATAGTTATGGCTGTACCTGAAGGACTGCCACTAATGATTGCGATTGTTTCTGCAATTAATATGGGAAAAATGCTCAAAGATAATGTTCTTGTTCGTAAAATTTCTGGAATTGAAACTGCGGGTAGTATAAATATCCTTTTTAGTGATAAGACAGGAACAATTACAAAAGGACAACTTGAAGCTATTGTTTTTGTAGATGGTGAAGGTAAAGAATATAAAAACCATTCAGAGGTAGTTGGTGAGCTAGGTAAGCTATTGTCTCTTGGTATACAGTATAATACGGATGCCATGATTACAGGTACACATCCAAATATCAAAGTAATTGGTGGTAATGCGACTGAGCGTGCTATCATAGGCTTTGTAGCTGGAAAGGGTGGAGAAGTAACAGCAGAAACTAGTAATAAGATACCGTTTAACAGTGAAAATAAATACTCAGCTGTCCAAGTGCATGGTGATTATGAATGTACATTAATTAAAGGTGCACCTGAACTTATTATATCAAAATGTTCAAACTATTTTGATAATAATGGTAATAAGAAACCTATTACTGATTTCAAAACTATAGAAGGAAAAATAGATAAACTTGCGGAACGTGCAATTAGAGTATTGGCGCTTGCAGTTAGTGATTGTGAACTTGGAGAATGTAGTTTGCCAGAAGGAGAATGGACATTACTGGGAGTAATCGGTATACGTGATGAAGTTAGACCTGAATCTATTTCAGCAATTACTGAGGTACAAAATGCCGGTATTCAGGTGGTTATGATAACTGGTGACAGAAAAGATACAGCAATTGCAATAGCAAAAGAAGCAGGATTACTGAAAGATAGTACAGATATTGTTATTACATCAGATGAATTACAACAAATTTCAGATGAAAAACTAAAGAAGATGTTACCTAATATTAGAGTTGTAGCAAGAGCTTTACCTAGTGACAAGAGTCGATTTGTAAAAATTGCTCAGGAACTAAATCTTGTAGTTGGTATGACAGGAGATGGAGTCAACGACTCTCCTGCACTCAAAAAGGCTGATGTAGGATTTGCAATGGGTGGTGGAACTGAGGTAGCAAAGGAAGCAAGTGATATAGTTATTATGGATGATAACTTTAGTTCGATTGAGAAAGCTATACTTTATGGACGTACAATTTTTAATAGTATACGAAAATTTATAATTTTTCAATTAACAATTAATGTTACAGCCGTTATGGTTTCATTTATATCGCCACTTTTAGGGCTAGGAAGTCCACTTTCTATCACACAAATTTTATGGATCAACTTAGTAATGGACACACTAGCTGCATTAGCATTTGGTGGAGAGATAGCACTTAAGAGATTTATGAATGAAAAACCAAAACGTAGGGATGAAAATATTGTAAGTCCATATATGTGGAGCTCGATATTTGTAGGAAGTACCTGGATTTTTATAATTAGTATGTTTTTATTATTATCACCTTATGCAGCAACACTATTCCGCTCAAGTGATACAAGTGCTTACTTATTAACTGGATATTTCACTTTCTTCGTATTTGCAGCAGTGTTCAATGCATTTAATGCAAGAACAGAAAAGATAAATTTATTAGAAAATATTACACAAAATAAAGGTTTTTTAAAGATTATTTTATTGATATCAGGAGTTCAATTAATAATGACATATTTTGGAGGCGTAATTTTAAGATGTTATGGACTTTCATTAAACGAATTGTTATTAGTTATAATACTTGCAATGTCAATTATACCTGTTGATATAATAAGAAAGTTAATTAAAACATCAAAAGAATCAAACTAACTATAAAACTGTAAAATATATTACAGTTCTATATAAAAAATCTAAATATAAAAGGAGTGTTAACAATGGCAATAAGCTTACAAAAAGGACAAAAAGTAGATTTGACAAAGTCAAATCCTGGACTTACTAAGATAGTAGTAGGATTAGGTTGGGATACAAATAAATATGATGGTGGAAGTGCATTTGATTTAGATGCAGCAGCATTTTTAGTTACAGAAACAAGTAAGGTTGGTAGCGATGGAGATTTCGTATTCTACGGTAATGTAAAGCATACTAGCGAGTCTGTTATTCACTTAGGAGATAATTTAACAGGTGCTGGTGATGGTGATGATGAACAAGTTAAAGTTGATTTATCAAAGGTACCTGCTAATATTCAAAAATTATGTTTTACTGTTACTATTAATGAAGGAGAAACACGCAAACAAAACTTCGGAATGGTTTCTAATGCATTTATAAGACTTGTTGATGAAGTTAGTAACACTGAATTAATGAGATATGATCTTGGAGAAGAATTTTCTATAGAAACAGCGGTTGTTGTAGCTGAATTATATAGGAATGGTACTGAATGGAAATTTAATGCTATAGGTAGTGGATTCCAAGGTGGACTTAAAGCTTTATGTGCAAACTATGGAATAGATGTAGCTTAATATAATTATTTAAAATAAAGGCTTTGCTGTGCGACTGTCAAGAAGCAATTGGCAAAGCTTTTACGCTTTACGAAGATAAGAGACCTGAAAGGTTTTAAAATGAGTTAGAAAAGCTTGAAATTCCATTATTAGATAATAACTGGAAAGCAATAAAAAACAAGGAGGAATAGATATGTCAATTAGTTTACAAAAGGGACAAAAGGTTGATTTAACAAAGGGTAATTCAAGTTTGAAAAGAGTAATGGTAGGTTTAGGCTGGGATGAAGTACCTCAAACTATGGAAAAGAAGGGATTACTAGGGAGTCTTATGGGCGGAGGAGCAAAAGGTCAAGCAATTGATTGTGATGCATCTGCAATTTTGTGTAATGCTAGTGGAAAGATGAATGAAAAAGGAGATGTTATTTATTTCAGCAACTTGGCGCATAAAACTGGATGTGTAAAGCATATGGGAGATAATTTAACAGGTGCTGGTGATGGTGATGATGAGCAAGTATTTGTTAATTTGGCTGATGTACCATCAAATTATGAAAAAGTAGTATTTGTAGTAAATATTTATCAGGCAGTACAACGTAAACAACATTTTGGTATGATACAAAATGCTTTTATAAGAATTATTGATGCTGATAATAATGCAGAATTATGCAAATTTAATTTATCAGAAAACTATGATAATATGACATCAATGATATTTGGTGAAATATATCGTTACCAAAATGAATGGAAGTTTAATGCAATGGGACAGGCTACTACAGATGCAGGTCTTTCTGAATTAGTGCAAAAATACAGTTAAAACTCTTGATTAAGACAAACAAGTTTTCTGAACCTGTAGTGAATAACACTAAAGATTGGCAAACTTAAAACATATGACAACTTTGGCTGAGAGGGATAAATATGAAAAGATTGAAAAATGCATTGGCGATAAAATGGATTAATTGTTTAAAGAAATATAAAATTAAATACGCGGGTTTAATTTTATTATCAATTTTTGAAATAGCCATATCTGTAGCACAACCTATATTATTGGGTAAACTTATATATTCATTAACCACCAAACAGTACAACGAAATAATAAGCTTTACTTTATTGTTATTTACTTTCAAAGCTCTTGAAATATTTGTAAGCGCAATTAAATTTTATTTGTTGCATTACTTGAGAAATATGATAAATGAAATTATTAGGACAGATATAGTTGTTAATATGTTAAGAAAGGGAGTTAAGTTACCGATTACTTCAATAAATGAAAGATTAAAAGAAATAGTTGAGATTACAAGAAAAGGTGATGAGATAATAGAAGTTGCAATAAAATCTCTGAAACTAATTGTAATAACTGTTATTGTGACAGTAACTACTAATTGGATGATTGGTGGAATTATGCTGTTGTATATGTTTGTATATTACCTTGGTATTACGGTAATGTCTAATCCTATACAAAAAGATGTAGCTTCTATGAAAACATCGGGAGATCAATATTTTAATAGGATTCATAGTTTATATGATAACCCAGATTCAGAGGAATTGGGAAAACTTAGGGTTGTTACAAGATTTTTTAGAAAGAGCAGGATAGTTTATAACATAAATTACGATAAAATGCTTGTTGTTTCTGGAATAATAGAGACTTTATTTCAATTATTAATATATGGGTCATTAGCAATGATGTATTTTAATAATAAAATATCCATAGACATTGTTATATCTTGTATAACTTATTTTACAATAATTACAGTAGTGTACAAGGAAATAAGTATGTTCAATATAGGTATGAAGCAACTTAATATATCTTTTGAGAGAATTAATGAATTAATGTGATAGACCAAAGAGATAATCAATAGAGAAAGTGTTAAAGAGCTGTGATAGGCTCTTTTTCTTGAACTAAATAAAAAATATTATTATAGGGGAGTGATTTAAATGTTTAATCCAGATTTTTCGAATGCTATAAAGGTTATTGATAGATCAGAAGGCAAAAGTGGTACAGTTTTCGAAGTTATAGAATATACAAAGCCAAGGGCAGGAGAACAGCTAAGGCAGGTTAGGATATATATAAAAGAGGGTTCGATAATTATGCAATCTGGGGCTCTGCAATTTATGAAAGGTCAGATAACGATGGATGCAACAGTGAGCGTTGCTACAGCTTTAAAAGGTTTTTTTACTAGTAAGGGAAGTGGTGAGTCTTTGGTTACTCCCAAGTATACAGGAAAAAATGGAGAAATATATCTTGAGCCTACAAATAATTATTACTATGTCTTAGAACTACAAAACGATGAAATAATTCTTGACGATGGATTGTTTTATTGTTGCGAAGACAGTATTGCATTATCAGTGCACACAAATACAAATGTTTTGGCGGGGTTATTTTCTGGAGATGGTTTTAGACAACCAAAAATCACTGGAACCGGAGTTGCGGTGTTAGAAAGTAATGTTCCTTTTGAGGAGATATTAATATATCAATTAAATAATGAAACATTAAAAGTTGACGGAAATTTTGCAATGGTTGTAAGGGGAAATATTCAAACAAAAATTGAAAAATCATCAAAGTCAATAATAGGTAGTGCCAGAAGCGGAGAGGGTATTTTACAGACATATACAGGAACGGGAGAAGTATGGCTCGCACCAGCGAAGAATTATAAACCACTTGATACTTTACTGCTAACGAGGAGCATTTAAATGTATATATGTCAATCAAATTTCATAAGTTCAAATTTTGATTGACATGAAAAAACAAAAATGGTACAATAATTTATACGAGGTGTGATTAAAATGTTTGGAATGTTTAAAAGAAAGAGTGAAAACGAAAGCAATGAAAAAACAGACACACAGCAAGATACAAAATTACAAACAAGAATAGTTATGGAAAATGCTAAAGCTTCTTTAAAAGAAATAGAAAATAAACTATATCAAATTAAAGATAAATATTTATTTTCGAATCTACTTTTGTTTTTATCATATTATAATTTTATAATTGAATTTTACAATAAAAACATGGAAAGTATAATTTCAGTAAGAGAGCTGTTATTATTAAAATATATAGATATGATAAAAGATATACTAGCTAATTTTGATGAAATAACGGCTACAGTAGTTCAAAAAAATGAACTTCTGAAAGCATTGAAAACTGTAAATGAAAAGTTGAATTCGGCAATTAAGAACATAAAAGAACAAGCAGAAATCGATTTAAGTGTTGACTTAAAGACACTGCAAGATTTGATAAAATTAGACTTTTAAAAACATCACAAAGGAGTTGTTTGCTATGGGATTTGAGAACTTATTAGAAAATATCGAGGGGGATGAAAAAAAATCTCTAATAAAAGAAGAAACTAATTCTCTTGAGGTAGTGGAGGTAGTTAAAGAAGCAGAACCTGCTGTACCAGTTGGAACCAAACGAGAGGTGGACTTATCTAAGTTTAGTGAGGAAGACAGAGAAAATATAAACAAAATGAAGGATAATATGAGTTTGACTAGTTCTAATGATGTTGCAAGTATAGGTACTGAAGCTCAAAGTAACATTGCAAAATTTGCAGACGGTCTTTTAGAAGGTGTTAAAACAAAGGACACTGGTGTTGTTGGTGATAATCTTACCACACTACTTACTACTATAAAAGGTGTTAATCTAGAAGGATTAAATGGAAATAAATCATTTATATCAAAAATTCCATTTTTAAGATCAATTAGTAATAGTGTAGTAGGTGCGAAGATAAAACTTGAGAATGTCACTGAGACTGTAGATAATATTGTAGTTGCACTAGACACAGCAAGAAAAGAGTTAATAAGAGATATAAATGTATTAGATGTCTTATATGATAAAAACCTTGAATACTTACATAACCTTGAGTTGTGTATAGCTGCTGGAGAGCTAAAGTATAACGAACTTTCTGAGACAGTGTTAGTTGAACTGAAAAGCAAAGCTAATCAAACTCAAGATATGGTAGATATTCAAAAGTATAATGATTTTGCACAAATGTTGTCAGAAGTAGAAAAAAGAATATATGATTTAAAATTAAGTAGGGAGATTGCTAGACAGACAATGCCCCAAATACGCATTATCCAAGGTAATGATAAGATATTATCAAATAAGATTCAGACGAGTGTACTTACAACCATTCCAATCTGGAAAAATCAAATAGCGTTAACAATATCTTTAAATAAACAAAAAACAGCTTTGGAATTACAAAAGAAAGTTTCGGACACAACTGAAGATTTATTAAAACAAAATGCTAATATTTTAAAAATGAACTCTATTGAAATTGCAAAAGAAAGTGAAAGAGGAGTTATAAGCATCGAGACATTAAAGGAAACACACACTAGATTAATTGAAACGATAGAAGAATCTATGAAGATTTATTCAGAAGGTCGCCAAAAACGTCAGATGGCAGAAAAGGAACTTACTCAGATGGAAGCAACTCAAAAACAAAAACTCCTAGAGCTTAGAGGTAAATAAGTAGAACGAGATTAATGAAGGTGATATAATGGATAAAAAAGAATGTCTAAATTTGATAAATCAACATTTTGAATTACAAAGTTGTATAGCATCATTAAAAAACCCAGATTTAAAATTGAAGAGTCATACCTTCTTTTATAATAATCTTTTTAAAGCGGTAAAAGAAATAAAGATAATAAGAGTTAAATCTAAAAATCCAAAAGATGATATTAAATTTGATATATATTATGTATCTGATGAATTCGAAGGATTATATCATGGATATTTCAGGATAAAGGATGAATCAGATTCGGCAAGTAGGATATTTAAAACTGTAAGTAAGATGTGTACAGATTTGATCGAATATATGTATTATGTGTACCAAAACAGTGAATTGCTCAAAATATATTTGATATCTTTAGATATTCAAAATGCAATAGAGCAATGTAATACAAAAGATGTTGATGGAGTATTTGAAAAAATCAAAAAAAATATATATTCAGAAATTGCAGAATGTGATCAAACTGAACTAGAATGTTCCATTTTAGATAGGTGGTTTAATAGAAAATATATATATAACTTTATAATGTTTAACTCGAAATGTTCGGAAATAGTGAAGATGTTTCTACTAAATTTGCTTTCACCTAAGTATTCGAACAATATTTGTATGATTAACCAAAATAGTATTATAAAAAATTACATTTATGTAAGTTCAAGTTCGATATATTTTAACGGTAATCATGAACTGAATGTATTTAGTATACTAGATAGTGCTGTTTCTTTAGAATTTATATTGTTTGTAAAATTTGATTTTAATTTTGAAGGTGGAGTTAATATTGGGAAAACAGTTGATAAAAGGTGAAAAGATAGATATAAGTAAAATAAATAGTTCTTCTAATAAATTTGAATTAGTTATAACATACAAAAACAATAATGAAAATTCATATGATATCGACACTTTTGTATGTGTATGTGAAAATAATAATCGAATAAATAAAAAGGAGATTATTTTTTATAACAATGTTGAAAATACTGATAAAAGTATATGCTTTGTGGACTGTTTTACTGATAATACAGAGAATAAAAAAACATTTCAAATAAATTTAAACAGTGCAAACATTTCAAAACTAATTATTGGGTACTCAATTTATAAAAGTAATCTATGTAAACAAAGTTCTGCTGATATTACGCTTAAACTAATTAACAGAACACTACAAACAGAAGTGTTCACAATGAGTATGCAAAGTGACATTATAAATAATAATGCAGGTGTTGTAGGGGAAGTTTACAAATATAAAGATGTTTGGAAGTTTAATGCTATTGAATATAATTCTCCAAATGATTTGATGAGTACAATTAAGACTTTATTTAATGTGATTTTATATTGATAGTTTTATAAATGGGGTCAAGTTGACCCTGTTTTGTTACTATTTTGACAGCAGGTAGGAGATGTTTGTGTAAAGAATAGGTCAGTGTGTTAACTAAAATAAGTAATTTGTAGAAAATATGTAAAAATAACTATTAGTAAATGTTGTTTTTGGACAAAATGAGAAAAAACTTTTGGTTGATTTTTTATGACACTTTAACTATAATAAGATAGTGTCAAAAATTTAATATAGAAATAAAAGAGAGATTGCTTCGTACACCCTCCTAGAGGACCCCTATATCTAGGTTTGCACAATACACTAACCAAGTCTTAGGATGTCGCAATGACAAAGAGGGGGAAGATAATATTGATAAAATATATTAAATAAAAAGGGATAGTGTAGTATTTAGTACTATGAATATTTTACACTACCCTAATAGAAGTGGAGGGATATAATTGGATAAGATAGCAGTAATAGCAGATATACATGGGAATCTGACAGCGCTAGAGGCTGTAATAGAGGATATAGAGTCAAGGGGAATAGATAGAATATTTTGCCTAGGAGATATGATAGGAATAGGACCTAGTGCGCATGAAGTTTTAAATATTATTAAAGACAAATGTGAGGTTGTTATATTTGGAAATTTAGAAAAGTGGCTTGCAGAGGTAGATCTGGGTAAAGAAGACCGTGAACAAGAGAGACAAAGGATAATATGGAATAGGTCATTGCTTTCAGAAGAAGAAAATAAGTACATCAAATCTTTGCCTATGATACACGATATGTACATAAGCGGTAGACTAGTTAGGTTTATGCATTCATCTCCAGATAATGTTTTTAATAAAACTTATTATATTGATGATGAAACTGATAAGATAAGACTCTTCTTGCCAACTGACAATACATCAATTAACAAAATCGCAGATGTTGTTGTATATGCAGATATACATGAGCAATTACTTCAAAATTTTTATCACAGAACACTTGTAAACATAGGAAGTGTTGGAAATGCAATAGAACTTGTGCTGGATGAAAAATATAATGGAGATAGTAAGGAAACAACAAATGCGATGTACTGTATAATAGAGGGAAGTATTGGAAAAAAAGAGAATAAGACAAGTATAGGTTTCCAATTAGTTAGAGTACCATATAATATAGAAAAGGAATTGGAAATATCTTCAAAAAAGAATATGCTTGAATTTGAAGAATATAAAGAAGAAATAACAAAGGGATTGTATAGAAATCTTAATTATCTAAAAATAAAATATAAGCAGGTAAGGCAGATGCAAGGGAAACGGTATATGCAATAAAAATGAGGTGAATCACAATGCTAGAATTTAAAGTAGTATCAGAATATAAGCCAACTGGTGATCAGCCTCAGGCAATAGAGAAGTTAGCTCAAGGGATAGTTGAAGGGAAAAAACATCAGGTTTTGCTTGGTGTTACTGGATCTGGGAAGACTTTTACTATGGCTAATGTTATAGAGAAGGTTCAGAGACCAACCCTTATAATAGCACATAATAAGACGCTTGCGGCACAGTTGTATAGTGAGTTTAAGGAATTTTTCCCTGAGAATTCTGTTGAGTATTTCGTTAGTTATTATGATTATTATCAGCCTGAAGCGTATATGCCACATACGGATACATTTATAGAAAAGGATGCACAGATAAATGATGAGATAGACAAACTTAGACACTCTGCAACAGCGGCATTATTTGAGAAGAAGGATGTCATAATTGTAGCAAGTGTTTCATGTATATATGGGTTAGGAGATCCAGAGGATTATTCTAGCTTATCATTATCAATTAGAGTAGGTATGAAAAAAGATAGGGATGAGATACTGAGAAAACTTGTGGATATACAATATACGAGGAATGATATTAATTTTAAGCGTGGTACATTTAGGGTTAGGGGTGATGTTGTAGAGATTTTACCCGTATCAGCTGAAAAGAATGCAATAAGAGTTGAGTTTTTTGGAGATGAGATAGAAAAAATATCAGAGATAGAGGTCCTGACTGGTAAGTTTATTGGTTCAAGAGAGCATGCTCTTATATTTCCTTCTTCACATTATGTTGTAGGCGATGAAAAGATGGAAGCAGCTATAGGAAATATAGAAATAGAACTGCAAGAAAGATTGAAAGAACTGAGAGAAAATAATAAATTATTAGAGGCTCAAAGAATCGAGCAAAGAGTGAATTTTGATATAGAAATGATGAGGGAACTAGGATACTGTTCAGGTATAGAAAACTACTCAAGACATATGTCGGGACGTGAAGCAGGAAGCACGCCGTATACCCTACTAGATTATTTTCCAGATGATTATTTGATAATGGTAGATGAGTCGCATATGACTATCCCTCAAGTAAGAGGTATGTATGCAGGCGATAGGGCAAGAAAAGAAAATTTGGTAGGCTATGGTTTTAGACTTCCTTCAGCTATGGATAATAGACCGCTTAATTTTACAGAATTTGAAAAGAAAATAAATCAGATAATATATGTATCAGCCACACCCTCAGCGTATGAACACGAAAAGTCAGAGCAAACGGTTGAACAGCTAGTAAGGCCTACAGGGCTTATTGATCCGGTAGTAGAAATAAGACCTATCACTGGACAGATAGATGACTTAATAGGCGAGATAAGAAAACGTGTAGAAAAAGGTGAAAAAATCTTTGTAACTACACTTACAAAGAAAATGTCAGAAGATCTTACAGATTATATGAAACAAGTAGATATTAGAGTTCAGTACTTGCACTCTGAAATTAAGACTTTAGAGCGTGTTAAAATCATTAGGGATTTACGTACTGATGTGTTTGATGTTCTTGTTGGGATAAACCTCCTACGTGAAGGTCTTGATGTTCCAGAGGTATCACTAGTTGCGATACTTGATGCAGACAAAGAAGGTTTTCTACGTTCAGACACTGCATTGATACAAAATATAGGACGAGCCGCGAGAAACATAAATGGTAAGGTTATCATGTATGCTGATAGAATAACGAACTCCATGCAGAGCGCTATAGAAGAAACGGATAGAAGACGCGAGGTACAAAAAGAGTATAATATTACAAATAATATAACACCTACCACTATCGTAAAAAGGGTAAGAGATATCATTCAAGCAGCTAAGGTAGCTGAGGATGAGTCTGTTGAAAGTTTAATGAGTGAAGTGAGTAGGATGGATGATGACGAAATAAGGTTGCTTATAGATAGACTTGAAGAAGACATGAAAGTGGCAGCGGAAATGCTAGAGTTTGAGAAGGCTGCAAAGCTGAGGGATGAGGTTGTAAAACTGAAGAAGCGAGTGAAAATGTAGATAATACTGATAAAATATATTGAATATAAAGGGATAGTGTAGTATTTAGTACTATAAATATTTTACACTACCAATATGAGATAGGGAGGCAATTTATGTACACGAAAGATACACATTCATATGACAGAATCATAGGCAAATCAGAAAATAGTGTTATAAGTTTTTACTTTCAATTAAATCAATTGAAAAATCTATATAGACAAGGATGGATAAAGCTTAAAGGTGAGGAGTTTAGAATAAAATGTGAATCTGTTGCAGATCATTCATTTAGTTTAGCTATGTTATGTGATACTATAATAAAAAAGTATGATTTGGATATTGATGCCATGCATTGCTTGAAAATGTGTATGGTGCATGAGCTTGGTGAAATATATGCTGGAGACTTTACTCCTATGGATGGTGTTAGTGATGAAGATAAACATAGAATGGAGCATGAAGGAGTAAAGAAAGTATTAGAATACTGTGAATGGGAAGATGAGTATTATAGACTGTGGGAAGAGTATGAAATGAATCAAACGAATGAAGCCATATTTGTAAAAGAAGTAGACAACCTGGAATTCATAATGCAAGCAGTAAGTTATGGTTATAATATAAGTGTGTTTACACGGAGTTTGGGGAATATAAAAAACTCTATATTGCTAGATATATTCGAGGAGTTAAAAAAATTGACTATAAACGGAGATACAGATAATAGTATGAAGTGCTAGTAAAGAATCAATACTTAAGGATTCATATTTCTATATATTGACAATTGGATGTATGTAGTGTATAATCTAGTTACAAGCAAGTGTGTTAGAATAAAAGGGGACGGTGGTTACCGTTCCTTTTACTATTTACTTCGAACGCAATTCTTTCAAAATGTGAGGGATGGATATGAACTATGTCTACATAATTGAGTGCATTGATGGTACTCTCTATACTGGATGGACGAATGATATAGAAAAGCGAATATTAGATCATAATAGCGGAATGGGTGCTAAGTATACTAGAGGAAGGCTACCGGTAAAGTTAATGTATCATGAGGAATATGAAACAAAGCAAGAAGCTATGAAACGTGAATGTGTTATAAAGAGGTTGACTAAAAAGCAAAAATATGGTTTAATAGAGGGAATAAAATGATGACAGATAAGTAAAAAATTATAAAAATGAAATAATGGAGGCATAATTATGATAACAGTTACAAAGCTTGGGCTTAGATTTGGAGAGAAGAAATTATTTGAAGATGTAAACTTGAAGTTTGCAGATGGAAATTGCTATGGAATTATAGGTGCGAATGGTGCTGGAAAAACAACATTTATGAAGATATTATCTGGAGAAATAGAACCTAATGAGGGTACTGTTTCTATAAAAAAGGATAAACGTATGGCGGTGCTAAAGCAAGATCACTTTGTATATGATGAGTTTTCAGTTATAGATACTGTAATTATGGGGCATAAAAAGTTATATGATATAATGAAAGAAAAAGATGAGGTTTATTCGAAAGCTGAATTTACAGATGCAGATGGTATACGTGCAGCAGAACTAGAAGGGGAATTCGCAGAACTTGATGGTTGGAATGCAGAAACCAATGCTGAAAAGCTTTTAAATGGTTTGGAACTAGGAGAAGATGTATTTACAAAGAAAATGAAAGAATTAAAGGGTGGAGAGAAAGTTAAGGTTTTACTAGCACAGGCACTTTTTGGTAGTCCAGATGTACTATTGCTTGATGAGCCTACAAATCACTTGGACTTTAGAGCTGTAAACTGGTTGGAAAACTTTTTGTTAGATTATCCTAACACGGTCATTGTAATATCACATGATAGGCATTTCTTAAACAAAATATGTACTCATATGGTAGATATAGATTTCCAAAAAGCAACTTTATATGTTGGTAACTATGACTTTTGGTATGAATCAAGTCAGTTTGCACTTAAAATGCTAAAGGATGTAAATAAAAAGAAAGAAGAGAAAATACTAGAACTTCAAAAATTTATTGAGAGATTTAGTGCTAATGCTTCAAAGTCTAAGCAGGCCACTTCAAGAAAGAAATTACTGGATAAAATTACACTTGATGACATAAAACCTTCGTCTAGAAAATATCCATTTGTGGGATTTGAACCTGAAAGAGAAGCAGGTAAAGATATACTCGTAGTTGAGGGAATTAGTAAGACAATAGATGGAGAAAAAGTACTCGATAATATTTCTTTCACATTGAATAAAGGTGATAAAATAGTTGTTTTAGGAAAAAATGAAATGGCACAAACTACATTATTTAAGATACTTATGGGTGAAATGGAACAAGACTCGGGTACATATAAATGGGGAGTTACTACATCAAAAGATTATTTTCCAAAAGACAATGCAAAATATTTCGATGGTGTAAACTTGAGCATGGTTGACTGGTTAAGAGATTTTTCCAACGATAAAACTGATATGTTCATAAGAAGCTTTCTAGGAAAAATGTTATTTTCAGGGGATGAGGCATTAAAAAAAGTGAGTGTACTCTCGGGTGGAGAAAAGGTTAGATGTATGTTCTCAAAACTTATGTTATCTAAGGCAAATGTACTTTTATTTGATGAACCTACCAATCATCTAGATTTGGAGTCAATACAAGCGGTAAATGATGGGTTAGTGGCATTTAAAGGTACTATGATGTTTACTTCACATGACCATCAGTTTATAACAACAATAGCAAATAGGGTGATAGAAATTACACCAAAAGGTGTATTTGATAAACAGGTGCCATTTGATGAATTTATGGAAAATGAAGATTATCAAAATAAAATAAAAGGAATGTACGCATGATATATGAGATTGAGTGTATTAAAAGCATTATTTTTGTTTAATATATTTTAGAAATTTAGAAAAAAAATTTAAAATTTTGTATAAAATCATTCCCTTTTGTAAATGTTAATGATAGCGGTAGCAAATTGCTATGCTACATAAATTTTATGATAGGAGTGATTTTTATGGCAGAACAACAACAACAAAAAACTAAGTTTAACAACAGAAGTAGCAATGCAGACTTAGGAAGTATATTTTTGCGAGTTATAATAACAGCTATAGTATTGATGGCAACAGCGTTTTTAACGCCAGGGTTTACTATAGAAGGGGTATGGGCTTTGCTAGTTGCTGCTGTAGCAATAATAGCTATTGACTATTTAGTTGAACAGTTTACGGGAATTGATGCTTCCCCTATGGGAAAGGGCATTATTGGATTTGTTATAGCAGCTGCAATACTATACTTTGTTCAATTTATAGTACCAGGCTATAATGTATCAGCAATAGGCGCAATAGTAGGAGCATTGATAATTGGTATTATAAACGCTATAATACCGGGAAGAGTTATGTAACAAATACAAAAATACAAAAGTACAATACAAGATTGAAGGAACTCTATGTTAAGAGTTTCTTTTTTTATGTAAGTCATCCACTATTTAGGAGGTAAAGGAATGAACTGATATTTTATGTTACAATCATGTTTCAAAATATAATATTTTGTTTGAAAAAAGCACATATTATGATATAATTAATCCAGGTCTGAAAAATAATTATAGGCGGGGGTTGATAATTGTGAAAAATGTAATTAGGGGAGTATATGTTGCATTAATCTTACTAATTATTATGTATTCAAATAGCGTATATACATATGCAATGAGTTTGGAATATGATGGTGAGAAGCATGAGTATACAGCAAAGCCTATTAAGCTTATGGTAAATGGTAAACAAGTGGATACAGAGATGCCACCTATTATATTAAATGATAGAACTCTAGTACCAGCTAGAGATGTTTTTGAAAAGCTTGGAGCAAAAGTGAAGTGGGATGAAAAGTATAAGCAAGTATACATAATATATGGAAGTAAAACAATAATACTAACGATTAATAATAAAACAGCATATATAAATCAAATAACCAGTGAACTAGATGTTCCTGCAAAGCTTATTAATGGTAAAACTATGATACCTGTTGCATTTGTTGCAAAAGGATTAGGGTTTAAGGTGAATTGGGTTGAGAAGACAAGAATTGTAGAGGTAAATGAAACAGCAACAAGTGGAAGTATAAAAACAGATACTACTAGTGAAGAAATATTAAAAGCACACGATATAGCAAAAACAACTCTAGAATGGAAAAATGATAAAGATATTGAGACATATAAGAATTTTAGTATAAGCAAAAGGGACTACAGTGATGTAAATATAGACGATGTAAGTCTTATAAAAGTAGATAATGAAAATATTGACTTAGTTATAACAGCTAGTGACAGAGTAAGTAATATAACACATAGCCGTATTGACAATAAGTTAATCATAGATATTGATAATTCTATCATGGAATTTAATGCTAACAAATATACTATTATAGATAACCTCTTTATAAAAGGTATAACAACTACTCAAGTTAGTAAAGAACCTAATAAATCTAAAATTGTATTTGAGCTAAAAGATAATTATAATTATGAGGTGTCTTTGAGTGGAAATCGAAAGAATATTGTCGTTAGATTTTTAAAAAATCAGATATACGCTATGCAGTTATCAGAAAAAAGTGAAACAGCAACTTTATATATTAAAGGTTCACTCAAAACAAATGTAACAGCTTTTAGACTTACAGATCCAGACAGAATAGTGTTTGATGTTCCTTATAGTTATTCAAAACTTGATAGTAAACAGGCAAGTGTAACAAGTAAATATATAAAGTCTATTAGGACCAGTCAATTTGAAGAAAGTACTACTAGATTTGTTATAGATACCATAGGACAACCGAAGTATGATATTGAGTTTAGGGACAATATTGTTAAAATAAAAATAACGGAAGCAGAGTACAAAAATATAACATATGATAATGAAGATGAAAAAAATACGAAAATTATTTTAATTAAACCAAAGGATAAGATAATTGATATATCACAAATAAAAGTAGTTGATAATTATTTGCAGAAAAACTTACAAATAACATTTCCAGGAGATTTTACGAGTGAGTTTGGAAATGGTGAAATAAATATAAATGATGAAAGAATAAGTAAAGTAAATGTTTCAAAAAGAGGGAGCAACACAGCTATTGATATATACTCGAATACAATATTTGCATGTAATATTAATGAAGATGAAAAATATATTTATGTAGAACTATTGAAACCTAAACAAAAATATAGTAAAATAGTACTTATAGATGCAGGTCATGGTGGAAGTGACCCAGGGGCAACGGTATCTGGGATATTTGAGAAAAATATAAATCTAGTAATTACAACAAAAATAGAAGAATTAATTGAAGCCGATGGAAATATAAAAGTTTATGTTACTCGAGATAAAGATAATTATCCTACTCTACAAGATAGAGCTAAAATAGCTGAAGATGTGCAAGCAGATGTTTTTGTAAGTGTACATAATAATGCTACTCTAAGTGAAAAAGCTATTGGAACTGAGACACTCTATTTTCCATTAAGTACTAAAAATGCTTCGGGACTAGATGCAAAGATACTTGCTGAAATAGTACAAAGCACAGTTGCAAATGAACTTGGTTCTAAAGATAGAGGTGTTATAGCAAGAAGTGATTTATATGTATTAAAGAACACAACAATGCCAGCAATTATTGTGGAAATCGGATATATGACAAATCCAACTGAATTAGCGAATTTAAAGAATATCTCATATACAGATAATGCAGCAAATGGTATTTTTAAAGCAATTAAAAAAATATTCAAACAATATGAACCAAAACGAAACTAAACTATTATTTTAACTTTGTACTTTGATTTAAGGAGGGTACTTTAATGGAAACTATTCAAGATTTTTTAATACAGTTTAAGGGATTAGCTATGGAAATGCCAAGGATAACCTTCCGTGATGTAATCGACATAGTAGTAGTGGCATTTTTGATATACAAACTTATGATTTGGATAAAAACTACTAGAGCATGGACCTTATTTAAGGGAATATTACTGATATTTATACTTGCTGCGATTGCTTACTTTTTACAACTCAATACAGTGATGTGGATATTTATGAATACTATATCAGTTGGAATAATAGCAATTGTAATTGTTTTTCAGCCTGAACTACGAAGGGCACTAGAAAAATTAGGAACGAGCTATTCAGTTACAAATATGTTTTCAGCAGATGACACTGATAAAAAGTACACAGCACTTTCACTTGAAGTTGTAGATGAAATAGTTGATGCTGCAAAACAGATGTCACAAAAGAAGACAGGTGCATTAATTGTTTTAGAAGAAAAAGTGAAGCTAGAGGAATATGAAGAAACAGGAATATCTGTAGATTCAAAAGTAAAAAGTGAAATGCTTATGAATATTTTTGAAAAAAATACACCTTTACATGACGGAGCAGTAATAATTAAGAATAATAGAATATCGTCTGCTACATGTTATTTGCCTCTTTCTTCTGATTGTAACATAAGTAAAAAATTAGGTACGAGACACAGAGCAGCACTTGGTATAACTGAAGTATCCGATTGCGTTGTAGTTATAATATCTGAAGAAACAGGAGCTATATCTCTAGTAAAAAATGGCGAGATGATTTATGATATACAAAGGGAAAGTTTAAGAAATCAATTAATAACTGAATTGAAAAATGTTCCATTTAACCCATTTAAGAATTTTGGAATGTGGAAGGGGAAGCAAGAACACAAACAAAGTTGTGATATGGAAGGGGACGATAAATCATGAGGAAAATAGCGGGTATAAATCTTTTATGGAAGATATTTTCTGTAATTCTTGCCATTGTTTTATGGTTTATAGTTATAAACATACAAAATCCTATAGAGACTCTAACTGTAAAAAACATCCCTATAAAACTTACAAACATGGAGAAGGTTGATAAAAATAATTTGCTTGTTACTAATAAAGGTACAGATATGGTAAAAGTGAAATTTCGTGGAAATAGGCTTGCACTAGAAAGACTCAGAAAAAATATTTCTAGAATTAGTGCGAGTGTTGATATGCAAAATTATACAAAAGTGGGTGCTCAAAATCCTAATTCTATGCAAATTCAAATAGAATTACCAATCGAATTTAAGGAATACATCAAAGTTGAGCAAAAGGATCCACAATATGTTCAAGTAATACTTGAAGAAAACAAGGAAATTAGTAAGGTTATAGAACTTGAATTTAAAAATAATGTTAAGGATGGATATGAAGTCTTAAAAGATAAGATAAAGATGAAGCCTAGTGAAGTTATTGTAGATGGAGCATCTTCTGATATAAATTCAATAGATAAAGTAAAAGCTGAAGTGAATATGGGCGGATTACATAAAACACTGAAAACAAATGTACTTATAAAATTTTATGATATAAATAAAAATGAAATTATGGGATTACGAGCAAATGCTAATGTAACTAATGTGGAAATACCAATAGTAAAAAATAAAACTATTACGTTTAAAACAGAGTTGTTAAACGAATTAAGAAAGCCACTTATACTTGAAAGTATTATTTTATCACCGTCCGAGGTATTAGTTACAGGAGAAGAAGATGTTATTGATAAACTAGATTCTATTTGGAGTATACCTTTAGATTTGTCAAATATAACACAAAGCCAAATAATTGAACAAGAGATTGTTTTTCCAGAAGGCGTGATGAATTCACAAAAAATCGGTTTTATTACGATAAATGTTAATGTAAAAAAGTAAAATAGGAAGACGAATACATTATCATAGTGAACTGAAAAAGGGGTGTAAATATGTGTGGTATTATAGGGTATATAGGTAATAGACAATCTGATAATATATTATTAGAAGGGCTAAAAAAGCTAGAGTATAGGGGTTATGATTCTGCAGGTGTTGCAGTACATAATTCTAATAATATCAAAATAATGAAAACAAATGGGAGAATAAAAAATCTTGAAGAAAGACTTTTGGAAAAAAGACCTGAGGGGACACTTGGTATTGGTCATACCAGATGGGCTACGCATGGAAAACCATCAGAGATTAATTCACACCCACACTCGAATAAAAGTGGTACAATAGTAGCAGTACATAATGGAATCATAGAAAACTATATTGAGTTAAAAGAAAGGTTGAAAGATCTTGGATATGAGTTTGTTTCTGAAACAGATACAGAGGTCATTGTACATTTGCTCGATTATTATTATAAAGGTGATATAGTTGATGCACTTATAAGTACTTTAAAGGAGTTGAAAGGTTCATATGCACTTGCTATAATATGTAAGGATGAGCCAGGGAAACTCATAGGTGTTAGAAAAGATAGTCCACTTATAGCTGGAATCGGTGTTGGAGAAAACTTTTTGGCTTCGGATATACCTGCCATCTTAGAATATACAAGAGATATATACCTTTTAAATGATAATGAAATAGTTATTATTACCAGTGATGCTATTGAAGTTATAGATATTAATAAAAATAAGATAGATAAAGAAGTATACAAAGTAACATGGGATATAGTTTCAGCAGAGAAAGATGGGTATGAACACTTCATGTCAAAAGAGATAGCGGAGCAACCAAAGGTTGTGAAAGATAATTTATCTTTAAGGTTAAAGGTTGATGCCAAAACTATTAATTTAGATGGTATAAACTTAGATAAAGAGGCATTAGACAAAATTAATAAGATATATATGGTTGCCTGTGGAACCGCTTATCATGCCTCACTTGTGGGCAAGTATTTAATTGAGCGACTTGCTAGAATACCTGTCGTTGCTGATGTAGCATCAGAGTTTAGATATAGAGATCCTATTATAGATAAGAACACACTTGTTATAGTAATATCGCAATCAGGAGAAACTGCTGACACACTTGCAGCACTTAGACTTGCAAAAGAAAAAGGAGCAAGAACAATAGGTATAGTAAATGTAGTTGGAAGTACCATTGCAAGAGAATGTGATGATATATTATATACCCTTGCTGGACCTGAGATAGCAGTAGCATCAACAAAAGCATACTCAGCACAGCTTATAGCTATGTATTTGATTTCATGCTATATTGCAACACAAAAGGGTTATATTTCGGAAGAAGAATTTATTATGTTTAGGAACTCACTTCTTGCAATAAGTGATAATATAAAACAAATTTTAAAAGGTGAAGATAAAATAAAAGAAATAGCAAATAAATATAAGACATGTGACAATGTGTTTTATATAGGAAGAGGACTTGACTATTTAGTGGCAAGAGAAGGATCTTTGAAATTAAAGGAAGTTGCATATATACATAGCGAGGCTTATGAAGCAGGAGAATTAAAACATGGTCCAATAGCATTAATACATGATAATACTTTGGTTGTAGGTATTGCAACGGACGAACACTTATTTGAAAAGACAATGAGCAACCTAAAAGAAGTGAAGGCAAGAGGAGCAAAAATATTAGCAATCACATTAGAAGGAAAAGAAGAAATAATGGATGTAGCAGATGATGTTATTTATATACCAAATACAGAGTGGATATTTACTTCAATACTTGCAAATATACCACAGCAATTAATAGCGTATCATATGTCGATACTGCTTGGACATGATGTAGATAAACCACGTAACTTAGCAAAATCAGTTACAGTGGAGTAATATAAAATCACAGTTCATAATGTAATTGTGAATTCAATTTAAAACGGAGGATATAAATATGAAAAGAATTTTAAGTTTGTTTTTAGCAATGGTAATGATGGTAACATTATTTACAGGTTGTACAAAAGAAGAGTTAGGACTATGGAATTTAACTAAAGAAGTTAGTGAAATTAGTGTTCTTGAAGGCGATGAAAATATTGATATTGATGCAGAACAATTATTTGATTTAATTGATAAACAAGGTGAAAAACTAGGAATGGAGTTAACAACTGAAGAAAAAGAAGTATTAAATAAAATAAGAGTGTTTTTGAAAGAAAATAGTATACAACTTCTTGTGAAGTATGATAAAGATAATATAGAAGGTACAATAGAAATAAATGTTGTTACAAAGAAAACGAGTGAAAAGAAAGCATTTACAACAGTTATATTAAAGGGTGAAAAGGTATATATAAATATAGAACAAATTGTAAGCTACTTATCAGATAGTGGATTATATAAAGCAGATGAACTTCTAAATATTAAAGGTAAGAGTATGAAATATATGATGATAGATTTAAATGATTTAGATAATTCAAAACTGGGTGGTCTTAAATATAATATAGGTACTGACCAAAAATTAACGGATAAATATATTGCGTTTGCAGATGAACTAATACAAGTTGTATTTAAAGATTTAACAACTAATCAAGTAGAAAAAATAGGAACAGATAGTTATAGTATGAGTGTGAATGGTGAGGAAATGATGGATGTAGCATTTGATTCAATTATTTACTTGATAAATAATTATGATGATTTTGCAGATGCTTTTGTAGATCTTTTAAATACACTTACAGATGAAGAACTTAAAAGTCTAAATATTGGGGACTCGAGAGAAGAAATTATAGGAAGCTTTAATGAATCTAGACAAAGTTTGAAAGAAAACAAAGATACTGCAATATCACAAATGGAAATGTCAAAACAGATGATGAAAAGCGAACAGATTAAACCTATTCTTGAGAGCATATTAATGAAATATTCATTAGCAAAACAAAATAGCACAACATATACAGATGAGTTTAGTTTTAAAATGAATCTTACACCAACGATTAATACGATATTACAGCAGACAGGAAATACAGAAATGATAAAAGATGATTGCAATATTAGTATTGTAGCTACATCTAATATTAAAAAATCATCTAGCCTAAACATAATAGTTCCTACAGAAGGAGTAGTTAATGCGAAAGATATAAAGAAATATGCAAAACAGAAACTAAGAGTTAATATAGATCATGGTGGATATAATCAAACTATATCTGAAGTTCCTACTTTAGGGTATGAAAACCTAGATATAAAGGTAATTAATGATTTCTCTTATTTACCAGCTAGAAAAGTAGTAGAAATACTTGGGGATGAGATTAATTGGGACGATGCATCAAAGAAAGCTTATGTAGCAGTTGACGGACAAAATGTGTATTTAGAAGGCGTTATAGTAAATGATAGAACTTATATAAAGGTGAGAGAGTTAGAAAAGATAGGGTATAAAGTAAATTGGAATGAAACTTCAAGAGAAGTGGAAATAGAGAAATAGAGAAATAGAGAAATAGAAAACCAGAAAAACTTCAAGCAAATAAAATGCTTGAAGTTTTTCTGGTTTTAGTGTAGAATGGGGGGATAATAATTGTTAATAGTATAAAGGGAGTGGGAATAAATTATGTTTGATATATGTTTGATTGGTACAGGTGGAATGATGCCACTACCGAATAGGTGGTTGTCATCTATGTTGGTTAGATTTAAAGGTAAGATGCTGCTTATAGATTGTGGTGAAGGGACTCAGATAAGCCTAAAGTCATTAGGGTGGGGATTTAAAAATATAGATACGATATGTTTTACACACTATCATGCGGATCATATAAGTGGTTTGCCTGGGATGCTACTCACACTCGGAAACTCTGAGAGGACGGAACCTTTGACGTTAGTGGGTCCTACAGGACTCGAGAGGGTAGTAAGTGCATTAAGAACTATAGCTAGTGAGCTACCTTTTGATATAATATATAAAGAAATAAATACTGATGAAGTATGCGAGTTGAGACTAGACGAGTATATCTTAAAAACTTGCGGGGCAAAGCATGGGGTTCCATGTTTAGCATATAGCATTGAAACAGAAAGATTGGGTAAATTTGATATAGAGAAAGCACTCAAACTTGATTTGCCTAAGAATTATTGGAATATGCTTCAAAACGAACAAGAAGTATCATATGAAGATAAACTTTACACTCCTAGTATGGTTATGGGCGAATGTCGAAAAGGATTTAAAATAAGCTACTGTACAGATAGCAGGCCTACAGATAATATAGTTGATTTGGCAAGAAATTCTGATTTATTTGTATGCGAGGGAATGTATGCAGAAAAAGACAAGGAAAATAAGGCGATAGATCGAAAACATATGATGTTTTATGAAGCAGCCAAGATGGCAAAAGAGGCCGATGTTAAAGAATTATGGCTAACACATTATAGTCCTTCACTTACTAATCCTAAAGATTATTTATATATAGCCAAAGAAATATTTGTAAATACCAAGGCTGGATATGATAGAATTATAAAAAGTATTGTGTATGAAGAGTAGAAGGTATACTCAGAATAAAGTGTGCCACATATAAGGCACGACACTTTATTCTGGCTTTTTATCTAACACTTCTATAAATGAAACGGATACTTCGTATGCAGTTTTTTCTGAGTATGAGGTTTCTGTCTTTTTTTGATAGCTCCTACTTTGTATTCTTCCTTTTATAGTTAAGTTGGTACCAGTGACTAAATCTTTACATAATTCAGCATTTTTTCCCCAGACAATACAAGGAATGTAGTCAGATTTTCTGTTAGGTCTATTAACAGCAAGAAGTACATCACAAACGGTTCTATTAAGGGGAGTTTTTCTGAATATAGGTGGTTTACATAGGTAACCATTCAAAAAAACCTCATTTGAATCTGGAGTATCCTTTGAGTCACAAAAATCAATTTTTTTTGCAAATACGTTTAATGAAAGGTGTGTTGTATCTTCAGAATGAAAATTAAATGATCTATAATCACCATAAATACTAACCTTGTCTTCGGAGTTAATAGTAGCTGGATCGAACTTTTTTGATGTAATTATAATGGGTACTATGTCACTTGTTTGACTTAATCTATTAACAGATAAATTGAAGATATAATAATTATCTTCATATGATGAATGACTAAATACAGGTGCTGATATCACTTGACCGATAAGTTTAACAATATTGTTATGCATGTATTTTTTCCTCCTTAAGAAGTAATTCGACTTGCGTTATCAAATCATTTAGTTTTACATCTAGCAGTAGACAGCAAAGAAGAGATGCTAATATATTATATATTTTGCTTTCCACAGAAATATTCGTTTTTATTAAAAATTCTTGTGCTTCGAGCGTCTTGCCAGACAAGGTAGAAATACTCTTATTGATGCAAAGCATTATTTTGTTGCATGTGTAGTTTTCTTCTATACTAGAAGGGAAAAAGTCTGCATTATAGCTTAAGCCATATGAATATTTGATAGAACGTTGTTCCTTAATAAAATCCGTTTTAACGCAATTATCATAATTGTATATTAAATGATTAGCAACAATAAATTGTGTATTTAAAAATTTTTTAGTATCAGCTAAAAGCAAAAAGTCAAAACTTATTTTTTCTAGCTCTTTATGAAATACTTCACTAGACTTTAGTTTTAAAATAACTAAATCTACTGATTCGGATTTTAAATGTGAAAAATATGCATCCAAGGTATTGCAATTTGTATCTTTCAATATTTTTTTGAAAGATACTACGATTTTAACTTTAAAAAAACTTTTTAAAATGTTATATAGCGTGACAAGAGTGTCGGAGCCCTCACCGTCTTCGATTAACCCAATTATTTTCATTAAATCCCCTTCTTTACAAAATCATTTTAATTTAGTATACTATCAATAAAGAATAATTATGCAAGAATGAGATTAGAATATCAGATATACCACTTACAAAGGAGTGAAGAACATGATTGATGTAGCAGTAATAGGATGTGGACCAGCTGGAATATCAGCTGGAATAAACGCGAAGATTAGAAATAAAAATGTAAAGGTATTTGGGAATAATATTAATACAAGTTACTTATTTAAAGCTGAAAGAGTTGATAATTATTTAGGTTTCCACAAGGTGACTGGTGAAAAAATGTTGGACAAATTCATGAAACATGCAAAAAAGGTCAAACTTGAAATAGAGGAAGGAAAGGTTTTAGAGATATATGACATGAACGGACATTACACCATTAATTTTAATAATGAATTTGTTGATACAAAAACAATAATCATCACAACAGGACTTACTAAAAGTAAAGTATTTAAAGGTGAAGAAAACTATCTAGGTAGAGGTGTTAGCTACTGTGCTACATGCGATGGAAATCTTTATAAGGGAAAGACTGTACTAGTTATAGGAGAAAGTAATGATTCGGATGAAGAAGCACATTTTCTAAGTGAACTAGCAAAGAAAGTATATTATATAAACAATAAAGAACATAACTTGAAGGAAGATAATATTGAATATATAGATGCTAAAGTTGAAGAGATATGTGGTGAGGATATTGTAAAGAGCCTGAAGCATAGTGGCGGAGAAATAACTCTAGATGGTGTATTTATACTTAGACAAACAACTCCTGTATCAAAACTAATTTCGGGGTTAGAAGTTGAGAGTAATGTGATAAAGGTAACCAAAAATATGGAAACAAACATGCCCGGTATTTTCGCTGCAGGTGACTGCACAGGAAAACCATTCCAAGTGGCTAAGGCAGTTGGAGAAGGACTAGTGGCAGCGCTGAGTGCTGCGAGTTACATCGATAAGATGGAGAAGTAAATATATTAAAACATTAACACATAAGTTTCTTTGCTGGTTTAAATAAGTAATAAAAAAAATATATAATCTTGATATTAATTTATATAGTTAATATGTGAAAGCATGCTAATATAGATGCTTTCTTTTTATTTTATGTGTTGCAGTAAAGAAAACAATATGTTATAATTTGCATGAAAAGAAACAACGAATGGAAGGATGTAAAACATATGCTACCAAATGGATTTAAGATGATAGAAGAAGAATATCTGGAAGATTATGAAGTAATGGGATACCATTTTGAGCATGTAAAATCAGGTGCTAAATTTGTGTATATAAAAAATGATGATGTTGAGAGCTATTGTGCGATAACATTTAAGACTTTGCCAAAAAACAATAAGGGGTTAACACATATACTTGAGCATTGTGTTCTTGGAGGATCCAAAAAATATCCGGAAAAAAATGTAGTTAATGAATTAAAGAAGTCGTCACTATACACTTGCTTGAGGGCATCAACTTATCTAGATAAGACAAAATATTCTTTTTCTAGTATGAATAAAAAAGACTTTCATAATATATTAGATGTATATATGGACGCGCTACTTAACCCCAATATATATATAAATGAAAATATATTTAAGCAAGAAGGATGGAGATATGATTTAGATAATGATGGTAAGATCTTTTATAATGGTATAGTTTATAATGAGGTGAAAGATATTGCCATAAATCCACCTGATTTAATGGGTCAAAAAATACGAGAAATTTGTTTGTGTGACACTAACTATAAATATTCATTAGGTGGAAAATTGGAAAATATGGTGAAGTCTACCAATGAGGATATGTTGAAAATTCATAAAGATTACTACCATCCATCTAATATGTATATATTTTTATCTGGGAAAGAGGACATTCTAGGAGAGTTAGACTTTATTGATGAACAATATTTGAAATATTATACAAAAAAGACAATAAATAATGGGAAAATTCTGCAAGGAGATATAAATATAAACGGAATTCAGGAATTTTACTATCCAACTAATGATGATATTAAAAATAAAAATTATTATAGTTTAAGTTATATGATAAAAGAAAGTACTTGTAGAACAAATCATGATTTGAATTTGTTGAATGCTTTTTTATATAACTATGGTGGTTCTCCAATTTTGGAAGCATTGAGGAAAAAAGATTTATTTTACAACTCACGAATAGATACAAAATCATATAATCAATTTATTAATACATTTATGTTGAATAATATAGATGAAGAAAGGGGTGAATCTTTTTTTGATTTAATTCAAAATACTTTAATTGATACAAGTAAAAATGGTATTGCAAAGAAAATGACAGATGTCTTTTTGGCAAGAGTTGAGTTTAACAGAAAAAATAATAAAAATAGTATCATGGGGTCCCATTATTACGATGAAATAATACATAATTGGTTATATGGCAAATCACCATTTGAAAGCATAAAGTTAGAGGAAAACATACATAATGATATAAAGAATGAACTCGATAATGGATTTATAGAAAACGGAATAAATAAGTATTTTCTAAATAATGAAAACAATGTTAAAATAATATATAAACCTAAAAAAACTGAGATAAATAAACTATTTCAAATAAAGACAAGATTTTCATGTGAAAGAGTAGAAGAAATTAAAAAAGACATAATCAAGCACAAATGTTATCAACAAGAAATAAGAAAAACATCAGATATGAGCATTCCAAGCGTAACAATATCTGATGTTGATTTGCAACCTGAGAATTTCGAGTTAAAAGAAGACGAATATAAAGGTGTAAAACTTTTATTTCATCCTGATAAAACAGGCGAAATTGTGTATTATAACTTGAACTTCGATATTATGAATTTAGATTTGGATAAACTAATGGCCGTGAATGTGTTTAAAGAAATTTTTAATCAAATGGGAACTTTAAATTACTCACAAAAAGAGTTGGATAATGTTATAAGTATTAAATCAGGAAATAGTAGAAGATATATCAAAATTTTTAATATGTATGGTAAATGTGATGATGCAAAGTATAAATTTGTATTACAAAGTAGTGGACTAGAGTATAATTTGGATGATATGCTCAGCATATTTATGGAGATTATAAAAAACATAAAATTGGACGATAAAGAATTGATTAAACAAATAGTAAATACTATGTGTGTAAACACATATAGAGGTATGAATAAAAATTCAGCATCAATAGCAGAGAATAGGCTTATGGAATGTTTTACTGACATGTATAGATATTGGGACAAGCTAGCGGGTATCGACTTTTATAATGAAATTTTTAAATTAAATAATAATTTTAATGATATGTATGATAAACTTATAGAAAATATTAGGGACATGATAACAACAGTATTTAACAGAGAAAAACTTATAATTGGCATAACATGTCAAGAAAATGTATACATTAGAGTCAAAACATGCATGGAAAAATTTATAGATGAGCTTCCGAGTAGAGAATACACAAAGGTCAATTATAATTTAGATATGACTGGTGGTAACGAGGCAATAATGCTAATGAGCAATAATATTGCTGTGGTAAAAGGATGCAATTATATGCAACTAGGGTATGAGTATAACATAAAGATGGATGTTCTTAAAGATATTATAAATAGAGAATTTCTTTGGAAAGAAGTAAGAGAAAATAACGGTGCATATAGAGTTGAAATGAAACTCACAGTCAATGGAAGTATGACTTTTTTGGCAGGAAGTGGGATTAATCTCATGGAGACATTAAAGGTTTTTGATAGGATACCTGACTTTTTGAAAAACATAGCATTAACTGACAATGAAATAGAAAGATATATAATAAGACAATTTAAAGATAAGAGAAATACTCCTTATGGAAGAGGAGAAAAGGCCATAGACAGATATATGAGCAACTTGAAATTCGAAGTTCTACAGAAAGAAGCTGAAGAAATTGTAAATGTTACAATAGAAGACCTAAGAAATTTTGCAGATATGATAGAAGATGTGCTTAAAAACAGTAAAATATGCGTAGCAGGCAGCGAGGAGATAATAACTAAAAATAAGGATTTGTTTGATAATATAATTAAGATATAACAAATATATTATAACTAGGAGGGTTAATATGGAGAATGTATTTAAAATTTTATCGGATATAAAAAACACTAGTAGTAGAAATGAAAAAGAAAATATATTATTACAAAACATTGAAAATGAGATGCTAAAAGAATTGTTAGAATTTGTTTATAATCCGTACATAGTAACAGGGTTGTCGGGCAAAAAAATCAATAAAAAAATGGATAACATAAATGCAAGTTATGATTCAACAATTAACATATTAGAATATTTAAGAACTCATAATACAGGTAAAGATGAAGATATTTTGGTAGTTCAAAACTTTGTTGCGAGTCAACCAATAGAACTTCAAAAGTTCTATAAACAAATAATAACTAAAGATTTGAAAATAGGAATAACATCAAAAACTATAAATAAGGTATTTGGAGATAAGTTTATTCCTATGTTTGAAGTAATGCTAGCTGAAAAATATAAAAATTATAAAGATAAAATAGAAGGAGAGCTAATAGTCACTCAAAAACTAGATGGAGTAAGATGTCTACTAATAAAAGATAATGGAGTAGTATCAATATTTAGTCGTCAAGGACAACCTATAGAGGAATTAGTTGAGATATTATTAGAAGCAGATGATTTAATAGATAATCAAGTTTATGATGGAGAACTTTTAGCAAAGAACACTGAAGAATTAGATAGTAAAACTCTCTATAGAAAAACTGTAAAAATTTCTCAAAGCAAAGGTGAAAAAACAGGTATAGAATTTCACATATTTGATATGATACCTATTTCGGATTTTCAAGAAGGGTTTTCAAATATTGAATGTTGGCAAAGAAAAGATATGTTGAAAGAAATAATTGAATCTAATAATTTTGAATATCTAATTAATGTACCAATTATTTATAAAGGTGAAGATAAAACTGTAGTAGATGTATTACTAGAAGAAGCTAGAAGTAAAGGACAGGAAGGTATTATGGTTAGTTTAGCTAATGCTCCTTACGAATGTAAACGAACTAGACATTTATTGAAAGTTAAAGCAATGGAATCGGTAGATTTAAAAGTTACTGGATATGAAGAAGGGGAAAATAAATATGAAGGAATGCTAGGTGCTTTAATAGTCGATTATAAGGGATATCGAGTTAAAGTTGGTGGGGGCTATTCAGATTTAGATAGAGAAGAAATTTGGAAACAAAAAGAAAGTATGATAGGAAAAATTATAGAAGTGCAATATTTTGAGGAAAGCGAAAATGAAAAAGGTGGTATTAGTCTTAGATTTCCGGTGTTTAAAGGGATAAGAGATGATAAAACAGAGGAAAGTTATTACTAAAATAAATGCGACTACTTTGGAATTGTAAAGGGAATATAAAATTGAATATGTACAAGCTTTGATACATATAATTTACGGGATTAACTCTAGTGAAAGTTTAGAGTTGGTCCCTCTTTTTTATTGCTTAAATTATACTCAAAAAAGTTTGTATTAAATGTACGATTTTCGTAGTAAATGGTGATACTGTACTGTGAGTCACACTGTTTACTTACAAAATCATACACTTAATAACGAAACTATTGAAATTAATCTTGAAAAATGCTATATTTAAGCAGAATATCTTGTAAAGTTTTTGTAATAAATTTGATACAATAATGTAATTTTAGATTTTATTACTGCTAAGGGGGGGATTGACAATGATAAAATTAAAGAATTAATAATACCAAAGTTTAAAAAAAGTAATTCATAAATTTATAAAAATAAACTGGAGGTTTTCAAAGGATGAGAAAACAAATAAGAATCAAAAGTTTTTTATTTGCAATAGTGTATTTATTTACAATTATATTAGGAATAATAACGCCTACTCAGGTGCAAGCAGATACAATCACACAATTTACAAAGACAGCAGTAGGAGTTGAACATACTGTAATGCTAAAAAATGATGGTACAGTATGGACATCTGGAAGCAATGGCTTTGGTCAATTAGGAGATGGAACTAATCTCAGAAGAAGTAGGTTTGTACAAGTAATTGGACTAAGTGGAATAACAGGGGTAGCAGCAGGGAGATCCCACACAGTGGCATTAAAAAACGATGGAACAGTATGGACTTGGGGAGGTAATAGTTATGGTCAATTAGGAGATAATACAACTATAAATAAGACAACCCCAGTACAAGTTAGTAGTCTCACTGGAATAACCGCAATTGAAGCTGGATATGACCATACAATCGCATTAAAAAGTGATGGTACAGTGTGGGCGTGGGGAACTAATGTTGATGGTGAGCTAGGAGATGGAACAGCGATACAAAAAATAACTCCAGTGAAAGTAAGTAATTTAACAGGAGTAAAAGCTGTGGCAGGAGGAGATACACATACAGTAGCACTAAAAACTGATGGAACAGTATGGACATGGGGAAGTGGTAGCTATGGAAAACTTGGAGATGGGTCTTCTACAAGTAGGAGTATTCCTGCACAAGTAAGTAGTTTATCTGGAATCACAGCAATATCATGTGGAGATAAGCATACAATAGTTTTAAAAAGTGATGGAACAGTATGGACTTTTGGACGTAATAGATTTGGTCAAATAGGAGATGGAACTATAACAAATAGAACAACTCCATATAAATTAACCAGCATAACAGGAATAACAGCAATTTCAGGAGGAGGAGACTATACAACGGCTCTAAAAAGTGATGGAACAGTGTGGTCTTGGGGATTTAATGGATATGGTGATCTAGGGGATGGTACAATTACAAACAGATATTCTCCAGTAAAAACGAGTGGTCTCACTGGTATAATAACAGTAAAGTCTGGATATGACCATACAGTAGCATTAAAAAATGATGGAACAGTATGGACATGGGGCTATAATGACTATGATCAACTTGGATATAGTACGAAAAGATATAAACTTCCGATTCAATCTAGTGTATTAAGTGGAATAACAGCAATAGCAGGTGGAGATAAACATACAGTAGTATTAAAAAGTAATGGTACATTATGGACATATGGCGGTAATAGTTATGGACAACTAGGTGATGGTACTACTACATATAAATCAATGCCTGTACAAGTGACTGGACTAACTGGAATGACAGCAATAGCAGGTGGATATTTACATACAGCCGCATTAAAATGCGATGGAACAGTATGGGCATGGGGATATAATAGTAGTGGTCAATTAGGAGATGGTACAACTACACAAAGAACAACAGCAGTGAAAGTAAGTGGATTAATTGGTATAACATCAATAGCTGCTGGACGACAACATACAGTAGCTTTAAAAAATGATGGAACAGTGTGGACATGGGGATATAATGGTGGTGGTCAATTAGGAGATGGTACAACTACGAAAAAATTAACCCCAGTACAAGCAAGTGGATTAACAGGAGTAATTGCAATAGCATCAGGAAGTGAATACACAATTGCCTTAAAAAATGATGGAACAGTATGGACATGGGGGAAAAATAGTAGTGGTCAGCTTGGAGATGGGACAACTACAAATAAGCTCACACCAATAAAAGTAAGTGAGTTAAATGGAATAACAGCAATTTCAGGAGGAAGATTACATGCAGTAGCACTAAAGAGTGGTGGAACAGTGTGGACATGGGGGCAAAACATGGATGGCCAATTAGGGGACGGCACAACTACTCAAAGAAATACTCCTGCACAAGTAAGTGAATTAGCAGGAATAATAGGGATATCAGGAGGAGAAGAGCATACTGTAGCATTAAAAAGCGATGGAACAGTATGGACATTTGGAAGTAATAGTTATGGACAACTAGGAGATGGTACAACTTTAGATAGAACTATTACAGTACAAGTAAGAATGCTAAGTGAAATAATAAAAGAAGCAAGTGGATATCTACATACAATAGCGTTAAAAAATTATGGAACAGTATGGACATGGGGAAATAATGAATATGGACAATTAGGAATAGGAAAGTCAATAATAGTAACATATCCAACTCAAATAACAAATGTAATGCCACAAATTGTTGCAAAAACACCTACATCAGGTCAAGTGTTTACTGAAAATGATACAGCATTTATACCACAATTAACAGTTAGTGATGTTGATGATGATGTTTTTAGTTGTAAATATTACATAGATTCTGAAACAACAGCACGTGATGCCAAAAGTGCTATGGATACAACAGCTCCTCAAGATGTAGCGTTTAATTCATTCAATATGAACACTCTTTCAGAAGGAACACATTCTATCAAATATGAAGTTTCAGACTGGATGTCAACTCCAGTAACAACTACAATAAGCTTCAAAGTCGATAAATCAGCACCAACTATCACATTAACACCATCATCGACTACTAATAGCATAACATTAAATGCTTCAGCAACCGACAATATAGCAGGGCTAGCAACCTACCCATATAGATACACGGTGGGTTCAAATGACTCTAGCTGGGTTAATCAGGCAAGCTATACACAAAATTCTTTGTTGCCAAATAAAGAATATACGGTAGAGCTAGATGTACAAGATAGTGTAGGACATATCGGAAGCCAAACACAAAAGATATGGACGAAAGCGATTATGCCTTCGGTAACTGTATCTAATGCGACAGCAACTTCACTTACTGTTAATGCAAACGATACCAATCCAACAGATACTGAGTATCAAATTGCAACGGGATCGAATTATGTTACACAGACAGGTGAATTAACAACAACACCTACGTGGATTACATTAAATAACAAAAAAATGGTAGCAACAGGACTATCTAGCAATACACTGTATACATTTAGCATAGTAGCTAAATGTGGTGATGGAACAGTAACTCAAAGTTCATCAGGAACAGGTACGACACTTGTACCACCACCAGAAACACCAATAGGTTTAACAAGTACATCAATCAACAACGTAATTACAGTATCATGGACAGGTGTATCTGAAATGACTTATACAGTTAATGTGGATGATGGTGAAATTATAACAAGTGTTGGTCCATTTACAAGCTATATTCACACAGGTTTAAATTCTGGAGAGCAGCATACATATAAAATAAAAGCAACGAATGCAGGTGGAGACAGTGACTGGAGTACATCACTTACAGCTGTAACGAAACTAGATATACCATCAAACATCACAGCAACTAGTACAGCAACAAGTATGACACTTGCATGGAGTGAAGTAAATAATGCAACAAGTTATGATGTTAACGTAGATGGTGTTACAATAAATACATCAAACACAACAACTACTGTAAGTGGACTAACTGCAGGAGAGCAACATACATATAGTATTAGGGCAAAGAATGATGTAGCTACAAGTGATTGGAGTTCACAAAATAATAAACTAACACGTATAACAGTGCCAGGTGTGCCTACAAATGTAGAAGTAGACGAGAACATAACTTCCATAGAATTAATATGGGATGAAGTAGAGGATGCTACAACATACCAGGTAAGTGTAGATGGTAACATCATCAATAATGGAACAGGAACAATATATGTAGATACAGGATTAACACCAGACACTGAACATACATACATGGTGAGAGCAGTAAACAGTGGAGGTAAGAGTGTATGGAGTAATCAAGTGATAGGACATACGAAGGCTCTTGATCCTAAAGTACCATCAAATCTTGCAGCAACCGCAACAAGTGATAGTGTAAATCTTACTTGGAGTGAAGTAACTGATGCAACAGGATATGATTTAAGCATAGAACAAGTGAATGGTGACGGAACAAGTGATACACGAGTTGAAACTGTAACAGATGCAACATATACTAGCTTAGGTTTAACAGTTGGTACAGTGCTTGTTTGCAAAGTAAGATCAACCATAAATGGAGAAACAAGCTCATGGAGCCCAAGTATTACAGTTACAGTAGGTGGAAATATAATAGGAGTACCACAAAACATCGAAATCACTCCTACAAATAATGCGATAACTATGTCATGGGATAAAGTAATAGGAGCAACAAGCTATGAAATAGAAGAAAACAGCAATGTAGTGGGAAACTCAAGAGGGCTCACATACTCTCACGAAGGATTAACTGCAAGCACTGAGTACACCTACAGAGTAAGAGCGGTGAATAGTTCAGGTGTAGGGGAATGGAGCGATCAAGTGATTACAACAACACTAGAAAATCCACCACTTAGTATACCAGGAAATATCATAGCAACACCTACAATGAACACAATTAGCCTCGTATGGGATACAGTAGATGGTGCAGCAAGTTATGATATAGAGATAGATGATACGACAACACAAAATGTAACTAACAATATATACACAATATCAGGGTTAGATGCAAGTAGCACACATACATTCCGAGTAAGAGCAGTAAGCGACAGTCAAGCAGGAAGCTATAGCAGCGTTCTATCAGCAATGACATTAGCAACAAATCAGCAAACACCACCACAAGGTACAGCAAGTGTAACATACACAGCTAACGTAGTTTCAGGAGATGATGCTGTGATAGTCATGACAGCAAGCGATATACAAAACTTAAATGCAAGAACATTTACAGTAATATATAATCCAGACCAACTTGATATTGAAGACCTATGTGCAACCACATCAGATGCAGACACAACCATGGGAGATATAAAAGATACAGAACTAAGCATAAGTGAACCAATTTTAGGTACACTGGTGTTTACACTCAAAACATCAGTAATAGATGGTCAAAGCTTTACAGGACTTGTGAATGTTATCAAATTTAATTCAAAAATAAGTGGACAAACAAATGTAACATATACGATAAACTAAGGAGGATACGAAATGATAAAGCTAGTAAATCGATTTTCAAAGATATTATTGGTTGCAGGACTCATATTAAGTATGATGGCATCCATGCTAGATACGGTGGTTGCAAGTCCAGAATCACGTTTAGATTCAAGAACATTTAGACATTCTGCACGGGAAAGACAAAATATATTAGTTAAATACAAAGATGATACAAAAAGTGATACAATAATAGCAAATGTAAAAAGTAAATTAAAGCTAGATAAATTAAACTTAAAGAAAAAGTATAAAAACCATAAAATAGAATTGATAGAAATTGACCTTAATGACGACATGGATACTAAAGATATTAAAAACACTAAAAATAATAAAAACATCAAAGATATCAAGGATATCAAAGACATTACGGATACAAGAGACACTATAGACATAATAATAGAAGAATTACTAAAAGACCCAAATGTCGAATATGCTCAACCTGATTATCAGATATCAATCAATGCATTGTCAAACGATACTTACTTTGCAAAGCAATGGGGATTATCAAATAATGGTCAGACCATAGAAGGACAAGCAGGAAGAGCGAGTGTTGATATCAATGTACAAGCAGCATGGGACATTACTCAAGGTTCAAATACGGTAACAGTTGGAGTCCTTGATACTGGAATCGATATTACACATGAGGATTTAATAAACAACATAGACACCACAAATGCTTACAACTTTGTTGCGGGTAACAATCAAGTTTACAACCCAGAAAACCCGAGTACAAGTACACACGGGACAGAAATGGCAGGAATCATCGCAGCAACTGCAAATAACGGAAAGGGAATAGCAGGAGTAGCGCCAAATGTGAAGATATTACCACTACAAGTTATTGATGGAAGAGTAGGGTATACAAGTGATATTATAGATGCTATAGATTATGCCATGAGCAAAGGAGTTAAAATTATCAACTGTAGTTTTGCAGGAGGTGACAACAACCTTGCATTAAAAGATGCTATGGCAAATAGCGGAATCTTGTTTGTTTGTGCAGCAGGAAATACAGGTGTTGACACAATTACAACACCAGCCTATCCAGCAAACTTCAGCTTACCGAATATTATATCGGTAGCAGCAATTGATGGAAAAGGGGTATTAGCAAACTTTTCTGGTTACGGAAACGGTATACATGTAGCGGCCCCTGGAGTAAATATTTATACAACGACAACAGGGAATAGCTATGACTACATTAGTGGAACATCAGCATCTGCTGCTTTTGTTACAGGGGAAGCAGCGTTACTATTAAGTAAATACCCAACTATGTCTATTACAGACATTAAGTCGAGAATCATAAATAACGTAACAAAATGCACAAATTTAACAGGTAAAGTAACCTCAGGTGGAAGAGTTGATGTAAAAGCTGCATTAAACAACGTAGCACCTACAAATACAGATACTTATGTTGGTTCAGGTTGGCAAAACATAACATTACCAGGAGAGGCACTCGGAAAAGATGCGGATAGTTGGTATACAGCGAGTCAGTTAGCCACAATAAAGCAACAAATTCATTATGGAAAAAGTGGAGTTAATCCTACTACAGGAAACTTTAGTGCTACAGTTAATGACCTAAGTGTAACTGCACCAGGATTTACAATTGATTTTGCACGTACATATAACTCAAAGGACGAAAGAACAAGCCCGATGGGACGGGGATGGAGCTTTGGGTTTAATGGAAGTGCGGTAGGAATCGACAGTACAAGTGATATGGTAGTTGTTACACTACCTAGTGGAGCAGTTGAAAGATTTGTAAAGCAAACTGACGGCACGTACTTTGCAAATGACTCAAGAAGTAAGTTTGTTAAAAATGCAGATAATACATTCACGTTAACTACAAAAGATCAGTATACATATAGATTCAATACAAATGGATACCTTACAACTATGTCAGATAGATATGGCAACACTGTAACAATCACTGTGGATTCGGCTGGTAAGGTAACTGGGGTAACAGATCAAGCAGGAAGAGTATACACTATTACTTACGATGCAAATAACTTAATCAGTCAAATCACAGACCCAGCAAGTAGGGTAGTTAAATATACTTACACAAAACCAACAGGACTATCATTCTATGTATTAACTCAAGTAACAGATCCAATGAGTAATAATATGAATTATACCTATGATGCCCAAGGTTACCTTGCGACGATAAAGGATAACGATAGTAAGACAATCGTAACGCTGGTTTATGATCACACAAGCCACAACGTAAGCCAAGCAACAGACGCAAGTGGAGATATGTCGACATATACATATGATACAAACAACCTAAAGACAACTATCAATGAAAACAGTGGTGCAAGACAATGGACATACTGGTATGATGCATCATATTACATCACAAAAACACAAGACCCAGAAGGAAGACATGAAATAACTTTATACAGTACAGATATCAACGGTAGAAATAACTTCGGAGAAGAAAAACAATTAACTGATAGGTACGGCAATATCACAAAGTATGACCGAGATGGGAATGGAAACGTAACAAAAGTTACAAATCCAGATGAAAGTACAAAAATGTATCAATATGATACAAATAATAATTTAATTATGCAAACAGATGAAAATGGCAAAAGTATATATTACATATACGATTCAACTAAGAAATATTTAACAGCCAAAGCTCAGCCACTTGATGGAACAACTGTGTATACAACAGGAGTCGATCAAAGTAAGTTTGCAATTACAACATATGCATACTATACGGATGCAGAAGAACAAGCACTAGGTTATAAGGCAAAAGGGCTTGTAAAAACAGGAACAGATCCAGAAGGGAATACAATAACTTATATCTACGACTCAGATGGTAATGTGAAGACTGTAACTGATGGAGAAGGAAAGGTAACAACCAGCAACTATAATCTAATTGGCTGGAAGACTAGTAGTATATCTCCAAATGGATTTAACTCAACATACATATATGATAAAAATGGATTGTTAATTAAGACAGAACTGAATAATGGAGAGACATTAAGAACTGTTTATGATGCAATGGGAAGAAAAATACAAGAAATATCTCCAAATCAATATGTAGCAGCGAATGACAATACAACTACAGATACATACTTAGACGATACAGTAGGCACAAGATATACATATTACGACAGTGGTAATGTTGTCACAGTGACAGATGCATTAGGAAATATGACATCATACACTTATGATGTTTATGGAAATGTCCTAACGGAGACACGACCAAATGGTTCGATCTATGTATATACTTATGATGTAATGGATAGGGTAAAAACTGTATCATTTAAAGATAATGCACAAGCAACACCAGTATTACTCAAAGAGTATGCATATGATGCCTTAGAAAATGGTAACATGCAAAAGACTGAAACTGAGTACCTAAATGCTACAGACAAAGCAGTGACTGTAGAAATTTACGATTATGCAGGAAGGCTACTAAGTGCGCAAACCCCAGACAATGCAGTTGTTAAGACAACATATAATGCAAATGGTACAGTTAGTACAAAGTCAGATGTAAACGGAAGTGTAACTTATTTTAAATATGATGGGCTTAATCGTCCAACAGAAACATGGACGCCGTTT
>MGOU01000023.1 GCA_001795385.1 Clostridiales bacterium GWD2_32_19
CTTCTTTATTGGAAACAGATAATCGGAATTTTTGATTGCAGCTTTTACTCGTTCTTTTGACTCCTTAATAGCAGAGTCAGGTAGTCCAACCAAATCAAAGTTGGGTAATCCATCTGCTATATCGACCTCTACGTCGATTATAAAACCATTTATGCCGTGGAGTCCACAGCTGAAAACTTTTGAAAACATTAGAACACATCCTTTCGAGTTAGAATTTTGTAGAAATCTATTGAATATATTTTCCTATGTGTTATAATATCAATAATTAAACAAGAAATATTATATACTAAGGAGATGGATAAATGAATTTTGATACGATTATGAATATGATAATCAAACCCATTGTTAGTTTAATTCCAATAATTGTGATGTTGTTAATTATTACTATTATTATAAATTTTACTTCTAAAAAGGGATTAAAAATAGATAGCAATATTAATGCGAAGATAGTATTACTTATAACTGTTTTAAGTACCATATTTGCTCCGTTAAGTATTGCTATATATTGTACATATAAAATTTGCAAAAATGGTGATTGTAGCAAACAATCTTTATTAATATATGGTATAATAGGTATATTTTTAGAAAGAGTTTTAGCTTTTTTTGTACCGTTACATGACAATGATTCAAACAGACTTGCTATTATTATATTGATTAGTGTGGGATTAGCTGTATATGAGATTGTGCTTTCAGTTTTGATATATGTAATTGCAAAGTATAAAAAAATTATAACACATCAAATAGTAATATTAGAATTAGCATATATTATAGTAACTATAGATGCAATTTTAGTGCCATTGAGGGGCGATTATATATTATACTTAATAATGCCATTGATATTAAGCCTACTATCAGCAATTGGGTATTTAAGCATATATAAAAAATATACCGAAATGAGTAATATGAACCCTTATATTTAAGATACTCGCAAGAGTATTTTTTAAATCCTGTAAAATAGTAGCCGAAGGTTTTGAAATAATTTGCAAATTTCAGAAAGCCTTATTCTATAAGCATTTTTAGTCGAGATTAAGTAGCCTACTTTCTCAAAGTTGGGTAATCCATCTGCTATATCGACCTCAACATCTATTATAAAACCATTTATACCGTGGAGTCCACAGCTGAAAACTTTTGAAAACAATTTAATCAGTCCTTTCGGTTATATTTTGTAATTTAATTGAATATATTAGTAAATTATGTTATTATAAACTCACGACTTACAACAAGGAGGAAAATATTATGCATAAATTATTTTATAAACCAGAAGAAGTAATACAACAAAATGTTATTTTAAATCAAGGGGAAACAAAGTTTACAAATAAGCATATGTTGATGCTTATATTTTCTATAGCATTTACAGTGATAAATGTTGGATTAATAGCACATTCAAAAAGTGTAAATCTTATATTTACCCCACATGTTATATTTAGAGGTATTTCAGATGTAATAATATTGTTAATTATAGGGTCGTATATATTAAACATTATAACTTCTATTGTAGTTTGTAAATCTCAAACATATAAGGAAAGTACAATTATTCAAATTTATTTGCTTTTTCCTGTAGTAATAGTAAATCTATTTTTTAATGTAATGGCATTACTATCAGAATTGATAGCAAGAGATAATACTGATATATACATAAATTTATTAATGTCAATAGGAGTATTTTGGATTATTGTAGCTGTATATTTTATTTACCTTAACATAAAAGTAATCCGTGTAGTAAAGGATATATACTTTTATTGGGATATGCCAAGATATTTTTTGTTTATTGGGGTTTCAATATTTGTCCTGATTGGAAACATTGATTTAATATCTTCTGGGCTTAACTCGGAAAGTAGAGAGGCAATTAAATCCGATATTAATATTTCAAGTTTCATAAACAAATAATATTAAACAAAAGCAAAAGTTTTTTATGAAATGTAGCTCAGGGGATTGTCTCCTGTTGTTTTTATTCCACGATGAGAGTCATAAACCTTCGCACTACAAATAATTATTCATGTGGGTATCTTTTTCTAATTCCCATGCTATCGGATTTTGTTCTATGTATTTACGTATTTCATATAATTCCTTTTCATTTCTGATAATATGTTCAAAATAACTTATTTGCCATATCTTTTTGTCGAATTTTTCCCAACCGAGTTCTTTAACACCTTTAATATATTCATTTGTTGATAAAGATTTAAAAGCACAAACAATATCGTGGATTGAAATTTCAGCGTTGTTTTTTATTTGCACTATGCCGTGAATATGATTAGGCATGATAATAAATTTGTCCAAGTTAATATTACTAAATCTGACTGTTAAATCATTCCAAAATTCTTCAACCATTAATCCTTTTTCATTCATATATATGACACTATCAACGACTGTACCAAATAAATGTTTTTGTGCATGTGTGCATATAGTTATAAAATAAAATCCATCATCAGAATAATCGTAATTTTTTAGATGAACTCTTTTAGTGTACTTAACTTCTATAAAATCACATCCTTTCGAGAATGCGGGAGATAAACCCCCGCGCTACTTTTGGGTATGGTTTATGCCAATCACAATATCAAAGTTGGGTAAACCATCTGCGATATCGACTTCTACATCTATTATAAAGCCATTTATACCGTGGAGTCCACAGCTGAAAACTTTTGAAAACATGAATATACCTCTGTTTACATTATTACTCCTATTTTATAACAAAAAAATATCAATGTCTATAAAACTCGAATTAAGTGTATGTTTTTGCGAGCGAATGGTATGAAAACTTGTGTAGAGTATCGTTCGTTACGAACATCATGCATTTGGTGTAAGGATTTGACAAAAATAACATTTTGAAAAACAAAAAAGGTAATGTTGTAAGTATTTATAAAAAGTTTTTTAAGCATATTGAGTTTTTTTGGTTTTTATTGTATAATCATAGAATACTTTTAATATTGGGGGTAGCTTATGTATAATATTATAGATTTTTTTTCTGGTGCAGGTGGATTAGGATTTGGTTTTAAAAAAACAGGGGATTTTAATATAGCACTAGCGACAGATTTTTGGGATACTGCGATCGAAACATATAAGGAAAACAATCCTAAAACAAAAACATTAGTTGCAGATATGTTTGAATTAGAAAGTGCTAAGATAAAAGAACTTACAGGGTTAGATGAGTTTGATTTATTTATTGGAGGACCTCCATGTCAAGGGTTTTCAACAGTAGGTAAAAGAGATAGTTCAGATAGAAGAAATACTCTTTTTAAAGAATATTTAAGGATTGTTGGAGATTTGAAACCTAAAATTGTAGTGATGGAAAATGTAAAAGGTATACTTTCTATGGATTCAGGAAGTGTTAGGAAATCAATTATTAATGAATTTAACAGTAAAGGCTATAGATTAGAGTATAAAATTCTTAATACATCTGACTTTGGTGTTCCGCAAGAACGAGAAAGGGTTATATTCATTGCTGTAAGAAAAGATTTAGATATACCCATAATTTTTCCAGAGCCGACAATAATAGATATGAAAAATAAGATTACATTAAAAGATGCTATTTCTGACTTGCCAAAATTAGACTCAAATCAGCACAAACAAGCATATGAGGTCAAACCTTTAAATGATTATCAAAAACTTATGAGAGCTAATTCAACTAACTTAAATAATCATCAATATGGTGGTGTTTCAGATAAATTGGCTAAAATGATGACATATATACCAGAGGGTTTAAGCGCGTGGGAAGTTGACATTCCTGAAGACTATAAGCCTGTTAGTGGATACGGTAATACATATGCTAGATTGGATTATAATAAACCTGGGATGACTATTACTAGAAATTTTGCTTGTATATCATCATCTAGGTGTATACATCCAGAGCAAAACAGGGGATTGTCTGCTAGAGAAGCAGCTAGAATTCAAAGTTTTCCTGATCAGTATTCTTTTTGTGGTAACAAGACAGATATTTCTATTCAAATTGGTAACGCAGTTTCTCCTATATTAGCTGAAGCTATAGCCGATTCCATTAAAAAAATGCTATCAGAAATTAAATAATTTCTGATAGCATTTTTTTAATGGAATTTACAAACATTCGGTCATCTTTATTTTCCCATATAATATGTTCTAACATTTCAATTTGTGTTTCTTTATCTGATTTTAATACAAATTTTGGGTCTGCAATAGCTGTAACTCGGCCAGTATCATCATATATAAAGTAGTTTCTATCTGGTCTATTGCACTTTTCACATTGTGGTATTATATTACCTTCAGTTAGTGGTTTGGAAGGATTCTTATGCCCTTGTTGCAAATTAGTAATTGATGAAGGATAGTATCTATTTGGCTTACCATCTTCGGAACCACAGGTTGCACATTTGTTCTTGTATTTATCTAATAAGTATAGCCAGTAATCTTCATGTTCGATAAACTCTCTTTTTTCTTTTTTAAAGTAGGGATAAGGCTTATCTAAAGTTAATAAAACATACTCTCCTGAATTTAACCCTAATTTTTTAGCTTCGATATCTCCTCTTGTTCCAGAAATTATATACCATCCACTTTGCTGGGCTAAATGTCTTGCTTGCTGAACATCATTAGGATAAATACCCATATAGTTTAAAAATTCAGTTAAGTCCTTTTTTGATACTTTTTTACCCATATTGTCATATAAATAAAATAAAACTAATGCGTTTATAGTATAGTTATACCCACTATAAAGATTTACTTTAGTTACACCTTTTTTATTTAAAAATTTACACCACTTTTCTGTAATAGCAGTGAAGTTGTTTTCAATATATGTATCAGTATATTTGTCAAATCTATTATCCATAAATACCTCTCTATTCAAACATTGACTTACATTTTTCAAATTGACTAAATGGAGCTATGTTTTTAATTTTTATTTCACTTGCAGGTTTATTACCATTAAACATGTTGAATTTATTATCGTATTTCTCATTAATGTTTGTTTTTTATATAGTAATCGCCACCTTTATTATAAACTGCATAACTTATCACATATTAAACAGGTTATGGAAGTAATCTAAAAAATAAATAATTGGTACACTTCAATATTGAGTGAAGTTGCTATTTTTTGAATATTACCAAGTGATATACTCCTATGACCTCTTTCTACATCGCTAATATAAGTTCTATGTAAACTAGCAATTTCAGCAAGTGTTTCTTGAGAAAGCTTAGCAGATATACGATATTTTCTTACATTAGCTCCAAATTTTTGGCATATATTTTCCATAAAAACACCTCACATTCATAATAACATATATCGACAATAAGTCTACATACAATAAGTCTACATACAATAAGTCACAAAATGCTACTCTTTTTTCATATTAGAAGGAGCTAAGTTAACAGTTATTTTATGATAGAAAATAATTAATGCTACAAGGACATAGGTAACTGTAAAGTTTAATAAAGTATATTATTTTGTAAATAAACAATGAACCTCCCCGCAGCAAGCTGACGGGGTATCATGTTGTCATTGCGAGGAACGAAGCAATCTCTCTTTTGTCTTTTAAAGAACGGGATTGCTTCGTTCCTCGCAATGACAAATTTAGCACGCAGCAGAGCTGCAGGAAATTGACCCTAAGAGATTTTAAAAAGTATTCAAGGAACTGTTAGTTATAGGACTTTACATACAGAGTTACCTTTTTATTACAAAAGACCTTGACAAAAGTTGATAAAAAAATTATACTGATTAGTAATGATTGATGTAGAATAAGCAATAATTAAGAATGATAAATTTAAAGAAATTTTAAAGGGGAATACGCATGATAAAAGGCAAGTATGATTGGAATTATGTAGATAGTATAGAATTTGTCTGTGATAGAGATATAAATCAGACTGAGATTATTCAAAGGCTTTTATATAATAGAGGTATAAAGGGTAAGGAAAATGTAGAAAAGTTTCTTAATCCTACCATTGCACAGTTTTACGACCCGTATTTACTAAATGATATGGATAGCGCGGTGACTAGAATTATAGAAGCTGTAAATATTAATGAAAGAGTAGCCATATATGGTGATTACGATGTAGATGGTATAACAAGTACATCTATACTCTATTTATATCTGAAAAAATTAGGTGCAAGTGTAGATTATTATATACCTAATAGATTAGAAGAAGGTTATGGTATAAATAAAAATGCATTGGATATATTGAAAGATAGTGGGGCGAGTCTAATAATTACTGTGGATACAGGTATATCAGCATTAGAACAAGTAGAATATGCCAAGATGATAGGCATAGAGATTATTATAACTGATCACCACGAATGTCAAGAAATAATACCAAATGCATTTGCAGTTATAAACCCCAAAAGACCTGATTCTACATATCCATTTAGCGATTTGGCAGGGGTTGGTGTTGCATTTAAACTGATACATGCATTAGCTATAAAAGTGGGTAATGTAGATGACATATGGGAGTATCTTGGTATTGTGGCAATAGGTACGGTAGCAGATATTGTGCCACTCACAAGTGAAAACAGGGTTATAGCGAAGTTTGGGTTTGAGAAGATAAAAGTAACTACAAATGTGGGTCTAAGGGCCCTGTTAAAAGAAGTAGGTTATAAAGATACAACAAATATAACATCAGGATTTATTGGATTTATATTAGCACCCAGATTAAATGCAGCTGGTAGGATAGACGACGCAAAAAAATGTGTAACGCTTTTTGTAACTGATGATGAAGAAGAAGCAAGTTCTATAGCTAAAGGATTAGAAAAAAATAATCAAGATAGGCAAAAACTAGAGCAACGGATATTAAATGAAGTAATTGAGTGTGTACAAAATGATGAAAGATATAGCAAATCAAAAGCAATTGTTATTGCAAAAGAAGGATGGCATCATGGAGTTATAGGTATTGTTGCATCTAAAATAGTTGATAAATTTTACAAACCAACTATTTTACTTAATATAGAAGATGGTAAGGCAACAGGTTCAGCTAGAAGTATAGCTGGATTTAGTATATTTGAATGTGTAGGCAGTGGAAAAGAATTTTTAACCAAATATGGTGGACATCAGATGGCAGCAGGTCTTTCTTTAGATATGAATAATTTTGAAAATTTTAGAAAAGAAGTAGAGTGCTATGCTGAGGAAACGATATCAACTGAAATGTTGGTACCTAAGATAAAAATAGAAGGTGAACTAAAAGATAAGGATATAACAATAAATTTTATAAAAAATATAGAAAAATTAGAACCGTATGGAATGGGAAATTCTCAACCAAATTTCTCGTTTTGCGGTGAAATAGAAAATTTTAGACTTTTAGGTAAAGAAAGTAGTCATTTAAAGTTGAAAATTAGACAAAATAATGTTATAATAGATGCAATAATGTTTAATTCATCAGAACATTTTAAAAAACTTGATAATGAAATGGATATAATGGTTGCAGGAAACTTGCAAATAAATGAATGGAATGAAAATATAATTCCACAAATTATTATAAAGGATATTAAGAGTGAAATATGTAAATTATATGATGTATACAATATTTTTAAAAGCATAGAGCATGGAAAATTAGATGAAATTAGTTGTAAAAAAATAAAAAATCTAGTTTGTAATGTAGAAGAATTAAATATTTCAAGGACCGATTGTGCACAAGTGTATAAATATTTTCACAATAAAAAGAAAGAAGGTAAAGTTACTGAAAATATTGATAATATAATAGGTATACTAAATATGAATATATTTAAGATTTTAGTTATTATGGATGTATTTAAAGAAATGAAGTTAGCTAGAGTTAATATTTTGGGCGATAACTTGGTGGAGTTTGAGGTCTTAAATAGTAGTGAAAAAACAGATTTAACTAAATCAGAATTGCTTATAAAATTGAATGAGTGGCTAGCAAATTTGAAATTTAGTTAAGTATTGTGTATTTGTGCTGAGAATTGTATTTATACGGGGGTGTAATTTTATGAGGGCAATGAGCATTGATAGGTTGAAAGGTGAAGAAAAATTAGGTAAAAATGTATATGATGATCATGGTAGTATTCTTTTGACTGCAGGAACAAAGGTAAGTGATAAATATGTAGATAAATTGAAACTAAAAGGATATATACAGGTATATGTAGAAGATGAAGTATCAGGTGGAATAGAAGTAGATGATATGTTGCGTGAAAAGACCAGACGACAAAGTAGACAAGAAATAAAGCAACAATTTAATAACTATTTAGATAAGAAAGATATAGATATTGAAAGAATAATGAAGTGTGTAGATCAAATAATGGACGAGATATTGTCTAGTAAAGAAATTATTTTTAATATAAATGATATACGTACTAAGGATGAATATACATATGCTCATTCAGTTAATGTTTGTGTTCTGGCTGTTACAGTAGGAGCGCATATGAATATTAATATGAATAGACTTAAAGAGCTTGCTATCGGGGCTATATTACATGATGTTGGGAAAATATTTGTACCACATGAGATTCTTAATAAAGCAGGGAAATTAAATGATGCAGAGTTTGATTTCATGAAGAAACATCCTAAATTAGGATATGATATATTAAATCAAAAACCTCAAATAACTCCTATATCAAAAAATATAGTGCTTATGCATCATGAAAAAATGAATGGTACAGGATATCCATTAGCAGTAGAAAGTGCACAGATACATCAATTAACTAGACTTGTTACCGTGTGTGATATGTATGATGCCATGACTTCAGATAGACCATATAGAAAAGCTATGAAAGCCTATGAAGTAATTGAATATTTAACACATTTAAGCACAACGGAACTCGATAGAGAAATGGTGGATGCATTTAGACGATTTGTGGCACCTTACCCATCAGGAGTAATTGTTAGACTTAATAATGGTCATAAAGCGATAGTTGCATTACAAAATAAAGATATGTTGACTCGTCCTATTGTGAGAGTATATGAAGATGAAAAAGGAAATAAGCTAATGAGTACTTATGAAATAGACTTAAAAAAGAATTTGACTATATTTATAAATGAAACATTAGATGAATAAAAAAAGTGTAGCAAATTATAATAATATTTGTGTTATTGATTGGAGTTGATTATATATGCCGTCTGATAGATTTGAAAAGTTGATGAACAAGATAAAAGAATATCATGATTTTGGAGACCTTGCTATGGTAGAAAAGGCTTACAGGGTTGCTTATGATGCACACAAAGATCAGCACAGAATTTCGGGTGAACCATATATAATACATCCAATTGAGACCGCATATATACTTGCAGATTTGGAACTTGATTTAGAGACAATAACCGCTGCAATTTTGCATGATGTGGTGGAGGATACTACATATACATGTGAGGAAATAAAGGAACTATTTAATGAAGAGATAGCGGAACTCGTAAATGGGGTTACAAAACTTACAAAAATAGATTATCTTAAAACCGAAGAACAGATAAAGGCACATAGCAAAGAGGATATTCAAGCAGAAAATTATCGTAGAATGTTTATGGCTATGGCTAAGGATATAAGGGTTATACTTATAAAGTTAGCGGATAGATTACATAATATGCGTACTTTAAAACATATGCCAGAGCATAAGCAAAAGCAAAAGGCACAAGAAACACTTGACATATATGCAGCACTTGCGAATCGTCTGGGTATCTCAAAAATAAAGATTGAACTCGAAGATTTATCATTTAGATATTTATATCCAGAAGAGTATTATAATATAGTTAAACAAATAAAATCTAAAAAAGAAGAGCGTACAAACTATGTAGAAGATATAATAAAAGATTTACAAGAAAAGATTACACAAGCAGAGGTAAAAGTTGATATACAAGGACGAGCAAAGCACTTTTATAGTATATATAAAAAAATGAAAAATGGAAGCAAAAGTATAGATGAAATATACGACTTATTTGCAGTAAGACTCATAGTAGATAGTGTAAAAGACTGCTATGGTGTTCTTGGTATTGTTCATGAATTGTATAAACCAATGCCAAATAGATTTAAGGACTACATTGCAATGCCTAAGCCCAATATGTATCAATCTTTACATACAACTCTTATTGGTCCAGATGGACAGCCTTTCGAAATACAAATAAGAACTTGGGATATGCATAGGACATCAGAATATGGTATTGCTGCACATTGGAAATACAAAGAAGGTAATGCAAATAAAAAAAGTGAAGATGGAATGGAACAGAAGCTAGCATGGCTGCGTGAAATTCTCGAATGGCAAAAAGATATGTCTGACAGTAGAGAATTTATGAGAAATCTAAAAGGTGACCTTGTCATGTTTAATGATGAAGTTTTTGTATTTACTCCAAGAGGAGATGTTATTAGTCTACCAAAAGGCTCTACACCTATTGACCTTGCGTATCATATCCACACAGTGATAGGAAATAAAATGGTTGGAGCAAAGGTTAATGATAGGATAGTTACTATAGATTATGTACTCAAGATTGGAGATAGGGTAGAGATACTTACATCCCAAAATTCAAGAGGTCCTAGTAAAGACTGGATAAATATAGTAAGGACTTCTGAGGCTCGAAATAAAATTAATCAATGGTTCAAGACAGAGCTAAAAGCTGAGAACATGGAAAAAGGAAAGTTATTGTTTGAAGAAGCAGCAAAGCGAAAATGTATTGATGTGAGCAAAATTTTGAAATCTGAGTGGATGGAAGAAATACTTAAAAAATACGGTTTGCAAAAATGGGATATGGTTTATGCTTTGATAGGACACGGAGATTTAAAAGAAAGTCATATACTAAATAGATTATTTGATAAATATAAAAAGGCAAATGAGAAAACACTTACAATAGATGAACTTATTGAAAAAAACCGACAAACTGTTAAAAAAGTTATAGCTAAAAAAAGTCATAGTGGTATTACTGTAAAAGGAGTAGAAGATTTAGCCATAAAATTTTCTAAATGTTGTAGTCCTGTACCTGGAGATGAGATAATAGGTTATATAACTAAAGGAAGAGGTATTTCTATACACAGAACAGATTGTAAAAACATTATGAATCTATCAAGTATTGAAAAATCTAAATTAATAGAATCTGAATGGGAAGACTATGAACAAGAAGGCTCTAACAATTTATATTTAGCAGATCTTATTATAATGGGTGAGGAAAGAGAAGGATTTTTCTTTGATGTATCTAAGGCTGCAGCAGACATGAAAGTCTCGCTTAAAGCAGTAAGTGCAAAAGCTACTTCCCCAAATGAAGCATACGTAAGTATAACGGTTGAAATAAAAGGAAAGAATCAACTTGACACTTTTATAGCTAAATTGAAAAATATACGAGGGGTTAGAGAAATAAATAGGGTTAGTGGTTGATGTAAAGAATAAAGAACAAAAATTATTTAGATAAAAAAGGGAGACAAACGAATTGAAAAAGTATTTATTTACAACGCAAGAAGATATGGAAGATAAGGGATTAAAAGAATTAAAAAATCTAGAGGTTAGTGCAAAGTTTTATGAATGGGTTGATTCTGGAATAGGTGTTATTGATGCAGAGGAGACTATAATATTAAGAATAAAAGAAAACTTTCCTATATTTGTAAGACATATTCATCCAGTAGATGATATACTTTTCATGTCGAATAATGAAGCAGATATCGAGACATTAAAGGAATATGTTGAAAAGAATATTGAAAAGCTAAATGTAAATGATACTTTTTCAGTTCAAACTAGACTTTTAAAAGGTGGTAAATGGAACTACACGAAATATGTGATAAATAGTTCATTATCTAAGATTCTAGAAGATAAGAACTTTGTACAAGACACAAAAAAACCAAAACAAATTATATCAATAACAGTGAAGAAAGATAAGGCATATGCAGGAATATCAAAGGCAAAAGATAATATTAGTAATTGGACGGGTGGGGAACATAGATTTAAAGTGGAAGAAGATCAATTAAGTAGAGCTGAATTTAAGCTATTAGAGGCGATTGAATGCTTTAATATAAACACAGATAAAATAAATAATGCTTTGGATATCAATTTTGGGCAAGGTGGTTGGACTAAAGTATTATTAGAGTATGGTATGCTAGTAGATGCTATAGACTCTGCAGAACTCGATAAAGAATTAGTTAAAAATAATAAATTGAAACACTATAGTATGAGCATAGGACAATTTGTAAAAAAAGAATATAATGTAAAATATGATCTTATAGTAAATGACATGAAGATGGATAGCGTAAAGTCAAGTGAACACATGAAATCTGTGGGGAAATATCTTGCTGATAATGGTATAGTTATTATGACTCTAAAACTCCCAAAAGGTAATTTTAGTAGAACCCTAAATGATGCGATAAAGAGTATAAAAGAAGTATATACAATAAGCAGAATAAAGCAACTATTTAATAATCGCTCAGAAGTAACTTTGATGCTTAGAAAAGCAAAGGGAACTGATGGAGAAGATAACACATATACGAAGACAGTTAAAAGCAAGCCATTAGTAAGAAAAGATGTTGAGCGTGGTAATAATGGAAATACATCAGAGAATGGTACTAGTGAGCAAAAAGGATCAATGAAAAGAGATGCTAGAAGAGTGTCAGGTACTGGAAAAAGATTAGCCACTAGACCAGTTAGTAAGGATGCTAGTAGACCTGAAAGTAAGGAAGCAAAGAAAGGCGTTAACACTCGATCTACAGGAAAACCAGAAAATAAAAAAGAAGAAATAAAGGGTAAGAGAGAGTATAAAAAACCATTTGGAGTTAAAAAAGATGGTAAAAATTCATTTGCAGGCAAAAGAGATAGTAAGAAAGTTTTTGGACCGAATAGAAAAGAAACAGGAAAACCAGCAAACAAAGGTATCAAAAAGCCAGGGTATAAAGGAAAACGCGATTAGTGAAAAAATGAATCATAGTAATAATTAGTTTTATATTATTTGTTTTTCTATTATGCCATTTCGCTCAGGATGACAATAAAACAGATAGTCCAAAAACAAGTAATAAGCAATTGAATGCTGCTTATAACGAAAGGAATGATAAAACAGTGAAAGAAATTATAATAAACACTAGGGATAAAGGTCAAAGAATTGACAAATATTTATCTAAATACTTTAGTGACCTTCCTACAAGTTTTTTATATAAAATGTTTAGAAAAAAGAATATCAAGTTAAATAGTAAGAAGATAGAGGGAAATGAGATTTTACAAGAAAAAGATTTGATTGAGGTTTTCTTTAAAGATGAAACTTTTTATAAATTTAAAAATGGTGAAGGTGCTCCCGAATACAATACAACTCGTGATATACAGCTTAATGTAGTTTATGAGGATAAAAACATGATGGTAGTAAGCAAAGAGGATAATCTTTCTGTACACTCAAACGATGACGAGGAAGAAAATACTTTGATAGACATTGTTACTAAATATTTGCATGACAGAAATGATGAGGAATATTTAAGATCAAAGGATACAGGGTTTATGCCAGCTTTATGCAATAGGCTTGATAGAAATACTAGAGGACTAGTATTAATAGGCAAAAATTATATAACAACTAAGACAATAAATGAAATGATAAAAAATAGAGAAGTAGAAAAATATTATATAGCTGTTGTAAGTGGGAAAATGCCGGAATACGAAGAAAAAACACTTAGAGGGTTTATAATTAAGAACTCGAAAAGTAATACATCAACAATTATAGACAAAGAAATTGAAGGTAGTAAATATGCAGAGACTAGATATAGAGTACTGAGGTCCCAAGACGATTACTCTATACTTGAAATTAATCTTATAACGGGTAGAGGGCATCAAATAAGAGCACATATGAAAAGCATAGGACATCCTATTATTGGGGACTCAAAATACGGAGAAAACACAGTAAATAGATTGTTCAAAAGAAACTACGATGTTAAAACTCAATTATTATTTGCATACAAAATAATATTACCAAAGGGATTATGTGAAAAGCAGGAAATAAAAATTAGCTTTGATGATATTTTTCCAGGAAAACTGAAAGAACTATTAGATTAGTCAAGGATTAAGAGAAAAACCAAATTCAAAAGGTTGTGATTATATGAATTTATCAGCTCGTCTATTATCTATAGCTAACAAAGTAAACCAAAGTTCAAACATAATAGATATAGGTACAGATCATGGATATGTACCTATATATTTGTGCGAAAAAAATGTAATACAAAAGGCTGTAGCCTCTGATGTTAGTAAAAGTTCATGTGATAAGGCAAGCAAAAATATATTAGAACACTCCCAAGACACGCGAATATCAGTCATAAAATCTGATGGTCTAAACAGTATAGATACAATGGGATTTGATACAGTTGTGATATCAGGAATGGGCGGTAAATTAATTGGGAAAATAGTAGACGATAGTGTAGATAAATTTAGTAATATTGAGTATTTGATAGTGCAACCTCAAACGGATGTAGAATATGTAAGAAGGAAATTACATGATGTAGGCTATAAAATTACTGATGAAGATATTGTTTTGGAAGATGAAATATATTATAATATAATTGTTGGTAAAAAGGGAAATGAAATCTATGAAAAAGAAATTGAATACTTGTTTGGAAAGGTATTAATTGATAGAAAAGATAAAATGCTGAAAAGTCTTTTAGAATATGAAATAATAAAATCCAGGGATATAATAAAGTTACTAAATGAGTCAAAAACAGAAAATGCAATGAATAGAATAAATAATATAAACAAATACATAATATTATTAGATGAAACAATCAATAGTATATTGATTAAGGAGGGGTTAGATGAGTGCTTTATGTAAAGATATAATTGTTCAGCTAGAAAAGATTGCACCTGTGAGTCTATCAATGAACTGGGATAATGTAGGTTTACAGTTAGGAAGACTTGACAAAAATATAGATAAAATATTGGTGACATTAGATATAACAAAAGAAATAATAGATATGGCTATTCATGAAGATATAGACTTTATAATTTCTCACCATCCACTGATTTTTAAAGGAATAAAAAGTGTAACTGCAGATGATTATTTAGGGCGTAATATACAACAACTGATAAAAAATGATATTTCAGTTTACGCAATGCATACAAACATAGATATTTCCAAACATGGATTAGCAACAAAACTGGCGGAAAGACTTGAACTAAAGCATCTTACAATTTTGGAAGAAACCAAAGAAGAAAATGGTGTAATGCAAGGGGTCGGACGAATAGGGGAATTTCAAAAGCCTATATCATTTGAAACACTGGTAACTACTTTAAAAAACATCTTAAAATGCGATACAATTAGATACTCAGGAAATAAAAATAAATTGATTAGGAAAGTGGCGATTTGTCCTGGTAGTGGTATGGATTTTATGAAGAAAGCTTACAGTAAAAATGCCGATGTATACATAACAGGAGATTTGAAGTATCATCAAGCTTTGGAAGCGAAAGAAATGGATTTTTTGGTAATAGATGCAGAGCATTATTATACTGAAAAAATATTTGAAGAGATAATTCAGGAATATTTAGAGGGATATGCACATCAACGCAGAATCGAAATAATATGTCCTTACTTTGAAGAAAGTCCAATAAAATATATATAGGCAATGCACTATTAATTCATTTCAAGGAGGAATATAAAGATGGAAGATATAGTATACGTGTATGTAAACGAAAAAGAAAAAAGACATTATAAGAAAGGTACAACATTACTTGAAATAAGTAAAGACTTCAAGGATGATTATAAAACATTGATAGTGCTAGCGAAGATAGATAATGAGCTGTTTGAGCTTAATGTAAAAGTAGATGTGGATTGTAATATAACCTTTTATGATTTGACTAGTGCTGATGGTAGAAGAGTGTACATAAGAAGTATGACTTTTGTTCTAAATATGGCTATATTAGAATTGCATAAAGAGTGCAAACTTATGGTATATCACTCTATTGATGAAGGTTTATATTGTGAAATAAAGGATGAGTATGGGAATTTCTTATCAGAAGGCGAATTAAATAAGATTGAAGAAAGAATGGGTGAAATAGTTGCAAGGAATTTTATTTTTGAAAAGATTACATTAACTAAGAAACAGGCAATTGCAAAGTTTGCAGAAAACAAGACACTTAAGAAAATAAAGTTGTTTAAATATAGAAACGCATCAGAAGTAAATTTATATAAGCTAGATTGGTTATATGATTATTATTATGGATATATGGTGCCAAGCACAGGGTATTTGCAACAATTTAAACTTACAAATAAGATACCAGGTTTTATTTTGAACGATCCTTCAAATTGTAATGAAGAATGTAAAGTCAAAATTAACAATTCTGAAAAAATGTTTAATGTATTTATGGAATCGGCAAAGTGGGCAGAAATTTTGGGTGTAAATACAGTTGCTGATTTAAATGATACTATTTCAAGTGGACAAATAGGGGAACTAATACTTATATCAGAGGCAATACAAGAGAAAAAAATAGGCATTATTGCTGATATGATACAAAAAAGAGAATCTAAAGTAGGTGTTGTGCTTATAGCAGGACCATCTTCGTCTGGAAAGACAACATTTTCAAAAAGATTATCAATTCAATTAAAAGCAGATGGATATAGTCCACATGCTATATGTCTAGATGATTATTTTATTGATAGAGAGCATACTCCAATTGATGAGGACGGAAAGCCTGATTTTGAAGCGCTTGAAGCACTAGATACTGAGTTGTTCAATCAAAATGTAAATGACTTGTTAGCAGGTAAAGAAGTAGATATGCCATCGTTTAATTTTAAAAAAGGACAAAGAGAATATAAAGGCAATATAATGAAAATGAAAAGCAACGATATACTCGTGATTGAAGGTATTCATGGTTTGAATCCAAAATTAACACAAAATATAGCTAATGACAAGAAATTTAAAATATATGTAAGTGCATTAACACAAATAAACCTTGATGAGCATAACCGAATACCAACTACGGATAATAGATTACTCAGAAGAATAGTACGCGACAATAATTTTAGAGGATATAGCGCAGTAAGAACCATTGATATGTGGACACAGGTAAGAAAGGGAGAAGAAAAAAATATATTCCCATATCAAGAAGAAGCAGATGTAATGTTTAACTCTGCAATGGTATATGAAATAGCGGTGCTAAAACAATATGCAGCACCTTTGTTATATAACATAGATGAAACTATGCCACAATACGCAGAAGCGAAAAGATTACTAAAATTCTTAGACTATATACTAGGAATAGACAATGACAGAATCCCATCAAACTCACTTGTGAGGGAGTTTATTGGTGGAAGCTGTTTTGAATAAATAAAGAGGGCTTGTTGATCTCTTTGGGTTTAATTTCCCCTCGGCTTGCCACGGGGAGATTCATTAATGAAACAGTGATTGAGGGATCTAATGGTTTATAAGATCCCTCTTTTTAGTGAAAGAACTTGAAAAATGTAAAAATATGGGTTATGATCAAAAGATGCTAAAAACGGACATGAATGGAGGAAAAGCTATGTTTGATAAAAGATATGATATTGTAAAATCTTCGTTAGTAATGGCGAATCTTCATGTATTTAGGGAAGGTGGAATAGAAGGAGAATATAAATATTATGAAACAGATAAAGATATACCGTTTGTAGAGGGCGTTATTGAAAGTATAGATTATAATGGACTTGTAGAAGTAGGACCTTCTAGAGAAATTACAAATTTGACGAACGAATTTACCTCCATTTTAATAAGAGAGGAAAGTTTAGATGAAATCATACCAACTGATTATTGTAAAATATGTGTAAAGGCGCTTAGAAGGCATGATGAAGCTAAAGTTGAAGTTTTTGATGATATAAGAAATGCATTACTAGAGAATGTGGAATATTATAAAACACTAGAATCACAATCAAGTGAAGAAATACATGTTTCTAAGTTTGTAGATCATGGAATGGAATAAAAATGCAAGAGCTAGTACCCCATGAATGTGAAATATTACAATAAAAAAATAGAGCCATTTGCTCTATTTTGGAGTTCTTCTATTTTTTACCACTCAACATTTCTTTTACACCAGCTATTGATCCAAGTAATGATACCGCTTCTGATGGTATTATTAGCTTTGCTGAATTAGATTGAGCCATTTTTTCTAATGCTTCAATACCTTTTATACTAATTACTGCTGCAGAAGGGTCAGCAGCTTTGATTGCATCTAATACTACTTTGTTTCCTTTTGCTGTAGCTTCCTGAACTAATATTATAGCTTCGGCTTCTCCAGTAGCTCTTAAAATTTGAGCTTCTTTTTCACCTTCAGATCTACGAATATTAGATTCTTTGTCGGCCTCTGCATTAAGGATGGCTGCTTGCTTTAGTCCTTCGGCTGTAGTAATGGCTGCTAGTTTTTGACCTTCAGCCGTAAGAATTGCCTCTCTTTTTAGTCTTTCAGCACGCATTTGTCTTTCCATAGAATCTTGTATATCTCTTGGTGGCATTATGTTTTTAAGTTCAACACGATTTACTTTTATACCCCAAGGGTCTGTAGCTACATCGAGTATTTCACGTAATTTAGTATTAACTATATCCCTTGAAGTCAGTGTTCCATCAAGATCAAGGTCTCCTATTATATTACGAAGAGTAGTAGCAGTTAAATTTTCTATTGCATTTAGTGGATTTGATATTTGATATATAAAATTAACTGGGTCAGTAACCTTAAAATAGATAACTGTGTCTATTTGCATAGCAATGTTATCTTTTGTAATAACTGCTTGAGGCGGGAAATCTATAACTTGCTCTCTAAGGTCAATTACAGCTTTCATATTATCAAGGAACGGAATAAGAAAGTTTACACCTGTTTCAGCTTTCTTATGAAATTTACCTAATCTTTCAATTAGACCTATTGTTGATTGTGAAATTATTTTAACACTTGCGATGGCTACAATAATAACAAATAGAAAGATACCACCAAACATCATTAAAATCGGATCTTGAGAACTCATACTATTTAATAAAACCATTTAATACTCCTCCTTTTTAGTTCCTTATTCATAATTGAAAGGAACTTTTTTATTCGTTTACTTTGGAAACGACAACTTTAACACCTTTTATTTCTTCTACTTTTACTACTGAATCATTAGATATGATTTGCCCGTCTTTAGACACAGCAGACCATACTTCACCCCGTATTGAGACCTGGCCTTCATTAAGAGCAGGATTAATCTCTAGTATAACAGTACCTTTTGAATCAATAATAGAATCAAGATTGGTTTTGTGGTTATGCTTTGAATCTAAAAACTTTTTTACAAAAGGCCTAGTATATAGGACTAAAGTGAAAGAAACTAGTAAGAAAACAGAAAGTTGACCATATAATGATACATTTAGTAGGTCAAAGATACATGCTAACATAGCACCTACAGTAAACCATATTAATATAAATGCGTTCGTAGCTAGTTCTAAGACAGCAAATGTAAGTGCTACAATAATCCAAATAATCCATAATTCCATAAAATCACCACCCTTCGTAATACACAATTTATAGTGTATATTTATTTTATCTACCCTGAAAGGATAGAGTGTAAAATATAAAATTCAATTACTTAGTTGTTACTAATATATATATCTTTCATTGTATCAAATTATGAGATTTTTTGCAATATATAAAAATATATTTAATAAATGTAATAATTGAAAATATTGTAAATATAATTTACTAGAAGAGATTGTCACGCATTTTACGCTGCAATCATAATAAGAGGAGGAATAAATAGATGGAAAATTTCAATATATACAAAGACATAGCAGAAAGAACAAATGGTGATATTTACATAGGTGTTGTAGGCCCAGTTAGAACGGGAAAATCAACATTCATAAAGCGTTTTATGGATTTGTTTGTAATTCCAAACATAGAAAATAATTTTGCAAAAGAGAGGGCTCAAGATGAATTGCCACAAAGTTCTGATGGAACTACTATAATGACGACAGAACCAAAATTTATACCAAATGAGTCAGCCTTGGTAACTTTAAACGATGACATAAGTTTTAAACTTAGGATGATAGACTGTGTAGGATATGTAGTAAAAGGTGCTAATGGTCATTTTGAAGGCGAAAATCCTAGGATGGTACATACACCATGGAGCGAAGATGACATGCCGTTTGAAAAAGCTGCAGAAATGGGTACATATAAAGTAATATCAGATCACTCAACAATAGGGTTAGTTGTAACAACAGATGGCAGTATAACAGGTATTCCACGTGAAAATTATGAAGAAGCAGAAGAAAAGACAATAAGTCAGCTAAAGGCCATAAACAAGCCGTTTGTAATTTTGCTAAATTCTAGAACACCACATTCAGAGAGTGTTCAAAATCTGGCAAAAATAATGACAGAAAAACACGGCACATATGTAATGCCAATAAATTGTTTGCAACTTAAGAGAGAAGATGTTACAAATATACTTGAAAAGATACTATATGAATTTCCAATGCAAGAGATGAGAATAAACTTTCCAAAATGGTTAGAAGGTATGGATGATAATTATTGGTTAAAGAAAAATTTGATAGATTATTTAAAGGTAAGTTCTGAAAAAATGATGAAAATATCTGATGTAAAAAAAGCAGTAGATGATTACTCAGAAAGTGATTATGTAAAAAAGACATATTTGAATTCTATAGATTTAGCACAAGGAGTAGCAAATGTAGATTTATCTCTACTTGATGAGTTGTTTTATGAGGTAATTAGTGATACTGCAGGGATACAAATAAGTAGCGATACCGAGCTAATTAGCATACTAAAAAAACTTGCAGATATAAAGCAACAATATGAAAAAGTTTCATATGCTTTGGCAGAAGTGGAACAGAAAGGTTACGGTATAGTAATACCAAAACTTGAGGAGCTTACACTAGATGATCCACAAATAATAAGACAGGGCAATAAATTTGGGGTTAAACTAAGAGCTCGAGGACCTTCTCTTCATATTATAAAAGCAAATATAGAAACAGAGATTTCACCAATTGTAGGAACAGAGGAGCAAAGTCAGGATTTGCTTGACTATCTTACAGGCGAGGTAGAGAAAGACCCAAGAAAGATATGGAATTCGAATTTGTTTGGAAAACCTCTGCATGAACTTGTAAGTGGGGAATTACAAAGCAAGATAAATAAAATGACATATGATTCGCAGGAACGCTTGCAGGAGACCTTACAGAGAGTGATTAATGATGGTAGTGGAAATTTGATTTGTATAGTGTTGTAAATGGGTTAATTGCTTTAAAAAAAAAGTAATCTATGAACAGAGATTTTAGATTATTAGTGTTTGAAATAAAATAAAAATCTATCAAAATAACTGCTGATAGATTTTTATTTTTATAGTAATTTTTATTAAGAATCAAATTCAATTGAAATCTCTTTTGGCAAAATAGATTCATGTATTAATGCATTGGTAGAACCGTTAAAAACACGGGTTATGAAGTTTTCATCAGTTTGTCCCACTACCTCTACTATTGTGTCTCCAATTTCTGCTTTATTGCTGATACCGGAGAAGCCATATTTAATTTCTTCACCATTTGTTTTTTGATATTCTGGATCAACCGCAACGACTATACCTTCATTACTTTCTATAGTTCCATCAGGATTTTCCAGAGGTTCATCAAATTTAGAAATAACATTTCCTTCGCATACTATACCCACACTAGCACCTCTTTTTGTCTTATTTTGATTGTTTACTTTATTGTATTATATACCATAATTTTACATATGTCAATAATATATTAAATATTTTACATTTTTTGTATTTAAAAAGTAATAAAATTACTTGAATTTTTTTATTTTATAGAGTAAAATGGAAATATAGATTAAAAATGGAGTTGAATGGTATGGGAGACAGTATAAGGTTTATACATTGCAGTGATATACATCTGGGAGCTAATCCTTATGGTATAGAGGAAAGATTTGAAGATATGGGAAGAGCTTTTATGCAGGTTGTGGCTTGTGCAATCAGTGAAAAGGTTGATTTTGTTTTGATTGCGGGAGATTTTTTTCATCAAAAAAATCTTAATGCAAAAACATTAGAGCAAGCTGTGAATTTACTTGAGCCACTCAAAGATGCAGGTATACCTGTATATATGACTGAGGGTAATCATGATATGGCCACATACACCAATATTTATAGTTGGCTTGATTTCTTGTGTCAAAAAGAGTACATATACCTGCTAAAGCCTGATACAGATGAAGAGGGAGCACAGGTGCTTATGGAGAAATCATCGGTATCAAAAAGTGGAGGTATATATGAAACAGATACTTGCTACATAGTGGGTCTAGGATATCCGGGAGCAACGGCGGGGATTATGATAAATAAGCTTTCAGCATTTATTCCAGATAATGGGGTGAAACCAGTAATTATAATGTTACATACAGGAATAGATAAATTCTTGACTGAGGGTATGGGCGGACTTAGAGAAGAGGAGCTCACTCCTGTAACCCTAAAAAGTGACTACATAGCATTAGGACACATACATACTAGATATGACAATAAAGACATGAAATACTATAATCCAGGATCGATAGAAAATGTGAAGATAGAGTCGCTTACAAAGAATAAAGAGAATAGAGAAAAAGGGTTCTATCTAGTAGACTTGGCAAAAGGCACAAGAAATGTGGAGACTGAATTTAAAAAAGTGGACATACGAAACTCGATCAATATAGAGGTTGACATAACAGGATTAAGTAGCCAAACAGAAGGTATAGTGACTAAAATAAAAACAGAAGTTGATAAAATACATACAAATAATGATGACATAATACTAAATATCAAGCTTGTAGGAACATTGATTGATGGAGTAACCGTTTTAGATATAAACGCTCTAAAAAAGGAAGTAAAAACACTGATAAATGTTATATATATTGAGATATTAAATAACTTACAAGCAAAAAATTCAGGTGAACTAACGCTAAAAGAAAATCAAACAAGAGAAGAGATTGACAGAGAAGTATTACTGAAACTTATAGAAAATGAAGGCTTTGATGAAAAGGACGCAGAGAAACTGCTAAATATTGTGATGCACATAAAAGAACAAGCTACGGAAGGTTCTATAACTATGGACATGCAAGAGGGAATGGATATAAAGGGTCTTGTAGAGAAATATGTAGAAGGTGACTTATTATAACCATTAAACTAAAGAAGATAGTGATAAAATACATTGAATAAAAAGGGATATGTAGTATTTAGTACTATAAATATTTTACACTACCCTAAAGAAGATGGAGGAGATTACATGAAATACTTTAAGAAGATAGAAGGGGAAAAGGTTTTTATTTCTCCTATAAATCATGATGATTATGAAGTTTTTACAAAATGGAAAAACGATTTGGAAGATGTAGTTATGATGGGTTGGGATAGGGTAAGTTATGGTGTGTTGATGGAGAAAAATAATTTAGAAAATATAGCTAAAAATCCTGAAAACTATCAAATGTGTATTGTGTTAAAAGAAACTGAACAACTTATTGGATATATATCGTTATTTGATGTAGACAATATAAATAGAACAGCGAAATTAGGAATGCAAGTAGGAGAAAAAGAATACAGGGGAAAAGGATATGGTGAAGAGGCCCTTGAATTAATATTAAGTTTTGCATTTAAAATGTTAAATATAAATAATGTAATGTTGTTTGTTTATGAATTTAATGATAAGGCTATAAATTTATATAAAAAAGTTGGATTTAAAGAAATCGGTAGAAGACGACAAGCATTTTATGTTAACAGGGTATATTTTGATGAGATTTTTATGGATATATTAAGTGATGAATATAAATGTAAGTATTTAAATAACTTGCCAAAAAAAGAGGTAATGGTTAAACCGATAGGTATGTAATTATGTTACATATGTAAGACAGAAAATAGATAAGATGTATGTATAAACTGTGTTTAACTTAGGTTATATGAGGATAGAGATATTGTTAATATTGTCTTATAAAAGAAATTGACTTTCAAGCCTAAAATAATGGAGGTATATTAGTGAAAATTATATCTTGGAATCTTAATGGAATAAGATCAGCAAATAAAAAAGGTTTTTTAGATTGGTTAACAGAAGTTTCAGCTGACTTGATTTGTTTTCAAGAAACCAGAGCGACAGAAGAACAAATCAATGAAATAATTCCTAATATTGAAGGGTATAATTTGTACTTTAATAGTGCAAAAAGATTAGGCTATAGCGGCACAGGATTGATTTATAATAATAAATACATTAATATAAGTTCCCAAATATATATAAATAAATTTGATGAAGAGGGACGAACAATTATTACTGAGTACCCTGAATTTGTATTAATAAATTCATATGTACCAAATGGAACCAGTAGATTAGAGTTTAAGCTAGAATACATAGACGAGCTATTAAAAATATGTGAACAATTAATTGCAGGTGGTAAAGAAATAATATTATGTACTGATTTTAATATAGCACATGATGAGATTGACTTATCACATCCAAAAGAGAATAAAAGACGATCGGGATTTCTTGATGTTGAGAGAAAGATGTTTGATAAATTATTAAATATAGGTTTTATAGATACATACAGATATCTAAATCCAGATAAAAGAGAGTATTCATGGATATCTTATAAAGCCAGAACTTTAGGTGGAGACTTTGGATGGAGATTTAGGTTTGATTATATATTTGTTACAAAGAATCTAATACAGAATGTAAAAAAAGCAATGATACATAATGATGTTTTTTATAGCGATCATTGTCCGATTGAATTAGAAATTGACATGTAGAAGTAGAAAACAAAACACACCCTCCTAGAGGACCCCTATGTCTAGGTTTGCACAATACACAAACCAAGTCTTAGGATGTCGCAATGACAGGGAGGGGGAAGAAAATACTGATAAAATATATTAAATATAAAGAGATAGTTTTAGTACTATAAATATTTTACATTACCAAATAAGAGGAGGTAAATTATATGAATGAACATCCAAAAGTAGGTTTAGGTGTATTTGTAATTAAAGAAGGGAAAATACTTATGGGAAAACGTAAGAGCCCGCATGGAGAAGGCACATGGGGATTGCCGGGTGGGCATTTAGAAATGTTTGAGACATGGGAAGAGTGTTCTAGAAGAGAAGTATTGGAAGAAACAGGTGTAATGATAAAAAGCATAAAGTTTGGAACAGTAACAAATGATATTTTTGAGAATGAAAGCAAGCATTATATAACTATTTTCATGCTTTCTGAGTATTGTGATGGAGAAGTAGAAATATTGGAGCCAGATAAGTTTGAAGAGTGGAAATGGATGGATTGGGATGAGTTTCCTGATAATTTGTTTCTACCCTTGATTAATTTAAGAAAAATAGATTTTAATCCTTTGACATAAATGTAAAAGTGTAAAAATAGCATTAAAAGACAAAATATTTGCTACTTGCGAATGCTTTGTTTTTTTGGTATAATCTAGAATATAGATAATTAAGACCTTTTAGGAGTTGAACTTATGAAAATAAAAAAGATAGAGCTTGTAAATATAAAGAGGTATGATTCTATAACTATAGAGCTTTCAGATGGTGTTAATTTTATATCTGGGAAAAATGGGGCTGGTAAGACCACTATAATAGAAAGCATAGGTTTTGCTTTGTTTGATTATAAAATATCTAAGCAAAACTTTGATCAATATTTCATAAGAAAAGGTGAAAAAAAAGGTCAGGTTCGAATAGAATTTTTAGATAAAAATGGTGAAGAATACATAGTAGACAGAAAAATTTCTACTTCAGGTGCAAGTAATAGTTGGACCATAAAGAAATTTGATGGCACTGACGAGATAGCTATAGTCTCAAAGGATGATGAGGTACGAGCATGGCTTAAAGATCATTTAGAGTTTTATCCTGATGATAACATATCTGATATATATACGAACATAGTTAGCGTTCCGCAAGGGGAGTTCACCGTTGCTTTTTTAGAAAGTGAAAAGGCAAGGAAATTCATATTTGATCCTATTTTTAACTTGGAAAGCTACAGGCGTGCTTATGAGAATGTACAACTTGAGAGAGGAATTACTAGTGATATACGAAAGATAGAAAATGAGATAAACGTGAAAGTCGGAGAGACTAAGAAGCTAGATGAGATTACTACAGAGTGCGAAAATATTAAAAAGTTATGTAAGTCAGAGAAAGAGATTTTTTTGGTAAAGAAAAAAGATTTTGAGGTAGTAAAACATGAGTATGAAACATTAGATAAGCAAAAACAGGTGTATCAGAAATTAGAAAATGATATGAGGATAACAGAAGTACAAATAGAAAAATTGGTAGGATACATAAAACAAAAAAGTGCGGATATAGATAGTTCAAAAAAGGCTATGATGGTATTAAAAGAAAATGAAGAAAAATATAATGAATACTTGAAAGTAGAGCTTGAAAAAAAGGCATGTGAAGATATATATAAGGAGTTTTTAACTTTAAAAGAAACAATGATACAAACGGATGAGCGGATAGAAGCAGGTAATTCAAAGATAAAGGAAAGAGAAAAGTTTATTGCAGAAGAAAGGCAAGAGTTGCTTACGAAAAAGCAAGAGCTTGTTAAACAAAATAATGTGAAAGAAGCCTTGAGGGGTGTGCTAAGTACAAAAACTGAAGAGTTAGCGAAGAGTGAGCAAGAGCTAAATTTGATGAAAAATAATGTTGAATATATATCAGAAAATATTATTAAAATGAGACATTTAAAGAAAGATATTTTAAAACTGATTAGAAACTTTGAAACACCTAAAAGAGAGCTAAAGAGACTTGAAGATATAAAAACTGCGGCAAAACTTATAGAAACTGATGAAAGTGCAAATGAAAGCATACACATAAATGTAAATATTATAAATTCTAAGGCAAATGAACTAATAGTAGGAAAAATAGCAGAAACAAAAGAGTCAGATGAGCAATTGAAAAATATAACAGCTCAAATAGAAATATTAAAGGAAAACATTTTATTGAAAATGAATACAGAAGAGGATAGTGAAAATATAGATGAAGATGAGATATACGGTAAGTATAAATCAAAATATGAAGCTTTGAGTAAAAAACATGCAGATGAAAGTATACAATATGAAAGACAAAAAGAGGAACTCATACAGATGGAAAGGCAATTAACAAAAGATAAAGAAGAGTATTTAATAAAACAGACAAAAATAAAAGAATCAGAGGATGAGAAAAATAAGTGGGTTATTGCGTTAGATAAACTCAAATGCGATAAACAACAAAAGACATCAAATACTGAAAAATATAAAGATATAGAGATGAAGGTTGCTGGAAATGATAAAAAAATAACTGATTTAAAACCAATGTATGAATTATATATAGTAAATAAGGTTGAAGCTAGCAAATATGATAAACAAGTAGGGGATTATAAACTTTTTGAAGTAGATAAAAATGAGAAAGATATGATGATGAAAAAGCTTATTTTAGAGACAGAGGAACTATCAAAAAGCTTTGATAAAGATAAATATGAAATAGCAAAGGTAAAGCACGAAATAGCAAAGCAAGAGTGTATAAAGGGAGAAGAGCAGTTGAAAGTTTTGGACCAACAATATAATAAATACACAAAAGAAATAGAATATTTAAAACAAGTAAGGCAAACTATTAAAGAAAGCCAGATAGAAATAAAAAAATTAGAAAAAATAAATGAAGTAATCAAAAAAATAAGAAATATAATAAAGGGTGCTCCTGAACATATAGCACAAGTGCTTATAAAAAAGATAAGTACAAAGGCATCACAGATATACACTCAAATAGCAGTTGACAGTAGCAAGCTAGAGTGGGAAAAAAACTACGAAATAGCATTGTATGATATATTAAATGGAGCAGAAATAAGAAAAGAATTTAAACAGCTATCAGGTGGAGAACAAATAACAGCAGCACTATCGATACGTATAGCACTGTTAGAGCTCATGACTAAGCTAGGCATTGGTATACTAGATGAACCAACTATAAATATGGATACAAGTCGTCGAGAGAGACTTGCAGAAGTAATAGAATCAGTAGGAACAAATTTTAGACAACTCATTATCGTTAGCCATGATGACACATTTCAAAGTGTAACGGAAAATGTAATAATGTTAAATTAGAAAAAGGAGTGACTAAAGATGGGGATGACAACTATATGCTATATAAGAAAAGATGGTAAAACTCTTATGTTACACAGAACTAAAAAAGTAAATGACATAAGTAAAGATAAGTGGTTAGGGTTAGGTGGTAAATTTGATAAGGGTGAATCACCAGAGGACTGTATTAAAAGGGAAGTATTAGAAGAAAGTGGGTTAAAACCTATAAATCTAAAACTAAGAGGGCATATAACATATCCAGCCTTTGATGGAAAGAATGATGAGTATATGTTTTTATTTACAGCTGATGATTATGAGGGTGATATTATAGACTCTCGGGAAGGAAATTTGGAGTGGGTAGATAATGATAAAGTGTTTGATTTAAACATATGGGAAGGGGACAAACTATTATTTAAATGGATGGAACAAGATAAATTCTTTACATCTAAGATGAATTACATTGAGTCGAAGCTTGAAAGTTATGAGGTAATATTTTATTAGGTTAAAGTATTATAGTTAATAAATAGTCAAAATAAATGAACCTCCCCACAGCAAGCTGACGGGGTATAATGTTGTCATTGCGAGCGTTTTTTGCGAAGCAATCTCATCTTTTTAAAACGAGATTGCTTCGTCGAAAGAACCTCCTCGCAATGACAAGAACGCGGCAAGCCGGCAGGGAATTAAACCCAAAGAGATTAAACTTTTACACTAATAATAATTTAAGGAGGTGTGGTTTTATGCAAAACAATATGGGAATGAATAATACAATAGCAGTAACATTGTTTTTTATCTTATTGCCTTTTATTATGCTTTTTATGGATCAAAATAACTCTAAGATGAAAGTCTTTTTAGTGATAGTAACTTATGTAGCTATATTAGGTGCTTTTTATACAGGATACATCTATACAACACCAGTAGGTGAGTGGATAGAAAAAGTAGCTAAGAGTTTATCAATAGGGTGAAAAATACTTGTATATATTAAATGTGTATGGTATAATATAGAAAATTTTATCTAAATTACGGAAGGGTGATATGTGTGCAGAAATTTGGAGCAAATGAATTACGAAAAAAATATTTGGAGTTTTTTGAAAGCAAGGATCATTTGAAAATGAATAGTTTTTCTTTGGTGCCTCAAGAAGACAAATCTTTATTGATTATAAACTCGGGTATGGCACCACTTAAGAAGTACTTTGCTGGAGAGGTGACTCCACCAAATAAGAGAATGACTACGTCTCAAAAATGTATAAGAACATTAGACATTGATGAAGTAGGAAAAGATGCGAGACATCTATCATTCTTTGAAATGATGGGTAACTTTTCATTCGGAGATTATTTTAAAACAGAGGCGTTACAGTGGTCATGGGAGTTTTTGACAAAGGTTTTAGAAATGCCAGTAGATAAGCTATATCCTTCTATATATCAAGATGATGATGATGCATTTCGCATATGGAACGAGGTTATAGGTGTTCCAAAAGATAAAATAACGAGACTAGGTAAAGATGATAACTTTTGGGAAATAGGTGTAGGACCATGCGGACCATGCTCAGAGATATATTTTGACAGGGGCGAGAAGTATGGTTGTGGTTCAGCTGATTGTAAAGTAGGATGCGATTGTGATAGATATATGGAAATATGGAATAATGTATTTACCCAATTTAGCAAGACAGAAGATGGAGCATACGTTGAACTTGAAAACAAAAATATAGATACTGGTATGGGGCTAGAGAGACTTGCTGTAGTTATGCAAGATGTGGACTCTGTATTTGACATAGATACAATGAAACAGATTAGGGATAAAATATGCGAGATAGCAAAAGTAACATATGGCACAGATGTTAAACAAGATGTTTCGATAAGAGTTATAAATGACCACATAAGAGCAGTGGCTTTTATGACTTCTGATGGGATACTACCTTCTAATGAAGGGCGCGGATATGTGCTTAGGAGATTACTAAGACGTGCGGCAAGGCATGGCAGGATTTTGGGCATAGAGGGTATGTTTCTTACAGAGGTAGCAAAAGTAGTTATAGAAAATTCTAAAGAAGCTTATTCAGAGTTAGAAGAAAAGAGAGAACATATACTTAAAATAATAAAAGTAGAGGAAGAAAAATTTGATACTACCATTGACCAAGGTATGAACATATTAGATGACTATAAAGACGAACTTATAAAAGAAAAGAAAACTACTCTTAGTGCAGAAAACACTTTTAAACTATATGATACATACGGGTTTCCTATTGAACTTACAAAAGAAATACTTGAAGAATATAAAATAAATGTTGATGAATCTGGTTTTAATGTGCTGATGGAAGAACAAAAACAAAGAGCAAGAGATGCAAGAAGTGAAACAACATTTATGGGAAAAGATTCTACAGTATATAATAAATTACCGGCAAGTATTGAAACAAAATTTGTAGGGTACACTGAAAATAATTTAACATCTAAAATAATTGCAATGACTAATGAAACTGATCTAATAGATATTGCAAAAGCTGGGGATAATGTATCTATAATTGTGGATACAACACCATTTTACCCTGAAGGTGGTGGACAACATGGCGACATTGGGACTATATCAGGTAAGGATTTTAAAGCAAAAGTACTTGAAACTAAAAAGGTGTTAGGAAATAAAATTGCACATATATGTAAGATAGAGAATGGACAAGTTAAAGTAGGAGATGAAGTAAGTCTAAAAATAAATGTTGAAAAGAGACTTCAAACTGCTAGAAATCATACAGCTACTCATTTGCTTCAAAAAGCATTAAGAGAGGTGTTAGGTAATCATGTCGAACAATCAGGTTCTGATGTTTCTTCTGATAGACTAAGGTTTGACTTTACTCATTTTGAAGCTATAACGAATGAGCAACTTGTTAAGATAGAGAACATAGTGAATGAGTCAATTCTATCAGGCCTTGCAGTTGACATCTCAGAAATGAATATTAGTGACGCCAAGAAAATAGGTGCAATGGCACTTTTTGGTGAAAAGTATGGAGATAAAGTTAGAGTAGTAAATATATCAGATTATAGTATAGAACTCTGTGGAGGTACACATATAGCCAATACTGTGAATATAGGATTATTTAAGATACTAAGCGAGTATAGTGTATCATCAGGCGTGAGAAGAATAGAGGGGCTAACAGGAACGGGTGCCGTGGAGTACTACAAAGAGCAAGAAAAGTATTTGAAGATGGCGTGTGCATTATTAAAAGCACTTCCAAATGAAGTAGCAAAGAAGATAGAAGATATACAAAATGATTTGAAAAATGCAAATAAAGAAATAGAAAAGATTAGAGAAAAAATGGTAAATGCAGACTTCGAAACGATACTAAATACAAGAGAAATATTTAATTCAGTAAGAGTAGTTAGATATGTATTTTCTGATGTTAGCATAGATGAGATGAGAACTATGGCTGATAATATAAAAGATAATATAAAGTCAGGAGTTATAATACTTGGAAGTGTATCAGGGGAGTATGCTAATCTTCTAGTAGTTGTGACTGATGATTTAATTGCCAAGGGATATCATGCAGGTGTGATGATAAAGGAAATGGCTCAAATAATAGGTGGAAAAGGCGGAGGACGTCCAAATATGGCACAAGCAGGAGGACGAGCAACTGTAAATATTATAGATGCGATAGAGAAAGGGATTGAATTAATAAAAGGTATTAAGTAGTAAATTATATAAGGTCAAATGATCTTGCAAAATTTAGGGGTTGGTTCCTTCTTTTTAGGAACTGTCCCCACGAAAAACAAATACAGAGAAAGATATTAAAACTTAACCAAGAACTAAAGGGATATAGTATAAAAGTTTATGAATTTAAAAGTTAATAAAAGGGACAGTTTCTAAAAGAAGGAACTGACCCTAAAAGATATAAATGATATAAAAAAAAAGAAAATTAGGGTTTATATATTGACAAAAAAAGGATAAGCATGTATAATGATGAAGTAACTTTTTGGGGGAGATATAATGATAATTAACATTTCAGATTTAATGAAAAGAAGTAATATAGATGCAATAAATGTGGATTTTGAAGAGAAAATCGATGTTATTGAGATATACGGTAAAATAATTAAAATTTTAGAACCTATAAAAGTTACTGGAATAATTACTACGGATGGAGAGATAGCTAACTTTATTGGTCAAGCTAATTTGAAATTCCAAACAGAATGTGATAGGTGTATGAATGATTATAAAAGGGATTTTACTATGGAAATAGAAGAAAAGTTTACGAATGATTCATATTCTGAGGATGAAACTGAATATTATCAAATGAATGATAATAAAATAGATTTCACACCTGTTATAAATCACAACTTACACATGAATATGCCTATAAAATTTCTTTGTAGTGAAGACTGTAAAGGAATAATAGATAGAGGTGAAATCAATAAAAATGAATTTTCACCATTTGCAGATTTAAATAAAATGTTTAAAAACCAAGGAGGTAGATGAAATGGCATTACCAAAACATAAACATTCGCACTCAAGAAAATTACAAAAACAAGCAAGCGTTATGAAAATGACAGCTCCAAACTTAGTAAAATGCAAGAGTTGTGCAGAATTAATGGAATCACATAAAGTTTGTAAAGCATGTGGAAAATATGATGGAAAACAAGTAATAGAAATGGAACAAAAATAAAAAAGATTCTTCGTCGTGTCATCTTGAACGGTAGCGAAGGATCTCTTTTTTTATTTAAAATCACTTGATTTGTAGAAAGAAAAAGGTTATAATTAACAAGTCGAATTAGATAGTTACATAAGAATAAATTATATAAAAGGGGTGTTTATATGTATAGTATAGAAGAACTAAATAAAGTTGATAGTGAACTCGCAGAAGCGATTTTGCTTGAGAAGGCAAGACAAAATGATAAGATAGAGCTTATAGCGTCAGAAAACTTTGTTTCGCCTGCTGTAATGGCTGCGCAAGGTTCGTGGCTTACAAATAAATATGCAGAAGGGTATCCTGCTCATAGATACTACGGTGGTTGTGAGTATGTAGATGTTGCAGAAAATTTAGCGATACAGAGAGTTAAAAAATTGTTTGGTGCAGAACATGCTAATGTTCAGCCACACTCGGGTTCTCAAGCGAATCAGGCTGTGTTTTTTGCGATGTTAGAACTAAATGACACTATACTTGGAATGAACTTATCACATGGGGGGCATTTGACGCATGGAAGCCCAGTAAATATATCAGGAAAGTATTTTAATATCATTTCGTATGGTGTGGACAAGAATACTGAAACAATAGATTATGATGAAGTTAGAAGGCTGGCTATAGAAAATAACCCTAAACTTATAATAGCAGGAGCATCTGCATATGCTAGAGCAATAGACTTTGCAAAATTTCGTGAGATAGCGGATCTTGTGGGAGCTTATTTGATGGTAGATATGGCACATATCGCTGGACTTATTGCTGCAGGATTACATGAAAGTCCAGTACCTTATGCTGATTTTGTGACAAGTACAACTCACAAAACACTCAGAGGACCAAGGGGTGGGCTAATACTTTGCAAAGAAAAATACGCTAAAGCTATAGACAAGGCTATATTTCCTGGACTTCAAGGTGGGCCTCTTATGCATGTTATTGCAGCAAAAGCAGTTGCGTTCAAAGAAGCATTATATCCTGAATTTAAAGAGTATCAAGATCAAATAATAAAGAATGCAAAGACATTATCAGAGGAACTAGTAAAAAGAGGATTTAGGATAGTTTCTGGTGGTACAGATACTCATCTTATGGTAGTTGATGTAAAAATTAAAGGTATAACAGGAAAATTAGCAGAGACTTTACTTGATGAGGTAGGAGTGACCTGTAATAAAAACACGATACCTTTTGAGACAGAAAGCCCTATGGTTACGAGTGGTATAAGACTAGGGACGCCAGCCGTAACGACAAGAGGAATGAAAGAAGAAGATATGAAGATAATAGCAGAAATTATAGATATGACCTTGACTGATTTTGATGGAAGTAAAGAAAATGTAAAAGACATGGTTAAAAAATTAGTTGAGAAGTATCCGTTGTATAAATAGGAGGATGATTTATTTTGGGAGATTTATTTAGTATAGAGGCATTGGAACAAATGTTATATGCTTTGCCAGGTATAATACTCGGCTTTTCTTTGCACGAATTTTCACATGCATATGCTGCACATAAATTAGGAGATGATACTGCTAAAAATATGGGTAGACTAACACTAGACCCTGTGGCTCATATAGATCCAGTAGGATTTATTATGCTAATATTATTTCATTTTGGTTGGGCGAAACCTGTACCAGTAAATACTAGAAACTTTAAGCATCCTAAGAGAGATGATAATATAGTCTCAATAGCGGGACCTATATCTAACTTTTTATTGGCAATATTACTTGCAGGAGTTATAAAATTATTTTATGTTTTCAATGCACCGGATACTTTTTTAGTAAATATAATTACCCAAGTATTAGTACTTGGTGTTGTAGTTAATATTGGACTCGGAATATTTAATCTTCTACCTATTCCACCACTTGATGGTTCTCATTTATTGGTTAATTTATTACCAACAAAATATTCAAATATATTAATGGAACATTATAACACTATAATTATAATAATGTTAGTTTTGATGTTTACAGGCGTTTTTGGATATGTTATAGGACCAGCTATAAATTGGGCTTTAGGAATTGTTTTTGGTATATATGGGATTTAGTGAGGTGAGTCACATGAGTGTTAACATAAAAATAGAAAAGTTTGAAGGTCCTATGGATCTTTTGTATCGTTTAGTTGAAAAAAACAAACTTGATATAAAGGATATACCTATTGCAGAAGTAACAGAACAGTATATGGAGTATGTATCAAGTATGGCTGTACTTGATATGGATAATGTAAGTGAGTTCATGCTAATGGCGGCAACTCTTATAGCGATAAAGTCAAAAATGTTGTTGCCAAAAATTAATGATAATGATAATGATGAAGACCCAAGAGAAGAGTTGATACAAAAGTTACTTGAGTACAAAAAATATAAAGAAGCTTCAGAAGGGCTTATTAGTCGTGAAGAGTTTAGTAAAATATTATACAAAGAGAAAAGTGATGTAGAAAAGTATTCAACAGTAAAAAAAGTTAGAGCAGAAGATGTTTTAATAGGTATAACCTTAAAAGACATCACTGAGGCTTTTGCAAGAATTTTGAAAGTAAATAATATTAAAATAGACAATATTAGAGCAGAGTTTAAAAGCGTAAAAAGAGATTTACATACAATAGAGCAAAAGATAGATTTAATACTAGAGAGATTAAGTAAAGAACAAAATATTGAATTTGAAGAACTGTTTAAATACGAAGCAGAAAAACTAGAAAAGGTAGTGACATTTTTAGCATTACTAGAACTTATAAAAATGAGGAAGATAATAATAAATCAAGATAAAATGTTTGGAAAAATAATTATAAGTGAATATTTACATGGCTAACGATAGAATATAATACTGATAAAATATATTGAATAAAAAGGGATAGTGTAGTATTTAGTACTATGAATATTTTACGCTACCTGGCTAACTAAGGAGGAGTATTTCATGAATGACATACATAACATAATCGAAGCAATACTCTTTGTTTCAGGTGAAGCGATAAATATAAATAACATTGCACAAACTGTGGGTAAAGATTTAAATGAAACAAAAAAGATAATGGTAGAGCTAGTAGAAAAGTATAATAGTGGTAACAGAGGACTACAAATTATACAAATAAATGATGATTTTCAGCTTGCGACACGACCAGTTTATTTTGAAAACATTGCAAAATTATATCAAAAGATAGAAAGACCTAAGATAACGCCAGCACTTATAGAAACACTTGCAATTATAGCTTACAAGCAACCTATTACAAGAAACGAAATAGAAAGCATACGTGGAGTAAAAAGTGATAATGTTATTAATAAACTTATAGAGTATAATTTAGTAGAGGAGATGGGTAGACTAGAAAAGATTGGTAGACCACTTTTGTTTGGAACAACGGATAATTTTTTAAGATATTTTGGATTCAAGTCACTACAGGAGTTACCGAAGGTAGAGTGAAAGTCCCCTCTCCCTTTGTTGCAGGGAGAGGGTTAGGGTGAGGGTAGTTAAAAATGTAGAAATGAAAAAACACATAATAGAATATATCTATATAATGTTAGGAACTACAATACTGGCTCTAGCTATGAGCCTTTTTTATGAGCAAAATAATCTTGTGACCGGTGGAGTATTGGGAATCGGGATAATAGTTAAAAGTCTAGCACTAGAGAACTTTGGTTTTGAAGTACCTATTTGGGTTACCAATTTGGTATGTAATATACCATTATTTATAGCTGGTATCTTGGTAAAAGGAAGCAATTTTGGTGTCAAAAGTCTATTTGCAACCATATATCTATCATTTGCACTTTATTTTACTGATCTTATTAATGTTCCAAAATATGATTTACTCATATCTAGTATTTTTGGTGGAGTGTTAAGTGGGATAGGACTTGGATTTGTATTTCAAGCATATAGCACAACTGGTGGTACAGATATGTTAGCAAGTATATTAAATCATTTAAAGAGAGAAATATCGGTTGGAAAAATATTGTTTTTTATTGATGGAACGATTATAGCACTGGCGTTTTGGATATTTGGAACAGAGAAGGGATTATATGCTGTAATATCAGTTTTCGTTGTGTCAAAAGTCCTTGATGGTATGCTAGAAGGCGTAAAGTTTGCAAAAGCTGTATACATAATATCAGAAAAAGCAGATGAAATAGGAGAAATGATATTAAGAAAGTTAGAAAGAGGTGTAACAGTATTAAATGGGCAAGGGCTGTATTCAGAAAAAGATAAAAAAGTCCTGTTTTGCGTAGTAGGAAAAGTGGAAATATTCAAATTAAAAGATGGAATACAAGAAATAGACCCAAAAGCTTTTGTGGTTGTGCATGATGCGAGAGAGGTGCTGGGTGAGGGGTTTTGATAGTTTTGTAATAATTGTGATAAAATAGATATAAAATGAGAAACTCTTGATTATATATAAAATATGTCAAGAGTTTTTTGCGCATTAAAATAAATATGTGGTTTTAAAAAAGATATTGCAAAAACAGTAAAAATATGGTAAGATACAAGAAAAAATAAAATATGACAATAATCTACATAAAAGGAGAATGATGTTGTAATGTCAAAAAAGAGAAATCCTGAAAGCTTGGAATTATCAGAAAGAGAATATTTACAATTGACGAATATCTTTTTAAACAGTAGATTATTTTTTTTCAACACTTTCAAGCATATTTTTACAGAACATGTTCTTTTTACAGATTTTACAGATAAGAAGATAGATATTAATAAATCTTTTTTTGCAGATCCATATCAAATCTTATCTCTATATTATTTATCAGTAGATGCTTTCTTCAAAAAGATTTCAAAATCTTGTGAATTAGCAGATGAACCAATTAAGGATGTAAGACTGTACGAAAAATTTCATAATAGTGAGATTAGATACACTTTATATGGTGAATTTAATAGTGCTATTGGACATAAATATAAAGATAGGGAGAAAGGCGTAAAGATTAACCAAAAAATATTCGTTCTTCAAATAGATGATTCTGGAAAAGTTATAAGTATGTATACTACTAAAAAGATTGAGGAGAATTTTAATAATAGAGATAATCCTTGTGAGATAAATATTGATAGTAAATTAACCCTTGAACAAATGAATGTAGGAGCTGAAATTCACGATAATAATGAAAAAGACACTACTGAAAAATTGAGGTATGTGGATTTGGTGGATATTGCTCAAGGAGAGTTGGAACAGAACTATACACATAAAGAATTTAGAGATAATGCTTTTAACTCTTTGGCTAGATGTATATCTAGAAAAGAAGCAAAGCTTTTGGAACTAGAAGACGCTGATAAAAGTAAAAGTGAGGAAGATAGGAGAAAAAAAGAGATATATGACTTGAAAATTTCGCAAAGATTACTATTAGAAGGTAACAGTAGTATTCTCCCAGATACAATAACTAATGTTGTCAATGAAAATATAAAAAATTTATCTCAATTACATAATCTGGATAAGGTTCATGGAGCTACGATGGAACCTAGTGAAAGCCTAGATCAAATTTAACAAAAACAAAGCATTTGATACTTGCAGATGCTTTGTTTTTTTGTTATAATATAAATATATCGAAATATAGTTGAAAAGTAAGGATAGATATATTGAATAAAAAGGGATAGTGTAGTATTTAATACTATGAATATTTTACACTACCAGTATACCTAAGGAGGGTAAAGTATGAACAAATCAAAAATAGTAATTATGGTATTATTGAGTGTGATAGTAATTTTACAGGTGGCAATTTTGTTTAAACCAAGTGAGAAACGAGAAGATGAGAAAATTAGTGAAAAGTCTTCTGTTGCTTTAAATACATTTGCTAAAAATAACCAAACTGATGTTCAAAATAAAGTCGTAAGTAATAATGAAAGTGAAAGTAAAGATAGTCAAATAAGCGATAGTGATACTATAAAATCAAATAGTACAAATACTAATAAAGTAGAAAATAATAATACTACAGCAGACAATAATACAAATCCAATTGCAAATCTAAAATTAGAGGGCAGTTGGAATATTAAAAATGACAAAGAAATTGGTACACATTCTAATATGAAAATAAGCAATGTTGTACTTGGAAATGAGTCGGAAACTGACCAAGTAATTCCCTTAAGCTTTGATTTTGATATAAGTGCAGACTATGCGTATACAATTCCAGGTACCAACGAGGTTAGTGGGCATGAGGGAAGGGAAAGTGGTAAAGCGGAATTATATGCGATTGACTCGGAAAAATATCTATGCAATTTTACATATGTTAGTAAAGAATATCCTGATTATCTAATCGATTTTACAGTGAACAAAGATAATACAATAACAATAAAAGAAGTGAACAAAAATACAGGAAATGAATATGGTAGTACTCCAATGGCTGGAACTAATGTTAGATTTATTGGAACATATTATAGAAAATAACTAATATAATTAAAAGGGTACTTCAAATTATTCTGTACCATAACAAATTAATAATTTTAAAATATAATTTTTAGAAAGCATTTGCTACTTGCAGATGCTTTTGTTTTTTGATATAATAGAAGGTGTATCGAAATATAAGATAAAACATAAGATGGATGAATATGAAAAGAGAAAATATAGCTATTGTTAGAGAAGAACTATAAAAATAATTGAAGCATATAGATGTACTACAAGCAAAGCTTAAGGGTAAAGATTTATACTACTTCTTAGATACCTTTGGTTGTATTATGAATTAAGAAAAAACGAATATTAAAATACCTGAAATCATTGATTTAAAAGAATTGTTTTAATTTAAGGAAGAGCAATTATACTAAGGAGGCATTTACATGGAGATGCAAATTGGAGAAGAAATGTTAAAAGGTTTTTCAGACCAGTATAATCTAGATAAAAATAATAAGATAATGGAAAATATTATAGCTAACATAGGTGTGAAAAATGTTTTAATGAACAATAGTGTTAAAAATGCGGCTATAGATACTTTTAATATTGATTTAGGAAAAGTATTGATAACTGATCAAAAGAATTCATTAAGATGTTGGATATTTGCAGGGCTTAATATGTTTAAAAGATATATTGCAAATAATCTTAATATTAATGCTACTGAGTTTGAACTTTCACAGAATTATTTAGGTTTTTATAACAGATTAGAAGTGGCAAACAATACATATGAAACAATTATAAAACTTGCGAATAGAGAACTTTCAGATAGAGAATTGCATCATATGATTTCAATTTATACTATACCGGAAGGTGGACATTGGAGTATGTTTGTTGCACTGGTAAATAAGTACGGGATAGTTCCAAAAGAGGTTATGCCTGAAACTATTGATAGTCAGGATCCTGATGAGATGAATAGGATATTAAATGAGAAAGTTAAAAAAGATATATTTATTTTAAGAAATATGTTGGAAAGTGGAGAAGGTATAGATAAGATTAGGGAAACTAAAATATCAATGCTACAGCAACTTTATAGCATTCTCAGTAAAATATTAGGCGAGCCACCGAAAAAGTTTAACTATGAATATAAAGACAAAGAGGGAGTATGTAATATAATAAAAGATATTACACCAATACAGTTTAGGGATAAATATCTTGATAAAAATTTAGATGATTATGTTTCATTAGGGAATGTGCCAATGTATAACAAAGAATATTATAAAATGTACAAGGAAAAATTTTTTGGAAATATTCATGAAAATAGCAACATGGTGTTTTTGAATTTACCTATTGAGGATGTTAAAAATCTATGTCTGAAGCAATTGAAGGATAGAGAGCCTATCTGGTTTGCTTCTGAGATAGTAAAGATGAGAGACAAGGGAAATGGAATTTTTGATTCCAATTTGTATGATTATGAGGGTATATTTGGAATTAAAAAGATGTCTAAGGAAGAAAATTTAAATAGTAGTGATATTATTCTTAATCATGCAATGGTATTCGCAGGAGTAAACATAGAAGATGAAAAACCTACAAGGTGGAAAGTGGAGGATAGTTTAGGATCGGAAATACATAAAAATGGATATTATGTGATGAATGATAATTTTTTTGATGATTTTGTGCTACAAGTTATAATTAATAAAAAACATTTATCACAAGAGCAATTAGATTTATTAAATCAAGATTCAATTTTATTCGATATGTGGGATCCAATGGGGTGATGTCTGAAACTATAATATTAATGAATAGATTTGTATTTATTAAATGCAGTAAGGAAAAGGATAGTGTCAAAAGTTTTATGAAAAAATGAAAACTTCAAATTTGTCATTGCGACATCCTATGTCTAGGTTTGCACAATACACAAACCAAGTCTTAGGGTGTCGCAATGACAGGGAGGGGGAAGATAATACTGATAAAATATATTGAATATAAAGTGATAGTGTAGTATTTAGTACTATGAATATTTTACACTACCAGTTGAAAATGGAGGAGGAAATTATGGAGCTGAGGACATTTTTGAAAAATCAAAACATTGTTAATGAGAAAGACTTATTTGAATACTTAAATAAAAATGAGTTTCAATGGGGACTTATTATTGATGGCGAAAAGACCGGAAATATCACTTCACAAACATATACTAAACTGTGGAAATTAAAGAATTTTCAACAAATGGTCAGGGATAGGATAGCAATTTGCTGGGATTATGCTAATTTTGAAAAACAGGTGTTTAATGGGTTAGGGATGAAAAGTAGTACCTATATTATTGTGCATGATAACGACATGGAAAACAATCCTTCTCATGCATTTACAGTCATTGAAGAGGAAAAAAACATTAAATTAGTTGAGTATTCTTTTATAAGGCACGCAGGAATATACGATATGGATTCTCTAAATGATATTATTGATATGCAACTTAGATGGCGTTTTGAAATGCCAAACGACGCACATTTAAAACACCTAGATGTCAAAGTTTACAAAGTTCCTAATGAATTAGCTGAAAATATGATATTTACTGAATTAGTGAGTCAAAAAGAAAATTGGGAAGTTGTATTAAAAAAGGATAGGGACGAGCAAATACAAGATTGATATAATGAAGGAAGGGAAACATATATGAATAGAGAAAACATAGCAGTTAATGATGAAGAGCTAAAGAAGCAATTAGTGACAATAGATAACCTTAGGTATGAGCTTAAGGGTAAAGAATTATTCTATTACATAGAAACCTTCGGTTGTCTTATGAATGAGAAGGACTCAGAGAAACTATCTGGGGTACTCAGAGAAATAGGTTATGTAGAAACACAATCAATAAAGCAAGCAGATTTTATTCTTTATAATACTTGTTGTATAAGGGATAATGCGGAGAGGAAAATTTATGGGCGAGTGGGTAATATTAAGGGGCTGAAACAAAAAAAACCTGATTTGATTGTTTCTATATGTGGGTGTATGATGCAGCAGGAGCATGTACTAGAGAAATTGCAAAAAAAATATAAAAGAGAAGTTGATATAATTTTTGGAACTCACAATATATATAAATTAGCGGAGTTACTTTCAACTCGCATGGAAGTAGGGCATCAGATAATAGATATTTGGAGGGAACATAAAGATATAGTTGAAGATCTCCCGAGTGTGAGAAAGTATAAACATAAAGCTGCTGTTAATATAATGTATGGGTGTGATAATTTTTGTTCTTATTGTGTAGTGCCTTATGTAAGAGGAAGAGAAAGAAGTAGGGATAGTGGAAGTATAATACAAGAGATAAAAGATTTAGTAAACGATGGTGTGAAAGAGGTAATGCTACTGGGGCAAAATGTTAATTCATATGGCAAGGGATTATCTGAGGATATTACATTTGCTAAATTGTTAAGGGAAGTAAATAAGATAGAAGGGTTAAAGAGAATACGATACATGACCTCGCATCCAAAAGACTTTACTGATGAGGTAATATATGCGATAAGAGACTGCGAAAAGGTTTGTAATTATGTTCACTTACCTATCCAGTCAGGGAGTACAAAGGTTTTAGAAGAAATGAATAGAAAATATACAAAAGACCATTATTTAAATCTTGCTGAGAAGATAAAGAAGGAAATAGATGGTGTAGCAATTACGACAGATATCATAGTTGGTTTTCCATGTGAGACAGAAGAAGATTTTCTAGAAACACTTGATGTGATAAGGAAAGTTGGGTATGACAGTGCATTTACATATATATACTCAAAAAGAACTGGTACAAAAGCTGCAACAATGGGAGGCGAAGTATCTGCAGAAGTAATAAATGAAAGATTTAACAGACTTATATTAGAAACAGATAAAATACAAAAAGAGAACAATGCAAAAAGGAATGGCATAACATATAAAGTTTTAGTTGAAGAATTGAGCAAAAGTGATAGTAAACTTCTGACGGGTAGGACAGAACAGAATATATTGGTGCATTTTGAGGGAGACGAAAGTCTTATAGGGGAATTAGTGGATGTAGAGATTTTTGAAACTAAGGGACATTATTTGAACGGAAAGCTGAAAACTGAAAGTTGAAAGTAGACACAGGTACGCCGGTGACTAACTGATTCATAAATATAAATAAGAAGGGGCGAAATTCTATGTTTGGTACTATAGATAAAAAGAGGGCGATATTGGACTCAAAACGTCCATTGCCAGAAAATACAGTTAAAAGCATACGGGAAGAGCTAATGCTACAACTTAATTATAATTCAAATGCAATAGAGGGAAATACTATTACTTTAAGAGAAACAAAGGTTGTACTTGAGGGCATAACAATAGGTGGAAAATCACTGAGGGAGCATTTAGAAATAATAAATCATAGGGATGCATTTTGGTATATAGAAGAAATAATAAAGAATAAAGAAAATTTAACGTAGTGGGATATAAAAAGTATCCATAAACTTGTGCTAAAAGAAATAGATAACAATAATGCAGGTTTGTATAGAAAAGAGAATGTTATTATTTCAGGTGCAAAACATATACCACCAGACTTTACTACTTTAAATAGTGAAATGGAGCTTTTTATAAAATGGTATAAAGATAACAAAGATAGATTGCACCCAATAGAACTAGCAAGTTTGGTGCATATATTATTTGCTAAAATACATCCCTTTATAGATGGTAATGAAAGAACTTCTAGATTATTATTAAATATGGAACTTATAAAACAAGGATATCCTATCGTTGTAATAAAGAATGAACATAGAGTAGAATACTATAATGCACTGGATAAAGCACACTCAGAGGGTAAATATGAAGATTTTATAAATATAGTTGCAAAAGCAATCGAAGAAAGTTTGGATTTGTACCTGAAATTAATCTCTTAAGGTCAATTCCCTGCAGCTCTGCTGCGTGCGTCCTGTCATTGCGAGGTACGAAGCAATCTTGTACTTAAGCTAAAGGAGAGATTGCTTCGCAAAAAGATGCTCGCAATGACAAATAGAAAATTTAACTTTAGAGTAGAATTAAAATAAAACTGGAGGCGTAATGTGTTATGGAGTCAAAAAAAGTTGTGGTAATAGGTGGAGGTACAGGTCAGTCGATTTTTCTTAGAGGGCTCAAAAACTATACAGATCAAATAACAGCAGTTGTAACGGTAGCAGATAGTGGTGGAGGATCGGGTGTTCTAAGAGAAGATATGGGTATGTTACCACCTGGAGATATAAGAAACTGCTTACTCGCACTTGCTAATACTGAGCCTGTCATGCAAGAAGTGATGCAGTATAGATTTGAAACTGGTAAACTTAAAGGTCAATCATTTGGTAATTTATTTATTGCTGCTATGTTGGGTATATCAAATAGTTTTGAGGAAGCAGTAATTAAGATGTCTGAGTTTCTTGCTGTAAAAGGTAGGGTAATGCCAGTAACGCTTGAAGATGTTCATCTAATCGCAGTTCTTGATAATGGAGCTATAGTAAAAGGTGAAGATCAAATACCACATGAATGTCTGAAACACAAAGCAAAGATTGAGAAACTAAGATTTAACATTCCTAATGTAAAACCGTATCCACCAGTGCTAGAGGCTATTATTGAAGCAGATATTATAGTTATAGGACCTGGTAGTCTGTACACAAGTATATTACCAAACTTATTAGTTGAAAATGTGGTAGATGCACTAAGACAGTCAAAAGCCCAAAAAGTTTATGTGTGTAATGTAATGAGTCAACCAGGTGAAACACAAGGATATACAGTTATTGATCATATGAATGTAATAGAAGAACATATAGGAAAAGGAGTAATAAATACTTTTATCGTAAACAATAAAATTCTTAACGAAGAGCAAGTACACAAATATGAAAACACTGATGCAGAACAAATACTTCTAGATGCAGAACAAAGGGAAAAGCTAGATGAAAGAGGTATAAATTATGTAGAAGGTGATGTAATAGAATTTTTCATGGGTTACATACGTCATGATGCTGATAAACTTTCCATGTTAGTGATGAACATAGCAGATAACAATGAGCAATCAGAAGACATAGCACAGATTATTAATTTATCCGATATGATTACAGAAGACAATGCAAAACTTGCGTAAGCAAAGAAGGAGAAAGACTATGAAAATAGATATAATACAAAAGATATACAAAATTGAAGAAGATGTGTGTATAAAGAACAACAGAATTGAAGCATGGAAGCACCATATACTCCAAGTTGCCAAGTATTCACTTTTGATGGCTGAAAAACTGGAAGCAGATAAAGAAATAGTTGAGATAGCAGCATTACTACACGATCATGCAAGTATAATAAATGAAGAATTATATCAAGATGAACATCATATACATGGTGCTAGACAGGCAGATGAAATATTATCGGAATTAAACTACCCAAGAGAAAAGATAGATTTAGTTAAAAAGTGTATATTTTCACATAGAGGCAGTAAGGCATATGAAAAGTTAACTAATGAAGAGAAATGTGTTGCAGATGCAGATGCAATGGCTCATATAAATCACATACCATCATTGTTGTACTGGGCATATGTAGAAAAAGAAATGGATACAGAAGAAGGAGTAAAACTGGTAAGTAATAAGATTGAAAGAAGTTTTAATAAAATGAGTAAAGAAGCACAAGAAATCATGAAAGAAAAATATGAATTGGCGCAAAAGATATTGGAATAAGTATAAAATTATTTCTAAAAAATGGTCTCTAACTTCTGAACTCTGATATATAAAAATAGAGGAGTGTTGGAATGAATTATAGTGATAGAGATATCAAACGAAACCTGTTTATATTATATGTGACAGCGATTTTGATAGGGCTAGAACTAGGGATAAGAGATTTTTCAACGACATTGCAGGTTTTGTTTGAAAAAGTAGGCGGGGATAACTTATTAATACTAATTAATCAATTTAGTTTTTACTCGTTTATATTATGTATATTTTTGGTAGGAATAAACTTAAGCAAAATTAAATTGAAAAAGAAGATTGCATTTATGGAAGCATTAACATTTTCCGGATATTTCCTTATTGCAATTTTACTATACTTTGATAAGCTTTCTGCTATGATTTTGTTTGTAATATTTATGTGTAATAATATTATAAATAGGTTATTAATAGTTATGTGGTTAGAATTTAAAATGAAGTTGGTATCAAATGAAGGATTTAAAAAGCTACTTGGAAATGCCATTTTCTTTCAGATGATTGCCATTATGATAGGTATGAGCGTATCTTATCTTATAATAGGCAAGGGATATCCAAATAATTTTATTGTATTATTTTTAATAGTTTCAGTAATAGGTTTTAGTGTTTGTACGATGTATTTATTAATAAAAGAGCCTAATAACGCATCAATTGATGCACATACTGAAGAAATAAAATGGAAAGATATAAAAAGTTGTATGAAAGAGAAAAACTTTATTAATATGATGATTTCAAAAATTATGTTTAACTTGTCTTTTGGTATAGTTGTATTATACGCTTTTTATGCTATAAAGCATGGCTATCCAGCGGAACGAATAGTACTCATGGGGCTCATTTCTTATATATTTCAAGCAGTAGCAGGAGCTATTGTAGGAAATTTTAGATTCACTAATAAATCTGCTATACTTTATGGTACATTTTTTGCAATAGCGAGTATACTTACAGTATTTGTTTTACATAATATGTATCTAGGATTTGGACTCTTAGGATTTTCAGAGCCACTTATTCATATAGGATATTATGGTTTTATTAATTCAGTAGCAAAGAATAAAAAACATATATATTTGACTTTCGAGACGATTATACATTTTGTAATTGGAATATCGGTAGCCATGTTTGGAGTACTAGCGGCAAGATTGGGCTATGAGAATAGTTCATATATTGCAGTGGCATTTCTTTTAGTAGCGTGTATATTTACTTATATGTTGGAGGATGAAGAAGATGGCGAAGTTAACACCAATGATGCAGCAATACATGGAGATTAAAGAAAAAAATAAAGATACCATACTATTCTTTAGGCTTGGAGATTTTTATGAAATGTTTTTTGAAGATGCTAAACTTGCATCAAGAGAACTGGAAATAACACTTACAGGCCGAGATTGCGGTCAAGACGATAAGGCACCCATGTGTGGAGTGCCTCATCATGCTGCAGAAAACTACATAGCTAGATTAGTTGATAAAGGATATAAAGTGGCTATATGTGAGCAGGTAGAGGACCCAAAAGAAGCAAAGGGTATAGTTCGTAGAGAAGTTGTGAGGGTAATAACACCAGGAACTGTTATAGATACTGAAAAGCTAGACCAATCTAAAAATAATTACATAGCAAGTATTTTTAGGAAAGAAACTAGTTATGGGCTTAGTTTTATTGATGTGACGACAGGTGAGTTTAAAGTTACAGAGCTAGTCAATATAACTAGTAATACAAAGGTTTTTGATGAGATAGCAAAATATAATCCATCTGAAATAATAATTAATGAAGAAGTACATAAAGACACCATTTTTGTAAATGAAATAAAGCAAAGGTTTAATTCATTTACAAATCTATATGAAGATTGGAATTTTGAAGCTAAGACCTGTTATAAATTACTTACAGGTCATTTTAAAGTTACTTCGTTAGATGGTTTTGGAGCTAAAAGTTACACAGTAGGAATAAGCTCTGCTGGTGCACTCATTCAGTATTTGAAAGAAAATCAAAAAACTGATTTAGGGCATATATATAAGTTAACTCCGTATCAAACGAATGAATATATGTTGATAGATATATCGACAAGGAGAAACTTAGAATTAGTTGAGACAATGAGAGAAAAAACTAAAAAAGGATCGCTACTTTGGGTACTTGACAAGACCAAAACTGCGATGGGAGCAAGACTGATTAGAAAATGGATAGAACAACCACTTATAAACGAAGGCGATATTACTAGAAGATTGGATGCAGTTGCCAAGTTAAAGGACGCGCCTATGAGTCGTGATGAGATAAAAGAAGTACTCACTGAGGTATATGACCTCGAACGACTGCTAAGTAAAGTAGTTTATAATACAGCCAACGCAAGAGATTTAAATGCGATGAAATCATCAATATCACACTTGCCAGAGTTAAGAAATATATTGAGTGGTTTTAGATGTGATTACCTAGAAAATATATACCAAAAAATAGATGTACTCAGTGATATATGTACGCTCATTGATGAATCAATTGAAGAAAATCCACCATTTTCTATGAAAGATGGTGACATAATAAAATTAGGTTACTCTGATGAGATAGACAAGCTAAGAAGCGCCAAAAAGAACGGGAAAGACTGGATAGCGAATCTAGAGGCAGAGGAAAAAGAAAAAACAGGTATAAAAAACCTGAAAATACGTTATAACAATGTCTTTGGATATTATATAGAGATAACAAACTCGAATTTGAATAATGTGCCAGATAGATATACAAGAAAGCAAACGCTTGCCAATGCTGAAAGATACACATTGCCAGAGCTAAAAGAAATAGAAAACATGATTTTAAGTGCAGAGGAAAGAGTTATAAAACTCGAATACGAAGTATTTAATAAAGTGCGTGAACAAATACTCACACAAGTAGATAGGATACAAGAAACATCGGGATTTATAGCTGAGACTGATGTACTAACATCACTTGCCGAAGTTGCAGAAGCACAAAATTATTCGAGACCAATAGTCAAAAAAGGTAATTTTATTAATATTGATAAAGGACGACACCCAGTTATTGAGAAGATATTAGTTTCAGATGACTTTATTGATAATGACACACTACTAACGACAGAAGATAACATGATAATAATTACAGGACCAAACATGGCAGGAAAGTCTACTTATATGAGACAAGTAGCACTCATAACCCTCATGGCACAGATAGGAAGCTTTGTACCAGCAAACAATGCTGAGATAGGTATTGTAGATAGAATATTTACGAGAGTTGGAGCATCTGACGATCTAGCATCTGGGCAAAGTACCTTCATGGTGGAAATGTCAGAAGTAGCAAACATACTAAACAATGCAACAAATGATAGTCTACTCATATTAGATGAAATAGGACGAGGGACAAGCACATTTGACGGACTTAGCATAGCTTGGTCAGTAGTAGAGTACATACAACAAAACATAAAAGCCAAAACATTATTTGCAACACACTATCACGAGCTAACCGAGCTAGAAGGAAAACTAGAAGGAGTTAAAAATTATAGAATTGCAGTAAAAGAAAATGGGGATGACATAATATTTTTACGTAAGATAGTACGTGGAGGAACAGATAACAGCTACGGCATACAGGTAGCCAAACTAGCGGGACTCCCAATGTCAGTAATAAATAGAGCAAATGAGATACTTAATGTAGAACTGAAAGTGGAAAGTAGAAAATTGAAATTGGAAAAAGACGGTAAGCAAATGCCTCCCCTTACGGAGGGGAGGCTAGGTGGGGTGCCTTTTGTAGATGTGGTACCAGCGTGTACGCCCAATAGCGCTCAGATTACACTCTTCACTGATAATAAATACGATGACTTGATAGATGAGATAAAAAATATGGATATAAACAATATGACTCCTATGGAAGCTTTGGCGAAACTTGTGGAGCTTAGGGATAAAATATAATTCTTGAAAAATATAAAAAACAAAGATTAATAGTAAGCACAACACTATGAATGATGAAAAATTGTAGGGTTGGAATACCTGCGACAAGGGCTTATTGAAAATGCAAATATTTTCAATAAGCTCTTGACATAATATGTAAAATAATATAGCATAAGGATAATAAAAAACAGTATTTTAATATATTGGAGGATAAAAATGATGAATAATAATGATAATAAAAAAGCTATAAGTGAATTAAGTGATTTAATGGATGAAATGTCAAAAGCATATGAAATATATAATGATTTTAAATTTTCGATGGTCACTGGAATGAGTGTTATGTCAGACTATGATTATGAAAATATTTTTTGTGTAAAGTTAATGCAAGATTTTAATAAAATATTAGATTTACTAGGTGCACCAAAGGAATTGAAAAGTCAACCTGATATTATGTATGAATGTTTTCATTTCTTTGATTTTAGCCATAAGAATAGCTCTAAAAATATTTATAAAGACGAAAAAGGAAGTTTAGTAATTGGGCGTACTTATAAAGAAGATGAATCGAATCCATATCTTGGTATTCATAATGTGGAGTTTGAAATTTTTGTTGTAGATAATAAGTTGGTTACTGTACATAGTATTAAAGAAAATGAAAATAAACCAGAAAAAAGTATTCATGTAGATAAATATAAATCAGATGAAAAAATGGGATATGAAATATCACAGGTAAGTATAGTACCTTGTGATGGAAGAAATACAGATTTATTGACTGTAAAAAATTCTAAAATTTATGAAAATCCTCGAAGTGCATTTGTTCCTAGAATACAAAGTATTTCAACACATCGTGAATTGGCAATGAGAACAGCTGACTTCAGTATAGAATTATTGACATGTGAACCTGATAAATTTTATATTGAAGTTGAGGAAAAAATTATGGATATTCAACAAGAAACTGAAGATATACTTTCTTAGAATAATGATATTTATAGATTGTTTGAGGTATCTATGGTAGTCGCTGACTCTGCACCTCAATTAATGGAATGCCCAGAAGAAGAATTTACAGGTGAAGTTAAAGAGATAAATAGAAATATGGAAGAAGAGCTGTAGGAGAAGTGAGTGGAAGTTTTAAAAGTTGGGAGGCAGTTATATTGCCTTTTTTATAGTTATAAGATACTAATAAAAGTAGTCTTTACGAGGTGAATAATTATTGAGTCAATTTAATCTCTCAGGGTCAATTCCCGGCAGCTCTGCTGCGTGCTAAATATGTCATTGCGAGGAACGAAGCAATCCCGTTCTTTAAAAGACAAAAGAGAGATTGCTTCGTTCCTCGCAATGACAACATGATACCCCGTCAGCTTGCTGCGGGGAGGTTCATTGTCAAAAGGATACTGTGATTTACTCCCAATATATATTGACATAATTTGAAAAATAATATATAATTTGGAATATTAATGGCGAAAAAATATTTAATTATATAGGAGGAATAAAAAATGAACAATAATGATTCGAATAATCTAGAAAGTTTAAAAATAGCATTTGATATGGCTTGTAAATCTAAACTGGGGTCTAAAGAATATGTAGTGTGGAGAGGTATGACTTTATTTTTATTAGGAGCTACGGGTTGCACTGAACTTCATAAGTATACACCTATAGATGCATTAGATTATGTTATTAAATGTTGCAAAGAGGGTAATAAGGAAGATGATTTGAAATTTGAAGAGAGCTCTAAAGGGCTAGTTATTACTCATTCCACAAAAGAACACCAAATTGTTTTGCAGAGTGATAACAAGGAGAGTTTTCTGTTAAAAAAGCAAAACAAAGATGGCTCAGCATCGGCCAATTTATATAATTCTATTGATGTAAAAGAGAAAAAAATGCTAACAGAGCTTGTAAGTAAAGTTAGTGTTGATAATGTAGTTACATTTGTTGAGAATTTTTATATAAATAACAAATGGGTTTGCTCCGAAGAAAACTCAAAATCTTCAGGAGTTTATAATGTACCAGAAGGTATAGATTATAAACTTGAGTTGGCCACATCAATAGTTAAATTGGAAGAATTTAGAGACTTATCAGATGAGGAATTTGGGGCTTGTGTAATGAAAAAAATAGAGGAAATAGTAGCCATAAAACAAGAGGAAAAAAATGATAAGATAAAACAAGCTAAAGCACTAGAAAAAATATTAAATTATATGCATGAAATTAAGACAATGAGTGATACGGGGAGTATAGAAAGTAAAAAGGATTTTAAAGAAGATTTAAATTTATTTTTAGATGTAGTAGCAAAAGGTGTTAGAATAGATAAAAGATTGATAAAAAATGTAGTCGGTTACCTAAATAATAACTTTGTGCAAGGGATTGGTGAAAGAATAGAAGTTAGCCTTAATGAGAGTGGAGGTATAAGAGTTAGTACAAAGTCTAATTTACTTATTAGCACTCTTGATATTAATAGTAGTAATTGTATGTATATGCTTAAAGCAGAAAAAGGTGATGGAAATCCCAATCTTCATAATTGTATTGATATGTATAAGTATGAAATAATTAATAGTACGAAGATAAAAGAAACTGAAATATATAATGATCCAAATGAAATAATTGGACAAGTTACTTTAATAAATGATGCTGATGGCAGTAATGAAACAGTTAAAGAACCACGAGTACGGATCCCAATAGATGGATTGAATATTTCGCTTTCTAAACTGGAAGAAGAAATGTTAAAAGTATTGGAACCTTCACTTAACGAACAAGTAGATTTGGTGGTATAGATAAAATTTTAAAGAGAACTTATTAAAATCTCAGAATCGTAAGAGCTTTTCAAAATAAAAAACAAGTAAGCAACTTACTTGTTTTTTATTTTGTACCTTGACCTCTAGCTCTTGCAAAATGTGTAGTAGCGTCAGAGCTAATCTCCTTTGTGTCAGTACTTTTGGCTAATAATTTCAGATTATCATTTTTTACTTTCGAAGTATCAATTTTATTTTTATCACTCATCAAATCACTCCTTTATAATTAGTATGTGCAAATTTTAAAATATAATTAGTGATGGTTAAAATACAAGTAAACAAATTTACTTGTATTTTTTTTGCATGTCATGGAATAATATAGATTATAGCAGTATTAGAGATAAAAAAAATAAAGACTGAGGTTTATAGATGAGAGGAGAGTATATATGAATTTTGAGAAGATTATTGTTGTGCCTAAAATTCCAGATAAATTAAAGATGTTGAAAGTTATAGGTTATAATATCTGGTGGACTTCAAATAGTAAAGCTAAGGATATGTTTAGTCAGATAGATGAGGAACTGTGGGAAGGCACGAACTATAACCCGGTCAAGTTACTTAATAATGTATCAGAAGATAAACTAACAGCTATATGCGAAAATGAAAATTTTATAAATTTATATAATGATGTAGTGAATGAATTTGAGAGCTACATAAAAAAGAAAGATACTTGGCAAGAGAATAATTATAAAAATTATAAAAAAGATGCCATAGCCTATTTTTGCGCGGAATATGGTTTGCATGAAAGTATACCGATATACTCAGGTGGGCTTGGGGTACTTGCGGGTGATCATTTAAAATCGGCAAGTGATCTTGGAATACCTATTGTTGGCGTAGGTCTTTTATATCAGAACGGTTATTTTATACAAAATATATCAAAGGATGGGGAACAAAGAAATATTTATACTACGAATGATTTTACTGATTTACCAGTAAAACCAGTACATGATTATAATGGAGAAGAAATAAGGGTAAGTATAGATATAGATGATATAGAGGTATTGGCTAAAGCATGGGAAATAGAAATAGGGATAAATAAATTATATTTGTTAGATACCAATATCCCTGAAAATGATGGTGAAAATAGAGATATAACTGATTCTTTATATGGAGGAGATTATAATCAAAGAATAAAACAAGAGATGCTACTTGGTATAGGAGGGGTTAAATTACTCGAAAAGTTAGAGATTACTCCGTCTGTGTGGCATATCAATGAAGGTCACTCTGCCTTTTTAGTTTTTGAACGAATTGCACAAAGCATGAAGAATGCTGATATTGATTTCTATGAAGCATTGGAACTAGTGAGGTCAAATGAAATATTTACAACACATACTCCAGTCCCAGCAGGAAATGATATGTTTCCATTTAGTTCGATAGAAAGATATTTTAAAAATTATATAAATATGTTTAAAATAACGAAAACAAGCTTCTTTGAGCTAGGTGAGTATACCTCTAACTATTGTGATAAGCTTTTTAGTATGACAGTGCTAGCATTAAAAACATCGATCTATTCCAATGCTGTTTCACAGTTACATGGCGTTGTATCTCGCGAATTATGGAAAGGGGTATGGAATAATGTGCCTACAGAAGAGGTGCCAATAGATTATATAACAAATGGAATTCACAGCTTTACATGGCTTGCACCAAATATAAAAAATTTGTTTGGTCAAAATTTTGAAACATTGTATAGGCAAAATATAGATGCAAAAGAGGTTTGGAATAAAATATATGATGTGCCTAATGATTCAATATGGCAAGCTCATTTTGAGAATAAAAGAAAGCTTATGGAATTAGCAAAGAAAAGAGTAGGTATACAAAGAGAAAGGGAATATGCAAGCGATAATTTTTGTAATATATTAAATATAAATGAGAATGTGCTAACCATAGGATTCGCTAGAAGATTTGCAACTTACAAAAGAGCAAACCTGATATTTAGGGATATAGAACGATTGAAAAAAATAGTAAATAATCAGGAAAGGCCTGTTCAAATAATATTCGCAGGAAAGGCCCATCCAGCTGACGCGCCTGGGCAGGAAATTATCAAAAACATATATGAATTATCAATGCAACCAGATTTTATAAATAAGATAATATTTATAGAAAATTATGATATGAATATAGCAAGGCACATGTTGCAAGGTGTTGATGTATGGTTAAATACGCCAAGGCGTCCTTATGAAGCCTCAGGTACTAGTGGACAAAAAGCTGCAGCAAATGGAATTTTAAACTTTAGTGTGCTAGATGGTTGGTGGTGTGAGGGATATAATAAGGATAATGGCTGGGCTATAGGTGATTATCGTAAGTTTGAATCAACAGAAGAACAAGACTTTGAGGAAAGTAAGATATTGTATAATATATTGGAAAATGAGATTATACCAATGTACTATGAGAAAAACGACAGAGGATATTCGGATAGATGGGTTGCAATGATGGAAAAATCGATGGTAACATTAGCATCAAACTTTAGTATGCATAGACAAGTAAAGGAATACTATGAAAAGTTTTACATTAATTGCATTAAAAATAAGAATATACTTTATGAAGATAATGCGCATGTTATTAAAGAGATGTGTGAGTGGAAAGAAAAAGTTTATGCAAATTGGAATAAGATTGATATAAGGACTGTTCAAACTGCATCACAAAGCAGGGCAGAATATGGTGAGGAAATAATACTATCTGCAAATGTAAAACTAGAAAATTTATCAGAAGATGATGTTATAGTGCAGGCCTATATAGGGATAATGGATGATAACGATAATATAGTAGAATACAAGACAGTACCTATGTATAAGCAAGACGACATGGATGGAAACTATTATCAATATGAAACCAGTGTAAAACTCGATTTTATAGGGAAGATTGGATATACGGCAAGAGTAATACCAAATAACAGCTATACAGATAATCATATAGAAATGGGACTTATGAAATGGGCTGAGTAAGGAGAAGCTGGAAAAAGGGGACGGTTCCTTCTTTCTAGGAACTGTCCCCACAAATAAACAAAAACAGAATAAGATATAAAACTTATACTGCAAGAGGATACCAAATAACAGCTATAAAGATAATTATATAGAAATGGGACTTATAAAATGGTCGGAGTAATGAGAACTGGAAATTGTAAAGGGGTCGGTTCCTTCTTTTTAGGAACTGTCCTCATAAAACAAAAACAGAATAAGATATAAAACTTATTAAAGAAAAAGACATAATATAAAAGTCTACAAATCTAATGTTAATAAAAGGGACAGTTCCTAAAAAGAAGGAACCGACCCTAAAAGACATAAAAAGAGCATGTTTAAGAGATTAAAATAAGGGTATGATTAATCATACCCTTATTTTAATCTCTTAGGGTCAATTCCCCGTAGCTCTGCTGCGTGCGTCCTGTCATTGGATGTCGAAACCACCAGCGGAGCTGGTGAGAATAGAGTAAGCAGTAGCGATGAGGATGACAAAA
>MGOU01000024.1 GCA_001795385.1 Clostridiales bacterium GWD2_32_19
ACTTTAAATATTAACTTGTCATTTATTTCTTCATACACATATATACCACATTCTAGCGGTATAACTTTTTCTACTTCTTGACATTTACTAATTGGACAAATTACATATACTTCATCAAATAATCGTTGATAGTCATTAACTTGCTTGTCAAGTCTATCTAAAGTATCTAACTCGGTTTTTATTTCATATGCCACACTTTTACCATTAACCTTACATAAATCCAGTCTACTTTCCCCACTATTTAATTCAAATATTGTTATACTATTGTTACTTTTAAATAATATTTGCCTAATAAAAGCTGCTTTTATAACCGCTTCATTATGATAATACTTAGTAAATAACTCATTGTACACTTCTCTAATATTCTCTGCTGTTATTTCATTCTTAACGCATTTATATACATTAACAAATTTTTTATATAGTTTTTCATTTAAAGACATGATATTATATTCTTTGTATAGTTGCTGCACATCATTTTTGATACTATAATCATCTAAGACACATCCTTGCATATTCTTCCACCTCTTCTTCCATTGTATAACACACCTATGTATAGTTTATCAAAGTTTGCACAAAAGTTCAAGTAGCGAGGTTACTTTAGTGGCTTTATTTTTACTCATTCTCCTGATATTCAAATATGCCATTATTAATTTTATTAGCATATACTTTATATCTTGTTTTTATCTCTTCTGTAGGTAGGTCCTTTAAATATATATCATTTTTCAACTTCCTTAAATATGATATAGATATATTTTTAGGAAATTTATCTACAGCAAATACTATTATTATAATACCTCCGGCTATAGCAGTGCCTAACAACAGCATATGTAAGTTGCTTACCCATACTACAGGTAAAATGTTATAAACATTTTTTATACTAACCCCAAATGCAACTATCCAGGTAGTACAGGTAGTATTACTGATGATTTTAGCCCAGTTTATTTTTGATTCATTTTTAATTTCTCTTTTAATATTAATGTTGTTTTCTTCAATTATTTTATCTAATTTCTCTTTAATATACATTAAAAGCATCGCTACCGTCTTTATCAAAGCGTGCATTAAGAAAACTACACTCAAAAAACAAACTGATAAACTAAATTTTTCCTCTAAAATCCAAAATCCCAAAAATGATATTCCTATAATAAGTATCATTTCTCCTACTAAATATCCTAAAAAAATTTCTTGCTTGTCTAACTTAGACAACTCAAAGCTTGTCAATTCTTTGATCATACTTTTTTTGCTAAAATTAACAAGTGTATTTGCCGTAGTAAACAATGCCATTAATCCAAAAATAAGAAATTTAAAATTTATATCTGTAGCATATTCTATTACATCCCACCTATTGTTGAATATATAAATGAATACTGCGTAGAAGACTACCAATATTGGAATCTCTACATTAGTAAAAAAATATTTACTATTTTTTTCTTCGTAAGCTATCGATTTATCTATTAACTCTACATAATCTCTTTTGCCAAACTTATCTTCATTATCCATATTATTTTTACCTCCTTAACATCCAATTTATATAATTTTTGTATTGTCCTCATTACTATTTCCATCCGTGTAACAAACATTTTTGCTTTTCACTTTCGCTTAGAACAACTCTACAATCTTCCCAATTTGTGTTGTTTACTGCTTGCCTTTCATACTTAATTTCAAATGGATGTTGCATTGGCACAGAATCGATAATTATCTCAGCGTCAGCTTTTTTTCCATCGCTACTTGTACCCAAACATCTTCGAGCACACCTGGCAGTTGTCCAAATATATCGCTTAGTTACCCTATACGTTGTATACGACTCTTACTTACTCCATATATACCGTTCTATTCTTTTATTACTCCAGTCTGCCGCTTTACTCAATAAATAATCATTCAATATATAATTAACTAGATCTTCCTCGTTGTACTCTGTGATTTTCTCATCTTCAGTATCATTATCCCATCGTATTCCCTCTTGTGTCCACAACCAAATTGCCTCTTTTTTGTGTTGATCCAGTTTTTCAACTTCTTTTTCAATAAAGTTCTTTATCACATCAATATAAGCATCCCAAAATATTGATTCTTCGTGTTGTACTTGTGCGCACACTTCATCCCAAATATTCTTTAATCCTGAGTCATCGCCTGACTGCATACCTTCTGTCATTTTTTGCAATATTCTTATCACTCTTCTAGAAACTTTTTTACATTCGGCATCTGCAATTGTATATATGATTCTATCCTTATACTTCATCTACTCCACCCCCAACGCTTTAAACACAGCATCCTCTGGTGTTTGATAGAATATTAAATTAAACTTACCAATCAAGTCTGCTGGTACCATATTCAAATCAGCTGCCGATGTAATTGGCAATAGCACCTTCTTCGCACCACTATCTAAGCATACTTGTAGCACATTAGCTAGTTCCTCTACTTTTATTACCGTTCCGCCGATGCTTAAATTTCCTAGTATAGCCAAACTACTTATAGCTGGTTTGTTTATTGCCGATGAGCACAGTGCAACAAACGAAGCAAGTGTTAATTGACTTGTCATTCCTATACCGTTTAAGTCTTGTATATGCATAAGATAATCTTTTGTTATTGTGGTTATAGTTCCGCTTACGTGCTTGCTGTTTGCTTTAAAGTACCTATATGCCGTATCAATTGATTCCTTAGCTTCCCTGTCAGAACCAATACCCGTACGTTCAAACTTACCCGAACCAGTAACCATTTCAGTCTCAAGTTTAAACACACCAATCATTCCTGATCCTCCACGACCTACAGTATAAACTTGCCCCGGTTTGTGTAGTCCTTCTGGTATGAGTTTGCCTCCACCTTGTTCAGGTACTGGCACAAAATCTTCATTGAAAGTTTCATTATCTATGTACGAAAAGTTGACGTCATAGAACTCCATACCACCTATCTTCTTGAGTTGTTCTTTCACACGTCTTCTACACTCAAGTGCAAATCTTAGTATTTCTTTTATATCATCTTTCTCGTATTTTCCATTTGGATAAATCATCTTCACAAGTCCAGATACCATTTTTCTTACAGCAATTACATCACGCTGGTTTAGATTGTTCCCTAGCTTGAAGTACTTGTCGAATGAGTCTGCATATGAAGTTTTTCGTAGAACTCGCATAAACTCTGATAAATAATCAGTTATAAATCCATATTCATTGGTGAAGAATTCTGGCTTATACTTTGGTATCTCCCAACCAGGTATATAGCAATGCATTCTATCTAAAAAAGCACTGTCATTTGCCATGATTTCTGGGAATGGATCGAACAAGTGTGAGGTCTTAAGTAGTACCTCTACGCTCTGGTTTATATTCCCCACAAATACCATAGATGCAGAAGCGTTTTTCTCTTCTTTTCCACGAGAAAATGATCCAGACGCCATATAGTCCTTCATAATTTGGACTCCGTCTTTATCTTTAAATGTAATTCCCGCAACTTCATCAAAAGCCACACAGTCCCACATTCCTACAAGCCCAACGGTCTTATTAGACATATTGTAGAATAGATTTGCAACTGTTGTTTGTCCACCTGATACAAGTATACTATTTGGCGATATTTCTTTGTACACATGTGATTTCCCTGTATTCCTCGGTCCTAGTTCGCATAGGTTAAAATTATTTTCAACAAGTGGTATCATTCTTGCAAGTAATAACCACTTTACTCTATCACTAAATTTAGATGCTTCCATACCTACTGATCTTAGTAGAACATCAATCCATTCGTCCTTTGTAAAGTTTTCACGTCCTTCTATGACTTCTTTCATGTCAAGGTTTGGCATCTGTATTGGTGTTAGTTTTTTGATGATAAATGGGCATCCATTTTTATCTGACTCATCATAAAAATATTCTAATCCGACAATACACCATATCCCACCACATAGTAAACGTTCAAAATCAGAAGCATATTTTTCTGATATCGGTACATTCTTTATGGCTAGGTTTGAAAATTCAGCTTCGTATTGGTCATTCTTATAGTTTAACTTTACAGTTATCTTATCGATTACAGTGTAGCTACCGTTTTCTCTAACCTTTGATATAATCTTTTGAGCTTCATCAGGGCGCACAAAGTTATCAGCCAAGATTTTCTTTACATTCTTGACCCCTTGCTCAATAGATTCTTCATCTGGCGTTGCACAATACATGCCAAGTAGATATTCTAGAACATAAACTGGTACATTGGCACCTTCCTTAATCTTCTTAGTCAAGTCTTTCCTAACGACCTTCCCCTGAAAATATTTGTTTAGCTTACTATTAAGACTTTCGCCCATCGTTACTAGTCCTACATCTTCCATACGCGCAATCCTCCTTAAACTCCAAATCCATAGTCATCCGAAAAGGCAATATCAATGATAAATTCATACCTTGCTACTTCAACATCTGTTTTATCGTTCATTAGCACCATAAAGTACTTGTCGTCTTTACTATACTTTCTATCTTTTAGTACAAACTTTTCTTTAAACGCTCGCTTGTCTGGCTTTTCATCTTTGACATTGGCATTGATGATGCATTCATTCGAAATTTTCTCTCCTTCTTCCGTAGTAAAATGTGCTTTCACCGTGAGTGGAAGTACAGTATCACTTACTGGCTCTTTTTGCATAAAGTCCATATAGGTAATCAGGTTTGTAATTTTCCTACTTAGAGATGTAATGATAAGCTCAGCCTCTTCCGTTTCTTTCTTGGCTCTTATTGATTTTACTGCAATAACTGGAATAATCATCTCTTGCAGCGATGTTCCGCCATGCACGTAGTTTTGTCCACCGCCACTTACCTTGAATATGTCTACTCCTCTTGGCGTAGTCACACATATACCTTTCATGGTACTGTCTATATAGTCTAGTGAAAAGTTTAGCGTATTGTCGATATAATCAACATCTTTGGCTAGCATAAACCGCTTGTTGACATAGTAACCTTTTAGTTTACCAATGTTAACCTTGTCACTTTCCATAAGTTTATCACGTTTGTAGATAAATCCGTGGTCTGCTGTAATGATGTAGTTTGTAATACTCTTGTCTACAGTTAGTTTTTTAATTACCTTTGTGATTTCAGCCATTGCCTCTTCACATGCATCAAATATTTCATTTTCAGTAGATAAGTTGTCACCACGTGCATCCACTTGATTATGATAGATATATACTAGCTCTTTTCCATTTAAAAGATTTCTTACCCCGTCTCTGTCTAGTGCCATGATATCAGTATATGTACACGCTATAGATTCCTTTGTATATGTTTCTAGTACTTTTTGCCTTTGCTCTGTTGATACAGTTGGCATACCATCAATCATAACATCATACTCATCTGTAAATGATAGACTCGTATGCGGTAGTAATGCCGCCATGCCTAGTTTTGTATACGATGGTACAGACGACATCATTGCATTTAATTCTGTCGTGTATCCTAAATCGTCCATCAATCTACCATTTAATTCAACAGCGCACTCATATCTAAATGCATCAGATATAATCACAACTGTACACCCCTTTTTCATTGATGATTTTACATAGGAATTATAAAAATTATGCTGCTTTTCTAGTTTAATACTTGCAAGTGATGTGCATTTTTCTAACATATCCGACCATGAAGTTGCTTCTTTTGCTAGTACTGCGTTCGTATATACGTTTTCAACATATTTTTTAAGTTCGATAAATCTACTATTGTCTTCTAGTTTATCAAAGCTCCAATAAAACTTTCTGTAAAACATATCTAGTAAACAATGCTGTTTTATATATTCGTCCAAGACGGTATCTTGTCCAAATATTGCATTTGAACCCCATTTTAGTAGTGCCCAACCATTCATAATTGTACTATACTCATATTCTAGTTTTTTGCCATAATACATTTCTTTTCTGTCTTCTGCAATATCATATATTTTTTCAAACTCACCTGTATTAATAAACTCATACGTAAGCTTACTCAATATATTATCCATAATCAATTCATCAAATGTCTCAAAAGTGTCGCAATTTTTGAGTTGTGCTATTTCACACTTGCTCATGCTTTCTTTCGCTTTAATCTTTATACTGATATATTGTGCAATTTCCATATATCGGTCTTTGTACAACATATTGTTCATTAGGTTACTAACAAACACAGTAATATCATGCTTCTTGTTTGATATAAAGTATGTCCACGCCTTAGGCAGTACACCGTCAAAGTGTCCTTCAGTGTATGTAATCAACATCGTTATCACTAATTTTTCTAGTGTTGGCTTTTCTTCACTGTAGCCATAGTATTTTTGGCATAACGTCCAAAACTCTTTATTCACACCTATTCGCTCAAATTCTGCCATGTATTTATTGTTCTCAAAATCACCCGCAATAATGAGTGCTCTCAGTACTTCATCAAAATTAGGAGTCTTTATATTGCAAAGAACTGCAAGCATGCCAATTACTATAATTTCCGAGTTGTAGTTTTCTATACTGAGTGCCATAAATGGCTCTACATACTTCTTTTCACTTCTTGATTTGAAAAATTTCGGATACTTGTTCAGTTGCTCTTTATACTTTTCAGGTATACCTAGGTCGTTCATCATAAGTGATATCTTATCTGCATAGAACACCTTAGAGTAGTAGATCGTATCAGTCAAGTGGTTATCCCTATCGGCTGGCTTAGCAAATGGAGCATATACTAGATAGCTCGTATCCTTGTCCACTATTTCTAAAAAGTACTTTGTATAAAACACATTATTTGCATCAAGCTTGTACATCTTGGCATTGTCTAATACAAGTGAGTCTACTTCCTCTGCAAACTCAGCATTGTCATCATACCAAAATACAAGCTTGCGCTCTGTGCCTTTAAATTCGTTGTTTAGTTTATCTTGTATGCTTTTTAAATCCATCTCATCACCCTTTTACTAAAATTTATTTCGATCTACTCCAACAATATCTGGTCCAAACTTTATGTAGTCACTATAATACATTGTTTTCCTAGCATGCGATACATAGCCTGACAATGTATCTTTGCTCATAACCGCTATAAGTCCAATCCGATCTTCATATTTATATGATACACTCATAAGTTTTCTAGCGATAGATTTGTCACCATCTCCTGGATTCCTTTGCGTGAGTATTCTATCTAATGCAACACCTGCAGATATCCCATTCACAATGTATTCTCTTATCGTATTTGCTGCTTGGTCTGACAATTTATACTTATTTATATTATTAGGAAGTAGGCACTCTTGCATATCCTCTTCATTTTTTATGAATCCCTCATATCCTGCCCGGATTTCTTTTATCGTTTTCTTTTTCCTATCTATATCGTTTGCTATTGGAATTTGATTTATAATACTATCTATGCCCCTTACAACATCATCCACTTGCTTTACATACCATGCGTTTCCAAAAGATTTAGCATTTATCAACATTGATTTTAGTTTATCTAGTTCATCGCACCTTCTAATTATAAACCAATATGGTCTCGGATTTCCTTGAGCACTAATTGCTGACGCCACAAATGGCCACACTTGTTGAGCTGTTAACTTATCTGTTTCCTCAATTAATATACCTGTATTTTCGATTCCCGCTATGTAAATGTCCAAAATAAAGTCGCCCAAAGGTAAGTCCATCCGTTTTTCATCAAATCGTGTATTTGCAGATAATACATCTTGATGAAATTTATCAGGCAATTCACTCAATTTTCTTTTTAAGTACTGAACGGACATTGGTACTGCATTAGGATCATTATTATCAATCTTTACAGGCACACCTTCCTTCCCGCCTCTTTGCTTTAATAAATATATACTATGTGCCTCTGTTAGTGTTTTCACTAAATAGCTTACATCTTGTTCATTTGGAGATGCAACTGCTAATTGTTCAAATGAATCTATCCATTCTGGTTTTTTTTCAGGTACATATGGGAGTACTAAATACATTGCCCTTAAGCAATCTGTTTTTCTATCTATGTCGGTCGCTTGTGCAAGCCTTCTTGACAGATCCTCAAGAATTGCAAGTCTATCTTTTACTGTTGCTTCTGGTTGGGATAAGTTTTTTAAGTAAGCTCCAAGCCGTTTGCTAGATGAAAGTAATCTCATAAAATCGTATATATCATTTATTATGGAAGATACAATGTCTTTTGATACTCCTATACCAGCGTGAAGTCCCTTTGCTCTTAGTTCTTGGACTAATTTAAACTTGCTTAAATACTCAATCAATATGGCTCTATACTCTACTTGATTTGATTTATCCTTCCATATGAAATCAAAACTTTCATCTAAGTTCTTGATTCCTTGCTTTAATTCCTCAATAACTTCTGTTCCAAACTTGTATACCCCACTATTAATATTATTATTCTTGTACATATGTGTTACATCCTTAGCCTGAACCAAACAGGCTTTTGCCAGAAGTTCAACTGTAGCACCCAGTAGTCCCATAATTGGTCCGTATTTTGATTCTATATTTCTTCTTTGTCTTGTGTATGGCACATATAGCCCATATAAAGCCAGTGTGTATGTCTCCAGACTTCCCTCTATTAATGTCAATGTATCCTTTTTCAATACTCTAGGCATTTTATCCACTCCAAACTTATTATTTTAGTTTTTATCTCCGCCAACAACTTCATCTTGTAGTATCTACTTTAACTTCATTCACTTTATACATTTTTATTTTTACCCTTTGTCGCTACCATTAAAGCAATTGGCCCTACTACTGCCAACGCTTTGCCTGCAAACTCCACTGTGCTTTTTACGCCATTAATTATACCGCTTCCAATCTTTGCAACACAATGTCTACAGATTTTTCCGTCACCTTCTGTTCCACAAATACGACATTTACTCATCATTGCACCCCTCCAATAATTCACGACCCGAGACTTCTAGTTGTATACAATCTGCATCGTGCTTTAATCCACTTTTCAGTACATTATCTATTTCATCTATAAGCACTTGTGGGTTGCTATACCATGTATCTTTCTGCATTCTATCTTTCCCACTCACCGCTATTTGTTCTAGTTCTCTCATTCTTTCATAGCTTATCCCTACAAGTTCTTTTGCTGAAGCGATTACTTCACTTATAGCATTTTTGCTGTCTATAATCTCATATGTTAATGCCAGTAAGGTAGTTGCTTCAAAGTAGCGTTTCATATTTTCTTGTATTTCATAAAACTGTGTTTCTATATTAGAATAAAACTTGTCATCACATAAGGATTTCATCAGCAGCTTTAATTTATTATTCGGTATCTCTATTTCCTTTTTTAGCTCGTCGCTAATATATAATTCAATCGTTGACCTACCTTTGTTTAACATTTGAATTGCACCAAACATTAATTGCTTTTTATTTGGATCCGAATCATCTAGTGTCATTGCCTGTTCTAATTGTTCTTTCCCTGATTTTATATCTCCTAATATAGCAAATTTCTGTCCTTTTTTAATGTCAACTGCAATTGCTTTTACCTCGTTTATTGTTCCTACAAGTTCACCTATTTGCTGTTGTAATGCGATATTTGTTAAGTTTCCACTCAATTTTTTAACCTTTTCACCTATATTGAGATCTATCTCATCTAATCTTAATTGTCCTATCATATTTCTATTCTTAGGTAACGTTGTATCGATTAAAGTTGCTAATATATCCCCTTTTTTATCTTTCAACATGTCGTATTGTCCACTATTTATTTTCTCTAATACCTCTTTTGTAAACTTTGCTACATAAGTTTTTTCTGGATTAATTATCTCTTTAACATTTTCAATACTTTGCGCAACTTCTGAAAACAAGAGTGTTAAATTATTTTTGTTTTTCATGAAACTATTTATAAATTTGCCTTCTACAATATCTCTCTTGTTAGTTGATTCAATTATCTCATATTTATTAGCTATAATTATATCACTCAAAAGCCACACCTCCTCTCTGGTTACATACTATATCTTTGCCAACAAATCAACTTTATCAGCCTTTTTCCCCTCATTACTCACTTCTACCCCTTGGAATTTCTCATAGTTTACAGTTACCCCATCGTCAAGGTCTATCGATATACGCCTCGCTGCCACATGTCCAATTGCTGCATCGTACAGTCTAGTTTCCTTTAGTTGCTTTTCTAGCTTCTCCTTCTCTTTGACTGCCTTTACCTTTTGGGCTGGCGTCGTGGCATGGTCTATGTCTGCATTGCGTGCGATGATTGCATGTTCTAGCTTCTTTTGCATCTCATGTAGGTATTCCGTTCTGACCTTAGCCACTGTGTCTTGGTTGTATCTGTGCATGTAGATCAGTCCCTTGAATCCGTTTTCCTTACCACTGTCAAACATCCAGTATATTGGTTTCTTTCGGTATGTCTTTATATGGTCTTTGTAGAAGTCCTTGCTAAAGTAGTTACGTATTTTTTCCCTTGATGTATTACCCTTGTTACCAAGTGCATCTGCAATGAAGTCGAGGTTGTCCTCAAGTGTCTCCTCGCCATATGCTACCTTGACAAAGTTGACGAATCTACTTACAAAGTCGTCGTCGAAGTATTCCGCATCGGTGATTGGTATGATATTGTCTGCATCTGGTATAAATGACTTATACTTGCTGCTATCCCACTCACCGCCTGCATAGGCTATTCCATCTGTGTCTAGGCTGTATCGCCCGAGCATACATCCTACTGCGTATGATATGAGGCTCTTGATGTCACGTTGTAAGTCTGCTTTGCGGACTGTTATGTCTTCAGTATCAACCTCTAGTGTGAGTTCTTCTTGAAGTTTGTATATTTCAATGAATATACGGTTTAGCTCTTCTTCATTTGCTTTTAAAGTATTAAATCTATGTCTTGATTGGATTTCCCAATTTTTATATGCATACTCTATCCCACCCACTTTAGATGGTTCACTAGTACCCGTGTTATAAAACCTATGAAATATTAAAGGATGGGTTACAAAGTCCCATGAAGTTTCAAAACTATCCCAATCTGTTTTGGAAATAGAGATACATTCTACTGTGTTCTTTCTTATTTCCCTTAAATTATCTTTATCATATATTACTGGCAAAGAAGCAATATTACCTTTTTGAAAATTTAAAGTTGGATTCAGCATTGATAAATAATAAAACACTATATTACTATTAAATAGACCTAATATATAATATATATCGATATTTTTAATAGATGCAAAAGATCCTGCAGCATCGTATAAAAAACCCTCTTCAGTATATCTTGAAGAAAATTTATACGAAGATAACGAGTTCCAACATATGTTTTCTTTAAATATATAGTCTAAATTAAATGCATGTGCTGGTACTTTTCCCCTTTTATCTCTATGATTTCTCATCCTAAAACCATCATTATACCAATCAACTACATTTTCATTGTTACCGTACCATTTTCTAAATTCTCCACCTTTACTATACGGAAACCACTTCATTTTACTTTTGACTGCTTCCTCTCTACATTTTGAATCCGCTTTGAATTTTATTATTTCGATTTCATACCAAAATCGTACAAACATATCATTGTTTCCTGTTATCATACCAGCCCTTGTTTCAGCACAATCTCCAAGTAACTTAGCTTTTTCGTATACCTCTATCACCTTTTCACTTACCCAATATGCGATAGGCATACCTGGTATTTTTTCAAAGTTTTCTTTTTTGGCATTATGTTGATTACTCCGCTTTAAGAAAATCTCCTCTTTTGCTCTTGCATTATCTATATCCACAAGTCTTATGTAATTTCCAATATATTTATTTATATCCCTATTTCTATTAACAAAAGCTGTTGCTTGCACTACCTCTCCACCTATTTCCTCAAATGCCCTTGCTCCCAAGTGAACCATATTTATTATACTATTCGACAATAAATTTTTCCTTAAACTTTCATAACTTGATAAAAACATCCATGAGTGCTGAGTAATCATAGCTTTCAATGCATTTTTCTTTAACATTTCATCACACTTCTCTATAAACACTGCAAACAAATCCGCCTTACTATCTGGATAATTTTCTTTAACATATTCAGCCAACCTCACACCCATCCCACTTCCACTCATATAAGGTGGGTTTGTCACTACTACATCATACTTTTGTGACATAATCTTCGCTTGCTTAATCAACGCTGGCATAAACTCTTTTATGCGACCAATATACTCCATCTCAAACAAGTCCTCACCACCATGTGCTGACACTCGTTCTATGTACTGTTCAAGTGCGTCGTAGTCTATTGCCTCTATATCCAGTATTGATCCATACTCCTTAGCATCTCTAAATGCGGCTATCAGGTAATTTGCTGTTTCAAGCACCATATTGTCCATAGACAACTGTTTATTGCTAATCGCAAAGTCTCCTTTGTGCCCATTACTTTCTTGTATCGCGCACAAATGAGGCTTTATCCCCTCACTTAAGATACGCCTTGAGTACTTCCTTGCTTTCATCATTACTGCAAAGTAAGCAAGCTGGTATGCACGGTCGTCAATATCTAGTCCATATAAGTTATTTTCAAGTATATGTTTTGCAGCATCGCGTTCGTCATACCCACATGACTTGTATATATCCATCAGCACATCAAAAGCATACACCAATATATGCCCACTTCCCATACATGGGTCTATAATCTTGATAATCTTTGGATCCTCTATCTTATTTTCTGCCCTAAGTTTTTCCAGCTGTGCTTTCACATCTGGTTCTTGCTCTGCTTCTTCTAGGTAGTATTTCCATTGTGATTTAAGAGGTGTGCCCCCATCTACTAACATTGTCCCGTTTTCAAGCCACAGCCTACCAAGTGAGTTTTCCACCATATATCGTACTATCCAGTCTGGTGTAAACAGCTGAGTAGCCGCTGGGATACGCTCTTTTGTTATCTTTACATTGCTTTTTAGTTTGGCAAACGTATCGTCTTTTAGCTCTGTGTTATAATATTGATACAACCATCCAATAATCTCAATTTGTCCGCTTTGGCTCATATCAAAGTCAACTTCATCTATACCATCTACAAGCATACGAACAATGCTCTCTTCCCCTACATACGATATAGGCAAGAGTAGCTCAGTGTGGTCACTTGTCTTTTCAAACAAGTCTGGCAATATTTCATTCAGTACATTACATTGCTTAACAAATAGCATTTGAAACAGTTCTTCCGTCTTACTGCTATGCTTCAAGTCTATGATTCGCTCCCTCTCTGCATCAGTATATCCCAAGTCCACGTTTAGCGCTTCTGTAACAAGATCAGGCTCATTCTTGCCCTCTTTCTCACTCGACAGCACCCTCACACGTGTTGGTAGGTAGTCATTGATCTCCATAAATCGTACAGCAATTAAGCGGTTAAACCAAGTATAGGCTACCTCTTCCACCACATTGTCAAGCCCTTTTTCCCTGACCCTAGTCACCAAGCTTTGACGTTGTTTGACTTGATCACCTTTAATCTCATAAGCCTGGTTTGCCCCTATATTATAACGTTCAAGTCGTGCTTCTTTATATACTGGCTCATCAGTTTGATCCTTATGTACCCCTAAAAGTCCCGCTTTGTATGTAATTTCATTCATTAGCTTCTTTCTAGCCTCTACTGCAAACTTCTTAATTGCTGTCTTATTCATCCACTTTTCACTCCTCTCTTAGGTCTTCTAAATACGTTAAATCAAAGTATCTATAAAAATCCTTACTTTGTCAATTAACATTTGTGAGTTAGTAATAAATTCCCCCGCCAATACAGTGGTTGCAGGTAATTTTGATAAAAAGCCTTTAAATCCTTCAAATGCTTTCTGTAATCTTGCTTTCTTTGGTTTAGAATCATTCACTTGCTCTTTTATTACTTCTAAATCATCCATCGCGTTTTCTTTATCATTTTTGTCTATAGCACTTTTCTCTAAAATATCATATAAACTAGTCACTAATTTGTGTATCTCTTTTATTTCATTGATATTTGTTGTGTTTGTTGAAGTAATATCTCCACTACTAGACATATTAACGTTTCCGTAGTTATTTCCAATATTTTGAACTAATCCTATATTACTTATTTTATCATTTTCTAGTATTAGCATCTCCTTTGATAATTCATCATTTATAAAATAAATTAAAGGCTTTATCATTTTTGATAAAAAATTTCGTACTATATCTGTGTAACCAGATGAGCCATGTCTATATCTCATAGCTACAGTTACTATGTCTATTTCAGTTTTGATAATATACTCCATATAATCATATATCGCCTTAAGATGCTTTTCCGTTTCAACTGGTGGATTTATATCCATCCATCCACTTACTTCAATGTTAAAACACTCTTTAAAATCATACTCTACACCAGATATTTTTTTATCAACTATTTCTTTGATTGTAGTCTCAGCGTCTATATAATTTTTAAATCTGATAAAATGTATGGTGCTTTCATCATAAGTAGTGTTAAGTAATTCACTTGCTATTCTCCTAAAGTCTATGCTTAATAACTTATATCCTTTTAATTCCACTATATATCCACCCCACAATACGGACAGAATATTTTAGATGCTCCACTACAATATAGAACCTTAACATGATTATCACAAATTTTGCAGGTAAATTGTTGTTCGACAGAATCCTTAGTAGTTAATTCTTGTACGTGCACCTTTTTTAACGGTTTATAATCCATTTTCAATGCCTTGCTTTTATTAATATCTCTAGTCATTTTCCCAAAACTCTTATTAAATTGTTCTGAAATATAATTTTCCATGAGTGCCTTTATGTGCTTTACCATCTCTTCTGTGTAAAAACTGTCTTTGTCCCTGGTTAATCCACAATACGGACAAAACATATCGTTCAGATTGTTTTTGTCACTTTGAACTTCTTCAGCACTTAACTTAAACTCTGATTTGCAAAATGGACATTCATATAATATAAATCCCTCACTATCTCCTTGTATTTGCACCTTAAATTCCACCTTTGCCACTTAGATTCCTCCCTTACATCAACAATTTTATAACTGTATTTTCATCAAGTTCGCCTATTATCTTTGCCCTTAACCCTTGTAAGAAAGCATCTATATCCTCTTCCTTTTCAATGGTTACCATCTTGCCTGCCGTAAGTTGCTTAATGCTTACATTTTTTTCGGTCTTTAGCACCTTTTTCACTTGATCTACTGTTGTCACACCGTCTGGCTCATTTACTTGTGTATGCTTTGCAAGTTCTTCTGCCAGTTTACGCTCATAGTCAGCTATTTCGTTAAGTAGTCTTACTTTAAGTGCATCGCTTTCATGTCTTACGTTCTTTACTTCTGCAATGTTGTTTGATCTATCGAGTTTGTCTAGTAGCTCCTCGAATAGCTTTACGTATCGGTCTCTGAACTTATCTGCAAACTCCTTTTTGTTAAGCTCATCAAGCATTGTACCTTTGTCTTGCTTTACATCTTCCCTAATAGGATTTGCTTCATTGCCTATTAGCTCTAGATGCCTCGTTTCAAACGATTCATTTAGTTCTGGTAGTCTATGTATATCTGAGTACGGCTTAGCCAGTGCTATGATTTGCTCCATCTTAGCCACTATTTCTATGATTTCCCTATCAACTACATACGTCTTACTGTCATTGAATACTTTTACATACTTACAAGCCTTAGCAAATATAACTTTTTGCTCCCCACCAAAAAACGACATAATAGGTCCTATATCCTCTGCAATATCAAGCAATTCGTCCCTCTTGGTATCAATAAGTTTAAAAAATTCCATTGGCTCATTGTGTTTGTTCACGATTGACGTAAGTAGATCTTGGGCATGAGTCATAATACTCTTACCTGGGTATCTTGGTTCGTCTCTATACTCTACAAGTAAAATCTTTTCTATGTCTTTAAGCTTAGCTTGAGCTCTACGTCTAAAGTTAGATATTAGCGTGTCATCTTCGTCAGATGCAGCCGCACCGCCCAGTAAGTCTTGCATTACTTCTTTTGCAGCCTTGATTTGTCTATCTGTTGCCTTTTCGCGTTTTTCTATCAAAAGCTTTTCTGCATATTCTTTTCTTGTTATGTATTTTAATATTTCATTTGAATCTGTGTCTACAAGCGAAATGTTTTGACTATTGATAGACATAGCCACATTCCCTTGTCTAAAGAGTGTTGCCATTAACCATTGCACGTCAAACTCTACAAATCCATACGGTGCCTTTTCAAACTTATCTTGTAACGCTTTTAACGAAGTACGTGTGTGACGTATGGTATTTAGATTGATAAACTCTAGCATATCATCAAGTGCGTGTTGATTCGATAATCTCGCATCTGCTATGTCCATTGATACTTGGTTTGTGATACGGATTGCACTGTCTATGTCCGCTAGTCCTGGCATTGTTTCCATATAAGACAGCTTATTGTATCTAGCATTTACAAGTTTACCCATCGCTTCATTGATACGACTTACAGCATCTTTATTTGCAATGTTAAGTTTATCTCCATTGACATAGATATCTGCCTCTCTAAGTGCATCTTCTATATATATCTTAACCCTCGAATTTTTCTCATTTAGCTCTTCTTGTTTTGCACGTCTAATGCTATCTAGACTCTTTGCTAGGTTCGCACTGTTTTTCGTTATGTACTTATTGATTTTAATGATTTCTGTAATCTCGTCTAGGAAGGTGCTATCATTTGGCAGCATAATAACGATATTGTTTTCCTGTGACGAAATCATACGGAGCCTGTCCTCTCTGTATTCTTCGTCACTATATGGCGTAATCACACGGATTCCAACATCATTTGATTGATTGTTACGATAAAATCTATCATCTACAAGTTGATTGAACGGGAAGTTATACCTAGCGCTGTATCTGTACTTCTTTTCTGTATAAACATCCTCAAATATAACTTCTGAAGCCTTGTTAATTACTTCCCCTGTCTCCACGTATTCTTGGGCAATTGAGCGGTTGATATCTTGTTCCTCATTTGTTAGGAATATGTATATCTCGCCATTCTTTTGCACAAGTGTTTCTTTGGCAAGGCGTTTCAGTGAATCTTCTACACGTTTTTTTAGTGCAATACGATCTGCACTGATATCGTCAACAAGAAGTGTCGTTATATTATCAACGTTTAGCTTGATTTCTTTTACGTATTTAAGCATAAATAGTGTCTTGAGTACTTCTACATCAAATTTATCTGGACTGAGATTGTTGTTTTCATCAGCCTTTGTAATAACAAGACTATGTGTATGGTCCACAAACTTATGTAGCGCATTGTAGAATATATTGAATGGTACAAGTGCACCTTCACTCTTATCCATTAAGGCTACTGCTGATTCTTTAAACAATGCAAGCATTGAACGTTCACCTTCTGACAAGTGTTTTCCTGATGCGCCATGCTCTCTGATCGATGTAAGCACTTGCCCAAGCAAATTGAACTGATATGGTATAAACGGATATACTTCAGCAAAATCGTCTTTGTCTGCATACATCTTCTTTTCTGCCGTATCAGCAGTAAATATTACTAGATTTTTTAGTAGTGATTCATTCTTTTCATACAGTAGTCTAAGTGTTTGCTTAGCCACTTCCTTCTTGTCTAGTATTCTTTTACGGATAACCTCGTCAACATTGGCACTTGATAGTGAAAGTCTTGTATCAAATCTACCTGTGATTTTTGAAAAGTCACTACCTTTTACCTTAGTGATTGAGTCTATGTCTTGTTGGCTAGTTACCACGACCCATGCCTTTCCTCCACACATTGTACCCAAATCTTCTGTTACCGTTTGCAGATTTAGCATAAGTTTCGTATCTTCACCGATGTACTGACCTACCTCATCCACCATAAATATCACATGGTGGTTATTACCTTTCTTTTCACAGTAGTCTTTTACAAGTGTAGCAAACTTTTCTATGCTTATGTTATAGTTTTCCCCTGCTTTTTCGCACCAGTTCTTAGCAGCATCTTCGCTCATAACTCCTACACTAGCAAGCGCTTTAATAATGTCGTCTTGTATAAAGTAAAAATCTTCTCTTGCCTTTTCCCATTCCAAACCATTCAGTGCCTTGAAGTCCGCTCTAAATTTATCATATACCTTATCACTCACCAATTTACGCTCAAGGTCAGCCATAAAAGGCATTGTTGCACAGTATCCAAGCTTTTCATTGAATACCTTTAGGAATACTTCTACAATTGCATCTTTATTTGACTTTGAATCTGCCGAACTTTTCGAGTCAATATTAAATAAGATTACATCCGCAGATGTGTCAGCAGCAAGGTTAATATCTGCCATCATCATAGAGTCTGTAATCTTTTTGCCGTCTGTAAAGAAGTCTACTGCCTTTTGCCCATCTATTTCCTTGTTTGCAATTAAATAAGACAACATTTTTAAGAAATGTGACTTTCCACTTCCAAAGAACCCTGATATCCAAACACCCATTTTGTCTGTATTACCGCTGATTCCCTTTTTATAATTTTCAAAAAACTCTCTAAAGTGTTTTGTAAGTTCCCTTGTTATAACGTACTCTTCGAGCTCTTGTTTAATATTTTGCTCGTCGTCTTGTCCAACCTTGATAACACCTTTTATATCTCTGTCTATTGATTTTTCGAACATATCGCCTATTCTCATATTCAGCCTCCATATTATCTTTAGAATTTGTTTGCTCTGTAGTAATTATCATCTTTAATCGTTCCAAACAGCTGTAAAACTTGCCCCGAATACGCCCCAGGGAAGAACATCACAACTGGTACAGTATCTAGTACCTGGTGTAAGTTGTTAAGTATATTGTGAGACCTTACAATTGGGTAGCACATGCCTACTCCTGTAATGAATACTACTGAGCCCTCGTTAGTATTTTCTAATATATGATTTACAATCAAATTGTCTTTTGTTGTGATCCTAAGTAGCTTGATGATCGCTTCATACATGTACTCTGTTCCTTTTGTCTTTTCAAAATCAAAGCACTTTTCCAAGTAGCCTCTATCTTTTAGTATTTGCATTACAATCTCATACAAGTTAAACTCAACAATTTTGAAGTCATAGTTTGACTTGTTAATTTTATTGACCAAATATGATACATGACTCCTTACCATTTGCTCATCGCGTGCTGGGTAGTCAAAGATATGGTAGTTTACTTCATTTGCATTACCAGAGTTTTGTCTAAAATCAACACTTTTAATCTTTTCTTCAATACTATTTAGTTTATCCTCTAAGCTACTCATACTCTACTCCCCCATGATGGCATTTAGATAAGCTGTCATGCCGTTTGCTTTCAAGTGCTCTTCCACTTTATAATCAATATTTACAAGCTTTATATCATTATTTTCTGTCAGAAGTCCTATTTCATAAAGGATCCTAAGATAGCTGCTTTTTAACTTTTTTACTGTTGATTCACTAAACTTAGCGACGATATCACTCTGCGCCTTCTTAGCATCAAAGAATTTATCTAAATCAACAGACTTTATTGTCATATCACCCAGAATTACCTTTTCCCTAAACACTTCATGCATAAACTCGAATACCAATCTGTCTGTTCTCATAATCCCTATAAATACAAGCACCTTAGATGTTGTTATGTCCGACTCTGCTATCGCTTTGACTAGATTATCGTCAAACACACTCAGCCTTCGATATGCCGTATTCATTACCCCATTTGCTCTGTCAGCTGATGGTACTTGATATATATTATCATTGATTGCCTTTGACTTAATTTCATCTTTACTTACACCTGCAACCATTAACTTTGCAGTTTGTTTGGTCTCTGTATATAAAAACGGTCTTGAAACCATTCCCCCACTATATTCTAACATAAATCGGTCCTCCTTACTGTATAACTATACCAATTTATATTATACCCTTATATTCGCCGTTTGACAATCTTTTTACCCAAATTTGTCAACTTTTCTGCCATATATTTAATATTTTGCCAACACCAGTTTTATCTCCAAATATCCTATCCCCACTGGCACCGCATCCTTTATCGCCTTAAGCTTATCCCGTCCAACTTTTGATATCGCATCCATCACCAGTTTTTCATGTTCCTCCGTAATCATTTCCCGTATGTCCATTTCAAATCCTTCTTTATAAGCTTTCACGATATGTTCCTGAACCGTCATTGTTTGTAATCCCAATTGCTTTGCAACTGCGTTTTCATCTTTTAGTTCTAAATATAATTTCGTCGTTGTTATATAACTTTTATCTTTCTTAACTACTTTTGCTGATTTTTCTGGCTGATTCGACATTATCTTACCGTAATGAACACTAGACTTATGTAGAACAATATCATCGATATGCTTTTGTTTTTCTGTATCTGTTTTGTATGTACATCTTTTTAATGCATAGTACATCTTATCCATCTGTTCTTTACTATAAGCTTCTTTATTCTTACCAACTATACTCCTAACCGTGGCCGTCAAATCTTGCCTTTGTAGTACAATCGTATTTTTCTTCGTCAGTTTTATCTTCTTGATATTACAACGCTCACTAAATACGATGATTGAATATACACTGTCGCTTCCTACCTCTAAACACTTCTCCAACCACTTAATATGTGTAGCGTTCTGCCATACCGGGTTATGAAAGCGTTGCTTTCTGTATTTACCGTATGTTGCTGTCCATTTTTCTTGATTTTCGTTCCCAAATATCCATCCACTATAGTTCTTAGACTCTAACACAAATATACCACTCGCATGAATCAGTACCACATCAATTTCCGATGTGCCACCATCTTCCTTTGGTAAATATGCATTGGTTACTATTCTATACTCACCAGTCAGTTTCTCTATCTCTACAAAAGTCAGATACTCCCCATACTTTCCCCTATCAGATAATACTTCCCAAAGTGTAATCCCAGCCTCAAGTTTATATTTACTTTTGTCAAACTTCAACTTTTCTACGAGTATAAACCAACCTATCGGCACCAGCATTATAAGTGCATACCACTTGATTAACCATACTGCTATAAAGAATAATCCTATTACCTTCACCATTTCTAACTTTTTCATATTCATCCTCCCGTATGTACTAAAAAAATCGTGTGGTTACGCTATATGTTGAACCCAAATTAGACAAATGCTATATTTGTCTTTTCAAGCTTAACTTACGCGTCCCCACACGATTTCTACTATTTCCTTTATTATACATAACTTTCCTAGCTTTTTCAAGAGATTTTGACTAAATTCTCCATTATTTATTCACTGCCCTCGTTTCCTACAGCATGGTTCACCGACCGCTCCCTATGCGCCCATACAAACTGCCATGTCAGCCCATATCTCGTTTCATTCCTCTTCTCCAATATTTGTCCCTCCAGCTGAACAAGTCGCCCTTAAATGGATCCTGGCGCGTTCGAATATTTCCCCTTTAATATACAAAAGGCAGTGGTATCATTTATATCCACTGCCTTCTCCCACATATTCTATAGAACCTAATACCTTGCTAATCAAAAGTGTTTCCTTTTGATTTTTCATAAAGTCGACATACTGATTACTCGTTGCACTTTGTCCATCAATCTCATACTCTGTTTTTATTGTATCATTATATAAGCACTCATTAGTCTCTTGCTTATATGCTATCATTCTTAACTGCCTTCCTGTAAACTCGTATACGTTATCATAACAATAGTCGTATCCCTCTCCAGATCTGCCGCCACATATTTTTATTGCATTAATTCCTGTCTTGATGTCTTTAACGATTCCAAAGCTATATTCCGTCTCATTTAAACCACCCTGGTTTGAGAAGTCTTTTCCAAAGACTATTGTGTCGAAATTGTATATCCTCATCTTTAAACTATGTTGTTGCTCAGAGAATACTAGCAAAGCCACTTTATCATCCCCATACACCATAGGTCTAACCAACTTTATTTCACCTATTAAACTATTGACCCCCATAATCATAATTACTACGAATGTGAATGTCCCATTCATCTTATGTGCCCCCTATTCAGACGATTTCTCTTTTGGTTGAAACATATCTGAATACAGCCACTGAAAATCTTCGTTATTCACAATGTCTTTCCGGAATACTCTCCGCAGCATTTTTTCACCCATCGCCTGTATAGTTTTTTCTCCTTCCCACAATCTGATTTCACTCATCCTGAGCAAAACTCTCGATAGGTCAACATCCTCTGCAATCCCTATATTTTTGCATCCATCAGACCAATCAAGAGCTCTAACTAATAATGCCTTATTGTACTCAGAGTCAAACTCAGGTTCATCTATTTTATACGACTCATATCCCCCAACAAAATCAATATCCTCGATTACTTCGCTTAACCCCGAACTATCTTCTGTAATAATGATTACAGAATTCTGGTATGCAGAAAATTCTTTCAGCTTGTCTGCGAAGTCTTGGCTCAATATCATCTCTTTTCTTACGATTATAACCAAATTTAATTGAGTTCTGTTTTCTAGGTAGCACGTTACTATATTGGTTGCTTGTTTGAATGGTTCTGGATTATATGTACCTACTCTTTCTAAGCATTGGTCGACTTCGGTTGCATCTACTATGAATACTTTATTTCCCACTAGTACACGCTTATCTAAATCATGTATCGATCTATCCATATCTAAATCTAGTAATGTTGATAGACACACCGCCGCAGTGAGTCCAGTCGCTACTTGCGAACAAACGAGTTGGACTTTGGGTATCAGCACTGGGTCTCTATAATTTTCTTGCGCAGTTCTATCCAAAATACTCAGATGTTCTGCTACACCATTTACATTTCTCCAATTTTCCGCAATTCTATCGTATGGTGTTGTTGGGATCAGAAAATACTCAGCAATGTCATACCCAATCTTTATTTTCTCTGTTTTAAAGTGTGGGATAGTAAATTCTGATATTTCATCCTCATCCACCCCAACAACTTCATATTTCTCAACTGCTTCTGCACCACCAAATGTGGCTGCAAATTCTTCCCTAAGTTTCATATAATCTACTATTTTCTGATCTAACATGACCATAATGCAAGGGTCTAAACCTTCTATTTGTATTAGCTTATCTATGTATTTCCTGCCATAACCATGAGAGCTAATGACCGTGGCAATGGTATTAAGCATATTTTCTCGTGTATCCACGCAACTTAATTCGGTTGCAATTACTTTTACCATGTCGGGAAACGATAATCTCTCTACCGTTTCTCTTATCACTGATTCTAATTCAATATAACTCATAGGATCATTTTGATCTACTAGCTTGTCTATTATCATTTCCTTGTTCATTTCGCACTCCTCCCTTTACTTTTTTGTTTTACATGTGGCTTATTGTAACACTCTTTACATATGTATTTGCCATCTACTGCGTACATATCAGGTTTTTCAAGCACTTTCTCACACACCTTGCACATTGTGTTAAACTCGCCTAGGCAGTCCTCGCAGTATGTATTTCCCAACTCAGATACGTACATTTCTTCATCAAATTCTTGTCCACATCCATTGCATTTTTTTGTAGTGTTATCCTCTTTAAATTTACAGAAGTTGCTCCACATTTTAACTTGTCTACTATTGTGCTCTTCCGTGCATCTTGAAAAGCTGATTTTTAGCATTTCTATCTGCTCTTCTTCCGTATTTGGATTTGTTTCCATCATTTCATGCTTTTCATAGTCCAATGTGTACCCTTCTCTTTCTACAAAATAAACTTTGATATATGTTACGATTGCGAGCTTGGTTACATCATCCTGGTCTAACTTTGTTTCCGCACTGATTAGAAAATGTTCGTTCTCCAATGTAATTAGCCTCTGCCCTTCAATACTTTCTCCAAGGCCTTTCCACTTACTTTTAATTTTTTCCGCGAGTGCGGGATAAACGATTAGTTCTCCGCTGGCTCCCAGACCAGTGCCGAACATCACCGTCATTTCCCTATCCACTTCATTATCTTTCACTTTTTCTTTTAATGTCTCTTGTATTTCTCCTTCATCGTCATGTTGTATTTCTACATCTGGATACATATCCCACTCATCTTGTGTTCCGACTCTGCGATATTCCTTTACCTCTTCGATCTCGTCACTCATAGATGGTATCTGATAGCTTCTTGCTATCTCGCAAGTGCTAAACTCTACCTCGTCAGTCTCAGGGTAAAAGTCCACCACTAGTTGATCATTTCTCTCGGACGGCTCATCATCTCTCGCAAATAAGTATGCCGACAACCTATACTGACCCACATCATAGAACCGCAATATGCTGAAATATTTACATTCCCTCTCACCTACTGCCAAATATGGTACTATCTTTAACCAAAATTTTTGTATAAGATCATCTGAATAAATATACTTGCTCAGTTCTCCGGTTTGCTTTAATCGATTGGTTGTATCAAATACCAACAGCTCCCCATCCTCTCCCATCTCTTCTACTGGTAGTTCAGTGTAGCACACTATTTCTTGGTTACACCCATCTTTTCTAAACACAGTTGTTTCTGTTTGTTCATCTACATTTCTTTTGATTTTCGCTTTACTACTAACTGCATCATTCTCATTTACAATTTTCATATTAATCCCTCCTAATTTTAGTTTGCAGGGCTGCGTGCCCTGATATATTGCTGGTAATTTTTTACAGCTGCTTTACGATCTACAGTATAGCGTGCACAACGGAAGGAGTCAAGGCCCCTTTTGAAGTTTTTTGAAATATTTTGTAAAATAATAATATTTAGTAGCCTATTTGGCCTATTTTGGTATATATATCCGTATTAATGTTCTAAACAAAACAAAAAAGGTTATTCAATTTCCGAACAACCTTTTTTGCTATCCAATATTATGCTTTACCTTCGCCTTTTCTCATTTCGTTATAGAAAGCTCGTCCAGTATTGCACCAGTCCATATATTGGCACTTATCTTCGCATTCACTTTGGTCATTTTGCATATAGTCGATGCAATATCTACTTATTTGACTTGTTAAAAATGCGTTGCTTGGTATATCTCCCAACTCGTAGATTTTGGTAGTATTGATTTTTATCTTATCTATACTTCCCATACTTCCATCTACTACTATAAAGTTATTGGCTACCAACCAACTGAAGAAACTATCTGTAGACTTTTCTAGAACAATTACCTTATCAAGCGCAATTGTCTTCTCTACCACTATGTATTCTGCCTCTTCATTCCCTTTATGAGTCAATTCTGGAATGAACGCCATTACATATACTTCCTCACCCTCGCCATCTGGCAATACAGATAAAAAACCGTACTTACCGTTGTACACAACATAATTTTTTCGCATAAAATTACCTCCGTATCTATAATATTTATACAAATATATTCGAATAACCGTCATATTTCTCAGCCTTGATTATACTGTATACTAATACATACAGACAAGCCGAAAGAGAAGCATCCCAGTTTTTTTAAGAAGCCTCCCGATTCTCTTTATTTATCTAAAATAGCAAACAAATAAAACTATCTAATATGACAGTTTCGTGTTTGCTATTTTATCCCTATTTCTTATTATTCGACAGTATTTCCCCTGCTCCCAATCTCGTATACTTATCATAATATACCGTAACATATGTTCATTTTTCTCTTACTCACCGGTACCCAAGTTCACTTGACTTCCCTACTCCTCCGTCATTATTGAATGAATATGTCAAGATACCTTCAAGTTCCCAAGAACACCTTAACGCCACCTGCAAACTTCCTGATATATCAACAATATCTAACGCCTCTCTATTTCTTATAAAGCATATTTTAACTTACTTTAATATCTCAATGCCCACCCCTATACTTCTGCAATCATATGCTTTTATACACTAGTTCCCGGTGCCCCGACTTTACTAATAGCCATAATCTCGTTGTATGTTTATAATAATTTTTTCCAATAAAACCGCCCCTTTTTCAAAAAGGGGGCGGTTAGTCTGTACCATGTTATTCGTTTTCTTTTTCTATGGACTAGTTATAGCCGTCACCGGCTCTACTGCCTCAACATATACTTTGCACAAATCCATCACTCCTAATTATATTACTCAAAATACCCGTGGGGGTGTACTGTATGTTCTTCTCTGGCGTTCAGGATGAGAGAAGTTTGTCCTTGTGCATCAGCCCACGCTGTATACTTTAAAATCCAAAGCACCGTCTTATATGATCACTAGTTTTATCAGCCTCCAGATGCTTTTCCATTTGTTCAAAATCAATGGTCAAGTAAGCTGTTCTGGACATGTATCTATGGCTAGCTCTGAGCATCTGATTCCAATACTCCTGATTGTCTTTGTCCATACATAATGCTCTTTGAACAAACGGTAGGCTTCCTCTGCTATTTCCTTTGTTATATTCATCCCGTGGCTAATCTTTCTTTAACTCGTAAAAAAAGAAGTTCATTGTCGCGAATGGATATCTCAACCACAATAAACTTGAATCCATTTTCCCGAAGTCTCGGGGTGCGTACAGTGCTGACAACTTTCAAATTAGTTAATATTAAAATTTATCTTTCTGCATTTATTTTCTTGAACATACATTAACACTTTTGTATCCATGAATGTAAAAAGCAAACTCCGTCTAGTCTCATTTACAGACTGTACAGAGTTTGCTTTTTACTTACAATTTTATCTCAAAGCATTATAACCCTCATATTTCCTGATAATTACGTTCCCACGAATGCCATATGGTATCTGCATGGAGATATGCAGAAGCAGGGATTTTAATTTCTTTCACTTTTTGCCTTAACCCTGATTTTCAAGCCAGTTCAGTCTTGCATATCCATATCATTTTTTTACATTAAAAAAGTCAAGTCAAAATTAAATCTTTATAACATCTTCTAATTCTCCCCATGAATCTTGAAATAAAAACCCCAAGTTCTCATTTATATCCTTACTCTCTTTTATGTATTCGCTATATATGACACTCGTATTCTCCGCAATCCTTGAATATGTGTAGATTAGTAAGTTATTATTTTTTTCAAATTCTTTTATTTCCTCAGGGTTTAAATGACTAACTTTATCATTTTTCTCCCATATAATAATTACGGGTACTTCATTCGGTTTCAATGTAGTACCTTTAACATTATTATAGTACAAAGCAGCTGATCTTCTATAATTATCAACTTGGTCAAGAATTTTACCCTTAGTTGGAGTGTAGCTACCTGCGTTTGGTCTTTTTAATTCTATTATAACTGGGACATCACTTTCACTAGGTTTCCTAAATAAAATATCTATCCTTTTTTCTTTCAGATCAGGATCTTTTTCATTAAATTCATTTTTTAATTTAGCTTCACATGAAGAGATATCAGTGCTACCATTCCATGTAGGATCTATTAGCCATAAATTTTCATATAATAACTTCTGCATAACTGCTTCTAGTACATTTTCAGCTACACCTTTATTTAACTGATTGACCACGTCTAACCTATTACTTAAAATCTCTTTATATTTAGTCGCTTCAAGCAAACTTAATTTATTAAATTGCTTTACAATTTCTTCTATTCCATTTTCATTATTATCTAATACTTTTTCAAATTCACACAATTCCTCAATGATTTGATAATTTTCAAATGCCAATATAGAATTTCTTATTATTAATTTTTCCTGTTTGTCATCATTAAAGTCAATTTTTCCAATTTGTTTGAATAATTTATCAATTACTTTTCGTGTATCTGGTTTTCTACTTTTATGATTAATCCACACACCAACTTTAGGATATTTTGTTTTTATAGAATTAACTTTCTGTTCTGTACGCATATTACCCCATTTAGTAGAAATCTCTTTTAATTCATTATCAATATAGTCAATTAAATCCTTAATTTCAGGAGAACTATCATCAATTCCTTGTCTGCTACTAGTAATCGGATCATCTAATTCTTTAAGGAAACCAGCATTTATCACTCCTGTAACGTATTTCGTAGCCAATTCTCCTCTATTAATCTTTCTAAGAATATTTTCATCTGCAACTTTATTATTAAACATAATTGTTATCACGTTAAGATTATCCCCATCTGCGTTTTTTGCCTTTCCTGCAACATCAAAAGTCCCTATCCATCCATCAATTTTTACACCATGTTCATTTATGATTCCATCACGTTTCTCAAAACTATTACAATTCTTAAAAATTTCTTTTAAATTAGCATCATCGTTTTCACCATATGTCCATAAATATTCAATATCTTCATAAAAGTCATGATCTATCAAAGATATTTCATCATTATTTATATAAATTTTAAAATCGTATGCTTCTGATTTTATGTTAAAACGTCTGCCTAGTCTTCTAACAAGTGGTGTTTTAGTTCTTTCATCAATTGCTTTATGCAAATTAGTGATTTCAATTACAAACCCACTTTCTTCATCTGTTAAATATTCGCATAGATTGGTTATATCATCGACTTCAACTTGATAGTTTCCAGTGTTGTTCACCATTTCATTATAGTTTAAAGTAAACTTTCTGATTCGTAAATCATCTTTTGATTTTGTGTATACTGTATACGTATTCCCAATGGAAAATGCTGCTAATTTTCCAATTCCCTTTTTCCCCATTACAGGACGTGGACTAAGATCTTCTGGAATCTTTATTTCATTCACTTTCTTTTCTTGACCTATAGGAGCATAATATGATTTTAAACTTTGATAATCCATTCCTATTCCAGTATCCTTTATAACAATTTTATCCTCAGTAAAATCTATCCTAACTTCTTTTGCATAAGCATCCCAAGAATTAGCTACAAGCTCCGCTAATGCAGCAGATAGATTATCATACAATTTTTTCCCTAAATGTGTGACAACATTCATCCTTACATCAAACTCTAATTTCTCTTCCACTTTTTATACCTCCTATATGTCTAATAATTTCATTACCAATTACTTCACCTAATCTTACAGGAACTGCATTTCCAATATGAGTGGATACATTTTTCATTACTATTGGTTTTTCATTATTAAAAAATATATAGTTTTCTGGAAAGGATTGCAATAATGCTCCTTCCCTTAATGACAATCCCCTGTTTTGCTCAGGATGCCCAAATCTTCCATTTCCAAAACCATTGAATTGAGTAGTTATAGTTGGTGATACTTTATCCCACTCCATTCTGCCATAAACTGACGTATATGTGCTTCCAGTCTTTTTCTTATGACATTTAGCAATCAATTTTTTGTCCCAATCTGCCCATGTACCGCCAGGTTTCGATTGCTTTATTCTATCCATATTTTTCTTCGATAAACTTGATGCAATATGTAGAGGATCTTTTTCGTCTCTATCTCCAGCTTCTATTGGTTTTAAATGTCCTATTATTTCTCTAACTGTTACATATGTACTCTTCTCATGCGTTATCTGTGGTAAATTTATTTTACCTAACCTTGAGGCTAAAAGTACAAGTCTTGTTCTACTTTGAGGTATTCCATAATCAGGACAATAAATTAAGTCATAATCTACGTAATATCCATTCCCCTTCAATACATCAACAAATTCTCTAAAAACATCCTTTTTCCTGAGTTGTGGCACATTTTCCATAGAAACTATGTCTGGCATAATCTCCATAACTAATCTTGAAAATTCATCTAGTAAAAACCATTTCTCCTTTTTTTTCTCTTCACTTGCTGTATTAGAATAGTTTGAAAATGGTTGACATGGTGCGCAACCCACTAGCACTTTATAGTCTGATCCCTCATAATAAGAAAGCATATCTTCAGATTTAATTTCTCTAACGTCTTTTGCAAGAAATTTTGCGTTATTATTTGTTTCATATGCATATTTACAAGTTTCATCTATATCAATTCCCAACGTAACATTAATACCCGATTTGATTAATCCATGAGTTAAACCACCAACACCGCTATATAAATCCACTGCTTTAATAACCATATTAACACCTTCTTTAAAATACTTTTTTGTCAGAAAACTCTTAAATTATTGTACTAAGTTTCTTATTATTGTACAGTATTTTCTTTATTATTTCAAGTTCTTTTTATATAATTGTAACTTTATTTTTTATCATATAATTCAATTGCACATCAAGCATTAATGAAAAATTTAAAATCAACATGTACACCGTTTGTCTTAATTATATCATATTACCAATTTTTCGTATATCGTTTTACCAAAATTAAAAAAAGACTTCTTTCGAAGCCCTTTCTAGACAAGTAATTATCCCTGAGTGCCATATGGTACTCTGCCTGGGGTAAGTATGGAATACATGGCACGAGGGATTTCCAAAATCAAATCGGCTCAAATACTTCTCACGGCTGTATACGGATGTACAACAAAGATGTCGCTGCTTTGTACAAGATTATTCCACACGGCACAAGGGTAACTATAACGCAAGGCCTCTACGGACCATTCGGTAGCTACTACCGTATGATCAAGTCGGGTACGCGTGGTGCTGATGTATATGCTATGCAGAAGAAGCTAAAAGAATTAGGCTTCTATAATGGATATGTGAGTGGAATTTATGGAAGAGATACTGATTATGCAATTAATAAATTTCAGAAAAAGAATAAGATGCGAGTACATAACTCTATTGGTGTGGCAGAATTTAAAAAACTAGGGTTCATTCAATTTGAATGATTACCCTAGTTTTCTTAGTTTGTGCATAAGTTAATAAGTCAATGCCTGACCCCATTTGTTTCTATTTTATGTGTTACTTTTGCAGTAGTGCGTTTACCCTTTAATTCTAACATACCTTCACATCCTTTCATAAAACTCTATTCTACAACTTTACCTAATTTTCAAAAACTTTTCATATGTCTCCATCATAAGTTGCTCAGTTTTTACATGATCAGGCTCATTCGGCAAAGTAGTATTTCTAGCTGCTTCCTCAAATCGCAACTCATAGTCATCGACAAGTTTAAAAATTTCAGGATAAGTATAACGTCCATTACGATTATCTAGTAAAAAATTCTTTTCTTCTTTGCGATAGGTGTTGATGCCTTTACCTTCTAAAATATCTATTCCTGTTAAAAGTAACCTTATCAAATGCATAGCGTGCTTATTTAAGTGAAAATCATCTTTTTTGCGATTACGATGGTTCAGTTTCTCATAATCTTTAACAACATTACTCATTTCAGAATGTATATTTTTAAAATCTCGGAGTAGATAATGCACTAGATTAATATCCATAAATATTTCTTTTTCAAACCCATCTTTAGCAGAATCATCAATATAAAGTTTTATCTCATTATCATCAAAAGCCGAATACATTCTTGAAAAGTGGTCTAATTGTCTAGTTAGTGCATTCAAAATATGTGTTTCCTTTTCTATTTGTGGATATGAGTCTCTTGCAAGTGCATTTTGCAGTCTTCGAAGCTGTGCAGTTGCATAGTTCCCAAAACTTTGTACTACTCTCTTTGATAAAAACAAATGCTTATTATCTAATAATGTTTGACCTAAGTCAAATAGAATAACAATATTTTCTTCGTGAGCTCCCAATATCTCTAGACAGTTTGGATTTGCGTTTAGGCAAAGCTGTAAAAACTTCTTTATTCCGTAGATAACCGTATCCGTTTTCAGTTCCTCAAACTGCTCAAATTGTTTAAACCCTAGTAAAGACTCCTTTGGTTCAATACATACTCCTCTAAAATCTATATCACTAGTGCCTATATTCGTTCCATATCCATAAGAACCACTAGCTACCATCAATATTACATTATCTTTCAATGGTAGCTGATGTAGAAAATCATACTCTTTTGAAAATACCTTCTCTTTAAAATTAATTTTATCTTGCATAATCTCACCTATTCTTTCCAAACATCATTCAGCGTCTCTTGAAAAAGTCTATCCAATAAACCAGTATTACTCGATTTATTAAACTTAACATTTTTTATGTACTCTGCGTAGTAGTTTATCTTACTTGCAAAATATTCCATCATATTTGGATATACAGGCTCAAGGTCAGACTCTACAGATGCAGCTTTCTTAACTAATAGATCACTTATACTTTTACTTAGCTCTGGCGTTAGTTCTATTTCATTCAATATTTTATTAAATTCCATTGGTGGCATTGTTCCGAACTCTTCTACCCACTTACACGCGAGTATAGGTCGTAGTATGTAAAAGTACTTTTTTATCTTGACCGAGTCAGCACCTTGTATCTCTTCGTACTTGTTTTTTGCAATGTGCAAATAGTGATAGATGGTGCTTATCGGGTTAAAAACTCCACTTGCGAAATTTCTTAACTTTTCTATGAAAATATCATCCTCGATATATACAATCGGAGATGTAATCCACTCTAAAAGAGGTGGATTAGATTTACGAAATAATCGTAAAGATTTTCTTATATCCCACCCACTCACATCAAATACTTCATCAACAGGTTCATTGATAAAATCCTCTTTCTCCTCTATCCCTAAGTACCAATCAGGCTTATGGATATATATAAACCGTGCGTCATAATCACTATCCACTGATTCAAATCCCCAGCCCCTGCTTCCTGATTCGACCGCATACAATACCTTTATATCATGTAGTTTCTCTAGTTCATGTAGTTTTTGTACTATTTCTTTATGCATAATTTTATCCTCCATTTCCTCTTTTTTGATATACCCTCTTTATTCGCCAACTAAAACAATCTAAGCTCACCCTCTATCTTCACACCATAAAAATATGGTACATTATCTGGTAGTATTTCCTCTATTCTAATTCTTGCTTCGGCATCTTTAAATGCAATTTAAAATGCTTCAAAAGTCAACTCGCTCATTTTAATCCTTGTAATTTTTTTATTATTGTTTATATTTTTACCTATACTCTCTAACATATGTGCATCCGAACTCATAATTTTGGGCATATTAGTACTGGTCTGTTCTCCAAGTTCGTTGTTTCGATTAATGAAAAAGTTTTTTCTTTCCACTACATTATCGTTTAGCGAATCTAACAAACTATCTCATTTGTTTTGCATACCATCATACTCTCGATGTCCTCACATCGTATGTATTAACCCTTACTTAATAAAAGAGCCCTCAATGGCTCTTTTATTAAGTAAGGGTTAATATCTGACCTTATTCTATTCTACTATTCTATTTTACTTTCTCTCTTAACGAATTATTGTCCATAAATCATTATATTTTGGAGTAGCACTTGCGTCATATAAGAACGCCTCGCAACGATCAAGTTCCTCTTTTGTTGGGAACATAATCTTATTATTATTAAATTCTGCCCAAGCACCTGAAATTGGGGAAGTATAACCTGTGTTTGTCATATTTCTAACGGCTATATTTGGACGACACATAAAGTTAATAAAATTGTGTGCAGCCTCTAGATGTTTTGTATTTTTCATAATGACAAAGCCATCTACCCATTTATTTGAACCTTCTTTTGGTATAACATATTTCAAATTAGGATTTTGGTCTATTGCTGTTTTTGCCTCGCCTGAATACATAAGGGCAATAGCTCCTTCATCAGCTATCATTTTATCACGGATTTCCTCTTCCCCATAGCCTTGAATTATCTGACGTTGTGCAATTAACTTTGATTGCACTTGTGATAGTTCATCGGCATTATTTGAATTTACACTAAATCCAAGCATTTTAAGTGTTGCCCCTAAAACATCACGCTGTGAGTCCCACATTAAAATTTTGCCATTGTATTTTGAATCAAATAATGATGTCCAACTATCGATAGGAGAGGAAACCATTTTTTTATTATACAAAATTCCCAAAGTCCCAACCATATAAGGAACGACATATTCATTATTAGGGTCATATTGCGGTTTAAGATATTCTGATGACACATTCGCAATATTTGGAATTTTAGTTGATTCGAGTCTTGCTAATCTACCCTCTTTTATAAGGCGGTCAATTGTATAATCAGATGGCACTAAAACATCATAAGCATTAGGATCGCTAACGACTTCGCTATACATATCTTCGTTTGACTCAAATTCCGCATACTCAACCTTAACTTTAAATTCTTTTTCAAAATCTGCTATTGTGGTTTCGTCAATATACTCGGCGGCATTATATACTTTCAATGTTTCCTTGTATGTTTCTCTTTCTTTGTTGTTAGACATTGGTGAGTTATTGTTTTGAGTAACATTAGAAGTACTACAACCAATAAGTCCAATGCAAATTGATAAAGCTATCGTAAGTGAAATGATAATATTTGTAAGTTTCTTCACACATGTTCCTCCCTTTATTCCTTGGCTCTTACTAAACGTGCAATTTCTTTTTCGCCTACTACTGCAAGCTCTTTGAATTGTTCTACTGTTTCTTGCATTCTAGGCAATGCTTGTTGTTTGAATGTAGAAATATCTTCTAACGCAGCAATGGCATCTTTAAATGATTGTTTTAATACTTCAGGCGATATTGTGCTTTCAGTAGCTTGTTTTTGAATTGCTGCACCTTGTTCTTTTAGCATTTTGCCAGTTGATGAAATTAAATTACTTGTTGTTTCGTTAAGCAACTCAATTTTACGCAATACAATTTTTTGATTATAAAGTGCACTTGCAACCATAACTGCCGTACGAAGAGCAGTAACAGTAACAATTTTTGCTCTATCCACACCACGAATAAGCTCTTTGTTGTTGCGTTTAATAACTTCCATGGCCACAATGCCTTGATGATTTACAACCATCATTTGTTGCATATCCATAATTCTTTGGCGCAAAGGGAATAGAATTTCTTCTGTTACAAATCGAATTTTCTCTTCATCTTCACCACGTGACTTTGCTTGTTCTATTTGTGTGGCAATTTGTTCGTCCATAGCCAATCCAAGTGCAATTTCCATATTCAATTTTTTAGTTAACTCACGGAGCGACTCTTCTTCTAAATCAAGAGTAGTATTGTCGTTTTTCAATGTATCTTTGCCTTTGTCAAGAGAGGTTATAATATCTTTAATAACATCGTCTGCTCTTTCGTATTTCTCAAAATAACGGCGAATTGGATTGAAAATCTTGGCAAGAAATCCCTCTTTAGTAAAATCTAATAGAGAAGGGTCTAAGTCCTTAATCTCTCTATGTAAGTCCGCAAGGCTGTTGGAAACAACACTTCCGTCCTCGCCACCTTTTGAAAGGTTGCCAACTGTTGTTTGCAATAAAGTGTTTTTACGAGCAGAATTTTGTAATGTCTCCATAGCGAATTCATCAATGTTTTTAAGCAGTTTTCTCTTTTCGTCCATAGCAGATAAATCTAAAGCCATTATTTCATCGGCGTTTGTTGCTGCTTGTTTTTGGATTTCAGCAACTTCTGCGTCAATTGGTTTTACTTCGTTCTCAATCTCTTTTTTTAAATCTTCTGTACTTACGATTTCCATTTTCATGACTGATAGCCTCCTGGTTTGTAATTTTTGTGTGTACAATATGGATGTAGCGTCACACTTCCTACATTTGTGAATTAAACAAACTTTCCAATCTATATATCACATTGTCGTTCTCGGCATTCATCGTTGCAGCTTCATTTATATTTGATAATTTTTTCAACTCATCGATATTAGCATTATAACCTATTGTATATATAGGAATTTTTAATCCTTTTGTTAGATTCTCAATATCGCCAAACCCATATCCACGATTTGTTTCGCCATCTGTCAATACAAAAAGCATTACTTTTGTATTAGGATTTTGTGCTTGTGCATCCATAAGCATCTTTTCAGCAACTACTACTGAGTCAAACATAGCCGTCCCACCGCTTGCTCTCATTGATTTAACTGCATTTGAAAAATATGCCTTTTGATTGATGTCAAACTTTGCAATAGGCAAGGCTACATTGACATTATCAGAAAAAGTAACAAGCCCTATATTAACGTCAGAACCAATAAAATCCCTTGCTCTGTTTAAACTTGCTTTTAATTTTAATAATGGAGAGCCCTCCATACTACCTGAAACGTCTGCCACGAAAACAGCAGTTAAATCGTTTGCTCCATTCTTTTCTTGTTTCCAAATAGCTTGTGCACTAGTTATTGTAATGCCGTCAGGTTTTGTGAAAGAATTAACATAATCGTCCATTCCATTGAAACCTTTGTCAGTTGCCATTTTTTGCGAATCTGATGTTTTGCAATAATCTACAAATTTTGTAGTGATTTGCTTTTTCAGCACAGATAAATCACCAATTGCATAAATTGGTTGATCGTGACGAACACCAAATGGAATAAAGACGTAAGATGATTTCAAGTCTGGTGAATTAACAAAAGTCTGATATTCTAACAAAAATCCATCCAAAGTGCCACCCAATACGGATTCTTTCATTTGCATTGTATTATATGCAGTATATGCGATATTTTGTTGAAACTTTTGGAATTGTGCAACAGAGGTATCACTGAGAATATTTGCAGAGTCAAAAGTATAAAGCGTCGCCAAAAGGAAATTTAGGCCTGATGAACTTGCATAAGGATCAGTATAAGCTATGTCAAGTTTGCCATTTGACACACTATCTACTATAACTTTGCTATCAACAGAACCATACTCTTTAGCCAACTCATCATTCTTTCTCTTTGACAAAACAACACCTGCAACATTTCCAGCAATGCGTTTTTCAATCAAATTAACTTTTACACCTTTACTTATAAGTATATCTCCCCAAAGTTCGTTTGAAGGAGCAAAAACATCAGGTATGTATTTCCCAGAGGATATAAAATCAGCAGCTAATCCACTCGAAACACTGCGAATTCCAACAGATACAGGTATACCATCAGCTGTAACGCCACTTTGGTTAAATTTATTTGCAACATCAGCTAACCAACTTTCATAATTCACACCTGCTTTTTCAGGAGATGAATAAATTGTAAGGAAGTTATCTGTTGTTGGATTAACAACAAAAGGGTATTCTGCTAAGTCAGGCAGAACTGCAGATGACGCCTCATCTAGTGAAAACTCCATATCTTTTTTTGGAGTAAGCTTATTAACATTAAGTTTGCTATATAAGTTATTCAGCTTTTTAAATGAAGCTTCTGTGTTTACCACATCTTTTGTTTTCCCCCAGTTTTGCGTAACAGAAACAAAACCAAAAATCAAACCGAAAACTACAAGAGCAATCGCTGTGAGTTTTATAAAATTGTTTTCAAAAATTTTCATTTTTCATCCTTGTATAATGTAATTAAGTTCAAATGAGAGGTATTTACATGAACTTACATTATATTTTTCCTTTCCTTTTATTTTCCTCTCGAATATTGTATTTAAGTTGCTACTATTTGTAAAGATTTGCATTTTTTATCAACTCGTCCATTTCTATAATAGCTGGAAGTTTTTTAATATCGCCGTCTTCCAAACTATTGTAACGTGAAATTTCCAAAAGCATTTTATCTAATTTTAATAAAATATCTTCGTTAGTATTGGTAGCACTATTTACAAATTCAATGTATTCATTGTATATATCCTTTTTTTCTTGTGAGAACTCATCCCCTTTGAATTCATAACGCTGCATTTCCTCATATTCTTCTATATCAAATGCTGAGATTTTATTGAGAATACTCCGCACATTTAGATAAATAATCTTTTCCACTTCATGCAGTACATCATTGAATTTTTGGAAACTCATCTCATCGGCAGAAAATTTTTGTAGTAATATATCTTTGATAGTTTCGTGTTTTCTCCTAAACCGTTTTATCTGCTCTATGTTTTTTTGAATGTTTTCATCAAAAACATCGCCGTTGTGGATTACTTCCTCAAAAACAGAAATACAGTCCTCTAATGATTGAATGCCTTTCGTAAGCAGTCTTGTTTCATCTTTCTTAAATATGAGAGAATTCACCCTAATAAAAGCAAATACGCTCCCCAAAATAGACATCCACGCTACACTAATAGTAAGAGCTGTTCCTGTAAATAAAGCAAAACCTAAAAAAGCATTTGAAAACAATAATATGTTTATTAAGACAATAACTCCATTGAACATAATCAGTTGTCTTTTTTTCTTAGGACTCATTACCTTGTTTCACCTCTTTTCTAATTTCCATAATTTTTCGAACTAAACATTCACACTTTTCTCTATTAACTCACATTTTATATTATAAACTTTAATATTATTTTGTCAATATTTAATTAACAAATTTAATTTGAAACTCTTTTCCGTTTACAAGTTTAGAACTCCTTTGATAGAGTTCTTTCAGTCTTGTTATTCTAGATTTCTTAACACAACATAAGCCTCTAGGTTTATCTAGAGGCTTATTGTACTCATTTTTCTATCAATCCCGATACTTTCAACATTCTTCTCACCAGTGCAGCTACTTCTGCTCTCGATATATAATCGTTTGGATTTAGTTTTGTTTCTTGATCACCTTTTACTATTCCTCTATCAACACATGTTACAAATGCATCCTTCGCCCAATCCTGTTACTATTAGCCTGGATGGCATGTCACTTATATCTTCTTGTGACTTTGTATATCATTAAAAGTCTTATTATTGTATATTAATTCCCTAGTTTCATACCTCTATAGTCTTTGCTAACATATATCGGCCCTATATCTATTGAGTCAGCTCCTTCAAAAATAGATATGAATGAAATGATTTTATGCTCACCGTTTGCATATCCGTATATCTTAAAATAATCTTTCTTGCTAAACTTACCTTTGGCTTATTTTCAAACTCCACTATGCTTGCAAAGAACTCCTACAAGTCATCCGTTCAAAAATTCTTTATTGATCTAAACAATGGTAAAATTTAAACTTCTTTATAG
>MGOU01000025.1 GCA_001795385.1 Clostridiales bacterium GWD2_32_19
ATACATACCCGTTAAAATTATAGACCCTATTACAACATAATATGTTAAAATGTTGCTTCCCATCAAAAATGCTTTTGTTATTGCAGCTAACGGTAGTATACATATTAAAATAATTGCCTTTACCTTATGATCAATTTTCATAAAATACATTATTGTAGAAAATATTACTGCAAAAGCTAATACATATATTGTTCCTGTAGATGTACTACCTTCACTTTCTACAAGTGCGCCTACTAATAATACAACTGATGCTATGTAAAGAAACTTCAAAACAATTAGGTTGATTTTACTAATATTATAATCGTAATTTAATTTCACAACTTCCCCTCCAACCTTATTTAAAAATATTTTTTATATTTATGATACTATTTTACATTATTATTTACTATTTTTCAAGTCTTTTCGAAAAATAAGTCGTATTTTGTCGTTTTATATGTTTAATATACTTTATTTTCCTTATCTATATTATTAAAAAAAGCGAGCATTTTGCTCGCTTTTTTTAATAATATCTACGACGGCTACAATTCCTGCAACCTTCTCTATATCCTTGGCTAAAGCCACGTTGAAAGAAACCTTGGCAACCTCTTCCTCTTCCTCTTCCATAGTCGTAAAAACCATCATAGCCACCTCTTTGGCTTATTTCCATTCCATCTGGCATATTTAACACTCCTCTAATAAATTATTTTTAATAAATCTATATTTTACATATATTACATTAGGGATAAAAAACATTCGCCTTTGGCAAACATTTTTTATGTATAGTCTGTATCATTAGTTGGTTACTGTGGCTTTTCTATCCTTAATGTTGCAACTGTTTTTTCACCATTTGTTAAATATAGAGTACTTCCAGTACCATCTGCTAATTCACTTAATAAATTATTAAGTACATCCTCAACTACTACTGCTACAAAAGTTCCAGTATTTAAAAATGCTATTGGTTTATTTATATTTGTATTTGTATTTTTTATAATATTTTTAGTTTTATTTTCGCTTTCGTTTTCATTTTCGTTCTCACTATCAATTTCGCTATCAATTTTGTTTGTGTTTTCGTTTTCGTTTTCATTTTCGTTTTCATTTTCGTTTGTGTTTTCATTTTCATTTTCGTTTGTGTTTTCATTTTCATTTTCATTTCCATTTTCATTTCCAAAAAAACAATGCCTGTCCCAATCGCACTTGCAACATCTACATCCACATTTTCTAACTCTTGACATGATATCACCTCCTATACATTATGTTTTGAAGTTCCCCTTATTTCAAGTAAGAAGAGGGGGAAGGGTAGAGGTTCGTCCAATTTATCTACCCACTATAATTATATGAGACAAGCACAAAAAAGGTTACTTACATTAACTGTATAATTTTTATTTATAAAATTTTGTACCATATTTTGATGACATTTATTAAAATTTGAGTTATAATGTGTTAAATAAAAATATTATAGCTCGCTATTATGTAACTGATTTTTTTCAACAAACCCGCAAATAGAGTGTTGTTTTGTTTCCACAACTCACTCGAAAGGATTGATTTAAGTGAAAATCATTAATAAGACTTTAAATATAGATTTAGATGTATCAAATTACTTATATGATATAAATAATAACGATGTTTTATTTTTTGATATAGAAACCACTGGTTTTATAGCCGATAAGTCTACCTTATATCTAATCGGTTGTGTTTATAACAAAAATGGAAGCTGGATATTTACACAATTTTTTGCAGATGATTTTTCTGATGAAGTTTCAATATTAAATAACTTCTTTAATTTATGTAAAGATTTTAAATATACTGTACATTTTAACGGAGATACATTTGATACACCCTATATATTAAAAAAATCCATTATATTTAACACCGACCCTATAGACTTTAAGAGCCTAAAAAGTATTGATTTATATAAAATTGTTAAAAAGTATAAAAATATATTTAAATTGGAAAGTTTAAAACAAAAGACATTAGAGAAATTTATTGATATTAACCGTAATGATAAGTTTTCTGGCGGTGAGTTGATCGAACAATATAAACTATATACAAAAACTTCTAATAAAATAATAGAACGCAACTTATTGCTTCACAATGAAGAAGATTTATACGGAATGTTAAGTTTACTAAAAGTTGTTGACTATATCAATTTTATTTCTTCCATTTCACATTTGACAATTGATAATATTACTGATTGTTATGTAGATAGTACATGTTTAAGGGTAACCTTAACGGTACTTAAGCCTTCACCTTTATCTTTAATAGTACAGCATGGCACTTGGACAATAATATTCACTAAACTATCTGTTGACATATTAATAACCATAGATATTTCAGCTGACACCCTCTTATATTTTTTTAGTGATTACCAAAACTATTACTACTTGGTAGAAAAAGATGAATCTGTACATAAATCAATTGGTAAATACCTCGATCCATCTAAAAGAATACAGGCAAATAAAAGCAATTGTTACATAAAAAAAACAGGCCACTTTATCGAAACCTTTGTCGAACATACAGACATTCAGATTTTCAAAAAAGATACCCTGTCAAAAAAATACTATATCTATATTAATAAAGAAGAAATAAACAAAGAATTTATCTTAAAAAATTTAGTGAAAATATTAAATAAATGAGTATATTCACAAAGAATATCACTGATAAAATTAATACAAAATTTAATATTGTGTTTCTTTGCTTTCTCTTTTTTTCTATTGTTTTCATCTGTGAATATTTTTTCATAAATTCATAACTTGCAGTTAGCTTTTCTAACTGTTTTTTCCTTACATAATCATCTATTATTATCTGTGCCTCAAAAACTAAATCCTTACGTTTCTGCATTGTTTTCACTTCCTTCAATTGAATTCTTTCTGTCTTTAAATTCTAATTTTTTACTACCTTACCCACTAATATCGTTAAGTCATCGTCTACCTCATCTTTATATTTTTCTTTTATCCTACACATAATATATTCTGCAATCTCCTGTGGTCCATTATTATATAAATTTTGTAAGACTTCTGATATATATTGTTTGATTTCTTCTGCTTTTATATTTGCAGAAATTGCACCATCTGTCATCGTTACTATTATATCCTCAGTAGAAACTGTTTTTTCTATTATTTCTATATTTAAGTCATCTAATACACCTATCGGTGCAGATTCTGAAGTTATTATTTCCACATCATTTTGTTTCTTTATAAATGTAGGAAAAGATCCTACCTTTATTATTTCCATTTTTCCTGTATTCCTATCAATTATAAGTAAATCTAGTGTAGCATATAACTCATCATTAGTATTCATAATTAATAGAGAATTTATAGCATGCATTATAAAATTCTTACTGAAACCTAATTTTATAAATTTTTCTATTAATTCTATAGTCAGTTTACTTTCTCTCTCTGCGTTTGCACCTGTTCCCATTCCATCTGATAATACAATTACGCAGTTTCCATCCTCCATATCAATATACTTATAACTATCACCACATATATAACTATTATCTTTGGAACTTTGAGCAGCACCGAAAAGCACATTGTATTCCTCTTTCTGTACAAACACAATCTTTGTTGTTTCATTCTCCTTGTTATAATATTGTATCTTAAGTTTTTTATTTAGTAAACATTCCAGTTCCTTAACTATAAAGTCAACCATATTGATATTTTCATTTAGTAAAAGCTCAATCTTATATTTACCATCATTTATCATAACTAGAACTTCCTGAACTTCAATCTCCATCTTTTCTAAAGCAACTGTTATATTTTCTTCTATGTTGTATATTGTTTCCTTACCAGTCTGTACTTCTTTAGATATGTTTTGAGCCATTTCTGCTAACTCATAAAGCTGACCTGAAAGTAGTTTTTTATTTTTTTGTATCTTATTCGATAAATATATATTAGACTTATATATTTCAAATAACTCTGTTATATTTTCTAGTAAAACTTTTTCATTTATACACCATGAATTTGACTCCTCTGTCAATGAATTATCTTTTGAAGCATTACCTTTTTCCATCTCATCCATTATCTCATATAAGTTTCTACTAGTGGTGTAAAAATTTGATTGCCAACATTTATTAAAACATTCACAATTGTTACAAACCTTTTTTATGAGCAGGTTAAATACCTTTTCTGCCTCGTTCTTATTTATATTTCTTTTATCAACTAATACTTGTTCATATAATCCAGCCAACTGTAAAAATGATTCTGCGTAATTATCTAGTTTAATTGCTACTTCAGTTTTTACCTTGCTTATTTCCTTGTCGATTTGTGTTGCACCATTTATTCTAAAAATTTTCTCTAACCCCTTGCTTATGCTTATAGGAAAAATATTAAATAATAAAACAGCAATGATTAAGTTTTTAATAAAGTCTAAAACATCAATAATAAATACTGAGTTTAATATGTAAATAAATACAGATATTACACAAAAAACTATACTCATCGTTGTTTTACCCAATGTTTTAAACATCCCCGTCAACATACCTACAATCGGAATTAATAAATGATACTGTGAAAAATCATTTCCTGAAATTACTATTGCCGCGCTCACAACACATCCAGCTAGGGCACCATGCAACATGCCACCGCTGTATCCCATAAGCAATACGAAAATATAGCCTACTATATACAACAAATTCAATCCACTAATATTAATATTACCAAAACCTGCGAACATAATGGTAATCAAAAATAATAAGCTTACTACTTCTTCATTATTTATGTTCGTTCTTTTTTGTCTTCCAAGTGTAACTTTAAAAAATCTATCCGATATACAAATCAAACTAAAAATTGCAATGCTTTCGAGTGTTGTTAACATTATATTATATGTAAAAAAAGATTTGTCAAAATAAAGCACTATTAAATCCAAAACAAGATTTATACCTGAAAGCACTATTGCTTTTTTTGGTACACTACTCACTGAATCTTTTATTTTATCATATAAGTATAGTATAACAACATATTCAATTATTTGAACATTGCTTACTTTACCAATTAAACTAGCCATAATTACTATCTTTAGAAATAACTTATTTAAAAATTCTGCTCCAAATACATAAAATATAAATCCAAAAGGATAAGACCAACCTAATATTCCAACCCCTGCAAAAACATATTGTATAAAGTACAGAAACAGATTCTTTAGCTTTCTTTTACTTATATTCATTTTCTGAAAATAATTCTTTAATAAACCTTCCATACATATTCTCCTTTGTAGTTTTATTCCTCTCCCTTTGTTGTAGAGAGAGATAGGGAAAAATAAAAAAATAACATACATATGTATGCTATTATATATAATTAAATTGGCAAAAATTGTAAAAACATGGTTGCGTTTTAATTATCTGTAACAAAAATAATATCATTTTTCTTTACCAAGTTTTCTTGCTCTCTTGCTACTTTCTCTATGTATTCATCGGATTTATAATAATCTCTTTTATCTATGGTTTGTCTAAGCTCGGCCTTAGACTTTACTAATTCTTTATTATATGTATTAATTTGATCGTTCATCTGACTATTTACATTATTCACTTCATATAATTTTATCGACAAAATAAAAGCTATCGCTATTACCATTATAATTATCATTTGATTTTTTTTTGCATACATAACATCACCCTTATTTCATGTTTTTTTTATTATATAATACCCTTATTTTCTCTGAAAGTAAAGGGATTTTTGAAAAAAAGTTTATGAAATTTAATAGTTTAAATAATTTATTTACTAGATAATTTATATATTTGAGAAATATAACTCCCATTTTAAATAAAATATTACTCAAAAGAGAAAAATATAAAATTGATCCTATGACGCAACCTATTAAAATAAATCCTCTAAACTCACCTGAATTATTATATCTTAAAAACTCAAATAATATGAAAATAGTAAATACCCAAAATATAAGATCTTCTATATTTATTGCAAGGCTACCGTGTTTATATACTCTTCTAGCTATTCTAATAAGATCATATATAACACCAAGAAAAAAACCTACACATACTACAAGTAAAAATACATTTAATTCTGAATTAATCGATAATATCACAATATCACCCTACTTAAATAAGCTTTGCAAAAATCCTTTCTTTCTTCTACCAGTATTTGAATCATAATTTAAACTATTAATCTGCCCAGCTAATTCAATATCTGATGTTTCAAGATTTAACTTATCAATATGCAAATTATTACCTTTTATTATTAACCTTCCTTGTTTTGTATCTATAATAATATTACTATCCTCAAATGCAATTACCTCTAGTACTCCACTAGCAAGGAATTTTTGTCTATTTTCTATACTAATACTATGTTTTCCTATAACTTCCTTCTTTTCATTAACAACCATAATAAAACCTCCGCTTTTCAGTTAACTAATATCATTATATTTAAAAAAACTCAATTTCATTCCTGAAATTGAGTTTTACTCAGTTATAAGTTTATACATTTCTTTTGAATCTTCTTTTCGTACGAATTCTCTTATGTCTGTTATTTCTGCCTTTAGTGAAGAGTTTCCGAAATTAATTTGAATTATGTCCCCTATCTTTACTTCATAACTCGCTCTTACACCTCTTTCATTTATTTTTACTCTATTAGCATCACAAAAATCTTTAGCCAATGTTCTTCTTTTTATTATGCGTGATACTTTTAGGTATTTATCTAATCGCATGATTTTCTCCTTTCTTACTTTATTGTGTTGAAGTTATTATAGTTTTTATAGTTTTTATAGTTTTTAATATATTCTATCATATCTGCTTTGATACTACCTACATTAAGAAAAAAAAATCTACACACAAGTGCAGACTTTTTTAATTATTGGTTTACAGAATCTTTTAATGCTTTCCCTGGTTTAAATTTTGGTACTGTAGACGCAGGTATTTCCATAGTTTTTCCTGTTTGAGGATTTCTTCCTGTTCTAGCTGTTCTTGAGCTAGTTTCGAAAGTTCCAAAACCTACTAATTGAATTTTGCTTCCCGTAGAAAGTTCTTTTGAAACCACATCTTGGAAAGATTTTAAAGCTTGTTCTGCAACTTTTTTTGTTAATCCTGAATTTTCAGCCATAGCTGTAATTAATTCTGATTTGTTCATTAGGAAAATCCTCCTTGCATTTAAATTGACTTTTATTAAACACTAGGATAGTAGATACTATCTTTAACTATTTATACCTTTATTTGGCTGATTTGTCAAGCATTAATTGTTAATTTATTCATTTTTTTTTAGTTTTTTTGTGTTTTTCTTAAAAAATATCCTGTTTTTTTCATTTTTCTTTGTTTTTGGCTTTATTAACCGTTTATTATTTATTACTGCTCCATCTGTTTTCCTAAAAATCCAGCAGCAGATTGTGCCAATTTTTCCTCTACTTCACCCATTTTCACTTTACTATCTTCTGATAAAAATATTACCGCACCTATAGCATCACCTTCACTTATTATTGGTACAATAAGCTGTGAATTATATCTATTATCTCCTTCACTCGTAAGTACGGGTATATAATGCGTATCATTTTTATTTGCAAGTACTATCGTCCTATCATCGATTGCCCTTTCTAATTGTTCACTTATTTCTTTCTTAAGTAGCTCCCTTTTGGATCCTCCTGATACTGCTATTAGTTGATCTTTATCCGCGATACATGTAATATGTCCAGAAACTTGTGAAAGAGCCTCTGCATATTCTTTTGCAAAATTTCCAAGTTCTCCAATTGGAGAGTATTTTTTAAAGATGATTTCTCCATCTTTTTGAGTAAAAATTTCTAGTGGATCTCCCTCTCTTATCTTAAGAGTTCTTCTTATTTCTTTTGGTATAACAACTCTACCTAAATCATCTATTCTTCTTACTATTCCAGTTGCCTTCATTATTTTTCCTCCTATTTTTTTAAATTTAATATCCTATTTTTGATATATGCTATCAGAAATACTTACTTATTCCAATAATAGTATTGGTTTCTTTGTAAAATAAAATGCATCATTTACCCAAAAAATTGAGTATATGATGCACTTTTTGAAATTTATTACTATATTTTATAAATTTTTCTTATTTTTACTCATAAATTTACTATTTCTTCTGATTCATTTATCATTTTCTTTATCTACTACTAATTTTCGTTCTAAACTATACCATTTTAAACGCTATTAATATAAGCATAACGAATCCCACCACAAGTCTATAATACGCAAAAACTTTTAGTGAGTGTTTAGCAAGAAATTCAAGGAACTTTCCTATAACTATAAATGCCACTATAAACGATGTAATAAACCCTACCGCAAGCGCAATCCACTCTACTGTACTTATAGCTGTAAATCCTTTTAATAGCGAATATCCCGTTGCTGCAAACATAGTAGGTATAGCTAGAAAGAATGAAAACTCTGCTGCAACTTTAACTGATAATCCAACTATCATACCACCCATTATTGTTGAGGCTGATCTAGACATACCTGGGATAAGTGCCATACACTGTGCAAAACCTATAACCAGTGACTTTCTTGTACTTATATCAATAATTTCTTCAGAATCTTTATTGGCAAATATTTTCTCAATCACAATCATTAGTATTGCACCAACAATTAAAGCAATAGATACCGTAAAGGGAGAGAAAAAATACTCCTCTATATAATCATTCATTAAAAATCCTAGCGTAGCAGAAGGAATAAAAGCTATAAGTATAATAAGCCATAATTTAAATCCCCACTGTCCCGGTTTTATATTTTTAAGTGACTCCCATATTTTCTTTCTATAGTAAAAAACTACAGCAAGAATAGCTCCAAGTTGTATAACAATATCAAATAATATTGTAAAACTACCTTCGTTAAATCCTAGAAAATGTCCGAATAAAATAAGATGTCCCGTAGATGAGACAGGTAAAAATTCTGTAATTCCTTCTACTATACCTAGTATAATAGCTGTTATAATTAATTCCATATATAGTCCTCCTTTATTTTTGTGGTAGTGTAAAATATTTATAGTACTAAATACTACACTATCCCTTTATATTCAATATATTTTATCAGTATTATCTTCCCTCTCCCTGTCATTGCGGGGTACGAAGCAATCTCTCTTTTATTTTCATACTATAGTTTCGTATAAATCCTTCCTTTCTGAATTCATTTTAATGAATCTCCCCGCGGCAAGCCGATGGGGTATCATTTTGTCATTGCGAGCGTTTTTTGCGAAGCAATCTCATCTTTCAAAAACGAGATTGCTTCGTCGAAAGAACCTCCTCGCAATGACAAATTTGAGGTTTTCATTTTTTCATAAAACTTTTGACACTATCATTTTTGTGGTTTTTATCAAGCACAGGCAAGCCTGCGCCCTTTTTACCTAATACCTTAACACTTCAGCTTTTGTAACTATAGCTTTTATCAGTTTCTCTTTATATTTTTCTACATTTCCTGTCGTATAAGCTTGCTTTATTATGTCCTCAGCTTGCTTTATTTTTTCATCATCATTCCCATATATCGTAACAACTACCTCATCCTGCATAATCAAATCGCCTGTCTTCTTATGTACCATTAGTCCTACTGAAAGGTCGATAATACCGTCTTTTGTTTCACGACCTGCACCAAGAATCATCGCAGCCTTACCTATTGCCTCTGTATCCATCTTATATACATAACCTATGTTATCTAGAATTACTTCTTTCTTTATTTTTGCAATTTCAAATTTTTCTGGATTGTCTACATAACTTGCATCTCCACCTTGTGCCGTTACCAATTCTTTTAGTTTTAGTAGTCCCTCACCTTTTTTAAGTTTTTGAACAATTAAATTACGAGCATCTGCAACTGTAGTTGTCATATTAGCAGCAAAAATCATATGTGATGCAAGTTCTATGCACAAATCTTCTAAATCTTTTGGCCCTTCTCCTTTTAGTGTATTAATAGCCTCAATAACCTCCAGAGTGTTACCCACTGCAACACCAAGTGGCTGATCCATATCTGACAATATTGCTATAGTATTACGCCCTAATGAAGTACCTATTTGTACCATTTCATTAGCTAAACAAATTGCATCATCAAAACTTTTCATAAATGCTCCGCTTCCAACTTTTACATCAAGCACTATTGCATCTGCACCTGCTGCAATTTTTTTACTCATTATACTACTTGCTATAAGTGAAATGTTATCAATAGTTGCAGTTACATCCCTAAGTGCATATATTTTTTTATCTGCTGGTGTGATGTTTGCTGTTTGTGAAACAAGAGCTATTTTGTGTTTATTCACATTTTCTATAAACTTATCAATATCAAGCTTTACATTAAAACCTGGAAATGACTCTACTTTATCTATCGTACCACCCGTATGACCTAGTCCCCTGCCTGACATCTTTGCAACAGGTAATCCACAAGCAGCAACTAGTGGAGCTATTATTAAAGTAGTCTTATCTCCAACCCCTCCACTACTATGCTTATCGACCTTTACACCATCAATACAAGATAAATTTAAAATGTCCCCACTACTCACCATAGCCATTGTAAAATATGTAGTCTCTCTTGAACTCATCTTCATAAAATAAATAGCCATGAGAAACGCTGACATTTGGTAATCAGGAATTTCACCTTTTGTATATCCATCCACTACATATTTTATTTCATCATTGCTTAATTCATGCCCATCTCTCTTCTTTTGTATTATATCATACATCCGCATAGTAAAACCTCCGTGTTAATTTTTGGGATTATGTGTTAATTAATAAACAATTATAACATATTTTTTGTTTTATTCAATTACTATTCTTCATTTTTTTACAATAAATATACCTTTGTTAAGATATTAATGTATATAATATCTTAACAAAGGTATATTCATTAAAAATTACATAATCTTTTAATATTTTTAATAGTAATTATGTGTTATTTAACACTAAAACAGAGAGATACCATCTCCATATAAAATAGAACTTGTTTATCAATTCTTTTTACCACAGTTTTGACAAAAAGAAGCATCATTTTGCATTTTAGTTCCACAATCTGTACAGTGTTTTGCTTCATTTATCTTCATTCCACATCTCCCACAAAACTTTGCACCCTGTACAATTTTTGCTGAGCAATTTGTACAAATTGCAGAACTTTGTTCTTCCTTAACAACATATTTTCTTTTATCTGAATCTCGATTGTCATAATCATCGTCATTATCGTCATGGTGATTATTCTTGTCATGATAACCTTTGTTTTTATCTCCATGGTTGCCTTTATGTTTTTTCTTTCCTTCAAGTAGATCTCCAAATAAATCATCTAAAAATTCCATACATACACCTCCTCATATATCTTATATCATATTTCATTTTAAAAATCAACCATTATCTATACTTTTTAGGTAAAACAGTTATACTCCACTCTGAATTATTGTTCCACTCTGTTCCTTTTTTTACCTTTGTATCCTCATAGTTTTCATATTTTGAAAAGTATAGTTTATTTGCCATTTTATTAATATCCCAATAAAATGTTTTTAGTGAATTTTGAAAGTTATCTACCATATTAGAATCAGAAATTGAAGCTTTAAAAATATATTCTGGTTTCTTGTCACCCCACATTATTACAGACAAAGCCTTCACTTCTCCATAATAATTATTTATGTTTTCATCAGCTAGTGTTTTTCCATACTTTGGGGTCGTTGCAAGATTAGGTGTACCCACAAACCATGCATATCTGCCATATTCTTTACTTATTGGCAACATACTCACATATGATGTACCCATATAGATATCTTTAGTAAATTTGAAATCTGTATCAAGTGATATCTTTGATGGTGATATTATATATTCGCGGCTTACATTTGCATATGGAGTATTATTTTCATTTGTAGTCGATAAAATCGTTTCCTCTAGTATTTTAAATCTCTTTACCGTTTTCTTTTCACCGTTTTTTATTGGTAGAGCTGTACCATCATCCGCATTAAAAAATTTAAAACTTTTTATAAACTCTTTTCCATGACTCCCCCCAGTAAAAAAATATTTTTCTTTAGGGTTTGTCCTTACTCTAAGTGCATATTCCCAATCTGAGCGTCCTCCTGCCATAAGAGTGTATTTTTTAGATGGGATTTTACCATCATTCGATATGTACCAACCACCTATATCCCATGTTCCCCATGCTTTCTTTTGAAATTTCATCATTAATAAATTATCATCGGGAAGTAAGCTATATATCTGCAATTCTTTATCATCAAAACGGTATAAAATCATTTCATCATCTTTCATCTGACTCTTTTTAGTTTTACTTTTTTCTATAGTTTTTCTTTCCTGCTTGACATTCTTAGTCTGTGATACATCTACTTTATCTGAAGTAGTCAATTTAACTGTACTTGCAACTACTATAAGCATAATTATGACTATAACTAATAAAATCCTTGATGTATTTATTTTTCGTATTCTTATAATTATTCACTCCTTCTATTATATTTTATTATAATATACTATACCACTTTAAATAATTTTTTACAACAAAAAAAGACTTGTTTTTAATATTATTTAAGTCTTTTTTTGTGTATTAATAGTTTTCAACAAATAATTCAAAATAATCTTTTGGATGCTCACATGCTGGACATAATTCCGGTGCCTCTGTTCCTTTGTGTATATAACCGCAGTTATTACATTTCCACTCGTGTTCCTCTTCTCTTTTAAAAACTCTTTTGTTATCTATATTCTCAACTAATTTGTTATATCTATGTTCATGTCTTGCTTCTACTTCTGCTATTTTTCTAAATGCAACAGCTATATGATGAAAGCCCTCTTCTTCTGCAATCTTCGCAAATTCTGGATAAATCTCTGTCCATTCTTCATTCTCACCCGCAGCTGCAGCTTTTAAATTCTCCATTGTATCCCCTAACAACACAGGATACGCTGCTGTAATATTAATTGTTTCACCTTTTAAATCAGCATTTAAAAATTTAAAGAATCTTTTTGCATGTTCTTTCTCATTCAAAGCAGTTTCTTCAAATATTTTAGATATCTGAACATACCCTTCTTTTAATGCAACCTTCGCATAATAATCATATCTCATCCTAGCTTGCGATTCTCCCGCAAACGATTTTAATAAGTTTTCTGCTGTTCTTGTACCTTTTAATGACAAATATATCATCTCCTTTCAATATTTATATATATAATAATACCATAACATTTGTACTTTTTCAATACCGCTATTTAAAACTTTATTATAAAATATTAACTTAATAATTTACAATAGAAAACAATAAAATAAATCCCCATTTACTTATTATAATCCTAATGAGAAATTTCCTATAAATAAAGAGCTTGAATTTTCGATTAAACGACAATTCAAGCTCTTTTATTTTTATTCTTTATAACCCTTCAAAATAGCAATGATTTTAAACATTTCCCCGCGAGAAGCTTTATCGTCAAAACGTTTTTCCTGTATTTCTACTCCGTTATTAATTAGATATGTATAATACTTATCAGCCCAATGTTCATTTGTTATTTTTCCTTCCAATTTTGTTACCTCCTCTATCTTAGAATCATATTGAAAATGTGTTAGATCTTTTATTTTCCAACTCCCCCCCCATGTAAGCCCCAGATTTTGTCCTATCTTGCCTATTTGATCAAATAATTTCAAATTACTATATGTTACTTTACCATTTACAATAGGAACTATATCAAAAGCGCGCCTAGTAGTATGTTTTGATTTTTTAGTCCATGTTACTACTTTACCAACTGTTGTTCTACCTTTTGCATATAGCTCATTTTGCCTTTCTTGACTTCTATATGTTTCAGTACTCTTATTATTATTTCCTGTTTTTTACACTCTGATATAAGTTCCATTGCTAATTCATTTACTTTAGGGAGCAACTCTTTCAAATCTTTAACAACTTTCATGCTTTCACCACCTAACTATTATTGTTATTTAAAGTCAACTTTTGATTGTTGGATCATGTAATATCCCTATTGTTACTAATACCCCTAAAATTAATTGTCCTGCATTTGTAAGTGCATCCACATTATCTACAGGTATAACATCAATACTTTGAGCAATAAGTATAAATGCTGATATTAAAGAAGCCCACAGAACCTTACTTTTGAATCTGTTTTGTGTTTTCATAGCAATCACCTCCCTAGTTAAATTTAATAACTTGTATCAGTAAAATAGCTTGTCTTTATTTTACCTTAGTAACATTATATTCATATATGTTAATTTGGTGTAATATTAAAAGCAATAAAAAATGCTACAATGAAGTTTCACCGTAGCGTCATATAACAATTATCATACCATCAAATCTTTTTTCTTATATCTAAAACTTGTAAAAGGGTATTATTATCATTTAACTGTTATTGCACTAGTTGGACACCCTTCTTCTGCTTCTTTAGCACTATCAGTTATATCTTCTGGTATTTCTATATCTTCTGCAACAGCCTTCTCATCATCGTCAAACCTAAATATTTCTGGACACACATCTGGACAAAGCCCACAACTTATACATAAATCCTTATCAACATTTCCTCTCATAATTATCTCCTCCTTAAAATAATGGTAATGCAAACAGTTATAATTTTTTAACTATAATTACTATATGCCTACTGACTTTTAGTTTTTACAATTTTATATAAATTATTTATGATAAACTTTAAATAATAAATTCGAATATATATAATTTAATAAGTTATAATAACATTATATTTTATTAACTCGGAGGTAATCATTATGGAAATATCAAATAATCTAATCTGTCCCTCTTGTAATAATAACGATTTCATAGGAAAATACGAAGCTTTATATGTTTATTCGTATTTCATAGATTCCAACGCACCCGGACTTAAAAACGATGAGAACTTTTACTCTTTTTTATACGACAAACGGGAGCTTAAAGGCCGTAAACAATATGTAGAGTGTTGTAACTGTGGCGCACAATACCCATGTGATTTTACCGAAGGTAATAAAGGCGTAAATTCTAACACTTTAAAAAATATTGTTAATTCAAATTCAACACACAAAGAAACTGTAAAACTTTAATTTGATTATAAACTTAATCAATGAGTTTACTGATTGTTTCCCAGTCTCTAGTAGTTGCAGGTACTCCTAATTCTTTTTCTATAAAACTATTAGGAGAATAATACCGTTCATTATTTTCAATAACAATGCTGAGTACTATTTCATTAAATACTTTAAATACTTTTACATCTTTCATAGAGGATACTAAAGGAAGTTCATATTCTTTAGTAGGTACACTAGCTAAAAAGGTAATGTACATCTTTGCCTTACTTTCGCTACCTATATTTTTAAATGGGCTTTCGTCTACCAAGTCTTCTATTTCTTTAATGGTTTTTAATATTACCGTAGGGTTATATCCAAACGCATTATGAATTTCTTTTTCCATTAAATTCACTAACTCAGCCTTATTTGATTCATCAGACTCAAACCTCACATTTCCACTTTGAATATAGGTCTTTACTTTTTTTAACCCCAATTTTATAAATAAATCATTCAAATCTCTCACCTTTATCATTTTTTGTCCACTGACATTAATACCTTTTAAAAATGCTATATATTCCACCATTTTAATCTCTCCTTTTTAAATTTTATATTTTCCTATATTTACTATAACATCTTTGAATATTTTTTGCAACAAAAAAAGGTTGAATTTTAACGAATTGATTACAACCTTTTTATAATAATTAAATATCTGAAAATTCTGTATTAATCTTTTGTTTCTTTGAATTTATAACTTCAGTTCTACATTCTTCTTCGTTTATTTTATCACACAGATCCATCGGTAATTCTATAATAAATTCACTACCTTTTCCAAGCTCACTTTTTACATATATTTTACCTTTATGCATTTCGACCAATAACTTTACAATAGATAGTCCTATTCCACTTCCCTCACATCTTCTTGTAAGAGATTTGTCGACTTGTATAAATTTTTCAAAAATTATATTAATCTTTTCTTTCTCAATTCCTATACCATTATCTTTTACGGAAATGATTGTTTTATCTTCGCGAGCATGCACATTAATCCATATATTCCCTCCAGGTTCTGTGAATTTTACCGCATTAGAAAGAAGATTAAGTAATATCCTCTCTATTTTATCTGGATCGCAGGCAATGATTCTTTCCTCTATATCTGTATCAAACTCTAGTGTAATTCCTCTACCTTCTACATACTGAGATGTAGAAAGTGTTATTTCTTCAACTATATTAACAATATTACAATTTTGCTTATGTATATCAAAATAACCCAAATCCATCTTTGTTAAATCTACTATGTTGTTGACAAGCTTTAATAGTCTATAAGTGTTCTGTTTTATTATCTTATGATAACTCGTTTGATGCACACATTCATTACATAGTTCATTATCATCTTTATCATCTTTATCATTTTCTTCTACCTGTAACGCGGAAAGTATAATATTAAGTGGTGTTCTTAATTCATGTGAAATATTTGCAAAAAACTCAGATTTAATTATCTCCATTTGTTTGCTTTTTTCTAGTTCAACATTCATTATTTCAATCTCTTTACGTAAAGTAATATCCTGCGCTGAAATAATGACAATATCTGAATCATAAAGTTTTCTTAAGTTTGATTCAATCCATTTATAGTTCCCATCCTTGCAAATAAATTTACATTCGTATCCTAAAATATCACTACCTGATGCAAGTTCAATTAATTGTTTTTTTGCTTTCTCTCTATAATCAGGATGTACATACTCAACATATGGTTTTGACATAAGCTCTTCCTTAGTCCATCCAAGAACTCTGATCCACTCAGGATTTATCCTTCTAAAATAACCATCAGTACCAGCTATTCCCATAAGATTAATAGCCGTATTAAAGTAAAGCTCGATTTCTTCTCTCGTTCGTCTTCTCTCTGTCACATCCTGTCCAGTTGCCAACATTGATGTTACATTCCCATTCTTGTCTTGTATTACAGTGTTATTCCAAAGAACATCCCTCTCTGACCCATCTTTACAAATGATATAATTTCTATTTTGAAAAGATTCACAACTTCCACTCATCATATATTCATCAAAAATTCTTCTCACATTGTTCAATTCGTAAGACGGTAAGAAATTATCAAACCAGTTTTTCTCATATATTTCTTCTTCATTATATCCAAGAATATTACATCCTGCCTTATTGACCATTTTTACAGTTCCATTTTTATCTATTATTACCACTATTACTCCAACAATGTTAAGAAATAACTGATTAGCATTTTCATGTTTAGCAATCTTCTTTCGCATATTAGTAAAAATCTTCTTAATTCCTATTAATGATACAACCATCAATATTGACACAATTAATCCAATTATTTCTGAGATAGTTATACATGAAGCCATTATATTTCCTAATGTTAGCTCATAAAGTAAAGAACCCCTCCTTACAACCTGTAAACCCATTGCTAATACTAGCAAAGACCAATAAAACTTTTTTTTCGTTATCTTGATTAACAAGATAGCTATTAATGTAGCAGTCAATTGCAGTATAATAGATGCATATATAATTATGTAAATCATCTTTTAATCCTCCTAATTAAAGTAAATTTCTTACCTTTTCCAGATAAAATAACTTACTCTACTTGTATGTTATCATTGTTCTTTCAAGAATCCGATACTAATACTACAATTTTTCTTATACTTGAAAATTCACTATAACATTTTTCAATCTTTTTTGCAAGAAAAAGTTTCCTTTTTTATTCTTTTAGTAAATTGCAGAACAAACGTATTATGTATTTTTCAAAAAAACTATTGCAAAAGTAATTAACTTATTATACTATAATATTATACACAATAATTATTTTACATATTATATATTATACTTATTAAAAAAGGGGAAATAATTATGGGAAAAAGAATTTTGATTGTTGGTGGAGTTGCTGGTGGTGCTACTGCTGCCGCTCGTCTTAGGAGACTCGATGAGTCTTTGGATATTGTGATATTTGAGAGAAGTCCTTATATTTCTTTTGCAAATTGTGGACTTCCATATTATATTGGTGGAACTATAAAAGATCGAGATGCGTTATTTGTTCAGACGCCTAAGGCTATGCATTCTAGATTTAATATTGATATTCGGGTAGAAAATGAAGTTATTTCAATCAATAGAGAAAAGAAAGAAATAACAGTAAGGGACATAAAAACTTCCACAAAATACACTGAAAAATATGACTGCCTCTTATTATCTCCTGGTTCTACACCTATAAAACCACAAATACCAGGCATTGATAGTCCTAATATATTCTCTTTATGGAATGTTCCTGATACTGACCATATTAAGGAATTTATTAATTCTAGAAAAGTTAAAACAGCCACAGTTGTTGGCGGTGGTTTTATCGGTATAGAGATGGTAGAAAATCTTTCTGATTTAGGCATTGATGTAACTTTGGTAGAAATGTCAGACCAAGTAATGGCACCTTTAGATTTTGAAATGGCCCAGCTAGTTCATAATCATTTATCTGATAAAGGTGTCACACTACAACTTAAAAATGGCGTTAAACGCTTTAATTATCAAAATGGTGTAACTACTGTAGAACTAAGTGATGGCACACAACTCAAATCAGATATAGTAATTATGTCTATCGGTATCTCGCCAAATAGTGAGCTTGCCAAAGCATGTGGTTTAGAAATAAATGAACGTGGTGGTATTATTGTTGATGAGCATCTTTTAACATCTGATGAAAATATTTATGCTATAGGTGATGTAATAGAAGTTACTGATTATATAGAAAAAGGCAAAACTATGATCCCTTTAGCAGGCCCTGCTAATAAGCAAGGACGCATAGTTGCTAATAATATTTGTGGTAGAGACTCTATATATGAAGGCAGTCAGGGAACTTCAGTAGCAAAGGTTTTTGATTTAACAGTTGCAACAACTGGATTAAACGAAAAACAACTTAATAAATTAGCAAAGGCTTATGAAAAAGACTACTTTATGACAATTGTTACTCCTAATTCTCATGCAGGATATTATCCTGGTGCCTTTCCTATGACTTTGAAAGTTATTTTTGATACTGCTGGAAAAATTTTGGGGGCTCAAAATATAGGTGTCGAAGGCATTGACAAACGCATTGATGTTATAGCAACAGCCATTCGTTTTGGTGGAACAATTTATGACCTACAAAGACTAGAACTTGCATATGCTCCACCCTATTCTTCTGCGAAAGACCCTGTTAATATTGCAGGCTTCGCTGCTGAAAATATTTTATGTGGAGACCAAAATCCTATACTTTGGAGAGAAATTGATGGTTTAGATTTAGATAAAAATATATTAGTTGATATTCGCGAAACTGTAGAATGGGAACTCGGAACTATAGAAAATTCCATACACATCCCTGTTAATAATTTAAGAAATTCAAGAGATATTCTTTCAAAGGATAAGACAGTCGTAGTTTTCTGTGCTACTGGTTTAAGAGGACATATAGCTAGCCGCATTCTAATTCAAATGGGCTATAAAGTCCGTAACCTAATTGGTGGTTATAAGTTATATAAACATTATAGGAAGAACAGTAATAGTACAATTTCTATCCCAAAAAATATTTGGGGTAATGTTGGAGATGATGGAGCACCTCTACATAACAATGAGACAATGTTTACAGAAAAGGAACTAGAAAATGCTACTATACTTGATGCATGCGGTCTTCAATGTCCAGGACCGATTATGAAACTCAATGATAAAATAAAAGAAATGAGTGATGGTGATATACTAAAAATCAGTGCAACAGATCCAGGGTTCGGGTCAGATGCTGAAGCATGGTGTAAAAAGACGGGCAATGCCTTTTTAAAGGCAGAACGGGATAATAAAGTTTATGTTATATATGTTCAAAAGGGTACACAAAAACATCAAGTTATAAGTACACAAGAACAAAGTGGAACTACAATAGTGATATTCAGTGGAGATTTTGATAAAGCACTAGCAGGCATGATTATTGCAAATGGTTCTGCTGCTATGGGTAATACTGTAACATTATTCTTCACTTTTTGGGGATTAAACATCCTTCGAAAAAACGAACATTCAAAACTTGATAAACCATTTTTAGATAAAATGTTCTCTATGATGATGCCTCGTGGAAGTATGAAACTAACACTTTCAAAACTGAATATTATCGGGCTTGGTACTCGTATGATGAAATATGTAATGAAAAAGAAAAATGTTGACAGTCTAGAAAACCTTATACAATCTGCAAAGGCAAACGGAGTTCGTTTTGTAGCTTGTACTATGTCAATGGACATAATGGGAATTACAAAAGACGAGCTTATAGATGGTATAGAGTTCGGTGGAGTAGCATCCTATCTTGGAAGTACAGAATCCTCAAATCACAATCTATTTATTTAGTTTTATTTTCTGCTATTTCATTTAATTTTATCCCTCGTTTTTTTCTATATCTTATTTACTAAAAAAGTACCTCGTATTTTCCTATATAAATGGAGAATACGGGGTACTTTTTTCTTTACTAGAAAAGTCTGCCCGATTTTGTCATCCTGGATGTTTTCCAAAACAAAATAATTAAAAAACTAATTAGTATGACACACATCTTTTTACTTGTACATATTATATATTAAAACTAATTATTAATATTGCTAGGAGGTGAAGTATGAAAGGTATTATTTTAGCTGGTGGGTATGGAACTCGTCTGTATCCTATTACTAAATCTATTTCTAAAAATATATTGCCTATATATGATAAACCTACTGTCTATTATACTATAGCGATATTAATGCTCGCAGATATACGGGATATTCTTATTATTTCTACAACACAAGATATTTCAGCATACGAGCGACTGCTCGGGGATGGCAACAAACTAGGCCTGAACTTTGTATACAAGATTCAGGAATCTCCATGTGGGCTCGCTGATGCATTTATCATAGGTGAAGATTTTATAGGCAACGATAATGTCGCACTTATTTTAGGTGACAACATTATATATGGTGAAACATTTCCTGATATATTACATGAAGCTGCAAATCTAAATGAAGGTGCTATTATCTTTGGTTACTATGTGGATAATCCTAAATCGTATGGGGTAGTGGAGTTTGATAAGAATGGCAAAGTTATATCTTTAGAAGAGAAGCCATCAGCTCCAAAGTCAAACTATGCAGTACCCGGAATTTACTTTTATGACAATAAGGTTATAGAGATTGCTAAGAGTGTATTACCCTCCGCACGTGGTGAGATAGAAATAACAGACATCAATAAAGCATACTTAGAATTAGGGCAGCTACAAGTAAAGATATTAAATGATATATTGTGGATAGATACAGGTACATATGATAATCTGCTCGACGTTAGCAATTTCATAAGATCAATTCAAAGAGAGAAGTCATTATACATAGGAGCTATCGAGCAAATAGCCTACGAAAAAGGATATATAAATAGAGAACAATTACTTGCTTTAGCTGAATCAATGTCCAAGTCTGGATATGGAGCATACCTAAAGTCTATAGTAGAAAGGATTTGAAACTATGAGTAAATTTACTGAAACCTACATAAAAGGGCTATATGTAATAGAGCCCTCTATGTTTAAAGATGCGCGTGGCTATTTTTTTGAATCATATAACCAAAAAGATTTTCATAAAAATGGAATAGATGCAAATTTCAAGCAAGACAATGAATCATATTCTAGAAAAGGTATCTTAAGAGGATTGCATTTTCAAAAAGAACATCAGCAAGGAAAACTAGTTCGAGTAATAAAGGGAACAGTATATGATGTCGCAGTTGATCTAAGGAAGTACTCCCTTATGTACGGAAGATATTATAGCGTAATTTTATCAGAAGAGAACAAAAAACAATTTTATATCCCAGAAGGCTTTGCACATGGCTTTCTTGTGTTATCCGACGAAGCTATTTTTTCTTATAAATGCACTGATTTTTACTACAAAGATGAGCAAGGCGGAATATTATGGAATGACCATGATATAGGTATCGACTGGCCTGTAAAGGGAATAAATGAAATAATTTTAAACGAACGAGATCAAAGCTGGTCATTACTACGGGAATGTAGGGTGGAGTTGTAGAAAAATTGAATATAAAATATATTAAAAACTATCATAATTTTTTAACACTAACTTAAGGACGGTGATAAACTGTGAAAACAATTTTAGTAACTGGCGGAGCTGGATTTATTGGTAGCAACTTTATAAAATATATGTTGAGTAGATATCCCGAGTATAAAATAATTAATCTAGATAGTTTAACATATGCTGGTGATGAAAAAAATCTTTCTGATATTGAAAATAATCCTAATTATCATTTTATAAAAGGTGATATAACAAATAGTCTATCAGTAGCTAGTATCGTAAAAAATGGCGTATATTATATTGTTAATTTTGCCGCTGAATCTCATGTGGACAGGAGTATAGAAAGTCCTCTGATTTTTGCAATGACTAATGTTGTTGGTACTGGAGTATTGCTAGAAAGTGCACGAAGGTACGGCGTTTGTAAGTTTATTCAGATTAGTACTGACGAGGTTTACGGTAGCCTCGGTCATACTGGCTACTTTACAGAAAAAAGTATATTAGATCCGAGTAGCCCTTATTCTGCAAGCAAGGCTTCCGCAGATTTGCTCGTGCTTGCATACCATAGGACCTATAATTTATCCGTCAACATAACTAGATGCTCCAATAATTATGGGCCTTACCAATTACCTGAAAAATTGATTCCTCGCATGGTATGTAATGCTTATAAGAGCAAGCCTCTTCCTGTGTATGGCCAAGGCACAAATGTACGTGACTGGATTCATGTAGAGGATCACTGCCGCGCAATAGATCTCGTATTACATAACGGGAAAATTGGTGAGGTCTATAATATAGGTTCAAATAATGAAGTGTCTAACATTACTATTGTCAAATCGATCCTGAGTATTTTAGGCAAAGATGAAAGTCTTATAGAATACGTGGAAGATAGAAAAGGTCATGATTTCAGATATGCAATAGATTTTACGAAAATAAAAACCGAGTTAGGTTTTGAACCTAAATATGAGTTCGATAGTGGTTTAAAAGAAACTGTGGAGTGGTATCTAGAAAATACTGATTGGTGGATGAGAAAGATTAGCTAAGGGAAGTCATTACGGCAAAAAATGTGCTGTCGCACGTTTGTCGTTATTTGAACGAATCGCCCCCGCCACATCATCCAGAGGAGAGTGTTCTTCTTGACGTGCTCCTCAGTATGACGTATAGGGGAGGGCTTTTCTATTAAACAAAAAACTGTGCTTTGCACATCAAAAAAAGGAGTTGAAAATTTATGGGTATACAATTATTTGTTCCTACTTTTAGAGTAGAGGAATGCTTAAATGAAATACGGGAATGTCTGGAAAAGGGTTGGACCGGTCTAGGATTTAAGACTGTCGAGTTCGAGAATAAGTGGAAAGAATATACTGGGCATGAGAATGCACATTTTTTAAACTCTGCAACTGCAGGGTTGCATCTTGCGGTGAATATTTTAAAAGAACAGTCAGGATGGCTAGATAATGATGAAATAATTACTACACCACTTACATTTGTGTCTACAAACCATGCTATTTTATATGAGAATTTGAAGCCTATTTTTGCCGATATTGATGAATATCTATGCCTAAATCCGGCTGATGTTATAAAAAAAATAACTTCTAAAACAAAAGCTATAATGTTTGTTGGCATGGGAGGCAATGTAGGAAGGTATGAAGAGATCGCACAAATATGCAAAGAAAACGATTTGAAGCTTATACTTGATGCCGCACACATGAGTGGTACGAGATATGCTGGAGATATCGTAGGCAAGGAAGCTGACGTCGTTATCTACTCTTTTCAAGCGGTTAAAAACCTGCCTACTGCTGATTCTGGCATGATATGTTTTAAAAACAAAGAATATGATGACATCGCGCGTAAGTATAGTTGGTTAGGTATTAATAAGGATACTTATTCTCGCTCAGGTAATAAAGGAAATTATAAATGGGAGTACGATGTAGACTATCTAGGGTATAAATATCACGGAAACTCCATTATAGCTAGTCTTGGCTTAGTACAGCTAAAGTATTTAGATCAAGATAATGCATATAGAAAACAGATTGCTACCTGGTATAACGATAATTTTAGAGAATATACTGATAAAATAAAGGTAGTGCCTATACCCGATAAATGCGAGTCATCTCACCATTTATATATTATCGAAGTTAATAACAGAGATGAATTATTGGAAAAATTAAATGAAAACGAAATATATCCAGGTGTACATTACAAAAATAATATTGAATATAGTTTATACAATTATGCAAAAGATACCTGCCCGAGTACAGATAGAATATCGCACAGAATATTATCGCTACCTATGCATATGAAACTCGCCAAAGCCGATGTAGATTATGTAGCAGAAACTGTTATAAGGTACGCAAAACAATGAAACACGAATATATTATAAAGGGCGATAATATTCTGCTTAGACCTTTAGAAGAGAACTACATAGAAATTTTAAGGTGTTGGAGAAATAAAAAAGAAATACAAAAATGGTTTTTAAATAGTAGGGTAATAAATAAGGAAGAACAAATCAAGTGGTTTGAGAACTATATAAATAATAATGACGAAATAATGTTTATAATAGAATCCTCTGATTTAAATATTCCTGTTGGAGCAATTGCATTGTGTAATATCGACAGGGAAAATAATATGGCAGAGCCTGGGAGATTAATGATTGGCGAGGAAATTGCACGTGGAAAATTTATGGGCACTAAAGCGCTTAAATTACTTTGTAATTTTGCACTTTCCGAATTAAATATGAAGGAAATATATATAAATGTAATTGCTAATAATCGTGCTATAAAAATATATGAAAGATTAGGTTTTAAACATGTCTGCAAGTACGTGCATGAGGACAAAGATGTAGTAAAGATGAATATGGTTAGATAGAATTAATGGGGAAGGCGTGAAAAGCCTTCCTCATTGCTATATTGCTATAAACTCCAATATATGAACTCATTTATAATATCACCTTTTTTATAAAATATGTTTTTAGTATCTATTATTATTGCATTATTTGCGACAGTTAGTTTTTGTAGTTGTTCTAGTTTTAGATTCAAGTACTCTTTATGGGCTGTGCATATAATAATGGAATTTACATTTGTAACTGTATCTATATCTGTTAGCTCCGTGTCATATATTGATTTGACCACTTCTGGTGAAGCATACAGGTCTGAGATGATTACTTCGATATCTTTTTTCTTTAGTTCATCGTAGATATCTTTTGATCTTGAGTTTCTTAGATCACCTACATTTTCTTTAAATGTAAGCCCCAGAAGCAATACTTTGCTTTTATTTAATTCATGTCCATATTTTTGTAATAATTCTATCGTTTTCTCTGCAACATATTTTCCAATCGAATCATTTATCTCCCTCACCGACATTAATAAATTAGGAGATATGCCAAGCTCTTTAGCTTTATAAATAAGATAGTACGGATCCACCCCTATACAATGCCCACCTACAAGCCCAGGCGTGAATTTCAAGAAATTCCATTTTGTTGCTGCGGCCTCTAGTACTTCATATGTATTTATATCTAACTTATCAAAAATAAGTGCTATTTCATTCATGAATCCAATATTTGTGTCTCTTTGTGCATTTTCAATCACTTTAGCCGCTTCTGCTACTTTTATCGAAGAGGCTTCATACAAGCCAGCTTTTATAATTCTGCCGTACACTTCTTTGATGATTTTCAAGCTATCTTGGTCTGATGCTGACACAATTTTTACAATTTTATCTAAAGTATGGACTTTATCTCCACTATTAATCCTTTCTGGCGAATATCCTACACCAAACTCTTTTTTATACTTTAAATCTGACATTTTCTCTAGCACTGGCACGCATATGTCTTCCGTAACTCCTGGATATACAGTCGATTCATATACCACAATGTCTCCTATTTTAAGATTTACTCCTACTATCTCTGAAGCTTTTATTAAAGGCTCCACATCTGGGATATTCTTTTCGTCTACTGGAGTCGGTACGGTGATAATATAAAAATTAACTTTTTTAAGCTTGTTTATATCAGATGTAAAATTGATATTTCTTATCCCTTTCAAATGTTTATCACCCACTTCATCTGTACAGTCTTCACCACTTATATATCGTTTTATTTTATCTTCATTTAAGTCAAACCCTATAACTTCAAAGCCACTTTCTGCAAAATGTACAGCAAGCGGCAATCCTACATATCCTAAGCCTATAACAGCTATTATATGTTTTTTATGCATTTTTTATCACCTCTTTTCACATTTCTACTAATTCGTCATGCTCCATGATTTGCTTTACACACATCTCATACACATCATACTCTTTATAATTTTTATACCACTCTGATGTTTTCTCTATAGCATCATCTATACTCCACTTAGGCATCCATCCTAAAACATGCTTTGCCTTAGAAATATCTAGATTAAGCAGTTTTGCTTCATGCAATTTGCTCACATTCTCTGGATACGTGATGTGTCCGCTTCCCCAATATTTAATTATCTTCTCTACAATTTCCTGAACAGTTACAATATTATCTGATTTTGGTCCAAAATTCCATGCACCAGAGTATTCCACCCCATGTTCCATTAATTTAGCTCCTAAAAGCAAATATCCACTTAAAGGATCGAGAACGTGTTGCCACGGTCTTATTGCATTTGGATTTCTCACTAATATTTCACGTCCGTTATCTAGTGAATTCACAGTGTCAGGAATTATTCTATCTTTTGCCCAATCTCCGCCACCAATTACATTGCCAGCCCTTACTGAGGTCAAAACTTTTCCATGTTCATTATATCTATCTACATTAAAAAACGAGTTTCTATAACTATCTACAATTAATTCAGCACATGCTTTGCTACAACTGTAAGGATCAATCCCTCCTAATCGTTCATTTTCCCTATAACCCCATAACCATTCTTTATTTTCATAACACTTGTCACTTGTAATAATAATTCCAACTTTTGTTTCATCAGTTGACTTTACTGCATCTAGGACATTTACAGTTCCCATTACATTAGTGTCGAAAGTATATTTAGGCATTTCATACGAGGTTCTCACAATAGGCTGAGCTGCTAGGTGAAATACAATTTCAGGCTTATATTTTTTAAATATATTATCAACCAAATCAGTATTTCTGATGTCCCCTCTTATGTCCGTTATATGGTCTTTGATTTGAGATAACACGAAATTATCTCGTTCTGAATAAGGATCTAAGCTATATCCTATTACATTAGCTCCAAGCTTATGAAGCCAAATTGAAAGCCATGAGCCCTTAAACCCTGTATGTCCTGTCACTAGAACATTTTTACCTTTATACGAATTTTCAAGTAGCGTGTTCATTATACAACCTCCTTATTTCAAAGATAATGCTTCCTGTTCTCTTTAAACCATTCAACCGTTCTTCTAATGCCTTCTTCAAGTCCAACCCTTGGGGCCCATCCTAACATAGCTTTAATCTTAGTTATATCTGGCTCAGGATTCCACATTTCATTTTTTCTGTAGGGAATTGCGCCATATTTTGGCTTTTTATCAGTTTCCATATACTTAAATATTAAATCGATATAATACTTTAATTGATATGAAACACCAGTTCCAATGTTAACAACTTCATTTTTCATTGTATCATTTAAGGCTGCAAGAATGAGCCCATCTATAATATTTTCAATGTAGCAGTAATCTCTATACTGCTCGCATTTTGTTAGTTCTACATCTTTATTTTCTAGTAAAGTTACTATTACATCACAGAAAAATTTGTGTCGTTCCTCACCTTCACCAAATATTCCAAAAGGCCTTATGGTTACGATATTTATATCATTATCTCTAGCTATTTGGTGAGAAATCATTGTAGCCGCTGCTTTTGTACTACCATAAATATTTAGTGGAGTAAGAAACATGCCTTCATGCATGTTTCTTTTCTTATCTCCATACTCGGCAGAGCTCCCAATATTGATGATTTTTTTGCAACCTATGTCCCTAATAGAGTTTAGAATGTTTATAATTCCGGTTATATTAACGTTTACAGCTTTGATGTATTCTTTTTTTGCTGAATCAACGCCATAAGCAGCTAAGTTGAATACGTACTCTGGCTTTACTGATTTTACACAATTATTAACCTCCGAAGTATTAATTATATCGATATTGTACAAATCAACATTATTAATTTCATCTTTTAATCTCCATGGATTAGAATTATTGCTGAGTATTGAAATATTTGCACCTAAGGTTCTCAATCTTTTTACAAGATGAGAGCCTACAAAACCGAATCCCCCAGTAATAAGTACATTTTGATTTTTAAAGGAACCAGTACTAAAATTTTCTTCTACATCCATAATCAACCTCCTCGCTCTGCAAAAATTTAGAATTAAAATAATTTACAACTTTATTTATATCATTATTACTATAAAATTCTTCTATATAACTTCCTACATATGGCTTCAACTTTTGGGTTGTATCTCTTACAGCATTAATGTATGGAATGTAAATATTGTTTATTATGTTACCATTAAATGTTAGCGGTCTTAGCTTCCATAAATCATACTCATTTTCATTGTAAAATACCATACTTCCAAAATGATAAAATATCAGCTCATCATTTTCCACATATACTTTATCATTTATTTTTTCTATTTTATAATCATTATTAAAAACAACATTCCATGGAGCAGCATTAATGCCTAAATTATTCTCTATTTTGATTCCTATAAATTTCATTGGTATCTCGTCTAGATATTTTTGATCGCCCCATCTTTCAAACTCTGGCTGTGGGTCGTCGAAGCACCATTCGATACATTTTTTTCTCCACCAGTCAAGTACTCTGAAAGATTCCGCTTCTTTTTTAAAACCAATGAAACCTGCCTGAAAACCTCCATGTACCCTTTCAAGTTCAGAAGCACCTCTTTGTCTACATATATAAATATAATAGCCCTTCCAATTTTCAAAAATAGTCTTTGGATCATCAAAGAAAAACAAGTCAGCATCACAATAAATAACACCATCTATATCAAAATTCTTAAGTATATAATCCACTAAAGGCGCTTTCAACGTCCAGCAAAATTCATTCATATCCCTTTTTTCTTTAACTGCCCTTATCTCATCATCTTCTATATCCTGTAGTGGAATTAGGGTAACATTTTCAAGCTCCATATTCGAGAGCGTACTATAACTTATATCATCGACACAACACATCCAAAAATGAAACTTTTCTGTGTTCTTTTTCATAGAATAGTAAAGCGTTAATCCTCTTATTAAATACTCTTTACTAACTATAGTGCAAAAACAGTAAGAATCGTCTTCTATGTCTACTCTATATTTTGGTAATAGGTATTTATAATAAGTCTTTGCTTCAGTCACATCAGTTTTACTATATAAAAAATTCATGCTAGATTTCATTTTGTCTATACATTCTCTAATTGCAGTCAGATAAGGTAGATAAATCTTATTTTTTATAATACTTTGTATTGGTATATAATTAAAATTCCATAAGTCAAATTCTGAATCATTAAATATATTAATACATGCAAAGTGAAATGCTACTAACTTGTGATTTTCTATATACATACAACTGTCTTTTTCATAAATATTATAATAATTATTATATACCAAATTCCATGGGGCAGCATCTACACCCAAATTTTCGCTAATTTTCACCCCTTCAAACATAAGAGGAAATTCGTCTATATACTTTTGATCCCCAAACCTATTATTATCAGTATCCGGAGTTCCCGAACACCACTCAAGGCATTTGCTTCTCCAAAAAGTTAAACATTTTCTAGCATTCTCATCATTTTTAAAACCTATTAATCCTGCTTGGTATTTCCCATACATATTTTCAACCCACTCTAAGTCTCTTTGTGGGCATAGAAAGATTGAGTAGCCTTCCCATTCATGGTAAATTTGGGAAGGATCAGAAAAGAAATATATATCTGAGTCACAATATATACAATCATTTACTCCATAGTTATCCAAAACATACTGAATTAATGGAGCTTTTAAAGTCCAACAATATTCATTTGTTTTTCTATCACCTTTAACTTTTAAAAGAGCCCTATCCTCTATCTTATCTAGTGTAATAATCTCTACACTATCTAACTCCATACCTGATAAACTCACATATGCTATCTCATCTATGCAACATATCCATAACTTAAAGCTATCGCTATTCTTTTGTAGTGATTGGTGAAATGCCAATACCTTAAACAAGTATTCCTTGCCGACAATTGTACAAAAATGGTGAAGAGCAGGATCCTTTGATACTTGCTCTTGTTCCAAATTTCTACTAAACTCCTGCGTTTCTACCCCGTCAAGTATATGTTTAGATTCATTGTTTTCATATGTAAAATATAGTTGTACATCCGAAGCTAGATCTTCCTTTATATCTGTTTCCTCATCCGTAAATATATTTTTTATATAATTTGCCACCTTAGTTATAAAATTTTCTCGAGACACCTCTATCACCTCCTCACATATTCCATTTTTGGTTTGCCTCTATTAAATCTTTATACGTATCTATTGCCATCCATATCCCTTTATGCTCATATACCGCTAGCTCTCCATCATTTGCAAGTCTACTGAGCGGCTCGTTTTCCCATATACATTCATCATCTTCACTTAAATAATCAAAAACTTTCTTGTCTAGTACAAAGAATCCTCCATTTATCAATCCGTCAAGTGACGTTTTTTCATTGAATGACTCTGCTATACCATCTTTGACACTTAAAACTCCATACTGCGTTTTCCTTTCAACTCCTGTGACAGTAGCAATATTCCCTTTATACATATGAAAATTAATTAAATCATCAATATCTATGTCAGCAAGGCCATCACCATAGGTCAGCATAAAAGTATCCTCTTTTATGTATTTCTCAATTTTTTTAATTCTTCCACCTGTCATTGTTTCAAGCCCAGTATTTACAAATGTTATATTCCATTTTTCATGTTCTTCAAGAAGTTCTATCCTATTTTCACTACCTATTTTCATAAAATCATGATTCATCCAATCATAATGCATGAAATATTCTTTTATTTTATCTCCTTTATATCCTAGCGGAAGGATAAACTCATTAAAACCAAATTTACTATAAATTTTCATTATGTGCCATATAAGTGGTTTTTCATTTACTAAAGCCAACGGTTTTGGAATATCCTCGTTTGTTTTTAATCTAGTTCCTTTTCCACCACACAAAATTACTACCTGCATATTTTTACCTCCTTTCGTTAATCTTGTTTTGAAGTTCTTTATATTTTTCACCTAGATAGGGATGTTTTCTAATATCTGTTACTTTATCATTTTCAGATCCACATTTTGAATATTCTCTATATACTTCAAAAAGCATACTATCCATATTTTCCTCTGATATCGTGAAGTTATCAAGGATATAATTTTTTAAACAAAATAAGTCCTCATAATAAAAACTACTTCTGCGATACTTTGCTATTATACTTTCGTTATGTCGCCTGTGGCAATTAAGAACCGTAGAACAGTAGCATATTTTGCCTTCCCTTAGAGCATACACATACATAATCCAGTCATAGAAAACCTTAAATTGTTTCATATATTTTTCAACACCTTTAAGTGCATTTTTCTTGAAGACAACAGAACTGATATTGTAAACAGTGTTTTTTATACATAGACTATTTTCAACAAAACTCTTACCATCTGCGCAAAAATCATCGGGAAGTTCTTTTTCGTCACTATAGTAATGTGCCAATTTATTATTACGTTCATCCACAGGAATTGACTTGCAAAAATATACATTAGTCGTATCATCTTTATACATTTTTTTTATATTTTCTAAAAACTTATCACTGCAATAATCATCTTGTTCAGCAATCCAAACAAAATCACCTTTAGATTCATTTATCCCCCTAATAATCTGCCTTGCACAACCTTCATTACACCAATTTGCAATTATCCGGTATTTTATTTTACTAGATTTTAATATTTTTTTTGCCAATTTTAAGCTCTTATCAGTCGATGCATCGTCTAGAAAAACTATCTCATCTGGCTTGCTTGTCTGATTAATTATACTGCTAATCCTGTCCCTCAAATATCTTTCGCCATTATAGCACAGTACAACAGCACTTACTTTCATTTGTGCATCTTCGGCATTTTTAAAACCAATTTTTTCTAAAAAACTATTTATTATACTAATCACATGTTCACCTCCTTAAGTATATAATTTCTAGTACTTATAATCCTATCTATACTAATTATATGTACAAGTTTGCCTTATTGTTACCTTAATAGATCATTCTTGTTCTAAAACAGCTTGTCACAAATAGGAAATGTCTACATATATAATATTATACTAGTGTATATCAACTGGTATAATATAAATTAAAGGAGTGATTCACTATGGCAGAGCCATATATACCCTATGCTATACTGGCAAACGAAAGTGACTGTAGTCTTTACCTTATTGATTTAAACGACTACACTGTTTTTTATAACCTTGAACTCCCTTACAATCCTGTCGGTATAGATATAGCACGTAAAAGTTCGGGTACACTTTCCCTGAAAGATAGTATGATTGCTATTATAAGCAGTCGGGCAAATAAAAAATTTATGACTGTAGATTTGGGATTACGTACGCCTATCCTTAAAGATACAGAAGATGTTAATTTTCCAATCACATCCATACGAAATGTAAATTTTCTTTATAATCCAACGCAAGTTCGTGCTGTTGGAGTTGGTACAATTAACGACCCAGGTATTGCAAGTTATACAATCTCTGTAAGAAACACTATATACACAGACTCCATTCCAGGGCAATGCGTTTTTCTAAGTCTAAATGAAGATGAATATCATCGGTTATATTTTTTTGTAACAGATTATACATCAAAGACACTTACTCTTTTTTGGTTGCACCAAAATGGAATTATCGAAAAAGACCATGTAGTCGACACATACACAGAACATCCTGTTTATGTGGACCTTGCTTATGGTTGTATATTTGTTCTAACTGAAGAAGGAACTCTCTATGGCTATAAATATAATGGGTCAGGAAATATAAGTCTAGTAACGCAGACAACTACTAATAATATCGCTCATTCATTTACCCAAAATAGTAGTGTGCAGGCTATCTACATTTTATCAGAGCACACCATAGAAGCATTTGAGTTTAACTCGAGTACATATCAATTAACCAAAGTTAACTCTTTCGAGCACGGAAGCACAGTTAATGTTCCCATCGGTATAAGAGGTATCGCTTTCAGTAATCCAGCTCAGAAGCTGGTGGTAAGCCTTGCGCCTTATGCTAAGGTGTTCGATTCAAATGGAGTACTTCTAAAAGAGTTGGATAATATTGAAGGTGAAACAAAAGGTATTGCTATATTTGAAAAGCAGGGAATTATTGAGCCAAACGAGATTTTACTTGCTACTTCCAGTGATGATACATTGTACAAAATAGATACAAATACCTTTGATGTTCTATCAACAACCGCTCTTAAAGAACACCTTTATCCCCCTCTAAATGCTACAAGTATAGCAGTACCGGAAAACGGAACGACCTGTGTAGTTATGGGTGAAAAAGGATGGTATACAAAAGTTTTTATTGGTGCAGAACAGCCATACATTACTTTCCACTTTATGTCTTATGTTAGTGCACATAGCGTTAAATACGGCAAATACGCTTTACTTGCTAGTGGTGGATATAATGAAAATGACGGTATCGACTGGATAGATGGATATAGCCACGTATATGCGGATGTACAAGGTGTTGAAGAATGCAATCTTATTTATGGGATATTTTATAAGACTAATCGTATAAAAGCGTATGGCGTTTACTATAAAGGTAACATTGGAAGTGTGTATGTAGGTGAAATACAGAACAAAAAAATACCTGCCGAAATTATGGTAAGTGACTCCCCAATAAATATAACCTTGACTCCTGATGAAAATTTTCTGTTAGTAGCATGTTACACTAGTAACAAAGTAGACATTGTTGATATAAGCAATATTGAAAATGTATGCATTCCAATGTACTATATCCCTTGTCCACCAGAACATAAATATTTCGGTGTTGCCCACTCTGTACTAACCAATGAAAAGCCGCAAACAATATTATATAGTAAAGTAAAAGACAAAGTATTTGTTTTAACAAAAGATTTTGTGGAAATTTATACGTTTGATTCCGTGGCAAAGACTTTAAATAAAGTATTTGAATTTATGCATTATCAAATTATTAACCCAATATATGGCGTAAACCAGATGACTATATCTAAAGATGGTAATCGCACATATATATTAGGAAGTGGTGTCATTAGCGTATTTGACACTAACAATGGTCAATATATTAGAAATATAACAGGTATCGACTTTACAAGTATTTTTATATATTAACAAACAAATATTAATATAACACAAACGTGACAGGCTTGCCAATTGGCAAGCCTGTCACGTTTATTGTTTATGAACCAATTTTAAAGTGTCAAAAGCATATTGTTGCATGAGAGTATGCTTTGTTTGTGTTCTATATAAACTGTATATTAAATCAGTTATTTTTTTCTTGGCAACTTTCCCATCAAAGTAGGTTTTGTACACCTTATATCCGGCTTCGCCCATTGCCTTAGCTTTATTTTTGTTATTTAATATATATATCATTTTAAGAGCAAGTTCTTCGCTATTTCCTTGCTCGAAATGAAATCCGGTTTTTCCGTCCTGGACGATATCTTCTGGGTCTGCCGTGTTTGCAGCGATAACTGGCCTTTTATGAGCCATAGCCTCAATATTTGTTCTTCCAAATGATTCATAAAATGATGGTTGAATTAAGGCTGAACAGTCATTATAAAGTTTAGATACATTTTCTGTAGGTGGATTTATTGATACATAATCATTTATTTCCAGCTCACTTATCTGATTACTAAGATTTTGTGATTCATAACCATTACCATATAAGTTTACATGCGTCTTTATTCCTTTATCTTTTATAATCTTCACAGCATCTACAAGTATGTTGTTACCTTTTTTAGGATCAAATGAATTTAAACAAATAAAGTTATTGATAGCCTCATTATAAGGCATACTTACAGAAGGCTCAAATGCATAGTTTTGTATAGTTATTACATTATTTTTATCTGTAATATGCTCAAATCTTTTTTCTGTCCAATTTGAATTCATAACAACTTTACTGCTTAAATTTATTATTGTTCTATCAATAAATGATTGGTATGTGGCATCTATTTCAGGAATAAACGCAGGTTCGAGTACACCACATATCCATGATATAATAGGCAAATTCAAGGTGAATGCTGCAATATGTGGTATGAAATTAGTTAAGGTATTTACAATAACTATATCTGCCTTAGCTTCTTTAAATAGATTTATAAATGTCTTTGTGTCTTCTCTTATACTTTCACAAAATATATCAAACTCTTGTGCATTCTTTGGTGATTTGTATATATACCACGGATTAGGAGGAGTATATACCACTTCATACCCACTTTTTTGTGCAATACTTGCCATTTTCCCATTTTCAAGTGCTGGTATCATCAAAATAGGATGTATATTATTGTTATTGAAAAGAGTAATACCAAATTTTCTATAAAATAGCTCAGCCAAACTGAGAAGTGAACGTTCAGCACCATGCAAATGATGACTATGCGATACTAAAGCGACATTTATCATTTTTCATTCCTCCTTTACCCTCTCTCTTTGTTTTATTACTTTATCTATCATCTTGCAAAACTTTTTTATTACTTTCTCCGTTGAATATCGTTTTTTTACATTGCTATGGCATTGGTTTTTTATTTTTGAGAGCAGATTTTTATTATTAATAAGTAAAGTGATTTTTTCTTCCCATGCGGATACGGTATTATCAGGCACGAGTAATCCATCAATGCCATCTTTAACAACTTCATTATATGGATACATATCTGTATAAATTCCCGCAGCTTTTATTGCTCCTATTTCTAGATATTTATTAGGGCACTTAGACATGGCACTTCTATTGTTAATTAAAGGTGCAAGCAACACATCTGGAGTTAAGTCTTTTATAGTTTTGCAATATATTTGATATGGCATATGTTCTATCGTAATAATGTCAATCCCTTCAAATAATGACCTTTGCCTCTCACTCAAACCTCCAAACAATAAAACCCTAACGTTATCATATTTACGTGCAACATTTGATAAGGCTGCAAAAGCAACATCGTCGTGTCTTAAAGAACCTGCATAGCCTATAAGCATCTTATCATTTGGGTTATTCTTACGAAATTTCGTTTTGCTATCCATATAAAAATCTAGATTTATATTTAATGGAAAAAGTATTGTGTTTTTGTTGTATATACTTATATCATCACAAAGAAATTTATTATAAGTTATTACGAAATCGCATATTTTTATAGCTTCTATAAAAGTATCATATTGCGGGTTACCTTTAACGAATAGTTGTCCATAAACTTCTTTTAAATCTTCAGCTATACTTAGCCAATTATCGTCAATCATATACAAAGTTCCAATATTGTCTTTCTTGCATTTGTTAATAATCTCCAATATATTAGTGTTTCTACTCCGTACAATTATTACTAAATCTGAACCTTCAACATCGTGAGGAGCTGATATATCATCTAAAAGCATTTTATATGTAGCAAATCCTTTACCATATAATTTATCTAAATAATTTAGAAATGCTAATTGACTATGATGATATTCCCAATAACCTCCTATAATAGTTATTTTATAGCCTCTCAAATCTTTATAAAAACTTTTTTCCGTATTTTTATTTTGTGTATAAGGTACTTTCCTGTTTCTTAACACATATCGATGTACAATATCATTATTAAAATCAAAGCTTTCTTTAAAAGGATACTCCTTTAAGTTAATAATATTGTTTTTCACTTCCGTACCAATTATTGTGAAAGTAAAATATCTTGCTAGTCTAAGTATCCATTCCCAATCGAAATCTTTTTGCAGAAGATTTGACTCATCAAATTCACCTATCATTTTCCATGCTTCCTTAGATATAATAAGGTTACTTAATGCGAATAGCCTTGTACACTGTGACCATCCATAAATTAATGACTGATTTATGGGCATAGGAATTTTATACTGTGTTTGACTATTTATTGCATATACATAAGAGTCTTCCATAGGATTCTTGGCAAATTCTTGTATACGATTTTCAAGATAACAACCCGCCCATAAAAATGATAAATATGGAGTGCTTACATGTTTAAAAGCTATATTTAGTAGTTTTGCTGGTACATTTCTTTCCTCTTCAAATCTAATAAATTCTATATATTTAAATTGTGTTTTCAAATTTTGTATTAGTGAAGAGTCAGATAAATATATTCCCTCTGTTACCACAATAAGCATAATATTATCTTTTACTATGCTCAAACTTTCTATAGTTTTCATAAGCATCTCTTCTGTTTCTAATGCTTTACCAAAGCATGCTAATATAACCGTTAATTTTATATTTTCATTTTCAATCATTCCAATCCTCCTGTCACGCCTTTCTTTTTACCTTCTATATTATTATATTTAAAAATTTCAAGAACAGTGACAAGCATGCAAATAAAAACATGTATATTTTTCCCTAGATATTATTTGCAGAGAACTATCCTAAAAACCTAAGTCAGATATTATCAAATACAGCTCCAAGTTATTATATAGAGCCCAATTCAAGAATACTACCTATATTAAGTGTATAGTTTCAAATATAAAAGTTTTTGCTAATGGTAATAAACTTCTAGAAGCAGGTGTGGGAGCTGGAGAAATGATATCAGTTGCAAAAGAAATGCTATTTGATGTTACAGGTCTAGACATAAGACCTATATACGCCCAAAAGGTATCGGAAAGGTTTAATGTTCCGGTGTATGCCTCAGATATTATGCAACTTGAGACCGAAGAACAATTCGATGTTGTAGTATTAGGTGATATCATTGAGCATATTCAAAATCCTGTAGCGATGTTAAAGAAATGCTACAACTTATTAAATGAAAACGGTGTTATATGGATTTCTACTCCTAACTTTGAAAGTGCGTTTTCTTATATTATGAAAGATAAAGATCCTATGTGGCGAGTATGTGAACATTTAAATTATTTTTCATATGATTCTCTAAAAAAGGTATTAGGTAATATTGGTTTCGAGGTCAAAGATTATAAAATATCACAACATTATAATGGTTCTATGGAAATAACCGCAATAAAAAAGCTTGAATTTTTGTAATACAAAGATTCAAGCTTTTTTTGTAAATATATATGATGACTATATTTTATATACAAGCTAATTCTATATTAACTTTGAAACTTGGATTTATTTTATAGTATATATTCTCTTCACCTTTTTCAAAATTATTATTCAACGCAACTTTTTGACTTGCCATATTTCCATTTTCTATTTTAAGTTCAATTGTCTTAATATCAGAATTATCAAATATGTCTTTAGATAATATTTGTAATCCCAATGTCGCAAGCCCTTTTCCTCTATATTTCTTATCAGTTATATATTCGACAGTACATTTACTTTCATCTTTCTTTATAGTCGCCCAAAACTTCGAGATGATTCTATCTTCAAATTCAAATACATAGTTCTTATAAACCTTATCTCCTGACTCTTTGTAATACATTTCTTTTAATTTTAGTGTATCAATTTCTACTTTTATGTCTTTTAAGGACATTCTCTCACCTCGTATTTTATCTGCTACAAATGCTTAATACTTAATAAGAGGCATCTTATACTCTATTATTATTCTCAAATTTCCCCTGATACGTTACTTCTCCAGTAACCATACTATATTCTCTGCCGTAACCATGTCTATTATCATCAGAAAATTCACCTTCATATATTACTTTACCATCTTGTGTAAACAGTTTTCCTACCCCATGTCTCTTATTGTCACAGAACTCTCCTTGATATGCAATCTTGCCATCAGTATAAAATATTTTTCCTACACCATGAAATTTGTTTTCCTTATACTCACCTTCGTATGAAGCATTACCATTTTCATAAAACGATTTACCTTTTCCATGGTATACATTGTCATCATTAACTTCACCCAAATATCTTATTTTTCCGCTTTCATAATGCAATTCTTTTAAATCTGACATCTATCATACCCCCACCATATCAATTTTTACTGACTATCAACGAATTTAATTTTAACCTGAATAGCCTTATTCTTGATTGCTAATTATACATTATTATATTAAAATTGTAAAGAAGTATTTTCCTCTTTCTAATTGAAATGCATCAACACTATATATAGCTAATCTATTTTATAACTTTTGCAAGCATATCAGCAAATGGCTCCATTGCATTTTTTGCTTCTTCTAATGTATTATTTTGGGCACCTACTTCAACAAGTAGCGATTTAGGCTTCATAAATAAGCTATATCTATATGGTTTAATTAATATCTTTCTCATTAAATTTGGATATATTTCATTTGCTTGTAGCTGCATTTGCAAACTAAATGACATATTTTCAGAAATAAAGTTATTAGCCAAATTATTAATTTTTTCCATCTTTCCATTAGTAATCTTCTCACATATACCATTTACGAACATTAGTTTTGCTGTTCTCTTTTTATTTACTTCTGTTACAAGTTTCAGATTATCTGGGATACCATCTCTATGTATATCTATAACTATCTCTATTTGTGGATTAGATTTTAATAGTTTCTGTATTTTTTCACTAGCTCTTGTGTAACTACCATCTCTTTTTAATTTTCCATTAACTACATCATATTTACCTTTGTCATGAATTGCTCTTATTTTATATTTTTTATATAAAACTTCTGCTAGTTTATTACCTACACCTATAATACTATCTTCTTCCTTTCCTACTTTACTATCTATAAATGTTTCTTGGGAATGAGTATGAAATATTAATATCTTAGGTTTTTCATCATTAACATTCACTTTTAAACTTTTACTTGATAACTCATTTAACTTCATATCTTGTGCATTAACAGAAACACTGCTTTCAAATACATATAGGCTTCTGACTATCTTTTCTAAATCTTTTAAATCAGTATGAACTGGTAATTTCGATATAATTTGTTCGGTACTATCAGTCTTATTTGCTTCTAACTGGTCTTGTTTTATTTGATATTCCTCATTCTCCTGCACCTCGTTAATACTGTTTTTAGGTAAGATTACATCAGTGCTATTTACTCCATAATGTTTCATCACATCCACTGTCTTTACAGCAACTTTTCCTGCTCCTTGTATATAACTTCCTACATTTCTTATGTCTGGCACATAATTAAAATTATATATCATTTTTACTAAAGTAAGCCCTATTGCAATAGAAAAAAATATCACACAAAAAATTGTGAATTTGTATATATGCCAACTAATGTTCATGTTATTATACTTTATCAGATTTATCCCTCCTGTCTTCTTTAGTGAAAGTCTTTATATCATTATATTGTAGACAGGCTGGAAATATTACAAATATTCTCTTACATCTTCTATACTAACCCCGTGATGTGCATATATATTAATAGAATCCGATATTATATTTCTCAATCTTTTTATTACCATATCCTCTTCCTTTGGTGTAACACATAGATTTTGGAAGTCTGTTAATAACAGTTCATTTATTATTTTGTGTTTTTCTTCCTCTGGTATACTAAGCTTATTTGAGCCATTTAAAACTTTATTTACATTATCGATAACATCACTAACTAATGTCACCGCATTTACTACAGTTGGTACTCCTATAGCTATTACTGGCACGCCTACCGTATCCTTATTTATTTCTTTTCTTGCATTACCTACCCCAGAACCTGGATGTATTCCTGTGTCTGTTATCTGTATAGTTGTGTTTAGCCTTCCCACATTTCTAGCTGCAAGAGAATCAATTACTATTAACAAATCTGGCTCTGTCTTCTCAACTATACTCTTTACTAATTCACTTGTCTCCATACCTGTAATACCCATAACCCCTGGAATAAAGGCACTTACACACCCAAATGTTTTACTAATTTCATCTTTCATATAATCATACAAATGCCTTGTGACTATTGTTTTCGACACAACCTTTGGACCTAGTGAATCGGCTGTTACATTCCAATTCCCTAACCCTGCTACAAAAACCTTTTTATCTTTTTTCATGTCAAAAAGTTGTTTCAGCTCAACAGAAATAATTTTTGATATCTTTTTATGCATATCAGATTCATTCTCTTTTATTAGGTCAGATTCAATCGTAATGTAGTTCCCTATAGGCTTACTCATATTTTTGCTACCTACTTCATTAAATATATTAACTCTTGTAACCTTAATACTTTTATTCTCCTTCTCCTCTATTTCAACTTTTACTCCCTCTATTTCTACATCTTTTTTATCGCTTACCATCTCTTTTGTTTCAATGGCAAGGTCTGTTTGTATTTTATATTTATCTAGATTCATATTTTATACCTCCATTTTATTTCTCATTTCTATTTTTCTCATCTTTTTTCCATTTATGCATTGACAATTGCCAAAAAATATATTAAAATAGGGACATCGACTTTGTATGAAAATACCGTCATTTAAATAAATCTTTAAGGAGGTCATGAAACGTGGCTAATATAAAATCAGCGAAAAAAAGAATCAAAATTATTGCAAGACAAACTTTAGAGAATAAGATAGTTAAATCTCAAGTTAAAATGGCTATTAAAAAAGTTACAGCAGCTACTATGTCAAAAGATAAAACAGCAGCAAATGAAGCTTTTACAAATGCTATGTCAACAATCAGTAAAGCTCGTACTAAAGGCGTTTTCCACAAGAAAACTGCTGCAAGAAAAATATCTCGTTTAGCAAAAAGAGTAAATAAAATAGAAGCATAAAAAAAGTGGTGCAGATTGCACCTTTTTTTTTTATGCTTCTATTTTATTTGTAAATTTGTTTTAACTAAGAGAATCATCTTCTAATTCTATTTCAGACATTGTTATCTCGTCCATCAACCTTCTATAAAGTTTTTCTAATGTTTCCTTTCCTTCTTCATTCTCTAATTCTTCTTTTTGTTCTGCAGTAACAGCTCGTCTACTACCATTACTTAACACTACTAAATACAAGTCTTTATCTGAATACCTAGCTGAACTGTTTCCCATATGTCGTCACCTCATAGGTCTTTTTCTTTAATTATATATCGTTTGTAAAATTTTGTCAAGTGTTATCTCTTTTTCTTCTCCTGTGTTCATGTTTTTCAGTTTAACTATACCCGTTTCTATTTCAGTATCACCAACAATAACAACATGTTTTGCGCCTATTTTATCTGCATATTTCATTTGTGCCTTAACACTTCTGTTTAGATGCTCTACTTCAACTGTTATGTTGTTGTCTCTTAAATGACTCGCCAATATTTGTACTTCTTCGCAAGCTTTGTCTCCTATGTAGCCAATAAAGATGTCTATATCGTTCTCTATTGTCGGTAGCGTATTTTCTTCCGTTAAAGCTAGTATTAATCGTTCTACACCCACACCAAATCCAACAGCAGGTATGCTCTTACCACCTATTTCTTCAACCAAATTATCATATCTTCCTCCACCACAAATAGTACTACCTCGTCTATCTATAAATTCAAATACCGTTTTCGTGTAATAATCTTGACCTCTAACAATATCTTTATCTATTTCATATGGTATGTTTTGTACTTCTAAAAGTCTTTTCAGCTTCTCAAAATGTTCTTTGCACTCGTCATCTAAATAGTCAAGTATCCTAGGGGCGCCATTTGCAATATCTTTGCATTGTTTATTTTTGCAATCAATTACTCTCATAGGATTTTTATACATTCTCTCACGACAAGTATCACATAAATGCTCTTTATTTTCTTCCAAGTATTTTATAAATTTTTCATTATATTCTCGTCTGCAGCTTTTACATCCTATACTGTTTATATGTAACTTTACATCTGGTAATTTTAGTTTGCTAAACAACTTTATAAGCAGCGTTATAACTTCCACATCTGCTGTAGGTAGAGTGGAACCAAAATATTCGACTCCAAACTGATGATGTTGTCTCAGCCTACCAGACTGAGGCTTCTCATACCTAAACATAGGCATTATATAAAACATTTTAGTTGGTTGAATATTTGCATACATATTATTCTGAATAAAAGCCCTAACCGCTACAGCAGTTCCTTCTGGCTTTAATGTTATACTCCTATCACCTTTATCCATAAATGTATACATTTCTTTTTGAACAATGTCAGTAGTGTCTCCTACCCCTCTCTCAAATAGTTCAGTATACTCAAAAACTGGTGTATCTATTTCCTTTATATTAAATAACCTACACAGCTCTCTTTCAATATTCTCTATATATCTTCTTACCTCTATATCGTTACCGAACCAATCCTTCGTCCCTCGTGGTAATTGTATCTCCATATTTTTCTCTCCTTTACAGATTCAATTTCGCTTATTTTTACTTAACTTAATTTTTTACTCTTTAATACTCTTTTTTAATATCTTCTATCTTTAATCCTATTGTATTATTCCCTTGTCGGAATTCTTTGCAATCGTACTTAGGATTATATAATCCTAAATAGAACCCACCTTCACTTTGGAAATCTGCCCATCTATTTTCATTTCTGTTAGTAATTTTTAGTTCTAACAACTCTTCATAAAACTTTATAGACTTATCCATATCTGTTACACTAACATATATATGATCCAATTTCATCTTATAAACTCCTTTTTACTTTTATCATATGTGTTTTAATAATTATTTTTATAATTTACTAATCACCTATCTAAAATTCAGCATGCCCTACCGTCCTTGGAAATGGTATTACATCTCGTATGTTTGCCATTCCTGTTATATACATTACCATTCGTTCAAATCCCAGCCCAAAGCCTGCATGTCTTGCTGTCCCAAATCTTCTAAGGTCTAGGTACCACTCATATTCTTTTATGTTAAGATTCATATCAGCTATTCGTTTCTCTAGCTTTACTAAATCTTCTTCCCTTTGACTACCACCTATTATCTCACCTATTCCTGGTACAAGTAAGTCCATCGCTGCTACTGTTTTATTGTCATCATTTAATTTCATGTAAAAAGCCTTTATATCCTTTGGATAATTTGTAACAAATAAAGGTTTCTTAAAATGCTCTTCCGTCAGGTATCTTTCATGTTCTGTTTGTAAGTCACATCCCCACTCTACTGGGTATTCAAATGTTTTTGTGGCCTTCTTTAATATTTCGATTGCCTCTGTATATGTAACCATGCCAAAATCAGAATCTACAACATGATTCAATCGTTCTAGTAGTCCTTCATCTATAAATTTATTAAAGAATTCCATTTCTTCTGGTGCATTTAGAATTACATATTTTATTATATACTTCATCATGCTTTCCGCTAAAATCATATTATCCTTTAAATCAGCAAATGCTATTTCTGGCTCAATCATCCAAAACTCTGCTGCATGTCTCGCTGTATTTGAATTTTCTGATCTAAATGTTGGACCAAAAGTATATACATTCTTAAATGCCATACAAAATGTTTCTACTTCTAGCTGTCCACTAACTGTAAGATTTGTAGACTTTGCAAAAAAGTCCTCTTTAAAATTAACACTTCCTTCTTCATCTCTTGGTAACTTGTCAAAATCTAAAGTTGTGACCTTAAACATTTCACCTGCACCTTCAGCATCACTGCCTGTAATTATAGGCGCATGTACATACACAAAGCCTCTTTCTTGAAAAAATTTGTGTATAGCAAAAGCCACTAATGATCTCACTCTAAATACAGCTGAGAACGCATTGGTTCTAGGTCTTAGGTGAGCTACAGTTCTTAAATACTCAAAGGTATGCCTTTTCTTTTGCAATGGGTAACTCTCGTCAGCTGCACCCTCTATACTTATTTTCTCTGCCTTTAGTTCTACCTTTTGCCCTGCTCCTTGCGACTCAACCAAGGTTCCATCCACTATTATTGCAGAACCCAGAGTTAGCTTTGATACATCTTCAAAGTTATTCATCGTATCATCGAAAACTATCTGAATATTCTCAAAAAAGGTCCCATCGTTCATTTCTATAAAACCAAAGTTCTTAGAAAGTCTTTTGGTTCTTATCCATCCTGCAATAGTAATTTTTTTATTTGTGTACTCTTCCGTATTTCTAAATATTTTTTTAACCTCTATGTGATTCAAAGTCATACCCCCTAAAGATTTAAATTAGAGGACATCGGGGACGGTTCTTAATGTCCTCTAATTTAACATAATAGGACATTAAGAACCGTCCCCGATGTCCTCTTTAGTTCTACTCCGTGCTTCCAAATCCGCCTTTTCTTTCTCCGTTTGCTTCATCAACATCCACTTTTAAAAATTTCTGAAATACCGCCTGTGCTATTCTTTCACCTTTTTTTATGTTTATATCAACTGGAAAGAAATTATAAAAAGGTATTAATATTTCTCCATCATTACTTTCATTACCATAATAATCACATTCAAATACCCCTGTGCCAAGTGAAAATACCATTCCCCTCTTTATAGGATTACTTGATCTATTATATATATATGCTACCTCATCTTCCATAAAATATACCTTAACACCAGTCTTTAATATAGTTGGTTTTACTTCCTTCCCACTCATTACAAGCTTCCATAAAGAAGGTATCACCGCATCTTCTGCAGCTTCTATATCATATCCAACGCTATGTGCTGTTTGTCTTTTAGGTAGATTTATATTTTTATCTTCGTATCCTTTACAAACTTCGAAACCACGATTCCTCATAAGTTTTATCCCCCCACTATTTTATGTATTATTATATTTTTATATGAATCTCCCCGCGGCAAGCCTACGGGGTATCATGTTGTCATTGCGAGCGTTTTTTGCGAAGCAATCTCATCTTTCAAAAACAAGATTGCTTCGTCGAAAGAACCTCCTCGCAATGACAAGAACGCGGCAAGCCGACGGGGAATTAAACCCAAAGTGATTAAAAAATAATCTGGAAAATACAAATATTCCTTCAGCTTCACCCCTTATGTTTCAAAAAGTAATTATTATTCACTTCACTCTCAATTGTTGTATATGATCCGTGTCCTGGATATACAATTGTTGAGAGTGGCAAGGTAATTAATTTTTCTTTTATATTTTTTACTAGTAAATCATGATCTCCATATGGAAATATATCTGTTATTCCTATCGTGTCTTTAAAAAGTGTATCTCCTGTAAATACGATGTTCTCACTTTCTATATAGTAACATACACTTCCAGGCGCATGTCCTGGAACATGTAATGCTTTTATGTCAATGTTCCCTAACTTTATTATATCGTATTCTTTTACTATTTGATCATTTATTGCCGAAACCGAGCGTCCACTAAAAAATCCACCATTTAGCATTTCACTATCTAAAAATGGAACTGCTTCCTCATGACAAATCACTTTAGCTGTGTACTTATCTCTTATTTTATTTACTTCTGCTATATGATCATAATGACCATGAGTTATCAGGATATAGGTAGGCTTTAAATTATATTTTTCAAGAGTATCTACTATATATTCATAGTCATCCCCTGGATCTATTACTGCACATTCCTTTGTGTCCTCATCTGCAATTATATAACAATTCGTTCTTAGTTGCCCAACTTTTACATCAGTTAAAAACATATCTTCACTCCTCTATATCAAGTATTTCTCCAATTTCTATCTTATGCCCTCTCATATAGTCCACAACTTTCATCGTTTTTGAGTTCTGCATTTGTATTTTTGTAACCACTATACTTCCGTCACCCGTTTTCACTATAAAACCCCTATCATTTATTGCCACTATTTCTCCATTTTTATTTTTTTCATATATCTCAGTTGATTTTTCCACTTCCAAAATTTTCATCATTTGTTCTTTATAATATGTATATGCACTAGGCCATGGTGTCAAACCTTTGATGAAGTTTATAATCTCGCCTGATTTTTTATGCCAATTAACAAACCCCATCGATTTATCAATGATTTTAGTATGTGTTGCCTCAAGTTCGTTTTGTTTTATTCTAGTTACTGTTCCTTCTTCGAGCTGTTTTAGCGTCTCAATCAGAAGATTAGCTCCAATAATGGCAAGCTTATCATGTAAGCTCCCTGTGGTATCATTCTCATCTATATCAACTTTGGTTGTTAATAGTATATCCCCAGTATCGAGTCCTTCATCCATATACATTGTAGTAACACCCGTATATTTATCACCATTTAATACTGCATGGTGTATTGGCGTTCCTCCTCTATACTTTGGTAATAGCGAAGGGTGAACATTTATACAACCGTATTTAGGCATGTTGATTATTTCAGGTGGAAGAACTTTCCCATAAGCTGCAACTACTATAACATCTGGATTCATTAATTTCAGTGTATTTATAAATTGTATATCTCTCAAATTTTTAGGCTGTAATATATCCAAATCTCTTTCTATTGCTATATATTTTACTGGTGTGAATTCTAGCTTATGCCCTCTACCTTGTGGCTTATCCTCTTTTGTAACCACTAGTTGGACAAGATGTCCTGCTGTAATTATCTTTTCTAGTATCGATACTGCATATAACGGTGTTCCCATAAAAACTACTTTCATATTATTCCTCCACTCTTTCTAAATTGGACGCCTTATCTATAAATAAGATTCCTTCTAAATGATCTAACTCATGACATATGGCTTGTGCCATAAATTCCTCTGCTTCTAATAAAAACTCTTTTCCATGTCTATCTAACGCCTTAACTTTTATTTTACAAGGTCTTATTACTTGCCCATAAATACATGGAACACTTAAGCAACCCTCTTTACAAACCTTTTCATCATATGATTCAATTAATACTGGATTGATAAGTTCTATTACTCCTTCTCCAATGTCTACAACCACTACTCTCTTCAGAACTCCGACTTGCGGTGCTGCAAGACCTACCCCATCATATTTATACATAGTTGCTGTCATATCGTCTAAGAGCTGCAATAACTTCTTATCTATTTTTGTCACTTCTTTTGAAATCTTTCTTAAAATTTCATCGCCTTCTATCCTTACCTTACGTAAAGCCATATTATCACACTCCCTTTCAATTTATGTCTATCTGTATTTTTACATCTTTAACTTTTTCTTTTTCATTAAACTTGTTAATCGAATATTTAACAAAGTTCTTTACCTTTTCTTCATCCGTTCCCTTAATTACTAATCTCCATCTATAATTATCATTTATTTTTTTAATAAAGTTAGGTGCAGGACCAAGAATTTTATAGTTTCCTTTTATATTATAATATTCTAGATATTTTTTCAACCCATTTATGTAAATAATAATTTTTTTTTCATTTTCACCTATTAGTGTTATTATGCATATATTTGAAAATGGTGGGTTTTCTAGCTGTTCACGCAACATTATTTCATTTTTGTAAAATTTCTCATAGTCATAATTTTTTATACACTCAAGTACATAATTTTTTTCTTCGTAGGTTTGTATGTAGACTGCTGAATCTTTTCCACTTCTACCAGCCCTCCCAGCTAATTGAGTAAAAAGCTGAAATGATCTCTCGTATGCTCTGAAATCCTGAATATTTAGACTCATATCTGCTGCAAGTATCACTACCATCGTTACATTCCTAAAATCATGCCCCTTCGCAATCATCTGGGTTCCTATCAATATATCAGCTCTGCCTTCATTAAAATCAGTCAATATAGCATCGTGTGAATTCTTTTTTGATGTAGTATCAGCATCCATCCTAAGTATTCTTGCATTTTTAAACAGTCCTTGTATATCATCTTCTACCTTTTCAGTTCCGAGTCCAAAGAACTTTATATATTTAGAGTTACATTCGGGACACATATTTACATTTCTTATGGATTTACCACAGTGGTGACATGCTAGCGTATCTGTATCGTAATGATATACATATGGCATATCGCAATTATAACATTTCATTACATATCCGCACTTCCTACATGAAACAAAAGTTGAAAACCCTCTTCTGTTTATAAAAATAAGTATTTGCTCGCCTTTATTTAGTTTATCTTGTATCTGTTTATGTACTTCGTGGCTTATTATCGTAGTATTACCGTTTTTTAGTTCTTCTTTCATATCAACTATATGTATCGTAGGATTGTCCGCTTCATTCACCCTTTTATTCAACCTTATTAGTTCTATCTCTCCATTTTGAGCTCTATAATAGGTTTCTATTTTGGGTGTTGCTGAACCATATAGTAAAACTGCATTATTATTCTCGCATATGAATCTTGCAACTTCTTTTGCATCATATTTGGGCGTATTTTCAGATTTATAGGCACTATCATGTTCTTCATCTATAACGACTATACCTACATCATCAAATGGAGCAAATACTGCCGAACGAGGGCCCACCATTACGCTTACTTCCCTTTTCTTAATCCTATTCCACTGATTATACTTTTCAGTATCAGATAATTTGCTATGCATTACGACTACACCGTCTCCAAAATGTTGTTTAAATCTCCGTACAATTTGAGGTGTAAGTGCTATTTCGGGCACCAGTACTATACCCTGCCTGCCTTGCTTTATTACTTCCTTGATTGCTTCTATGTACACCTCTGTTTTCCCACTACTTGTCACACCAAAGATGAGCATTTCTGAAAATACTTTAGCTTCTATCTTTTCTTTTATTTTTTCCACTGCAACTCTCTGCTCATTATTTAAAACAAAGTCTACTGTATTATTTTTTAAAACTTTATATATGTCTAGTTTTTTGTCTTGTCTAGAAACTTCAATTAGTTCATTTTTTATTAAAGTCTTTATTGGTGAATCAGTAATTTTCAAATCATTTTTCAAATCTGAAAGTTTAACTACTGAGTTTTCTTTTAAATAACTTAGAACCTGTATTTGAGCTTTATATTTTTCCTTACTCTCGTTTTTTATGATAAAACTATCTATCTCATCTTCTGATACTTTTATACCCAGATATTTATCCGTATTACTCTCTGCCGTTACATTTTTTATTCCACCCGGCATTATTATATTGATAGCATCTACCATATTACACATATACTTTTCTTTAATAAAATCTGCAAGTTTTAAAGTTTTCAAATCAAATAAAGGGAAATCATCGATAACCTCAATGATTTCCTTTATTTGATAATCTATATTGACATGTTCTAATTTTTCAAGGATATAACCATTCTCTGGTTTATTTTTTGCACCAAAAGGAACTAAAACCCTTTTACCTATTTCCACCTTGCATTCAAGCTCTGTTGGCACTTTGTAAGAAAAAGTTTTATTAAGTTTCGAATTTGAACGATTGATCAATATATTAACATACATATAAAACACCTAAATTCTATTTTCTATTCTGTAACAACTCTATTTACTACTATCTTTTGTGCATATATCTCTTTTATAGCCTTTGAAACTGGCTTAACTATTTTATCAGTACTTGTGTCGTTTTCTAATATTATTTCCCTTGCCCTCTTTGATATGGCTATAACAACAGAATATTTACTGTCAAACTTTTCTTCGCCAGTCGTTTCGTTTATTTTACTAAGAATATCCTCATATGATGGTCGTAACATTTTTTAGTCCTCCTTTATATTATTTCTTTAGATTTCAATTCTTTAACTACCTCTTCATATACCTCTTCTTTAGTTAACTTCGTTGTGTCTATTATAAAGTCATATGTCTCACTTTCATATTTATATTCACTTTCTATTTTGAACCTCTTTTCTATTTCTTCTTGACTTTCGCCTCTTCTTTTCATACGCCTAAGTCTTTCTTCATCATTTGCATATAAATAGATTGAAACTATCCTTTCGTCTTCAAAATCTTTTTTTATCCTTTCGAATCCAACTAAATCAATATCTATAATTAATTTACTTAAGTCTTTTATGTTTTCTCTTGGAGTTCCATAATAGTTTCCTTTTGTACAGGTCCACTCGTATATCTCTCCATTGTCAATTTTATTTTTAAACTCTTCTTCCGTTATAAAGTAATAATCTATTCCTTCTTTTTCATTAGGCCTTATAGGTCTGCTAGTACATGAAACAGATTCTACAAATCCATAATTTTCGACAAGACTAGTAATTATATAACTTTTACCCGTTCCAGATCTACCTAAAAAAAGTAACACGCCTCATCCCTCCAATCATTCTAGTCTACTTGCTATAGTATCAACTTGAACTGAAGAAAGTATAATGTGATCACTATCTGTAACAATTACCGCTCTTGTTTTTCTACCATATGTTGCATCTATTAACTTTCCACTTTCTTTTGCATCCTGAATTATTCTCTTTATTGGAGCCGATTCTGGACTTACTATCGTAATGATCCTTTTAGTATGTACTACATTCCCGAATCCTATATTAATAACACTCATCATTAGCATAATCTCCTTTACTAACTTTCTATTGCATTCCTCTCATTGATAATGTATAATATCGTTATACATTATATATTACCACTAATATATTAAATTGTAAAGTGAAAGGCGTGATTTTTTTGTCATTTGATGGTATAATTTTAAATAATTTAAAACATGAACTTGAATCAACTATTTTAGACGCTAGAATAGAAAAAATATATCAACCTGAGAAAGATGAATTAGCTGTATTCCTTAGAAGCAGTAATACAAATTTAAAACTACTACTTTCTTCAGATGCCAAATACCCTAGGATTCACTTATCTGATTCAAACAAGACGAATCCGATGGCTGCTCCTCTATTTTGTATGATACTCAGAAAACATCTTACTGGGGGGCGAATAATAAAATTTAATCAACCCAACTTTGAAAGAATACTCGAAATATATATAGAAGTCATTGATGAATTTCGTGATTTAGTTATAAGAAAACTTATCATCGAAATCATGGGTAAACACAGTAATATCATTTTAACCGACGAAAACAATCTTATTATTGATAGTATTAAACATATTTCAGAAAATATAAGTTCCGTTAGAACTATTTTGCCTCACATTACTTATGTCTACCCTCCAAATCAAGGTAAAATAAATCCAATCCTTATAACCAAAGATAGCTTCCTTTCTGCATTTACTAAAACGATTTCAAATGAAACTATAGAGAAGTTTTTTTACACAACATTTACAGGCATAAGCCCTCTAATCGCAAATGAGATATGTATAGCTAGTAATATATCCAAAGATACTCCTATCACAACTCTTTCTACTCAAAACCTCGAAAACCTATACTCGACTTTTGAAAAAATAATCACACAAGTTTTAGGCAAGAATTTTGCGGGGTATATCATATACAACGATCAAAAGCAACCTATAGACTTTTATTCTCTCAGTCTTACTAGCATCGTGGAAAAAAACAAAGTTTATTTTAAGAGTCTGTCAGAAACACTCGACACATATTATCACCAAAAAGATAATTCAGATAGGATTAAGCAAAAATACAGTGACATAAAGAAACTAATAGAAAATTACCTAGATCGTGCAAAAAAGAAAAAAGTTATCCTTCTAAAATCAATAGATGATACTAAAAACGCAGACGAATATAAACTTCAAGGTGACCTTATACTATCTTACATATATATGATAGAAAAAGGCTCAAAAGAAATAGAAGTTGTAAACTTTTTTAGTGAACAGCAAGAAAAGATAAAAATAACTTTAGATAAAGACCTCTCACCATCTAAAAATGCCCAAAAGTTTTTTGCACGCTATAATAAAATGAAGAGGACCGAAATAGCAGCCGCCACCCAACTAAATGAGGTAAATAACGAGCTCTTATACCTCGAATCCCTCATGGCATCTCTCGACTCGGTTGAAAACGAACATGATATATCAGATATAAAACAAGAATTACGAGACCAAGGATATTTAAAACATTCAAAAGAAAAAGTTAAAAAAATCAAATCTGAACCTTTACACTATATGTCAACTGATGGTTTTGATATTTATGTAGGCAAAAACAATTATCAAAACGACAACCTAACCATGAAATTTGCAAAACCAAATGACCTATGGCTTCATACAAAAGATATACCCGGTTCTCATGTTATTATTCGTTCAGACAATAAACCTATACCAGATACTACAATATACGAGGCAGCGTTACTTGCTGCATACTACAGTAAATCAAAACAAGGAAGTAATGTACCTGTTGATTACACAGAAAAAAGAAATGTGAAAAAGCCCAATGGTGCTAAACCAGGCTTTGTGATATATTTAACCAATAAAACTATGTATGTAACTCCTGATGAAGATGATGTGGGTAAAATAAAGAAAAAATGAAAAATGGACTTTCTAGTAAATAAAAAATGAGATTACTTCTTGATGAAGCGTTCTCATTTTTTGCATTAATTCATTGACAATATTTAACTAAAATTTTATACAATGTTACTTTTTTAATATCCTACAAATATCACGCTTCTTGCAATTCTAGCTTTAATGTTTCCATTAGTTCTTTAACACTAATTATCTTATCACATCTATATGCATTGCTTCCGACAAAAAGTAATGCATTATCCACATTCCCTTTCACCGCATTTACTAATGCTTTTGTGATACAATATGGTATTTCAGCTGGGTTACATTCACGAAGGCAACCATAGCATTTTGTTATTTTATCTTTTTCTGTCTCTATTTTCTTTATGAAATCATTTCTTATTGCCCTGCCTGGCATTCCTACTGGACTTTTTATTATTTGTATATCTTCTTTCTTAGCATTTATGTACGCTTGTTTATACTCATCACTTGCATCGCACTCATGTGTAGTAACAAATCTTGTAGCCATTTGTACTCCTGATGCGCCTAATTTTAAATATTCAGCGATGTCTTTACCTGTAAATATCCCACCTGCGGCTATAACTGGGATTGAAAGCTTTAGTTCTTTCAAATACTCAAGTATATCTTTTACTATATCTTTTAAATCATGTTTCTCTATTTGATCAAGTTCTTCTTTTTTAAATCCTAAGTGACCTCCCGCTTCTGGTCCTTCAACTATTATAGCATCGGGTCTCCTGTTAAATCTCTTTTGCCACACTTCAACTATCAGCTTCGCAGCTTTCCTTGATGAAACGATTGGTGCTATCTTAACACTTGAGTTTTCCACCAATTTTGGTAGCTCGATAGGTAATCCTGCACCTGCAATAATTAAATCTATTTTTTCTTCAACTGCTACCTTAACATACTCTGCATAATTTTTCAGAGCAACCATTATATTAACGCCTATTATTTTGTCTCCACTCATTTCTTTAGCTTTTTTTATCTCTTTTCTTAATGCTCTCTTATTTGCTTCAAAAGTATTTGTTTCAAAATCTGGTTCTTCGAATCCTATTTGTGCACCAGATATAATACCAATACCCCCTTCTTTAGCAACAGCAGCGGCAAGATTTGAACGTGATATACCTACTCCCATTCCACCTTGTATTATAGGTATATTTGCAATTAAATCTCCAATTTTTAGTTCAGGTATATTCATAGTATCCTCCTTTAGTTTGAACATCAAAGCAATTATAGCATAATATGAAATATTATACAAGTGAAAAGTTGAAAAAGTCATAAGAATGGAAAGAGCAATTTGTAAAAGCAATTATTTGCTGCCCTAAAAACACTAAGTTCTCCACATTTCCTAGAGTCCTTAGTGTTTTTAGAGCAGTGCTATAATGAAAGATTACATTAAATTCCTACAATAAATAAATATCGCATCACTAAAGAATTTGGCCAATCCGGGCTTATTCTTATCTATATTTTCAGAAAAGTGTGCATCGTTAATATATAATTCAGCCATTCCCAATAATATTTCAGGTGTACAGTTATAGAAATTCTCAGTAATATGTTGTCTGAATTCCTCTACCGCATCTTGAACTACTGGATCAGCTGCCCCTTTATCCATATTTTTTATAATTTTTTGGTTTATTTCTTCAGCCCTTATCGTAATTCTATCCCAATCCTCTGTTGTATACCTTGATGTATTCTTCATGCTTTCCTTCTGTTCATCTGCATCATCATACTCAGAGTTTACTTCTTCTTCATAATGTTCATCATCTTTTTCTATTTCAGTTACATCACAATCTTCCAACCCTTTTTCTTTTTCCATAGTTTCACTCCTTTTATTGATTTTTATTGTGTATATTTCATTATATTTAATCGCAAACAAAAAAAGCCCAACGGCTTTTTTATTTTATATTTATTTTATTCACCATCATCTGTTTTGACTTTATCGTTTACTTTTTTTCTAGCATTTTTAATGAATTGTGGAGCTAAAAATATAGATATTATAGATACTTGAGCCATTGTTTGAATATAAGTGTCAAAACTAATACTAGTACGTTTTACAAACAATATAAATATAAGTATAAGTGCAGCTAACATTAAAAAAATCTCCATTGTATTTTCTTTAGAATGTTTCATTTTAAAACCCCTTTCTATTATATAATATTTATTATCAACTATTGTATTTTTATTATACCATTATGTATATAAAATACAATAGTATTCTAAAAAATAATCTATATAACTTCAATTTTCATTCTATATACCTTTAAATCTACATTATCATCCTCATCAAAATCTATTCCTTCTTCTTGCAAGAGTCGTTTCTGAATATTGGCTCCACCAAAAACAAAACTCTTACTTAATTCCCCTTTGTTATTTACTACTCTATGACACGGCACTATACCTTGATATGGATTGCTATGTAATGCCCATCCTACAGCACGTGATGCTTTTGGATTTCCCAACATCTTTGCGATATCTCCATATGTAGCTACTTTTCCCCTAGAAATAGTCTTTACTACCTCATATACTCTCTCAAAAAAATTCATATTATTATTTTCTACCTTTCTCCACTTTCAGTTTCATATGGCCAATCTTGTATTCCGCCTAAATCATAAACATTGGCATATCCCATTTTTACTAATTCAGTTGCAGCAGTTTGACTCCTATTACCACTTCTACAATATACATAAACAATATCCTCTTTATCTCTTATTTTCGCTTCTACTTCTACTTTTATATTATCAACAGGTATAAGTATACTTCCAGGTATGTGCGAAACTATATATTCCTCTTTTGTCCTAACATCAAGCAATATTATATTTGAATCGTTTTTCAAATTTTTCTTAGCCTCTTCTGGTTTAATGCTATTTACCATATTAACATTCAGTGTCATTTTGGAATTAGCTGTCTCTGTATAACTTCCAATTATAACTACAGAATACACTGTTATAAATATCGATATAGCAAGTGCACACGATAGAAAAAATATTTTAACTCTTTTATTCATTATTTCACTCCCTTTTATGTTTGGGTAGTGTAAAATATTCATAGTACTAAATACTACACTATCCCTTTTTATTCAATATATTTTATCAATATTGTCTTCCCCTCCCTGTCATTGCGACATCCTAAGACTTGGTTTGTGTATTGTGCAAACTTAGACATAGGGGTCCTCTAGGGGAGGGTGTACGAAGCAATCTCTCTTATATTTCTATACTATAGTTTCGTATAAATCCTTCCTTTCTGGATTCATTTTATTAACTAATTCATCTTTTTGTTTTCTTGATCCACCTTTTAATCTCTTTGGCTTTAATTCCCCGTCGGCTTGCCGCGTTCTTGTCATTGCGAGGAGGTTCTTTCGACGAAGCAATCTCGTTTTTGAAAGATGAGATTGCTTCGCAAAAAACGTTAGCAATGACAAATTTGAGGTTTTCATTTTTTTACTACCCATATCCGTCACAATCTAGTCTAATATTAATCCCTTTACCTTTCAAATTTTCCAAACACTCTTTCATGTACTCATCATTATGCTCTTCAAAAAATTGAATTTTTTTCTCTTTATATTCATTTAAAAGTTTTAACGCATCATCATCCCGCAAATATTCATTTTCTATAATTTCACTAACATTAAATTTTCTTCGCTTCATTTCTTCTATTACCAACAAACCATATGCGTGCAAATGACTGAGAGAATAGTCGTTGGCATATTTTACAGTAGAATGATTAACTTTCCCATATTTTTTAAGTATAGCTAATATCATTCGTACTTCCGTATGTTGTCCTCCGAGCTGATTACTAGCCCCTTTGAAATCTTTTACGCTTGGTAAATATGTGATTAAATCCGCATGCCACAGCCTCATATATCCCACTCCTTCTATCTTTAACTCATATCCACTTCTTAAATCTAAATGTACCATACAACCCTGCTCCGATAGCTCCAGATGCAATCCAGAAAATATAGTATCCAGATTTATACCCAAGCTCAGGCATATACTGAAAATTCATCCCATACACCCCTGCAAAAAAGGTAAGCGGTATAAATATTGCAGAGAATACAGTAAGAGTTGTCATAATTTGATTCATTCTATTACTTGAATTCGATAGCTGGGTATCTAATAGCCCCGTAAGAACTTCTCGGTATATAACAACAAAGTCCATAATTTGAATAATATGGTCATTTACATCTTTAAAATACTCTTTTATATTCTGGGGAAATAGCTCTTCATCCCTCATCATGTAGTTAATAATATCTTTAAGTGGCCATATAGATGTCTTACATAAAAGTAGCTCTTTTCTTAATCCATATATTTCTTTTAGTGATTTTGAATTCATATTTTCCATTATATCAGCTTCTAGTACTTCAATCTTTTCTTCTATTTCATCCAAAAGTAAATAATATTGGTCTACAATAGTATCCATTATTGTATATAACAAATAACTTTCGTTTTTCTTTCTTATTCCACCAACATCATATTGTATTCTTTCTTTTACTGGTGCGAAAGTATTCGAATCAAACTCTTGAAAAGTTATTAAAATATTGGGAAACAAAAGAAAAGAGAGTTGCTCATGATTTATATTTTTCTTTTCTTGATCGTGCAATATCATATTGAAAACAACAAATATATATTCTTTAAACACTTCTATCTTAGGCCTCTGTCCTATATGAACTATATCCTCTAATATCAATGTGTTAATTTTCAAGTAATCCCCTATATACTTTATATATTCCGTATCTGCAAGACCAGATATATTTAGCCATTTAACATCATTTGAAGCTAAATTTATCTCTTCTATACCTTTTATTTCGCTAACTTTATATTCTGCTTCATTATACTCCATTAACTGCATTTTAAGACTGGCATCAGGTTTTTTTCCGGTATATATTACACTCCCTGGTGGCTTACCAATCTTATTTTTATTATGCTTTCGTTTTATCATATGACTCACACCTTCTTATAATTTTAATATCTTACCTTTTCTAAATAAAGTCCACACGCATCCGCCATATCTCCTGTTTGATCTCGTTTTCCTGACTCGAATATTTTAGGTATTTCATCTGCTTTTTTTCTACCTACCCCTATGTCTATCAATGTACCAACTACTCTTCTCGCCATGTTATGCAAGAATCCATCGCCTCTAAGTCTTATCTCAATAAATCCATCTACATCGTTTATAGCTATGCTTTCTATTGTTCTTACCTTTGATTTTGTTTTAGATTTTGCATTTGTAAATGCCGTGAAATCATGTTCTCCAATAAGGTATTTAGTTGCCAATATCATTTTTTCTAAATCTAGCTTTTCTTTAACATACATACTGTATTTTCTCATAAATGGGTTTGTACATTCTTTGTTCCAAATCTTATATAAATATGTTTTATTCTTTACATTAAATCTTGCATGAAAATTTTCAGAAGCTTCATCTACTTCATTTACACATATATCCATAGGTAAATATTTGTTTAGGTAATCTTTAACCTTATCTGCATCCAATTTCTCAGCTATCTTAAAATTAGCTATCTGTGCAAGTGCGTGGACACCCGCATCAGTCCTACTCGAGCCTATTATTTCTATCTTTCTTCCAATCATCTCAGATAATATATGTTCTATCTTCCCTTGTATAGTATTATCATCATCACCAAGTCTCTGCCAACCCTTATATTTACCGCCATCATACTGTATTTGTAATCTATAATTATTCATAATTTTCATTCTCCTTTAGTTTATTTTTAGCAACATATATAATGTCTTTTACTACTTCACTCGCTATTATCAGTCCTGCAACCGATGGCACAAATGATATACTTCCGGGTGTTTGCCTTTTTTTACTCGTTTTATCTTCTATAATTTGTTTTGCCTTTATGGGTTCCTCTTTTGAGTAAACTACCTTTAGAGTGTTTATACCTCTCCTCTTAAGTTCTTTTCTCATCACTTTAGCTAAAGGGCATACCGAAGTTTTTGATATGTCGCTTACTTCTAGCATCGTTGGGTTTAGTTTATTTCCAGTGCCCATAGAGCTTATAATTGGTATATTAAGTTTTGCTGCTTCTAACACTAAATCAATCTTTGCAGTCACTGTATCAACCGCGTCCACGATATAATCATATGTGTCATTTACTAACTCATCTCTTGTTTCAGGAAGATAAAACTTTTGATGTATAGTGACATTTGCGTTAGGATTTATATCTAGAATCCTTTCGCGTGCCAACTCTACCTTCGATTTCCCTAAAGTGCTTGTCGTCGCAATAATCTGTCTATTTATATTCGTGATAGACACTTCATCGTCATCTACTAACACAAAGCTACCTACTCCACACCTTGCAAGCCCTTCGACCACATATCCTCCTACTCCGCCTATTCCAAATATCGCAACCTTGCTTTGTCTTAGTTTCTCTACTGCTTCTGTTCCTATTATTATCTCCATCCTTGAAAATTCATGTACCATGTTTTCACTCCTAACAATTACAATCCTTTGATATTATATCTAATTTTTCACAACACCCCATTTCAAACTGTATTGTAACATGCTTTACACTATACATTGCTACCACTTTTTTTATTTCCTCTAGTATTTTCACTGTTTCACTCACTTTAATATCATATTTAACATTTACATGCGCTTCAAAAAACAACTCATCTTCTGTCATACACCAGAAATGGACATGGTGTACATCATCAACATTTTCCACCTTTTGAATCTCATTTACTAATTCATCTATACTTATTCTTTCTGGTGTTGATTGCATTAAAATGGCCATTGTTCTATTTATTATTCCCAATGTCTCTCTTATAATATAAAGTGCTATGAGTACTGTTAATACTGTGTCTATCCAATATATATGCCAAATATATATCACTACACCTGCTACTATAACTGCAAGAGATGATAACATATCGCTTAACATATGTAGATATGCAGATTTTATATTAATGTTTTTCTCTCCCTTATTCATAAGCAACTTCATAGATATAAAGTTCGCAACGAATCCTATAAGGGCAACTACAATAACAATTGCACCGTTTACACTTTCCGGTCTTATAAACTTATGATATGCTTCCACAAGTAAATAAACTGATATTCCCATAAGCACCAATGAATTAATGAATGCAGCAAGTATTTCTGCTCTTTTATATCCAAAGGTATTATTTTTATTCTTAGGCTTTTTACCTATCTTTATAGCAAAGTAACTTATAACTATAGCTATTACATCACTAAGGTTATGTAGCGCATCGGATATAAGTGCTAGACTTCCCGATATTATACCACCGATTATTTGTGATATAGTTATAATTATGTTGAGTAAAATTACCCAAAATAACCGCTTTTCGCTCACATTTGATATATCATGTGTATGAGAGTGTTGATGGTCAGCGTGAGTATGTTTACACTCATGTTCCTTATGTTCTTGCATAAAAACCTCCTTAGTAGATAAGCTCTCGTGTGGTTCCCCTCTCCCTTTGTTGTAGGGAGAGGGTCAGGGTCAGGATGAGGGTGAGGGTAACCAATTCTAGTTTTTCATATTATTTTATATTAGATTTATACTATTATTTATCACTATAACTTTTCCCATTTAACTATACCATTATTATGTATATTTTTCAATTAAAAATAAATTTAAAATTGAAAAATATTTTATTTTATTTAAGATTTTATACAAATAAAAAAAGTCAAGCATTTCTACCTGACCTAAATTAGTTAAAAATTATTTTATGAGTTTAAAATGTTTCTTATCATTTGACTCACTCTATCATTTTCGGCTTTACCTTTAACTTTAGATATTATCGCTGTCATCACTTTACCCATATCTTTTATTGATGTCGCTTTTTGTTCATTTATAGTATCGCTTACTACCTGTATTAGTTCATCATCTGATAATTGCTCAGGCAGATATCCTGTTAGTATCTCTATTTCTTCTTTTAATTCATTAATTAAATCGTCTCGTGTACTTTTTTCATATTCAACTAATGAACTCTTACGCTTTTTTAATTCCTTAGCAATTATTTCCACTACACTTGCATCATCATCCAAAACGACCATTTTGTCTTTTTCATAGTTAAGAATGGCTGCCTTGAGCATCTGGACGGCATTTTTCCTAACTATGTCTTTTTCTTTCATGG
>MGOU01000026.1 GCA_001795385.1 Clostridiales bacterium GWD2_32_19
GTAAGAAGGATTCGAACCTTCGCGTACAGGAGTCAAAGTCCTGTGCCTTACCGCTTGGCGACTACCCACTGTATGATTTTTTAAAAGGGTGAATAGTGGGAGTTGAACCCACGACCTCTAGAACCACAATCTAGCGTTCTAACCAACTGAACTATACCCACCATATCTATAACTAACATATAACAATAAATAAAATAACTTTTCAGTGAGTATATTATATATATATTTAACCGATTAATTTCTTTTATTCTTTTAAATCGTTATATGTACTTATTAATTTTGTAATTGTTATATTGTGCCTGGAGGGATTCGAACCCCCGACCCTCGCCTTAGAAGGGCGATGCTCTATCCAGCTGAGCTACAGACACAAATTAATTTACAAGTACAATTATGTAACTTGAAGCGGATGGCGGGAATCGAACCCGCATAATCAGCTTGGAAGGCTGAAGTTTTACCACTAAACTACATCCGCAAAATGTGTCTACTATATTATTATTTTTGTAATCTTGTAAACTATCTTAAAGATCAAATATTTATCGGGGTGACAGGATTTGAACCTGCGACCTCTTGGTCCCAAACCAAGCGCGATACCAAGCTACGCTACACCCCGATACTTTTTATCTCTAATACTTTTTCGTCAGCGACAAAAGTAATTATACAATATATTTGATAAGTTGTCAACTGTTTTTTAATTATTTAAGTGATAAAATCTACTTTTTTTTATTTTAGTATTAATTCATTAGTCTTAAAGGCCATACATATAATGATTTTCAGATAATTCTTTCTTTTTCTACTCTATGATTTTGCGCTACATATACCTTTGTACAGACTTTCTATAGTTTTCTCATTTCTTTCATCTGCTTTACTAATCCTTTTGAATTATTCTTCGTCAAATATACAAAACTCATTTACACCTGGTACTGCAAATTTCATTGCTTCCTGTCCTATTGCCTTAGCTATTATCATCATGTTTTCATGGTCTGATTTAAATGGTAATAGCGGCAGCAGTCCGTCTTCATTGTACTTATTTCGTAGTATTTGAATAGATTCTATTAACCTAACTGTATTATCTACTATTTCATCAAGTTCTTTAGTATATATACTGCTTTTAGAAGAAAAATCTATCTTAATTCCTTTATTCATTAAAAACACCCCTCTATATATTATCTCAATTTTATTTGTTATATTATATCACTTGAGGGATATTTTTCAATAATAATGTAATTAAATGTGTAGTTTCGCGAGTGAACGGTATGAATTTTTTGACAAATTACCGTTTACTCGCAAAAATGGTGCATTTAACTCTAACTTTTGAAACCTAAAAAACTCTATTATATAATCAGAGTTTTATTACATTTTTACATTATGGAGATGGCGGGTATCGAACCCGCGTCCAAAGATCTGTTACAGAGAGCTTCTACTATTATAGTCTTTAATTTAAGCTTCCCTTTGCCCTACGTCTAAAGACGGACTTAAGTCAAAAGTATCTCTAAATCTTAAAACTTATTCGAGAAGATAAGTTTTAGTTCCTCGCTTAACCGACGCTTTATCTCAAACTGCGAGACTGTAAGAGTAAAACGATACACGCCTAATTAGGCTGCGTATGCTAAATTATTGTCTGCGTTTAAATTTAGGTAGCAGTTTTTAACGTAGATCCACTAACTACGAATAGCTACTCCAAGCTCCACAATCCCTGTCGAAACCTTTACATCCCCTTATAGTCAGTATGAGTTCTTTTCACTCATTGCCTGCTTTATTCTCTTTTCTGAGTCACGTTTTGCTATGGTGTCTCTTTTGTCATAAAGTTTCTTACCTTTTGCTATTGCTATTTCTATTTTTACATAGCATTTTTTGAGATATACTCTTGTAGGAACTATTGTGTATCCAGTTAATTTTGATGTGCCAATGAGTTTGTTTATTTCTTTTTTACTTAAAAGTAACTTTCTAGTTCTTACGGGATCTTTATTAAATATATTTCCCTTCTCATATGGCTTTATATTCATATTATATATATATACTTCGCCTTTGTCAACCCTTATATGACTTTCCTTTATACTACAATTTCCCATTCTCATCGATTTTACTTCTGTTCCCGCAAGAACAAGACCCGCTTCAAATGTTTGTTCTATAAAATAATCATAGTATGCTTTTTTATTTTGAGCGATTGTTTTACTTTCCATATTCTCAACTCCATCCCACAATGGTTAATAAAATCTTACCTTTGCTTCTCTTTTTAAATTTATAATGTCAAATTATCCAACCACTGCTTTTAGTTTACTTATCATTTTGCTTGCCTCTGCTCTTGTAGCTGTATTTGCAGGCCTAAATGTTTTATCAGGATATCCACTGATTATATCATATTTCACAGCTATGTTCAATTCATTTACATATTTTATTTTGCTTGCATCATTAAATACAGTTGAAAAATTATCTACATTACTTTGTGTACCTTTTTTATATACTATTGCTCTAGCCGTTATAAATGCCATCTCTTCTCTTGATATTTTACCATCTATATTAAGGTTTTTGTATCCTACTCCATAATCTTTTTCTGTTATTAGACCAATATCTTTAGCTGCTCCTAGATATCCGTCTCTTATAAACCAGTTAGTAGAGTTTGCTTGCTTATATGATGTTAAATTTACTTTTAGGATTCTTAGCCCTAGTGCTAAGTATTCAGCTTTTGTAATACTGCTTTCTGGTTTATATGTACCATCAGAATAACCTTTTATAGTCCCAATGGCAACTAATTGTGTAATATATTTATATGCCCAATGTGTAGTTTTGGTATCTGAAAATATTGAGTTTTCATTTCCATATATCTCTCCATTGTTTGCACTATATACTTGTTGTATACTACCATTTTTAGCAGCGGAAAAGTCTATTTTGTATTCATATGATGAAAACATAAAGTTATCCTCATCCTTTATAAATAGTCTTATTAAATATTTCCCTTTATAATTTTCCATTATAACTCTTGCGCCACCATTAGGCTGTTCCATCATATAACTACCTAAATATGCACTCATTTCTTCACCTGTTTTTGTAGTTTTAATCGGAACTGGAAAACTATTATCTCCCTCTGGATACATTACTAAATTATATTCATATTTTCTATTATCTTTCACTTCATCCCATATTATTTTATATGATTTATATTTACTGAGTAATGTCTTTTCTTCAGCGAGTTGCAGTTTTGGTCTATTCGGTAATGTTGGCTGACCTAAACTAAACCCTGCAAGTCCTAGCCAGTACTGTTTCAGTCCATTTACTTCTATTGCGAGTGGTATGTCTAAGTTTTCTTGTGGAAGTAAATTAAATATATTTGATGCATACCTATAGTCAGATATATTATTTATTATTCTGTCTTTTACATCCATATAATCTACACTTCTTTTAGCAAGCGGCGAACCAAACAGCTGAACATAATCCTCTGCTGCTACCTCAGTAACATCCCATTTATGTTCGTAACTATCTTGGTATAAATCATCATAATATTTTATTTTTGAAAATTTTGTAAGACCTCTAGCTTTAGAATATCCTGTTTCTTTCCATTCAGAAAAATATTTATTCTCTTTTGTAACAAGATAGTACATTGTAAAGTGATGTCCATACTCGTGTGATAGAACTTTAGCTACCTCAGATAGCTGTGTATATGAATTCATATCAAATATTTCAATATAATTATTTCTCAAGTATGTATAGTTGTTTTTACTATCTACTTGTATTGATGGCTTATATAGCCCCGCTACTCCCTCTGGAGTGTCTGGATAAAAGTATACAGTATTTAAAAATGATATTTCGTCTGACATAAAATTCTTTGAAAACTCAATATATATCTTTTCTAACTTTTCTTTTGTTCCCCAATTTTTAGAGAAGCTAACAAATTTAACCCCCATTGGAGTTTCATAGGTTACTATTGGTTTGCCATACTCTGTTCTTTGGTCTGCAAAAGAAACATTTATAAATAACAATAAAAACATTATATTTATAATAAATATTTTCACTTTTTTCATGTCATCACCTCGTAACTATAATTATTTGTGTACAATTTAAAATTATATTTAATATCATACAACTTATATAGTATACAACAAAATTATTGAGAAACTATTACGATATTATTAAATCTTTGTAAATTTTATTTTTTTCTTAATAAGCAAATTTTTTTAATGCTTCTCTCAGTTCTTCCACATTAAATATTGTATTAGCACATGGTCCATTTGGTGTCATATTTAATATTCCGTAGGTAGGAGCATTTTCCGTGTCAATAATACCTTCTATAAGGTCTCTTTCGCAAGCAATGGCAATTATAAATTTGGGCATTATATCTTTTATTTTCTTGCGCGCAGCTGTCCCACCATTTGCAACGAAAATGTTTATATTAAATTCCTTTTTGATTTTATTTAATTCATTCATACCACATAGTCCACAATTTTTGCATAACTCTATATTTTCAGTCAATTTTATTTCGCATTTTGAGTTTTGAATGCAATGTGGAACAAGTATTAATATATCTTTAAGACTATTTTTTTTATCAAGACTTTCAACTGCAGTATTATTAACTTTGATAAAAAACCTTCTTATATATTTTTTATCAATTTTCAAAAAATCTGCTAATGCAATTATTATGAAATATTCCATTTTATTTATTATCTTTATTTGAGTATAATTTAAAAAGTATAACTTTTGATTCTTGAAAATAAGAATCAAAAGCTGTGTTATAATAACAAAAATTAATGCAAACATCATAATCATAAGTGACATAAAATATAAAACAAATCCGTATATCGTTTCATTTCCTATATTTTTTAGGGTTGTAAAACAAATAACTACAACTAGAAAAATCATGAGAATCCATGTTGAAATATTTTTTAGTACTTTTACTTCATCCAATCTCTCTTTCTGCAAATTAATCACCTTAACTTTCAATTTTTATAACAATCATACTTATTTATTACCCTTAATTCTAAATATTATATAATTCTACACTCATTTATAAAAAAATACAAGCTTTTGCTTGTATTTTTTATAAATGCTATTGTATTTAAATTAGATATGTTGTAAAATATATTTCGAGGTGATATTATGATTAAACAAAATGATGCCATATTTATTGGTAGACCTTCACGATCTTTAATATTAATTGAATTAATATTTATTGCAACTTTATTTGTATTATTATTTACTATGTTATTCTTCTTTAATCAATTTTTAAATATTCAAAAGAACTGGGATATATTTAATTATTTATGTTATTCATTACTTGGGTTTCTTTCATTATTTAGAATGATTAAAGTAATGATTAAAGTTTACTCTGTTCAATACACACTAACAGAGCAAGTGTTAGAAATAAAAACAGGATTATTAAACATCAGAACAGACATAATTCAACTTTATCGTATAAAAGATATGTCCGATTTTCAACCATTCTTTTATAGATTTTATAACATTGGTGATATTTTGATTATTAGCACTGACATTTCACATCCTAATATGACTTTATCCGCTATTGATGATTTTAAAGGTTTGAAAAATCAAATTAGAGAATTAGTAGAAAATACAAGAGGAAATGCTGTTTTAGAAACAATATAAAATGTCCACGCTTGTGGACATTTTATTTTTTACTTTCTTGTAGTCTAGGTCCAGTCTCAGAAACTGATGGCGGTACTGATCCTAGGTAGCTACTATTTATAATAACAATATTTACTCTTCTATTTTTAGCTTTATTTTCAGGTGTGGTATTTGGCACTTTAGGCCTAAACTCTCCATAACCTACCGCAAATATTCTTTCTGGGCTTATTCCAGCATTATCAACTAGAAATCTAACTACTGTTGTCGCTCTGTCTGCAGATAGTTCCCAATTTGTAGGAAAATGCACACTTCTAATATAATCGCTATCTGTATGTCCTTCTATACTAATTTGATTTGCATACATTTCATTTATTATTCGCGATATACCTAAAACGATACCTTTAGAGCCCTCATTTATTCTTGCACTTCCACTTTCAAACAGTATATTATCTGTTATAGATATAACTAATCCTCTTTCTTCTTTAGTTACTGAGACAAATCCTGTAAGATTGTTTTGTTTTATTAATTCATTTACCTTATTTTCAATATTGGCCATTCGTTTTTTCTCTTCTTCTTCTGCAGCTTTCTTAGCTTTTTCTTGTGCTTCCATTTCTATTATAGCGGTTTTTTCATTTTCCATTTCTATCATACTTTCAGGCTTTTTTCCACCCATTACTTCACTAAGTGATTCTGATAACGCTGCGAACTTAGCTGTGTCTGCACTACTCATAGCATAGAGTATGATAAAGAATATTAAAAGTAGATTCATCAAGTCAGCGTAAGTTAGTAGCCATCGTTCAGTACTATCTTTCTCAACTTTCTTTTTACTCATTTACCTTCCTCCTTATCCTCTTCATTATTCTTTGATTTTTCAGTATGCTCTGTAAATGCTAAGCTTAATTTTTCTGCTATAATTCTTGGGTTTTCACCTGATTGTATAGATAGTACCCCTTCTACTACAAGTCTACCAATATTTTGTTCTTTTTCAGATTTTATCTTTATTCTTGTTGCGAAAGGTATATAAAATACGTTTGCAAACATAACACCATACATAGTAGCTACGAATGCAACAGCTATGCTATGTGCAAGTGCATTTGTATCACTTCCCATATGAGATAGTATAGTTACCATACCCATAACAGTACCTAAAACTCCCATAGTAGGTGAATATCCTCCAGCAGCTTCCCATATTTTCGCAGAGCTTTCATATTTAGATTCTACAAATTCTAATTCACTAAGTAATATTTCTTTTACTAACTCTTGATTTACACCATCAACAACAAGTTCAATACCTCTTTTTAGCAACTGGTTCTCTGCTGTCTGAACCTCACCCTCAAGGCTTAGTAGTCCTTCTTTACGAGCTTTTTCTGATAAACTTACTATGTAATCTATTATTTCTTGTTCATTATATTCTTTTTTTGTAAAAACTATTTTGAATGACCATACTAGTTTTTTCAATTCACTACTTGGAAAAGATAAAATAACAGCACCTATTGTACCACCGAAAACTATAGCTGCAGATGTAGGTTGTACTAAAGCAATAAATGCACCAAAATCATATTTTGCCTCCATTAAATATCCTAATAATATACCACCTAGGCCAATAGCTATCCCAATGATTGCACCTATATCCATATATTCACCCCTCAAAATTAAATGTACAGTGTATACCACCGTCCTATGATAAGTATACACTGTACATTTTCAAAAGTCAATATTTTACGACAAAAGTTTTTATCAAATTACAATTTTACTTTCCAATTTAGATATTGATTTATAAATATATCTATTTCGCCATCCATAACGGCATTTACATTGCCTGTTTCTGTATTTGTTCTATGATCTTTTACCATAGTATACGGGCAGAAAACATAAGAACGTATCTGACTTCCCCATGATATGTCAGATAGCTCACCTTGGATATTTTTTATCTTCATTTCATTTTCTTCTTCTTGTCTTTCATAAAGTTTTGCTTTTAGCATTTTCATTGCTCTATCTTTATTTTTATGTTGTGATCTTTCATTTTGGCATTGAACTACTATTCCAGTAGGAATATGTGTTATACGTATTGCCGAGTCTGTTTTATTTATATGCTGTCCGCCTGCTCCACTGGCTCTATATGTATCTATTCTGATATCATCGTCTTTTATATCTATATTTACATCATCATTTATTTCTGGCATAACATCACATGATGCAAAAGAAGTATGACGTCTACCACCTGAGTCAAATGGAGATATTCTAATCAATCTATGTACACCCTTCTCACCTTTAAGGTATCCATAGACATTTTCTCCATTTATTTGTACAGTTACTGACTTTATTCCCGCCTCGTCACCTTCTAGGTAGTCGAGTATTTCAGTTTTATAGCCCTTTTTTTCTGCCCATCTTGAGTACATTCTAAACAACATTTCTACCCAATCACAAGCTTCCGTCCCACCTGCGCCAGAGTGTAGCGTAATTATTGCATTACTTTTATCATATTCACCATATAAAAGTGTGTTAAGACGTATTTCTTCAAAGTCATTTAAAAATTTCTTATACCCTTCCTTTATTTCTGGTACCAAACTCGCATCATTTTCTTCTATTGCCATCCCTATTAAAATATCTAGGTCTTCAAATTCACCACTCAACTTATAAAATGTTGCTACTTTATCTTTTGTTTGCTTCATTTTTTGCAACACTTCTTGTCCTTTATCTGGTTCATTCCAAAAATCAGGATTCATTATTATTTCTTCCATGTCCTTTGTTTTTTCTTCTAAGTTCGCAATGTCAAAGTGACTCCTTAAGCTCTTTTAATCTTGCATCATACACTTTAAGCTCTTGTTTTATTTCTTCCAAATCAATCATCATACATTTCACCAAACCTTTTCATTTATATGAATCTCCCCACGGCAAGCCGACGGAGTACCATGTTGTCATTGCGAGCGTTTTTTGCGAAGCAATCTCATCTTTCAAAAACGAGATTGCTTCGTCGAAAGAACCTCCTCGCAATGACAAGAACGCGGCAAGCCGACGGGGAATTAAACCCAAAGAGATTAAATATGGACAACATATAATGTGCCCTTATAAAAACTCCCCTCTCCCTACAAAAAAGGAAGAAGGGACCTATTCTTAATCTTTTACTCGTCATTAGTTATGTCATCTTACGGTCTTATTTCCCACAACAATGTTTATACTTTTTTCCACTACCACATGGACAAGTGTCGTTTCTTCCTATATTATCTTCTGTTTTATTTATTTTTGGCTTTTTCTTTACTTCTTCTCCATTATCTCCATGAGATGCTACTGCATCCTTAACAACTTGTTGTCTCTCTAGTTTCTTTTGCATTTGAACATTATAAAGTCCTCTAACTGTATCTTTCTGTATTTCTTCTTGCATTTCTTCAAACATTTCAAATGCTAAAAGTTGATACTCCATAACTGGATCTCTTTGCGCATAGCCTTGTAATCCTATTCCTTGCTTCATTTGATCCATATTATCTATATGATCCATCCATTTTTGATCTACTGTCTTTAGTAATATTATTCTTTCTGCTTCCCTCATGTGTTCGTCTTCTAATTCATTTTCTTTTGTTTCATAAAGTTTAAATGCCGCTTCTTTTAACTTTAATTCTAATAAATCTTTATCTAGATTTTGTTTTTCATCTTCTGTAAAGTCAATTTTACCTATTGGTATTATTGAAGATATATATTCTCTTAGACCAACTAAATCCCACTCTTCTACGTTTTTATTGCTTGTAGTATATATATTTACCGCTTTTTCAATAATACGGTTTATTATTTTCACTACATCTTCTTTTAAATTTTCGTTGTTTAGTACTTTATTTCTTTCTGTATATATAAGTTCCCTTTGGTCATTCATAACTCTATCATAATCCATAAGTCTTTTACGAATAGCAAAGTTTCTGCTTTCCACTTTCTTTTGAGCCTTTTCTATCGTAGAAGTTAACATCCCGTGTTCAATAGCCATATCGTCTGGCATATTTAAAGTGTTTAGCACTGCTAGCATCTTGTCAGAACCGAATAGTCTCATTATTTCGTCTTCAAGTGAAATATAAAATCTAGATTCCCCTATATCTCCTTGACGACCTGAACGCCCTCTTAACTGATTATCTATACGTCTAGCTTCATGCCTTTCTGTACCTATAATCTTAAGTCCACCTACATCTGGCACATCTTCTCCTAGCTTTATATCCGTACCACGCCCTGCCATGTTTGTAGCAATAGTTACTGCATTTTTTTGTCCAGCAAGCATAATTATTTCAGCTTCTTTTTCATGATACTTTGCATTAAGTACTTGATGCGGTACACCTCTCTTTTTAAGTATAGAACTTATTTCTTCTGAACTATCTATTGTTATTGTACCAACTAGTACCGGTTGACCTTTTTTATACGCTTCTTCTATTTCACCTATGATGGCCTCTATTTTTGCTTTCTTATTTTTATAAACTTTGTCCGCCAAGTCTGCTCTTGCTAATGGCATATTCGTAGGTATTACAATAACATCTAGGGCATATATTTCTCTAAACTCTTCTTCTTCAGTTAACGCTGTACCTGTCATACCAGACTTTTTCTCATATTTATTGAAGTAACTTTGGAATGTAATAGTAGCAAGAGTTTTACTCTCTCTATTTACCTCAACACCTTCTTTTGCTTCTATTGCTTGATGCAAACCATCTGAATAACGTCTACCTGACATCAGTCTACCAGTAAACTCATCTACAATTATGATTTGACCATCTTTTACTATGTAATCCTCTTCTATATGCATAAGATTATGCGCTCTTAAAGCTATGTTTATATGATGTTGTATTTCTACATTTTCTGAGTCAGCCAAATTTTCAACTTTGAAAAACTTTTCTGATTTATCTATTCCTTGTGCTGTCAAAGTGGCATGGCTAGTTTTTTCATCTACAACAAAGTCTCCATCTTCTTCAACTATGGATCTCATTAACATACTTATATTATCTTGTGGCTTTACAATATTACCTTTTGTAAGTCCACGAACAAAATAATCGGCAACTTTATAAAGTTGTGTAGATTTAGCGCTTTGTCCAGATATTATAAGCGGCGTACGTGCTTCATCAATAAGAACCGAGTCAACCTCATCTATAACCGCATAGTGAAGCTTTTTTTGAACTTTATCTTGCTCATATATAGACATATTATCTCTTAAATAATCAAAACCGTACTCATTGTTCGTTCCATATGTTATATCAGCAGCATATGCTACCTTTCTCTCATCATGACTGATATCTGTAAGTATCGTACCTACCGACATTCCTAAAAAGTTGTATACTGGAGCCATTAACTCAGCATGTAGTTTTGCTAAATAATCGTTTACAGTTACAAGGTGTGCACCATGTCCCGTAAGCGCATTAAGATATAGAGGTAAAGTCGCTACTAGCGTTTTACCTTCTCCTGTTTTCATTTCTGCTATTCTACCTTGGTGAAGAACTATCCCACCAATAAGCTGTACTCTAAAGTGTTCCATTCCTATAGTTCTTCTAGCCGCTTCACGAACTGTAGCAAAAGCTTCAACTAGTATATCATCTAGTGACACACCTTCCGCCAATCTTTTTTTAAATTCTTCTGTCTTCGCTGAAAGTTCAGAATCAGATAATTTCATCATCTGGGGTCTTAAATCCTCAATATCGTTTACTAAATATTCTATCTTTTTTAATTCTCTTTCACTATGTGAACCAAATACCTTCTCTATAAACTTTTTCATATGCACAATCCTCTCTTATATATATTATTTTGTTATCATTAACAAATGTATACTCGCCTTTTAAGCACGATGAATACTATTCCTAATTTAATTATTTCATTTTAACATATTTTGCTAATATTTGAAATAGTTTAGAGCAAAAAAGTAAAGAAATCGTTCATTCCTCAGAATTACATAATACGAGGACTTTCATGGTATCTCAATAAATTGCTCTGTCAAACTTTATTGTTCTGAATCTATAGATTCTTCTTGTCCAGCATTTATCTCTCTTAAACTTTCTCTATACTCTGGATTAATATTGTTGCTTACTATTTTAAATGTGTCTAATATTATTATTAAAATAAAAGTTATGGGAATTATATTGTTAAATATCGCCTTCTTCATACTAATACTTTGAATTTTTGCGATTACTTTTGTATTTAAAAATATGTAATAAATTATTAGTGCAGTGTGGCTTACAGAAATAAATATATCAAAATTTAAAGATGCATCAACATCACTTGCGACCATTCCTGTGAAAAGACTTTTTAGTATTAAGATTATTAGTTCAAAGATTATAATAGGAATGAGCATATAGATTTGAGCCATTGCCATCCGGATAAAACTTGCCTTACCACCCACGATGTAACCTATTAATATTATCATTATTGTATATAGTAGAATACCTGAAACAACAACAATGTTCCACATAATCCACTCAAATACCATCATTGCATATCCTAAACCACTAGATATCAATGTGTGATATCTAATATAATCATTGCTAATGTTGTTAATTAAAAGTATTGTTGCCGCAAAAAAAACAATAAATAAAATTTTCATATTGATTCTTTTGTTTAATTTATTATATATCACATCTTCTGGATTATAAAATAACCTTAAAACATCTTTCATTCCAACAACTCCTCAAAAATTGAATTTATTTAATACAACTCTCACCTATAATTGCGAGTGAGAGTGTATTTTAAACATGTAATGACAATCTTGTGAGTGCATTACTTTTTAAGTTCTTATTTATCTAGTCCATCTATAGTATACCTATTATTTGCATCCCATAAAATCCATTCCTCTAGGTTTGCATCATAAACTGCTTTTTTCTGTTCACGTATTTGCTGTGCTGTGTATTTTTGATGTGGCTTTACCCATGAAGCAGTAAAGTCTTGTAGCCACGGCCTTGCTATTGCCCTATGTTCACCTTTCGCTATTGTGTTTAGTTTTGCTTCTGATGCTTGCATATATTTTAGTATAATATCATACGGTTGTAAATCTGGATATTTTACACCCATTGTACCATTAGCAAAATGTGATGGATAAACCATTGGGCATATATAATCTAAATATTTTGACATTTCTACATAATCTTGTCCAACTATTTTTGAATCAATGCTACTATTAATAATCGTCCCATAGACATCTGCTGAGACATAAACACCTTTCGTCTTTAATTGTTTAACAGCATACTCTGTAAATTCTGATATCACATCTTGCTTAGTTTTTTCTTTAGATAATTCTCCAAAATCAGCTAGTTCAATACCTCTTCCTGTAGAAAACCTTATATAATCAAACTGTATTTCTTCAAACCCAACATCTGCCGCCTCTTTTGCAACTTCTATAACATAATCCCAAACTTCCTTGTTATAAGGATTTACCCAAGCTTCTGCTCTTCCACTAGAAGACTTAACTCTTAATATAGAACCATCTTTATTTTTTATTGCAAGGTCTGGTCTTTGATTTGCTAAATAAGGATCTTTAAACACGACTATCCTTGCTATAGGATATATACCATTTTCTTTTAACTCTATAAGCAATTTTCTTATATCTTTTATAGGTGCGTCTTTAGTGGAACGTATTTCTTTTGCCAGAGGTACATTTGAATCAAAAGAAATCATACCATCATCATTCTTTATATTTAAAACAATAGCATTTAATTCTGTGTTATTTATTGTATCAATCCAGTATTTTCTCTTTTCTTTACTTGATAATGTCCACTCACTTAAAAATACACCTTTTACCTTTACTGGTTTAGCATATTTTATATAGTTTATTTCTGGCTGACTCTCATATATTCCAAATGCCTCTCCTAAAACTACTTTTTGTTGCATTTTTGTATTACCCTTTATATCAAACTTTAAAAAATTCTTACCATATTCTGTACCAAATAAATTTACAGTTGTTATAACAGTTATCGCAATTATAATTATTATAATTATATACTTCAAATTTTTCTGTATTGCCAAAATATACTCAACCCCTTTTTATTATTTCCCATTTATTTTCTCATATATATCGATATGTTGTTTTACCATATTTTCAACTGAAAAGTTTGTTTTAGCATGTATATATAAATTTTCTCCGTATTTTACTGCAGTTTCTTTATCACTTAAAAGCTTTAAAACGCAACCTGCAAATTGATTGTAGTTCCCCTTTTCAAACAACAATCCTGTTTCCTCATTTTTTATAAGTTCTGGTATTCCACCAACTGCTGAGGAAATAGTAGTTTTCTTAAACCTGGCACCCTCTAGTAAAACATAAGTAAAACTTTCGCTATACGATGTTATATTATTTATATCTAAAGCGTTATAAAAGGAGTTAACATCTTTTATATGCCCTAAAAATGTAATATTATTATTTATATCAAGTGTGTTTACTAATTTTTCTAATTCATCTTTTTGTCCGCCTGCACCTGCAATAAGAAAATGGACATCTTGTCTAGCTTTTAAAACTTCAGCAGCACCTTTTATAAACACATCTAAACCCTTTACCGGATCTAGTCTAGCAATTATACCCACCCACTTTTTATCCATATGCTCGATTAAATCATGCTTTTGGGCAAAGCTTTTTCTATCTATACAATCCAACTTTTCATCAAAATCCACACCGTTATAGATAGAAAAAACTTTGTTTTCTACAAATCCTCTATTAACAAGCATCTTTTTAAATTCTGGTGATACACCTATATAATAATCAAAAAACCTTAAGGCCAATCTATTAAGTCCTGTATATACTAAGTAACGATATAGATTCACACCTTCAAAATCTTTTTTATAATCGCTATGTACAGTTGTAATTAGAGGAACCTTAATGAATGGTTTTGCAAGAAAAATAAACCAGTTAGCTCTTGAGCCATGGCAGTGTACAATATCGTATTTTTCATCTTTTATAATTTTTATTATTTTTTTTATAACTGATAAATCATATCTACTTTTTTGATTTAAAAGTTCTACCGGTAGTCCGATTTTTTTAGCTTCATTATAAAAATCACCAGCAAAAAAACATAATATTTTCATGTCAATTTGTTTTCTTAATTCTTTTGACAGTGTTATTAAATGAGACTTTGCTCCTCCTGAATCCCCACCGCTTATTATGTGTAATACCTTCATTTCCTCAACTCTCCAATCGAGATTTTATTTTTTTGGCTGGTACCCCTGCAACAATACTATATGATTCTACATCCTTTGTTACCACACAACCCGAAGCAAGTATTGATCCTTTTCCTATAGTAACTCCTGGAAGTATTATAACTCTTGCCCCAATCCACACATCATCTGATATAGTTACTTTCTCTGGTTCTAATTCGCCTTGTTCCATCATGGGCACATCTGTATTATTAAAGCTATGATTTTTTGTATATATTATAACATCTGGACCCATCATTACATTTTTACCTATCACAAGTGGGCCTTGAACCCTTGCATTTATTCCAAGACCCGAATTATCCCCTATATTTATTCCTATACCTTTTCCAAAATAAGCTCCATGCTCGATATTGACATTTTTATCTTGTTTATCAAATATAAACTTGCAAAGTACACGTCTTATTATACCCGCTCCAAATGAATAATAAGCATCCGAAGATGGTAGATTCCTGGCTATACCATAATATAAAGATAAAGCTATCATTCGTAACATAAATTCCACTCCGTTCGCAAGTTCAAAGTACAAAGTTCAAAGAACAAAGTACAAATTAAAAACTTAATATTTCTATATCTTTTTACATTACACTTATTTATACTCTAATTTCTTACTTTGTTCTCTGTACTTTGTTCTCTGTACTTTGTACTTTGTTATTTAATCACGTATTCCCCTCTAATCATTATATACCCATCTGTAGTAAATTTAATTCCTCTTCCATCTTCTCTTGGTATTATTATAAGGTGATTTAAAGGTACTTTTTTATCTTTCTTTATGTCTATTCCATCTGTTATATCTTGTAGTCCATTTTCTACGCCATCTTTTACAATTGTTATCGCCTTTGTGTCTCCACTTCTGACGATTATTTCTGTTCCTTGCTTTCCTATAATCTGTACATTTTTATTTATCTTTAGTGGTTCGTAGGTAAATTTAGTTGTCCCGCTGCTACTATTTCCTATCTGTTTTTTAAGTTCGCTTATTTGACTATCAACATAACTTTGTGTAACTATAGGATCCTGTTCACTACCAAGATCAAGACTAGAAGCAAAAACAGTTGTTGCTAAGCCAATAAATAAAACTACTACCAGATTAATAATATTTTGTTTTTTCATTAGATTTCAACTCCTCATTTTTTACTAACCATGCAAAACTATTTCAAAGAAATTAGTTTGCTATGTATCCATACTTCATAATACCATCCTTTATTTTTATTTTAATAGCTTTATCTACCTGTATAGGTAAATATTTCAAAGTATCATTTATGTTTTCCTCTTTAAATTTATTACTTATGGTTAAAATATTTTTTATCTCGCTTGCTTCATTTATTATACTTTTTAAAATCGTTTGTTTATTATTATTTTTACCAAAATCTATTTGATTAGTCACAATAACTACATTTTTAGGCCCAGCATTTAATAATGAATTCTCCAAAAATTTATACATATCACCATTTTCAGAATTTAAATATATTACTTGAAAGTCTTTATTTGTAACCTTATAATTTATATCTTGGTTTTGAATTTTATTCTTTCTAACACTATTTTTTACTTTTTCTGATTCATCCGTAGTTAAAACAAGTTCGTATGAAGAATTAATATTTTTTATGATATCACTTTGTTTTTCAGTACTGTAGCTATCAAAATTATCTAAAATCACTATGTCAGAAGCCTTTTCTTTAGGATCGTTTTCTATAACAGACATGTTTTCCATAACAACTGGCAGTTTTATATCATTTATTGTCTCAACCTTTACACTATACAAATTATCTACATAAATTGTACTAGACGATTTTCTGTCCTTTTTAAGTGACGCTACATAAAGCCTCTCTAATTTAATAGGATATGACATATTTTCGTCAAGATTGATGCTAATATATTTATAACCAGACCAATCTATTTTTTCTGCCATCGTCACTGCATACTCTTTATTATTTGCATCTATAATTTTCGCTTTAAATATGTTATTAGATTTATCACCATATAAATCAAGACCTATCGTTTGAACCTTATCTTTTATTTCTATAGGCTCTCCAAAAGAAATGTAAGCTGCTTGTGTATTTTCACTCTTTTCGAAAGTATATTTAAGTTCAAATGATTTTCCTCCTTTTGCTCTTTTTGAGTTGTTCGCCAAAGTTCCTTTCACAGTTTCTGGGAATGAGACAAAAGTATTTTTGTTATTTACCTTGTTAAAATCATTTGTTACAGTTTTTTGAGTTCCTGATACAACAGGAATGGCTACAATATTGTTTTTGTAAGTTGCTGTTATATACCCTTTTGTGTATTTTGTACCTGCTTTAAATACACCATTTTTTATTGTACCTAAATTTTTAGAACTAACTACCCATTTAACTTTCTTCATATCTATAAGTATATCTTGTCCTGTTTGACTAAATGCTTTAAGCACAAGTTTTTCTGTCTTGCCGTATTCTAATATTATCTTATCTTTGTCAAACTTTATACTACCAATAGCATCACTTATTTCGAATTCTATATCCGCTTTTGCAGCACCATACGTAGCTGTCAACTTACAATTTCCTACAGTCTGGGCAGTAAACTTATCACCATCTATTTTCCCCTTTACTCCTGAAAATGACCACTTAATCTTTTTTATATCAGGATTTGAAATGTTTCCAAACTCGTCATATCCACTAACTGAAAGTTTAACTTCTTGATTTGGTGCAAGCATTTTTTCATCTATTTGTATTTTTATTTCTTTTGCATCTGACACTTTTGAGTTATTTACTACTGCTAACCCATTCATTATCTTTCTTTGTGAACCATCTGAAACTTTATTTACAACGCTTAGCGCTTCTTCAGGCAACTTAACTGCCATTGTTGTTGAGCCACCACCATCAAAGTTCATTGCGTTGTATGCCCCATAATCTAACATAAGTGTAGCAAGTTCCTCATGTGTTACGCCCACACTTTCATCGCTTCTACCATCAATTGCAAGCATTATTATTTCGCCATTTTTAGTGATTCCAATTGCTGTTCTAGGGTACCTACCTGTATTTGGCACACCTCTATTTACTACTTGTCCGTCTTCAAGTATTTTTACAGATCCACTTATTGCATACTGTACTTTATCAACACTTATAGAAGTTTTTATATCAAAATCTGCTTTTTGTCCAACTGCTAATCCTTTATTCTTTTCAAATATTGTTTTCTCTTTCATAACCAAAATGTATCCATTCTCTGGCACTGTAACCGTTTCACCTTTTGTGGAAAATTTTGTAATTACGCCGTTTTCAATAACTATTTTGTACAAACCCTTGTATATTGAATCAATTTTACTTGTATCTTTCATTAAATCTCTATTATCTATAAGAACTGGTACATCAAAGTTTGTAACTTTATTCAAATGCTTTATATTAAAAATCAAGTTATCGTTTGCATAGAATTTCATATTAACATCAAAAAAGTCTATAAACGGATTGTCCTTGCTAAGAAATATAGTGGCATAGTTATTACATCCTTCATTTATATTTGAAGTAGATAGTAGCTCACCCTTTTCAACCAATGTACCTATTTGATATGAGACATTATTACGCATGTCAAAAAAGTCAGAATTTATACCAGCTATGTAATCTTCACCCTTCATCAGATTGGTTAGAGTGTCTCGTTTTCCATATGTGTCTTTTGAATACACAGGAACTATATCAATATATTTTTTACTATAATCAATCTTTAATACATGTATGTTTAACCAACCTTTATCGGTAAGAGATATATCTCTTTGATAGTCAACACCATTTATAATTTTTGTATTATATTCTTTTGTATAATATGTTTCCATGGCATGTGTATTTGAAATCATACCCATAAAAAGTCCCGCTACTACTAACCCCATACCTGCTATTTTATTTAATCTCATAATACCTCCCTCATAGAAAACAATTTCTATTTCCTATTAATTTATTCTGTTACTACTTTATCTGTTGTTTGCTCTTTTTGAACTAAATCCGCATTATAAATTGAATCTATTAATTCCTTAGTCTTTACTTTGTCATATATAAAGTAAGATACACCTTTTATAGTTTTAGGTTCTCCTGGTACTACATGCATAGTTACATTGGATGCATCTACTTTGGATATCATATTTATTCCTGCTGGCACATCACCTATACCAAAATTAGTATCAACATATTGATATAACGTAACTGCTATTTTGGGAAGATTACCTATATTTTTTACATTAAATACTTGCTCGTAAAATGCTTTTAGGAAATTTTGTTGAACTTTTATTCTATCTAAATCACCATTCATATATTTCCTAAATCTAACAAGTTGTTCCGCTTGTGAACCATTCAATGTTTGTTCACCTTTTTTAAGATTTATATATAGATCTTGAACTGGATCACGATATTTCAGATTTCTTTCTACAGTAAATTTTATACCGCCAACTTGGTCAACAATTTTTCTAAATGCTTTTACATCCACCTTCACATAATAATCAATATCAACATCAAGAATTCTCTCAACTTCTTTTACTGAGTATTCATTTCTCTTATTGTTTGGTGCATATGCATGTACTTCTGTTATTTTCATTACACCTGTTGAAGGTGCATATTTGTGCAATCCTTTAAGTTCTGTTTGTCTCTCGGGCGCAAGCGTTATTCTTGTATCTCTAGGCACAGAAATAACATCTATTTTGTTGCTTTTTTTATCAATTGTTGCAACTAATATAACATCTGTCCTTACCCCTTCTTTATCAACTCCGAATATCGCTCCAGTAATTCTATCTTTTTGAGTCTTTCCTATCATATTGAAAACTTGTCCAAATGGATTATCCGCTAGCCCCTTAAGTAAGTCGACTTCTCCAGTAATCAAAGCGTTCACGTGCATGAATGTAAAAAATCCTGCTATTAACAAAAATGGTAAGACAATCATGGTAACAATTAAAATAAACTTTTTAACCTTTCTATAGTGTTGTTTCGTTCCCTTTATTTCATTTAAATCTACGGTATTGTATCTATTCTGCATTATTTTGTCCCTTTCTTTTTTCGAGTGGTTTGCAAAAAAATTATTGCTTATATTAGTATATCAATTTTTTTCACTTTTTACAATACCTTATCGCATATTTTAACATTAATTTAACAAAATTTATTATTTAGTTTTTATTATGTAAATACTTATTTTTTGTAGCCATTCCTCCACGTATATGTCTTTCAGCTTTATTCATATCTAGTATGTCCCTTACTTCTTCATATAAAAATTTATTTACATCAATCAATCTATACACAACATCTTTATGAACTGTGCTTTTACTAATACCATACTTTTTAGCTGTATCCCTCACTGTGCTTTGGTTTGCAACTATATAATTAGCAACCTCAACAACTCTTTCTTTTATGTAATCTCTCATTATAAAACCTCCATTTTAAAGTGCAACATACAAATAACAAAGTACAAATTCAAAGTACAAATATCAAAGTACAAATTTAAAAAAGACTAATTTAATTGTAGCTTCGTTATTTGTTATCTGTTATTTGCCATCTGTTACCTGTTATTTGTTATTTGTACAATATATGAGAGGTAAATAGAAAAAATTCCTCTCGCTTTTGCGAGAGGAATTTTTATACTTCCATTATTATTGGTAATATCATTGGACTTCTTTTTGTTTGTTTCCATAAAAATTCTTTAAGTTTCTCTTTTATACTTGTTTTTATATAAAACCATTCTCTAACATTCATATTTTGACATTCGTCAAGTACTTCATGTATTATCGCTTTTACATCATCCATCAAAGTTTCAGACTCTCTCACATAAACAAACCCTCTAGAAATTACATCTGGTCCTGCAAGCATTAATCCTGTCTTCTTATCGATAGTAACAACAGCTACTATAAGTCCATCTTGCGATAGATGCTTACGGTCTCTAATCACTATATTACCTACATCTCCAACTCCTAATCCATCAACAAATACCTTACCTGCGGGAACAACCCCTGCTTTTTTAGCTTCAGTTGCTGTAAGTTCAAGTACTTCTCCAATAGACATTAAGAATATATCTTTAGAATTCATACCTAAGCTTTTAGCCAAATCTGAATGGGCTTTAAGATGCCTATATTCTCCATGCACTGGAATAAAGAATTTGGGATTTATCAGCGTGTGTAAAAGTTTTAATTCTTCTTGACAAGCATGTCCTGACACATGAGTATCGTCAGTTATTACATCTGCGCCTTTTTTACATAATTCGTTTACAACTTTTGATACAGTTTTTTCATTGCCTGGTATAGGTGTAGCGCTAAGTATTACTTTATCTCCCGCTTTTATTTCAATTTGTCTATGCTCAGAATTTGCCATTCTCGACAATGCTGACATAGGTTCACCTTGACTACCTGTCGTAATTATAACTAATTGATTATCTGCATATCTATTAATCTCATTTACATCTATAAGAATATTTTCTGGCATATTTATATATCCAAGTTCCATAGCAGTACTAAGAACATTCAACATACTCCTACCTGATACGGCAACTTTTCTTTTATGTTTACTCGCTGCATTAATAAATTGTTGTATTCTATATACATTTGACGCAAATGTTGCAATTATTATTCTATTCGTTTTCGATTGTACAAATATCTCATCAAAAACCTTATCAAGAGATGTTTCTGATAAATTATAGCCTTTTCTTTCAGCATTTGTACTGTCACTCATAAAAACAAGAACACCTTTGCTTCCTATTTCTGCAAACTTTGCTAAATCTATAACTTTATTTCCTTCTATCGGTGTATAGTCAATTTTAAAATCTCCTGAATGTACTATTATACCTACTGGCGTGTATATAATCAATGCTACTGAATCTGCTATGCTATGATTTGTTCTTACAAATTCAACTTTGAAATTTTTGAAACCTATACTCTTTCCTGCCTCAACAACAAACTTTTTAAATGTCTTATCCAAGTCATGTTCTTTAAGTTTGTTTTCAACAAGTCCAAGCGTCAATCTCGTACCATATATTGGAATATCTATTTCTTTTAGTACATAAGGAACAGCACCTATATGATCCTCATGTCCATGTGTAAGTATTATGCCTTTAATTTTATCTTTATTATTGTTTAAATAAGTTATATCAGGTATAACTAAATCAATACCTAGCATATCATCCTCTGGAAATGCTAATCCACAATCTATAACTATTATTTCATCATCATATTCTATAACTGTCATATTCTTTCCTATTTCTTCTAATCCACCTAATGGAATAATTTTTAATCTTGGTGTTTTTACTAACAAAACTTCTCCCCCTTTTTATATACGTTCTTATATTAAATTTTTATTAATACTTTTCTACAAAAAAATAAAACTAAAAATAAAAACTAAAGATAAAATCCGCTCCATAAATTCTTAAATCATTATAACACACTAACGCAATAAAAGCAAGTATTAAACTTGCTTTTATTGTTACAAAATTGTTATTTTATCGACAAACGCCCACTTCTATGCTGCCTCTAAAGTATTTCTACATAATAAAGGAGCTTGATAAATCAAGCCCCTTTATTATGTAGAAATGTTTTATATTCTAAATTAATACTGATATTCTACACTTACTCTTGCAGTTATTTCTATGTCTCCTGATTCTACTGGAGTCGCAGATTCTACTGAATCATAAGCTTTCATATTCATTGCTTGATTTGAATACATTGGTTGTGCTCCTCCACCGTAGCTATCTTCTGATATTCTTGAAGGTTTGTCTAGTTGTACTCCAACTACAGTTGCTAAAGCATTTGCTTTACCTTGAGCATTTTTCATAGCTATTGAAAGTGCTTCGTTGTATGAAGCTGTTTCATCTACTAGGCCAAAAGTCACACCATTTGTTATATTAGATCCCATTTTAGATGCTATATCTATTATGTCACCTGTTTTTGTTATATCTCTAACTTTTACAGTTATTGTATTTGTTGCTTCGTATCCTGTTACTTTTGAAGTATTATTTTCATATGTATACATTTGATTTACATAATAATTTGAAGTTTTCAAGTCTTTTGCGTCAATTCCTGCTTTTTTTATAGCATCTATAACTGCTGTCATTTTTTGTGCATTAGCTTGCTGAGCTGCTACTGCTGTTTTCCCTTCTGTTCGTACACCTACATTAACATATGCTATGTCTGGCGCTACTTTCACCTTAGCTTCTCCTGAAACTGTTATTGTTTTTCTGTTTAGTGCTGCTGCTGCATCATCAGCCTTTGCTATATCCGGATTAAAACCCCCAAATGCAACTGTACCAACCAACATAACTAATGCTAAACTACCTGCTATTGCTTTCTTTAAATTTGTATTCATAATGAACACTCTCCTTTTTTATTTTATTTTTATTTTTTAATCATCTTAATTACCTTTTTTGTTCCCATTATTACTATTATTATTAATGCTCCATAAATAATAATGTTAATAATTATAATTATTATGTTGCCTGCAAACCATACTGCCAAATCTTCTGTTGTCATTCTTATGTTGTTTATAGAAGATGAGAAGCTTTCTCCTATCCTTTGCATCAAATTTTTATCAACAGGTTGTACTATTTCTAAATTTCTAACTTGAGTTAAATCTACATATATAGTTGAGTATGCAACTAATTTGTCCCAATTTTTCATTTGGCTTTTATAACTTTCAAGCTGTGATCTTATTTCACTAAGTCTTGCTTCAAGTTGTATAAGTTCCTCTACTTTTGTAGCTTTTTTCATTATATCAAGTAGTCTTTCTTGCTGTATCTCCAATGTTTTTGTTTTACTTTCTATTTCAACATAGTTTTCTGTTACATTTTCTGTGCCTTCACTTGTTGAAATGACTTTTCCTATATTTCCTACCTCAGTTTTAATACTTTCGTATTGTTCTTTTGGTATTCTTACTTTAATGTTACCTTTTTTGAGATATTCACCTTTGTCTGGGTGAGATTCGTATATATAGCTACTTGAGTTTTCCACATACCCACCACTGTTTTTAGATAGGTTTCTTATAGTTTGGAGAACTCCATCAAAATCTAAAGTTTCGAGTGTAATATTTGCTGTTTTTATTATTTTTAGGTTATCTTCTGGATTTACTACCTTTTGATTCATAACTGAATCTAAATCCATTTTTTTCTCACTTCTCATAGCTGCTTGTGGCGCTTCTTCCGACACTGCTGTGGAATTTGCAAACATATCTCCACTAAAGCTATTAGACATTCCACCGCTTACCGTTGAATCATAATTACTTAAACTTTGACCTAACATCATTTCGCTTTGATTTTTATTATTTACTCCGATTACCCCTGCAGTTTGCGCTATAACTACAATTGTTAGTAACAATACTGCCGCTACTATTGATATTTCTCTTGGCCTCAACATTTTGAGAATGCTATCCCACCATTTCATTTTTTCCTCCTCCTTTGATTTGTAGATTTTGCTCATTAAATTAGAATGAAAATCTACTGGCAAATCTTTTTCGGGAAGGGATTTTAATTTTTTTTCAATTTCATCAAAATCATAAATTTCTTTATCTTTTTGATTCATGACTATCCCCTCCCTTCTTATTATTTAAACGAACTTTCTTTTCTTTTTGTTCCACATTATTAAAAATTTCTTGTAACTTTTTCTTTGCTCGATTTATCCTCGATTTCACAGTACCTAAACTACATTCTAAACTTTCAGCTATCTCTTCATATTCCAAATTATTTATGTATCTTAAAATTATAACTGCCCTATGGTCCGGGTCAAGCATATTAATCTTTTGAAGGATATCTGATTTTTCCTCTTTCTTTATATATTTATCTTCGGGAGTTAATTCTTTATCGTCTTTATATTGTTGTAAAATCTCAGATTCTCCAACATTAATATTTTCATCTATATATTTGAGTCCTATGTTTTTTCTATTTTTCCTAATTTCATCAATACATGTGTTTATTGTTATCTTATATATCCAAGTATATAATTTACTCTTATTATTATAGATATTTAAACTTTTATATATCTTAATGCACACCTCTTGTGAAACATCTTCAGCATCATTAGCATTTCCTAGCATCCTATATGCTATATTGTATATATCTTTTTCATAGCCTATAATAAGCTCCTCAAAAGCCCTTATATCCCCCTTTTTGGCCTTATTTATAAGCTCTAGCTCATCGTCTTTATACACTCTAACACCTCCAAGTTAGTTATTAGTAGGTCTTTACATATTAATAATTTATCTCAATTATAGCTATTTGCTCGATTTTTGTCAATGACAATTTTTTTTATATTTCTCTTGTCAATTCCACCAGTTTATGTTATACTATCAAAGTAATCAAAAATACGCCGAAGTGGTGGAACTGGCAGACGCGCTGGACTCAAAATCCAGTCCTGTTAAAGGGGTGCGGGTTCGATTCCCGCCTTCGGCATACACAGTAAGGGTTTCAAGGGTTCAGGCAACCTCTGAAAATATCAAAACACCCACTGGATTCTATGACTATAAATCATATAATCCAAGGGGTGTTTTTTCATGCAAAAAATAAAACTAAAATTAACAAGAACCAAGAATTTTGAAGATTTTTTGTCTTGGTGCAAGGTCAAAAATTTAAGAAAACCAACCGTCGATAGTTACAAACTTGCATGGGACATGTTTAACCGTCACTATGAAGGCGAAATCGAAGACATCGAGCAGTCAGATGTCAATGCATTTGTGCTCGATACACACAAACATGTGAATTTTTATTCGTTATTGTTTTTAGATTCGCTTAGCAAATGGATAGGCACTAAAAACTCTATATTCTTACTCAAAAGTATTGAAAAAGGGCTATCTATAGCCCTCATATATTTAATCTAAGTCTATTTTATTAGCAACTTGAGTATTTACTGGTAGTATTGTATCTTTATTATCATATGTATCTAGTATTTCTTCCGCAGTTGCGGTGATTGGATTTACAGTTGTTACTTTTGATGATTCTTTTAGTTTCTCAAATGTTTGAATAAAACCGTCAAAATCATATATTTTAGATTCATTAACATTACTTTCTGAAGACCATTCATGTATATTGGGGATATTTTCGTTTGAGGTAATAATAGCAACTAATCTATCCGGTTCACTTTTGAAATTTACATTTCCCATTAACAGAGAGTCCCCTGCTTTCTCATCGATCTCATCTTTAGGCAACAATACAAATATACATCCAGCTGGAATACAGTAATCTCCTGTTAAATCTGTATAGCTACTAACAGTAGTTTCTATAGTTTGTTTTGTAGTTACTGAAACTTGGTCATTAGTGTCATAACTAGTCTCAACGCCGATTCTATCTGCCGAGGAAGATAATTCACCATCATGCAAAATATGTTTTGCATTGTAAATTGAAGTTCCATGAAAACGCAAAGGTAAGTCATCAGGTATTACTTGTCTAATTTTTGAAGGGAATTCATGGCATTGTCTTAGTCTATATGCTATATCTTCTTTACTTTCTGGTCTTAAAAATTCTAAACGGTCTAACGTTTTAGCAAGTGCCATCTTCTTAATAGCTATAGTTTTACTTGCCACTTCTAAGCGAACTTCTTTCCTATCAATAGAACTACCTTGTATATCTGTATATTTTTCTAAAGCTTTTTGTAGGTTTTCTTCTTGTTTTGCAACTAATCCCATATACATATTTCTTCGGATTTCGAACTTATTTGCTTGCGGTACAATATCATTATCAAATATTTTTTCAGCAATTGCTGTTCGAATGTTAGTAGGAGCAGGTTTATCATTAACTTCTTTTTCAATTATTTCCTTTGATTTTAAAATAGGTTCTTCTGAATATTGAAAAACCATACCTTGACTTTTTAATTTTTCAACAGAACTTGTTATAATTTCTCTATCAAGCTGTTCAGTAGCTAAAGTCCTGTCATTCATTTCTAATCGTTTTACTGTATGATGTCCTGTATCTTTTAAATCGTTTAAAGCAACCATAATATATTTATCTGAAAATCTAGTGGCCTTGGGTGCTCCATTAACTTGATTTTCATTTCTTGAACAACCCCAAGTTGGATCAATTATATAGGTTTTACCATTATAATCATAAATACAATAACTGTGTTCTCCAACATCAACCTTATCTACTATTACATCTAGTTTATGACAAATAATACGAAAAGCACTACTTATTGAATTGCAATTTCCATAGCCTTTTTCTATTGTGCTATTAGGATTTGAATAATCAGCTCTACCATCATCGCATTCAACCTCATACTTTTTGTTGTTAGCTTCAGTAATTCTTCCACAATAATACTGTGTATTTTCTTGCAAATAATTATTTACAAGCATTATTTTATCTATATCATTTAAACCATTTAATTTACTTACTGAATTGCAAAACTCAACCACCTTCTTTTGACTAGTTGAATTCAAATCTTCGTATTTACTATTGTTATTAATAAATTCTTTTATAGGGTCAGGTTTCCTGGTATTAATTACAAAGTTAGCAAAAGCCATACTAACACCTCCCACACATATTATTTATTATACCATGTTTTACCATTTTAATCAATGCTAAATGTCATATTTTGTAACTTTCTCTTTATTTTTCAGAAAATATAGCTGTGACATACAAAGAACCTATAAATAGTTTCTAGTTCACTATTTATAGGTTCTTTCATTTACACACCTAGTCTACCTTTTGTTTATTCATTTCTTTATTATCAGACAGGTTTCCAAGCCTTTCAATATATTTGTTACTGGCTTGATCAATATCTTCTTTGTTGATATTATTATACACTTCTAATATCATATCTAAGGTTGCGTCACCCATCAACTTAGCAATTGTCGTAATGTCAATGCCCATCTGTACTAAGTTAGTACAAAAAGTATGCCTAAATCTATAAAAGATATACCCTTTTTCTGAAAGTCCTTTCCGTTTTAGTGCACCAGAAAACTGTTTAGCATGGTATTCTTCCATCTTCAGGGTACCGTCTTGTCCTGTAAATAGCATATTTTCTGTATGGTTAGCAGTTCTTTTCGCCATTAGTTTCTTATTACTTTCTATAGCACTTTTCCAATCTCTGGCCGCTTGTGAAGCTTCTTGAGTAATGTTTAAGGTTCTTCTTGCAACAAGCGAAACTTTTCCACGTTCGTTCTTAAGTTCCTTAATTATAGGAACTTGAGATAATTCCTTTTTTGTTTCAATGTCGAACTTGATGTCATAGCTAAGTGCCTGTTCTATTCGCACTTTGCAGTTGTCCAAGTCAACATTTTCAAAAGTTAATGCCAAAGCCTCACCAGGTCGAATCCCGGTATCGCGCAATATCAATATCAACGCTTTTAATGCTAAATTATCATTAACCGCAATAATAATTTCTGCAATTTCATCATCTTTTAGTGCTTTATACTTATCGGTGATTGGTGCGTTTCCAAATGGCTCTTTTATATTTTCCATGTAGTTTTTAAGGATTATATCCTCTTCATACGCATATCTGACCACGATTCTGAGGACCATATATACATTATGTAATCGTGATTGGCTATAATAGCGCTTTTCACCTTTTACTGTATGTTGTTTTTGGATAAAATCATTAATAAATGTTTCATAATCCATTTTCCCAAGGCTTCGAATTGGTAATTGTCCCAAGGTAGCTCCAATGTGCTTAGCCCCAAATATGTAGTCTGAGAAACTCCTTGACTTCATGCCCCCGCGCTTACTGTACAGGACTTTGTCCATAAACTCACCAAATGTGAGATCAGCATTGCTAGTTGCCTTTTCTACCTCATTTGTGCCTTATACATCTGTTGTTTCTTGTGCATCGGCATAAAGGAAGTCCACATGCATTGTAGTCAAACTGTCGAATCCCTTAATTATATCACTATCGTATACATACGTCGACAGCTTACTAACCTCCACCAATCTGTCATTCGTGGAAAAAATATTTTAATCTCCATCGGCCTCTAGTTCTTCCTCATGCAAATCCTCCTTTAAGTTTAGTTTTGATGTAATCTGTATCTCCTAGTGCCCCGCATTCAGTGGGTTACAGGTGTATCGCTGCAGTGATTGGATTATAACTCCACATCCCACAAACGTCAATCCTTTTTGAATAAATTGTAAATACTTGTAATTTTATTGTTTTTATGCAAAATAATAACCCATATATTTCTATAAGGATTATGGTTTTTGGCTATTTTAGATTTTTTTATTATTTTTTGTTGATTTCTTAAGGATTCCCCTTAATTAGGCCGTTCTGCGCACTTTCTTAGTAGAATAGCTAATCAAATATTAACGACATCTCCGTCATCCACAATCTTTATATTCTTTACTTCCTGTTCTCTTATCTCATCAAACATGTGTGTTGCAATAATTTTACACTTTCCTTTATATTTTTCAGCCAGCAGCTCTGCCTCTGCTAAAGATAGATGAGATGGTATCTTTTGAACAAACGATACATCCATCACCGTGATAGGTGTGTTTTGTAAAATAGTTTCAACACCACTGCACTCTCTAGTATCTCCAGTATATCCAAAGGTTTTTTCGCCTTTACTAACGATATAGCCTAAGCATTTTATATCATCATCATGCTCTACTTCTATTGCTTTTATATCATAGCCATGTAATTGCAAAGATTCACCATCATCTATCTCTATAATTTCGAGATTTGTATTGTTAACAAGCTTTTCCCATGTTTCAACACTATAGCCCATTGTAAACAGCTGTTTCAGTTTATTCGATTCTCCCATAGGTGTAACAATAGTCAAATGCTCGCTTCTTTGTCCTGTTAGACCTAGTTCTAGCATCAAAAATGGTATGTCAAAATAATGGTCGCCATGAAAATGCGTTATCAAGACAATACTTATGTTCTCTGGGTTACTTCCCAGTCTTTTCATTTGTTTCATTGCCCCATTCGGAGCATCTATCAAAATTTTATCATCTACAAAAGCACATGCACTAAATCTGTCTGCTCTTATTGAGCCTGTTCCTATAAACTTTATTTTCATGTATTCCCTCCATTATTATCTACCTTTTAGTAATTTCGAATCGTTTCACTAGTTCAATATATCACACTTCACAATGTATATCTTAGCTACTTAACTACCTCTGCCTTTTCGTCTTCTCCTGGCTCCTCAAACCAACTTGAAAACAATTCATACTCGTGATCCGGAATTTCATATTCGTTTTCTTTTAGGTTTTTATTACGATGGTGGACTCTCTCCCTGATTACTTCATCGCTGTAGTTCAAGTATATGAGTCTAACATCATACTTTGCGAATCTTTCTCTTATATAATCCCTCTTTGCGCGTTTCCAGAATCCAAAATCAAGTACTACACTATGCTCTAACCCAAGTAGCTTTTCACATGTTCGATATATCATTTCCTCACACTTTATAAGTGCAGCTTCATGTGCCTCTCTACCATCTAAATGCCCATAAAAGTGTAGCATATAATCATCAGCAGAGAAATGAATCACTCCTTGCTCTGCTTCCATTTTCCTTGCATACGTTGATTTCCCTGAACCTACTTTCCCACATAACATATATAATGTTGGCATAATATCACGCTCCTCATATCTCTAATTTAAATTTCACTGTGCTGTCTCCATTCACTCTATCATTTTCAACAATCTCAACAATTTTGAACCCACACTTTGCAAACACGCCTTGTGATGCTTGATTCTCACCCCATGTCTGCGTTAATATTTCTTTTACACCTCTAGTTTTATACCTTTCTATTACATCTTCCACTTGTTTGAACCCTAGCTTCATACCTCTATTGTCTTTGCAGACGTACATCGGCCCAATATCAATTGAGCCATTTTCCTCAAAAATAGTAATAAAAGCAACTACTTTTTGCTCAGCATTCACATAGCCATATATCTTGAAATAATCTTTCTTGCTAAACTTAGTCATAAGTGGCATGATTGTTTTATCTGGCTTTGCTCTGCTTGGCAGGAAATCTTTTAGTCCTTCCGCCTCTGTGACTAAATCATTAACTTCTTCTAGAGTCATTGGTCTCAATATATAGTCTTTCAATTGTATCAACTCCCTATCATTTTAATCCTCTATTTATTAAACCCACTACTTAAAAAGTTTCTAATAGACTCAAAAGAACTTTTTCTGACTCTTTCTTCATTATAGGCTGAGAAAATTTCTTCTGGAGACATCCATATAACATCATCAACTTCTTCTTTTTGCAGTACCATATCTTCTCTTTTAAAGTCTGCCTCTAAATAATAAATATCAAAAAAGCAGTTTTACTAGTTGGCCTTTCCTCTACTAAAATAATTTCATCTATATCATTTCTAATCCTTGTTCCTCGTACATTTCTCTCACAATAGTATCTCTACTATTATACCCTTGCACCACCCATCCACTTGGTAAAGAGAGAATACTCCCTTTCTCTTTTGAAGTTAACTGCATCATAATTTTATCTTCACTATTATTCACTAATAATGCTGCAATTAAAACACGCTGCCCTTCTGGCAATAACTCTTTATACTTTGATCTAGGAATTACTACTCCTGTCTTTTTCTTATTGACATCTATTAACTCAATATACTCTTCCTCCATATGTACCGCCTCCCTATCGTACATCTTCCTTTTGCAACTCAAACCATGTTACTCCATCTACCGCACGTTTTTTCTTAAATCCTACCTTTTCAAAAACCTTATGGGCAGATATTCTATCATTTGGGATGTTATCAACTAGACTCTCTAATCCCAATCCTTCGAATGCTGTTTTCATTAATAGCCTTAGTGCTTCCTCGCTATAACCCATCCTTCGATACTTTGCTTCTATTAAAATTTCCGTTATGTTTTCCTTTGTTTCCTCATCGTAGTGACAAGCGACATCACCTATAAACACATCATCTTCTTTTCTACATATGTATGCAAAAAATCGCTTTGGCGTATTTCCAATCCATTTGTCATACCAATTCTGCCACTTAGATTCGTTAAAATCTATGCAGCCAGTTTTCTTATCATATCCGACATACGACATGTCAATCCCTGCATTATAATTCATTGTATCCGGGTCTGCCAAAAGCTTTTGCCTGTATGCTAGCTCATCATAACTCGGAATTTTTAAGTATAATCTCTCTGAACCTTTTATCTTATTCATAACTATCAGCCTCCTTCTACACTGGCATACTATACTTTCTACTATTTGCTTTTGTAAATCCCACTTTTTCATAAAACTTATGTATTACTGGCTGGTCATCTAAGCAAGTTAGTATAATCTGCTTGTATCCATGCTCTTTGGCATATTTTTTCACATAATCCATCATTATCGAGCCAACCTTGTGCTCTCTGTAATCTGAGTTTACCGATATGTTAAACAACTCAATTACGGGTTGGAACGAAAAGGTGAACAAATCAATCTTTTGCATTGTGATACTCCCTATAATTTTGCCATCAAGCTTTGCTACGATGATTTCGTAGTTTCTATCTAACTTATAAGAGTTTCTATATATTTCTATGTCCTGACTACCGCCAAAACAGTTGTCGATTAGTGCTTTATATTGCTCTAGATCGTCATACTTTAAATTTTCAATTTTTATATCCACTATGATTCACTCCTTATCTAACTATCTCATGTAAAAAGAATCTCTCTTGAAACTCCGTTAAAGCCTCAATCTGTTCATCTGAATAGCTCTTATCGTTAGGCACGACTATTAACTTATCATCATCATTAGGCTATGTATAATAGCAATGCATTTGCCTCTAAACTCTTCTACAGGCTGAAATACTCCAAGTACATACGCGTCCAATTATTCGCCGTCACCTGAAATCGTATCAGGTATATATCCATAATTTACAGGATAAACAAAACCGTGTTTCGGATGTTTGCTTCCCATAACCCTATCCATTTTTACTGTCACTTCTGTATTAAGATATTCTTCTGCCCTATTCATTTGCACCATCCCCTTTATAATTTTCAAATTTCTCTACCAATCTTTCAACATCTTGATAATTGCGTACTACCCTTATATCCTTATCTGGATATCTATTTAATACTTCCTCGATTCTAGGCATGCTTTTGATACTAAAATCTCGAATAAATTGTATAAATTCATCGGTCACTGTCTCATCAAAACCATCCACCATATATTCTGTACTTGCCTTTTTATTGCTTCTTCGTGAGAAATGCTGCCTGCATTTTCAAGTACCTTCTTCTTTCGGTATTTTAGTAATCATCTGTGACATTTATCCAATCTTTCATCGTCATTACTTGTTGTTCTTTTGCTTCTGTCTCAGCAATATCCAAAAATAAATTTGTTAAATTGTTTAGTCTTTCTATCTCATTTTTTTCTAAATAGTTTTTCGCAATACTTATATCATACTTTAGTATCTTACCCTCTGGTGAGTTTTTCCAAGAAGTTAACCCCATATTTACTTTTTCACTATCCACACTTTCATATATAAGTTCAGCCGCAGTTTTTCCGGTAATTACATAGTGTAACTTGTTCTGAACAATCTTGAAAAATATATACACCTCTTCACTATCTTTACTGTAATCGCTACTACAACTCTCAAATATATCAGTGATTTTTGGGTAAGCACGCCTTTCACTTACCCTGATTTCTTTTATTATTTCTACTAATTCATCAAAACAGTCTTTTCCAAACTTTAATCCGTTTTTTAATCTTTCTTTATCTATCACAAAGCCTTTTATTACGTATTCCTTTAGTATTTTAGTCGCCCATATTCTAAATTGAGTAGCTTTCTTTGAGTTACTCTGTATCCCACTGCTATTATAGCATCAAGATTATAAAACAAAACTTTCCTTGTAACGTTTCTATTACCCTCTTTTTGAACTTTTGAAATTTCTTCAATAGTTAAGTTTCTGCTAAGCTCTTCACTTTCATATATATTTTTCAGATGAACATTTATATTATCATTTCCTACATCAAAAAGTTCAGCCATCCCTCTCTGAGAAAGCCATATGTTTTCATTCTTTAGTACCACATCCACATTGATCTTCCCATCATCTGTTTCATACAATAAGAACTTGCTTTCTTTTATTATAGCACCATTTGTCATAATTATTTGCTCCTTCCCGCTCTTTATATTCTACTTCCATTCTACCATTTTTTTCATATTTTTTCAATGCATTCAGGTGAAATTTGCAATTCTCGACTTCAAAATTATTATGATTAAATTTTATAAATGCTTTCCTTTTATCCACACATAATCTCTAAACCAACACCCGAAGCCCTGAGTCAGTGAAATACCTAACATTCTTAGACACGACAAGTCGCCATTTTGCACTGTATTCCGTGGCACAAGGTGGCTTTTGCCCTAGTAAATATCTTGTGCTTTTGCCGATTTTACTCATACATAGGTTTACCAGTTCGTCTGATACTTTCAGATCCTCTTTATAGTATTCGAGCAAATACCCCGCCTTCTGATACACAATTTGCGAGCCATATATCGACAAGTACTTTGCTATTTTGGCAGAGTCTACTTTTACAACCATATCCAGAGAATGTATAAGTTCCTCAAATCCAAGTATTTTATCAAAGTCTTTTATCATATCAACAATCGTATTCTCCATATCCGTCACCCGTATGTCATGACACCTCTCATATGTTTCTACGCCGTCTTCAGCCTTTGTTCTTATAAATTTATACATTAGGCCTTCAAACTCAAAATCCCTAAATACGGTCTTTGATGCTACAAATACTACATTGCTTACTTGATTGATAATTCCATAACACTCAAATGCACTTTGATGTGATACGTGGGATGAGTCTGTTATCTTACTTGCTATCTTATATTTATTTGGTATACTAGCCCCTGTCACCAAATCAAGACATGCATATAAGTTTTTCTTTATACTTTTGATGTAATTGCTTTTTTGATAGCTTTTTATTAATGAATCAGCTGTAGAAACTTTTCCGACAAGTTCTATAATATCTTTCTTTGAGAATACCTGTAATTTCATCAAATCACCTCTCAATCCTTGTTACTTTAATTTTATTACAATTACATTATTTTTTCAATGTTTTTGTGTAGAATTTGGAGCGTTTATATTAATTTTATAACCACAAAAAGTGATTGACACAACTCAATCACTTTTTTGCTGCAAGTGCATTTTAGCTAGTATTTTTTTAGTAAAAAATCTATAATATTGATTTGCCTAATCCCATCATGTGATACTTGTGGATCATTGTCCATGGTAATCAAATATTTAGGATAATCGTCTCCCGTTTTTCTCAAAGATTTTAATTCCCTCTCCAATGTACTTATATCGCGGACGGAAGCAGCTACTTGATAATATTCTGTACCTTTTGCACCTTCACCGACAAAATCTATTTCATATTGATCTACTTTTCCTATGTGAACCTTATATCCTCGCCTTCTCAAAGCTTGGAACATTTTGAATCTCGTCAAAAAATATATAATTTTTCTTTCCTTTTTGCACCTTTTCTTTTACATATTTATGCAATTCCATAAAATCAAGCAAATGATTATATTCTACATTTTCAAAATTAATTGCAATAATTTGTCCTTCGTCTACTCCATTATCAAGTAAATACTCCCTAAATAACTCAAGTAAAGTAGATTTTCCACATCTTCGAATTCCAGTTACTATTTTTATTAAATCTTTGTCTTTAAAGCTAACCAGTTTATTCAAGTATTGATCTCTTCTTATCATATAATCGCCTCCTAATATATTTGGATTATATTCCAAAAATTTCTATTGTCAATATGTTTTCGGAATATAACTTAATAATATTTTTTAAAGCTTTTACATCAAATTTAAAGTAATTTCAATTTTCATCACCTCAGTCCTTGCAATCCATCCCATCCTGCGCTATAATAATCATCGTAATCAAAAAGTCTATAGTCCAGTGTGTGAAATGATAAATAATCCGATGTGGCGGTTTTGAATCCCAAGCCTGTTTTGAATTATGGAATAGTTTTCCTATTTTTCACAAATATGAACTTAAAATCAGTCCTGTTAAAGGGGTGCGGGTTCGATTCCCGCCTTCGGCAGACCATATAAAATAAGGTGCTCAAGCATATTGAACACCTTATTTTATATGGTCGTACCCGTAAAAAGCCATTAATAAGCCAAAATTTCATCAGTTCCTCCCATTAGCGAGGTGATCGATATATGATACCACATTCAGCCTGCCCCCTTTTGTCTCGCCTAAAACAATATTGTAAACTTCGTCCCCGCATCCTTCTTGCTTTCTACACTTACCGTGCCGTTGTGCATATTTATGATGTTGCTTGCTATGGCGAGTCCTAGTCCCATGCTTCCTTCGTTTCTATTGCGTGATTTGTCGGCTTTGTAGAAGCGTTCGAATACTTTTTGTGTGTCGGCTTCACCTATCCCTATGCCTGTGTCGGTTATTGTGAGTTTGATTTTCTTATTCTCCATTTTTAGACCTACGAAAATTTCTCCGTTGCTTGTGTATTTTATGCCGTTATCCATAAATATATTGACCATCTGCTTTATGTAGACTTCATCGCAATTCATCATAATATCGGGTTCTATTTGTTTCGTAAGTTTTAACCCTTTGTCGCTTATTACTGCATCAAATGGAAGCAACGCCTCACTCAGTATGCTACTGAGATTAACCTCCGAGAAGTCTTTTCCGTTTGCCTCCGTCTTTGCCAGCATTAGAAGTCTAACAATCAGCTTTGACATCGCATCGACCTCATAATGAATGTTATCTAGCCATTTCTTGTGCACACTCATCTTGTATTCATCCGAATCAAGTACAATCTCCAGATTAGAATTAATGACTGCGAGTGGCGTTCTCAGCTCATGTGAGGCATCCTCGACGAAGGTCTTCTGCTTTTCGATTGATTCGCGTATGGGACGTATCGCCCTTTCAGCAAAATAAATACTGATGATAAATGCAAACACACCGCTTAGAAGCCCCATCACTGCAAAGCTAAAGAGTAGATTATTGAAAAACTCTGATTCTTGACTTCTTTCTGATAAAACAATGATTCTATTATTGACACTTTGAATTTTGTAATATTGAAATTTAAACGGATTGACTGAGATGCTCCCTTTATCTTCTTTTCTACCCATGAGCTCCGCTGTTAGTCTCTGCACCTCATCGTATGATAAAATACTGTCTCTAGATGTGTCAACCACTTGATTTTTATCATCTAGTTTGATGAGCAAAATGTTAGGAGGTAGTCTCATCGGCTTCATTCCTGGGCCATCTTCATGACTCACTTCTCTTTCTGCAATCGACTTCATCAAGCTATCTTCTCTATTTTCAATTGAATAGCTTGTGATCTTATGCGTCCCAACAAAAATCAGTAGGAATATAAGATACATCAAGCTTAAATTAATAATTGTAATCTGTATTTTCAGCTTATTTAACATTTCTACACCTCTTTTAGAGAGTACCCTATCCCTCTTACCGTTAATATTGTAACTGCATGTCCTACCTCTTTGATTTTTTTCCTTAGGTACGACATATAGACCTCTATGTTGTTTCTATCAATTTCCGAATTAAATCCCCAGACTCTCTGTATTATCTGATCCTTGGTTAAAACAATCCCTCTATTTATCAGTAGAAACTCCAAAACTTTCGCCTCCTTTGATGTTAGCTTTATCGTTTTATTTGCCGTAATGATTTCATAGTTGTTTAGTTTAAACAGAACATCCTTTATCGCTACCTCATCATTTGTGCAAATTAAATTTGACTTCCTCCTACCGAGGGCACGAACTCTAGCTAATAGCTCTTCATTGGCAAAGGGCTTAATCATGTAATCATCTGCCCCAATATCTAGTCCGAGCACCTTGTCACTTATAGTTCCAGCCGCTGTCAAAATGATTGTGGCTGAATTCACTCCACTTTTTCTGAGATTTTTCAGAACGGCGAACCCATCCCTAAGGGGCAACATTTTATCGAGTATAATAACATCATACACGCCTGTCTCAGCCATCTCCTGGCCAGTTATCCCGTCATAAGCCATATCAACATCATGCTGATCCTTTCTAAGTATATACTGCACCGCATCCGCCAGTTTCTTTTCATCCTCAACGATCAAAATATTCATTTCATGCACCTCTTTCATATGTCTATTTTATATCTTTTATATAGCATTGTCAAAATATATATCCTCTAAAAAACAAACTATCTTTTCTGATAGTTTATTTTTTAGAGGATACCCTCAAAATTAATTTTCTTCAGAATTGATTAATTTACTGATGTTTGTTTTCAGCTTTGTCAAATCTGCTTCACTTAATGTTTCCTTAAGTAGTTCTGCTAGATTGAAACTCAATGTACTCGTCGTATCTGATGTACTGCTAGTCGTTGTGCTATCATCATCATCGTCATCATCACTGTCATTTAACGCATCAAGTAATGTTTGGTATAGCTTTTTAGTTGCAGTAGCTTCTGTAGTCTCTACATCCGTTGTGCTGTCTGCACTGCTTGCCGATTTGCTTGCTCCACCCGGTGGCGGTCCCCCTGACCCTGGTGGTGGCCCCATCGGTGGCTTTCCACCTTGTGGACCAGCTTGAATGCCTTTTAGTATTTCTCTTTGCTGTTCAGATGTTAGGGAACTTACATCACCAGTATTACTACTCATTTGAGATTGTGCATCTTTCAATGCTGTCAATCTAGAGTTAAGCGCCTCTAATGTACTCTTTACCTCATCATCTGACATTGAATCCACATCCAAATCCTCTATTTTTGCGATTTGGTCATCGATTTCCTTCATCTTTGCTTTAACATCATCTGTAGCAATTGAGCTTGTTAATTTATTCTTGAGTGCTTCCCCCTCCGCACTTAGACCGAATTCGCCAAATCCCCCAAATGATGTCGCTCTTCCGCTTTTTGTAGTACTTGTTGTATCGCTACTATCTATTTTCACTGTGCTCGTTCCACTTGTTTTCGTGTCAGTGCTAATTTTCGCCGTTTTGAAAGCAGAATAATCGCTATAAATATTTTGTGTGTTTAAAGATACATTCATCTAAACGCCTCCTCTTTTGCAAAATTTTTACTTACATTTATATTTTCGAATATGAATCTTAAAATTTCCTTAAAATATAAAGTTTTTTCAAAAATTTTATATTTTGTAGGTGCTCCATGATTAAAACCTTTTTACCAATCTCCATTTTAAAAAACTCCAGATTAAATATTATAGGCTACTCATAATGTTTAGCAGACTTTAATAACTATCCACTTCATGGTATTTAACCTTACTTATGGAAATCTCATTGAAGAGTTTCTTGGCACAGCCTATTTTTGCCTCCTCAATTTTTCTAAAATTCATACTATCCATCGCACCTTTTGTTTCTGCGATAAAGTAAATGTGTTTCACCTTACCTTCATAGAATGCTATCGCCCAGTCTGGTTTTTAAACAATATAAAAAAAGACAAATTTTAGTATCTTGCCTTTCTTCCTTATCAATATGCCTTTTATAGGTTCAAAGACTGCTTTTATGTTTTATTATCTTTATAAACTTGCTTGCTCTTCTAATGTAAATCTAAGAATTTCGTCAGGTACTTCTAGTTCCCCTTCTTTTTCTGACATTTCAAGTAATATTACATTGTTAATGTCATTAATAACTCTCAATACTTCCATGCCTTCTTTTATTTTTTCTAAACCTTGTTTTTTGCCTTCAAAATATAGTTCATCTATAACAGGTGTATCTTCATCGTAAGATATATAATGTTCTGGGATGCCACACTCATCTACATTAATAACTTTTGTTATGCCTCCCCTCTCATATATAAGAGTTACAACTCCCCCACCCATAGTATTATCAAAATAGTAAGCTTGTCCATTGCTTATTTGCACCTTATTATCTGAAAATTGAGTGACTCACGTTGAGGTTCCGTTTGTGCTTCTCTCATAAAATACTCTGTTCCATCTTTGTGACATAAATAATCTTTCCAATCATGAAATGTTACTTTCATACTGTCTCCTCCTCATTAGTTTTATATTCAGTATTATATACCATATTTTTACATTTGTCGATAATTTTTACTTTTTTCCTCTGTCTAGAATTTTAAACAAAAAGAGAGTTCCCCTTTCTACAGAGTTACTCCCATTATCAATTTTATTATCGCAGTTTTTGAATAGTTTTCATTTTCTGTACCATCTAATCAAAAACTCGTCAATATAATTTCTATTGATGAGTTTAAGTTTAACTTTATACCTTAACTTACTTATTCATCATAGCTCACATATTCCAGCGTCAACCCTTCAGGTGGAGCTGTAGGTCCTGCGTTTTTTCTTTCCATACTATCTATTATATTTTTTATTTTGTTTTTATCAATTGTTTTTTCGCCAACTTTTATCAAAGTTCCTGCAATAATCCTCACCATGTGATGTAGAAAGCCATTTCCTTTAACATATATGTTAATTATATTATTTTTTTCATTTTTAATTTGTATATCGTATATCGTTCTCACTGTCGTTTTTGTTGCTTTTTCTGATGAGCAGAAAGCTTTAAAGTCATGTGTTCCTATCATAAATTTTGCAGCTTGCCTCATTAACTTTATATCTAATGTCTTATAGTAATAAGCTGCATACCTCATCATTTTGGGCACCCTTATATCGGTGTTTAGTATACTATATCTATAGATTTTATATTTTGTATCCCTTATTGGATTAAAATTGAGCGGCACATACTTTGCATATTTTACGACGATGTCATTTGGCAAGCTCGAATTCAGCATAAGGGGTATCTTTTCTATTGTGATATCTGTATCTACCTGTATTGCTACAACCTGATGCTCCGCATGTACCCCAGCATCCGTCCGGCTACACCCCCTCACTATCACCTTCTGTTTAAACTTTTCTTTGCATGCATTCTCTATCTTTTCTTGCACTGACAGCCCATTCGTTTGGCTCTGCCACCCGCAGTAGTTTGTCCCATCGTAGGCAACCACGAGCATTATACTTCGCAACAAAATATCTCACATCCCTCGTATATTTATTTAATATAAACATTGTACCATTTTTTCTGATTTTTTGTTAATGTATTTTTCCAGAATGTATATATCAACAACCCTCTTAGAACTGGCGTTGCAAGTCCTAGCTTATATCCTTCATCCTTTAAATTTTCCCTTTCTTATTTCCCAATTCTAAATCCACTTATTTTTGAATTCTACCAAAAGATATATTTTTATTTTCCCCTGCTACTCCTAAATATCCCTTGGCCAAGTCCTCAACTGTCGTTTCAATTAAAGTCATAAACTTATCATATGCAAATTTAAACTTTGCATCTTCCAAATCATCACCAAACACACAATGTATAAGCTCTTCTGTCATTTGATCCATACCATATAACTTTAGATGCAAAAATTCGTGTATTATAAGCTCTTCCAAGTTAGTTTGCTTCGGGTTATAGTTATTGAGCATCAAAATAGCTTTTTTATCATCAACATCAATTTTGATATCCCCCGTCTTTCTCCACTCTTCTTCAACAATATGTAACTTTATATCCCAGTCCCTCAATCTCAAAATATCCTGCCACTTACTTATATACTTCTCTGCAATCTCTTTTTCAACAAATTGACTCATATTTAATCACTCCTCTCACCAAGATGAATTATGCTCATCTTCTATCTATATCTAACATTTTATTTATATTTACTTTCACTCTACCTACTTAACTCTAACTCTTGCTTTATCTTTAATACTTTGGCTGCTACTACTGCAACTTCTGATCTAGTTGCAGTAAGATTAGGTCTAAATGTATTGTCTTCATATCCTTCTATAATCTGGTTATTTACCGCCTTTTGTATATCTAATAATGCATATTCTGATATGTTATCTTTATCTATCAAATCAACATTTGATACTTCTCCCATTTCTTTCAATTTACTTAGTGTACGAATAATCATTACAGCCATGTCTTGTCTTGTTACTTCATCATTTGGTCCAAATTTGTCGATTGATTTTCCTTTTATTATTCCTGCGTTTAGTGCCTTATTCACATATTCATAATACCAATCATCAGTATTAACATCTTTAAAAGTCACTATTATGTCTGAATCAGTTATTTGTAATATATTTACTAGGATAGCTGCAAGTTCTGCCCTGGTAATGTTATCACTTGGATAAAATTTTTTATCTTCTCTACCACTTATTATGCCCTTCGCTGCTAATAACCTAATTGATTCTTTGGCCCACTCTGTATATATTGTCAAATCACTAAATTCTACTAAATTCATTTTTATCATATACTTACTAAAATGATTTGTTGTAAACAATACTTTTCCTCTGTTTATGTCATATGCTCCTTGAACATTGGAAATTGTTCCATCATCTTTGATATAAAATACAGCTATTAACTTAGGGTCCTCTCCTTGTTTTAGTTCATAAGGAATTTCTATTTTTATTGGTTTTTCAAATTTTGTTATTTTTGTAGTTTCTTTATCCGTTACATAATTTAAATTAAAATCATATACGATGCTATCGCCTATAATTTCCTTTTGACTTTTAGTTAATTCTTTAGTCTCTACAACTTTTATATCAAGATTTATTACCCCTTTTCCTTGGTTTTTAATAACCTCTAAAGGAATATTTATCGAAGCAATTGTTGTTTCAACTTTAATATCATCTATATTATTTTCTGACATTGCCTCTACAACTTCGCTTGGTATATTTACTTGTATATTTTTTCTGTCTCCATCTGTTCCAACGTTTAAGACTACTCTCTTTTTTGTCAAAATATTTTCATCTTGCATTATATTAACCGAAGATACTTCTTTTATAATATTTATAATTGAATCTACATCTGATTGTGATACCGTCGCTATTCCCTCTTCATTTGTTCTAATTTCTTCCCTTATTGATATAACTTTATTGCCATCCGTAATCTGTTCATTCCATACTGGCTCTATTTGCTGAGGTGCTGTTATTTCTGTTTGTGTACTTGGCTTTTCAACAGTGGATTTACTACTTCCACCGCCGCCACCGCCGCCTCCACCACTTCCTCCTGAAGACTCTATTGGAGTTGTTAGTGTAATCTCTATCGCTGCGTCATTAGTTTTTACTGATTCATTATTTGCTCCGTCTGTTGCTGTTATTATATATTTATATGTTCCATCTACTTTATCTCCTATATTCGCTTGTGTTACAGAACCATCTTGTGTGCTTAGTGCTAGTGTGATAGCTGTCCCTAGCTCTCCGTCGTCTACAATATTGTTTAATTTAGTGTCTATCCATGGATATGCCTTAACAATTGCTCCCACTTCACTTACTGCACCAGCTGAACCTTGTAACTTATCTTGATTTTGAGATACCGCATTAATGGCAGTAAATTTAGTAACATTAATTAACGGTGCTGTTACATCATTTACTGTAAAATTTATTACTGTTACCGTTGTTAAGCCATTTATAGTCTTTGTAGTCGTAATTGTCAATACATAGCTTCCATTACTATTAACTATCGTATTTTTTGTGTACCCTGATACTACTTCATCCTTTGTTAGCGTAGATATACTTGTCGTACCTACAGCATCCGTCCATGTTGGCACTACTAATGTTCCGTATTCCTGTCCATTAGCCACTCCTTCTGCTGTTACTGCTATTGGAGGAACCTTGTCAATTGTAAAATTTACTGTAGTTGTCGATGTTAGTCCATTTATTGTTTTGGTTGTGGTTACTACCATCACATAACTTCCATCATCAATTACAACTGTTCCATTTGTATATTCTACTGCTACCTCACCATCCTTTGACAATGTTGCTGTACTTGTGGTACCTGCTGCATCTGTCCAGGTCGGTGTTACTGATGTTCCATATGTTTGTTCATTCATTATTCCTGTTACTGTTACTATTATTGGTACAGATACATCCACTACAAAATTTACTATGACTGTTGATGTTAGTCCATTTATTGTTTTGGTTGTCGTTACTATTAACTCATAGCTTCCTGTTGTATTTATCTCTGTTCCATTTATGTATACTGCTGCTGCCTCACCATTCTTTGACAGTGTTGCTGTACTTGTCGTATCTGCAACATCTATCCAAGTTGGAGTTACTGATGTTCCATATGTTTGTTCGCTAATCACCCCTTCTACTGTCACAGCTATTGGAGGAACCTTATCAATTGTAAAGTTTACTGTTGTTGTTACTGTTAGTCCATTTATTGTTTTTGTTGTGGTTACTACCAAAACATAACTTCCATCATCTATTACAACTGTTCCATTTGTATATTCTACTGCTGCCTCACTATCTTTTGACAATGTTGCTGTACTTGTGGTACCTGCTGCATCCATCCAGGTCGGTGTTACTGATGTTCCATATGTTTGTTCATTCGTTATTCCTATTACTGTTACTATTGTTGGTACAGATACATCTACTACAAAATTTACTATGACTGTTGATGTCAGTCCATTTATTGTTTTGGTTGTAGTTACTATTAACTCATAGTTTCCTGTAGTATTTACTATCGTTCCATTTATATATGCTATTGCCGCCTCACCATTTTTTGACAGTGTTGCTGTACTTGTGGTACCTGCTTCATCTATCCATGTTGGTGTTACTGATGTTCCATATGTTTGACTATTCGTTATTCCTGTCACTATTACTGGCGTTGGAGCTGTAGAATTTAAAGCAGCTTCTGCATTAATTAATCCATATCCATACATAATATCAAATCCAGCATCTCCCAAGTCAGTGGCTGTCGATGTAATAATTTTTGTAACTTGATCTGGTGTAACACCTGGTCTATTAGAAATAATAAGTGCCGCAAGTCCAGCTACAAAAGGGGAAGATGCAGAAGTGCCACTATCACTACCATATACACTATTCATTAGTGTACTTCCAATCGCTTCACCAGGAGCCATTACATCTAACGCGATACCGTAATTTGAAAATAAAGACTTAACATTTGTTTGCCCAACTGAACCAACCGCTATAACATGTTCAATATCAGAAGGATAGTTAGCATTAGTCGTATTTGCATTCCCTTTAGATGCAACTACAATTACACCTCTTGAATATGCGTATTGTATCGCTTCATATTCAGCTTGTACATATTCTGTACCACCAAGACTAAGATTAATGACTTTTGCACCATGATCAGTAGCCCAAATGACACCTTCCACGGTATCTGATGTAAGAATCAAACCATCTGAATCTGCTACTTTAATCGGCATTATTTTACATTTGCCTGCAACTCCTGAAACTCCAATACCATTGTTTATACTAGCAGCAGCGATACCTGCCACCCAAGTACCATGACCTAAGGCGTCATTTGTATTATTAGATCCATCAACCGTATTATATCCAGTTATAAGATTAGGCGTTAGATCAGGATGATCAGTTTGAACACCAGAATCAATAATTGCAATTATAACCGAGTTATCACCTCCTGGTGTCACATTCCAAGCCTCTGGGGCTCTAATATTCTCAAGTCCCCATTGTGAAGGGTAATTTGTATCATTAGGAATGTAATCAAGTTTCTTTATATAATCAGGCTCTACATAAAGAACATTGGTATCGTTACTTAACTCCAACATCTGAGTAGAGAGTTTTTTGCTCTTATTTATGTCTACTTTTAAAATATTCAACTTTTCTATTTTACCACCTAGTTTGCTACCATCTACATTTAAGACACCTTTTGAACTAATATTGGGTTTCAGCTTCACAATAAAACCACCCACAGTATTCGAAGGCATATCGTCAAGATACGAAAATTTGTTTACCTCTGTACCTAAACCACCCATTGCTAAAGATATATTAAAATTGATAACAAAAAGAAAAATGAAAAGCATACAACAAACAATTGAATGTAAATAATACCTTTTCATTTTATCACCCCCCAGTATTTCATTAAAAACAATATCTGTAATATGTACCACTAGATATTATTTTACTTCTTATATCATTTATATCATATTTATACCCATAAATCAACAACATTTAGCATTTTACAACTTATATATATCTTTATATCAATGTCTTTTCTTAGAGCTTTTTGCAATTAAATTAAAAACATATTCAAAATTTAGTGGCTTGCTCGTGTAATCATCCATTCCCGCATTTATGCATTTCTCTTTGTCACCTTGCATTGCATTTGCTGTCATGGCAATTATTATCGTATGCTTTTTATCACCTTCAAGCTCTCTTATTTTTGCAGTTGCTTCATATCCGTCCATTATCGGCATCTGGCAATCCATAAAAACAACATCATAATCTTTTTCAAGTAATGCTCGGACTGCCTCCTCCCCGTCTTCAGCAACATCACAAGATACATTATTACGTTCCATCATTATGGCTACAAGTTTTCTGTTTATTTCGTTATCGTCTACTATTAGAACTCTTGGCTGCAGTTCTTCTAGGTGTTCTTTCGCGGTATACTTTGTAACTAGTTCAAGTTCTTCATCGTTTTTAGGTTTTAAACCAAGCACCATCGATACACAATTAAGAATATCATCTCTTCTGACTGGCTTTGAAAGATATCCTGAAAAACCATATCTTTTAACAGATGTTGCATCCCCTTTTTGTGGTGTAGAAGTCAACAATATGAGTTTGATATCCTTTGCAAATGGCATTGTCTTAAGTGTTGTTGCAAGCTCATATCCGTTCATACCAGGCATTCTAAAATCAACGATAGCGATATCAATTTCATTTTCATTGTTTGAATTGTTTATAATTGTTGTAATTGCCTTTTCCGCTCTATCAGCTTCAAATACCTTGCTCCCCATTTCTTCAAGATAACTTGATATTATTTTCCTATTGTTCTTGTTATCATCTACAATCAGAACATTAACACCATCTAATGGGACAAATACAGCATTCCTTTCTGGTTTGTCTGAAATGTCAACTGATACAGAAAACTTAAATGCTGAGCCCTTTCCAACTTCACTTTCTATGAAGATATCTCCATCCATAAGTTTGACAAGTTCCTTAGATATGGCAAGTCCGAGCCCAGTGCCTCCAAATTTCCTTGTTGTCGAAGCATCTGCCTGTATAAAAGGCCTGAATAATTTATTACTATCTTCCTCATTAATACCTATACCTGTGTCTCTAACTTCAAAAACAAGCAATCCTTTTCCGTTCGTTTCTTTAATATAATCAACAACTACATTAATTTCCCCTTGTTCTGTAAACTTTACAGCATTACTTATTAGATTGTTTAATACTTGCCTTAGCCTTGCAGGGTCACCTATTACTTCTTCAGGTACACTTGATTTAATTTGTGTGTACAACTCTATATTCTTTTCGGTTGCCTTCGGTATAAAAATAGATACTGTATCCTCTACCGCAGTTCTTACCTTGAAATTTATCTTTTCAATTGTAAGCTTTCCTGCTTCAATTTTAGAGAAGTCTAAAATATCATTAATAAGATATAAAAGCATTTCTGAAGCTGTCTTAGCCTCATTAATAAATTCTCTCTGTTCTTGTGACAAGCTGGTTGTCTGCAATAAATCAAGAAAACCGAGTATGCCGTTCATTGGAGTTCTAATTTCATGAGACATATTAGCAAGGAACTGACTCTTCATAACATTTGCAACTTCCGCCGCTTTCTGTGATTTTTCAAGTTCCTTTTCTGTTTGAGTACGTTCAATTGCTTTTTCTAACGAATTTGCAAAAGCACTGAGCGTTGAGAATTCAGTATCTGTCCATACTCTATCATATTTACATTCATCAAAACCTACAAATCCCCAAAATTCACTCCTAACAAATACAGGAAAAACAATTATTGATAGAATTCCTTGCTCTTCTAGTGATTCTTTATAACTACCATCTTTAAACTCTCCCACAATACCATAGAAAGGACCCCCGTTTCTAAGTGGTTTAATGATGCTCTCAATATCCACAAATGGAATATCCTGAAGTTTAGTATTATTTATCTGCGGTCCGCTCGTCCCTGAATTCCATTCAATTTTTTGACTTGTAGTTTCACTACCACTTTCACCGTAATTATTCTGAAAAAGATAAACTCGGTCAACCGCTGTTGCTTCGCCTATTATAGCAAAACAATTCGATATTGCAGCATTAAAGTCTAGATTGAATATTAATTCTTTAATTGATAACGCTACAGCCGACAAAATTTTTTCTTTACGTTTCATTGCCTCTTCAGCTCTTTTTCTTTCTGAGATATTCCTAGAAATACCTATAAGTCCTGTAATCTTTCCATTTTTATCATGAAATGGAGTTTTAAGTGTTTCCATATCAACAACACTGCCATCAGCCATTTGTATTTTTTCTTCATTTATTCTCGTTTCTCCTGAATCTAACATCTCTTTATCTTTTTGTATGAAAAACCTAGCAAGATTTTTATCTTTTAAAAAATCTATATCTGTCTTTCCAATAATTTCTTCTTCCTTGAGTCCTATAAATCTTTCTGCAAAAGCCTTGTTGCATCCAAGGTATCTGCTTGTTGTATCTTTATAAAAAAACAAGTCTGGAATTGTATTAAGCAATTGCTTTAAAAAGTTCTTCTGCACTTCAATATAATTAACCATATTTACTTTCTCTGTCATGTCGCTTGAGACTGCATAAATACAATCAATGCCACCCCATTTTCCAAACCAACCTTTTGTTTGCACAGGTAAAAGACTACCATCTTTTTTCCTGAGAGGTATTGTAGATTCATTTCTAAGACCCTTGAGAATATCATTATATGTCTCAATTGATTCTGCTCTATTCATATCTGAATATATATTCATCACATGCATTTTTATTATCTCATCTTGTGAATAACCAAGCTTTTCCGTAGCCACTTTATTTGTATGTAAAATCATACCCTCTACTGATGAAACAAACACCATATCATCTATTGTCTCAAAAAAATTACGGAAATTTAGTTCTTTTTCCTCTATTGTCTTCTGTTTTTCTATTTTAACAGTAATATCTCTTGCTGAAGCATAAATCATATCTCCATAAGGCATCGAACGCCATTCAATATATCTATAAGTGTCATCCTTACTTTTATATCTATTTATAAAACTTAATATCTCCTTTTGATTTTTCAAATCAGCTATTACTCTTAGCGTTGCATCTATATCATCTGGGTGAACAAGTTCCAAAAACCTTCTTCCCTCTAGTTCCTCTGAAGTATATCCCATTATATTTTCCCATGATTTATTTAGTTTAATAAAATTCCCTTTCGTATCTACTATACACAAAAGATCCAAGTTTATTGAAAAGAATTTCTCAAATACCACATTAGCATCACTTTGATTATTTAACTCTACCATTTGGTTCTCCTCCAGTGTCATAAGTTTTGCTTATTATAATTGAATACTTTTTCATTAGTATATTTTAAGAAGTCTTCCTATTTCTTTTTTAAATATTATATATATAATGCCCTCTATGCTTGTAGCAGTATTCCCTTTTAACTGAAAAATTTTGTAAACGCCACTTTATTTATTATAATTGTTTTAAAATTAAACCCTTATTTTCCCAATATATGTTAAGTTTTCTTTCATAATTTCCGATAAACATATAAAAGGATTTTTCATATACACCGATAAGGGGGAAGTTTTGCACTACCTATACACCCAAGGAGGGATTACTATGAATAGTATTACGAATTTAAATGTTAGCAATTATAACTCTGATAGTGAAGTGAGAAAGGTAAATAGCATTAAAGAAAAATCAAGCGTTAGTATAGACACATTAGAAACTGCTGCAATTTATACTCGTTCAAAAGAAAAAGAACCTAGTGAAGAAATGAAAATTGCCAAAAAAATGAAAGATGATCTTGAGCAAAATATGCTCAGAGTACTCAAGGAATCAGTTTTATCTTCAGTTTTAAAACAAGGAGCAGGTATAAAAGGTATCCTTGAAAAACTTCTAAAAGGTGAAAAAGTCGAGGGAATTTACGACAAAATAACTGCGGAAGATATTGCTGAAGCCAAAATTAATATAGCTGCTGATGGCTACTGGAGTGCAGAATCAACATCAAGCAGATTAGTTAATTTCGCTAAAGCAGTGTCAAACAGTGATCCATCTAAAGGTGAAATGCTTAAAGATGCTATTATACAAGGTTTTGATATGGCTAAAGAAATTTGGGGCGAAGAACTGCCAGAAATATGTAACCAAACACGCGAATTAACAATGCAAAAAATGGACGATTGGATGAATGAAAATCACTAAGCTAATATTATTGTTGGTTTGATCTCCAACTCGTCAAATCATATAAAATAGGATGTTCAGCAATATGAACACCCTATTTTTTTTACTCTAAAGCCGATCTAAACTTTCCCATATAAATATATCCTTAATCGTATATAATACGCTCAACTGCCTTTCCTCATTACTGAACCTGCTACACATAAAGCTGCAACCCAAAAAATACTTTCCAATTGGAAAGTATTTTCATCATGTTATTCTTTTACTACTACTTTTTGACCATCTATCAGTGCATCATATCCTACACTCACTACTTTTTCGCTTCCTGTAAGTCCTGAAAGTACTTCTATGTAATCATCCGAGCTATATCCTGTCTCTATTTTTTGCTTCTTAGCTATATTTTTATCCACTATAAATACATAGCTTATTTCCCCTTCTTTAAATACTATTTCTTTAGGTATCGCAAGTGAATCTTTGTGTTCATCTATCGCTATCTCTAGTTGTGCAAACATGCCTGCTTTTAGTTTTTTATCGGTATTTGGTATTATTATTTTTACAGGATATGTTTTTGACATTTCGTTTATTGATGGACTTACATTTGCTACTGTACCAAGAACTACTTCACCATTTAAGGCATCTATCTTTACTCTTACTTTTTGTCCTGCAGTTATTTTTGCTATATCTACTTCTGATATGCCCGCATCAGCGTACATTTCATCCACATTTATTATTTGCAATATTGGTGTTCCTGGATTTACATTTTCACCTACTGCTGTATTTTTCATACTTATAAATCCTGATATAGGTGCTACTATGTTAGTGTAATTTAGGTTTTCAGTAGCCATATCATATCCATTTTTTGCTACCTCTACGCCTATTTGAGCACTTTTTTGGTTATATCCGTTTCCTCTTATTGCTTGCTTTAAAGCATCGCTTGCAGTATTTAATCCTTGCTTAGCAAGGTTATATCCCGTTTCAAGTGAATCAAAATCAGATTTTGCTATGGCCCCTTGTTCATACAGCTTTTTCATACTTTGATAATTTTTCTCAACATTATCAAAGTTTGTTTGAGCTGATTTTTGTACTGCTTCCGCCATTTGTACATCTTGTGATTTCATTGTTTCGTCGCTAAATTTTGTCATTCTGTCGAGCCCTTGCTGAGCGCTCTCAAATCCTGCTTTTGCTGAACTGTATTGACTTTTGTAAATTGTATCGTCTATTTTTGCAATTAGCTGACCCTTGACTACCTTTTGCCCTAACTCAACATTTATCACTTTCATAGTTCCTGCAACTTTTGAAGTTACACTTACATCTTCCTTTGGATTTATCTTACCTGAAACAGTTATTGTACTATCAAAATCATTAACTTGAATATCTGTTACTTTAACATATCCTACCTTTTCTTCTACTACATTTTCTGCAGCTTTCGATGCGCATCCTGTAAGGAGTATGCTTGAAATCAGCAAAGCTATTATTTTAGTTTTCATTTAACCTGCCTCCTTTAACCTTTTTACTTTTTTTGTCAAACATTATATATACAATTGGCACTACAACCAAAGTAAGCATAGTTGATACCAAAAGTCCAAATATAATCGTATATCCAAGTGGTGCAAAGAAGTCTGCCTTGAGCGTCATCGGTATTATACCTCCGACTGCTGTTATAGTTGTCGCAAGCACAGGTATAAATCTTGCCTTGCCTGTTCTAATTACAGCTTCCTCTCTTTCTATTCCACCATCTCGTAGATAGTTTATGTAGTCTATCAGTATGATACCATTCTTCACTACTATACCGATAAGCGCTACAACTCCTATGAATGCAACAAAATTGAATGTGCATCCCATTAACGCTAGTCCAGGCATAACCCCAATCATTGCAAGTGGAACTGATACTAGAATAATTGCTGGTTGTGAGAATGAATTAAACTGTATAACCAGTACTGCAAAAATGATAAGTATAGCAACTATCATGTTTACGAACATATCTGTAAATGTATTTTGAAGTTCCTCTGTCTCACCGCCATATATGACTTCAACATCAGTTGGAACACCCTTTTTTATTATTTTGTCTTTAATTACTTGCGTTAATTCAAGTGCATTTACATCTTTCGTTACACCAGATGAAACTACAGCAATTTTCTTCAAATTTTTATGATTTATCGCACTATAGCTTTTGCCTGGTATAATTTCGACCACTTGGTTTAGGGGAATTTGACTTCCTGCATATGACTTGAATGTTATTTTGTTTAGGTCTTCGACCCTACTTAAGTCTGCAGCAATCGGTTTAACTATAACATTAATCTCTTCTTTGTCTTTTTTAAATGTAGTTGCTTTAAGACCATTTACTACATTCCTAACTTCCATGGCAATCATTGCACTGTTAAGCCCATATGCCGCCGCCTTTTCTTTGTTTATTTTTATTTGTATTTCTGGATCCCCTTCTTGCATCGTATTGTCTATGTTTTGTACTTCTTTCATGTTACTTAATATTTCTTCTGTACTGTCTGCTATTTGCTTCAAACTATCTAAATCATCTGATACAAATTGTATGTATATTGGATTGCTAGATGGCGGTCCGCTCTGCGTCTCGCTTACGGTTATTTTAGCACCAGGAATTTCTTTAACGATTGCTCTCACTTCTTCCGCTATCTGCATACTTGATTTTTTTCTATCCTTTTTTTCTACCAAATCAACAGATATTGCAGCTATATTAGGCGTAGCTGCCGAGCTTCCAGTATCAAACTCCTTAGTTGTGTCAATCCCAGTAATACCTATATTTGAGACAAAATCTTTGATTTCCGGTATCTTAAATAATTCTTTTTCTATGTCCTCTACTACTTTCTTTGTTGTTTCTATATTAGTACCCTTTTGCGCTTCTACATTTACAGAGAATTTAGTGTAATCATCTGGTGTAAACATCTCTATCTTAAGTATTCCCAAAGGTATCAAAGACATACTCAGAGTAAATGCAACTACTGCTACAAATATAGTGTTCCATCTACGTTTTCTACTAGATATAATCCAACTAAGAATACGCCCATATCCTGCGATCATAGCAGATTCTCCATCTTCATTGTTTTTTGCAACATATAATTTATAATACATAAGTCCACCAAACAAAGCTGCAGATAGCCAAGAAAATAATGTTGGGTTAAATCCAGGTCTCTCGGTGTCCATAAAAGCATATATTGAAAGTACTACAACAAGTGCAATTCCAAGGACCTTACTTGCATTTTTGCCAATAAATTTAGCTTTTTTATTTACCTCTTCTTGCTTTTGTTTATCTCCTTTTAGAAATATTGCTGAAAGCGCAGGTGTTGTAGTTATCGCTACAAAGAACGAAGCTGACAATGCATAAATAACTGTAAGTGGTATACCTTTTATGTACTCTCCCATAATACCAGATGTAAGCATAAGTGGGAAAAATGAACCTAATGTTGTTATTGTAGATGAAAAAACTGCTGGTGCAATCTGGTTCGTACCAGCTTTTGCTGCTGTATCTGAGTCCACTCCCAGGTGCTTTAACCTATCTATATTTTGCATTATTACTATACCATCATCAACTACCATTCCGACCGCAAGTATCAGTGAAAATAATGTTATTGTATTTAGCGTCATATCCGTGATTTTCATTAAACCAAACGTTAGTAGTAGTGTGAGTGGGATAACCATTGCTACGATTAAAGACTCTGAAAGTTGTATAAATATAAATAGTACGATTACTACTATGATTAGACCCGCCCCTGCGTCATGAATAACACTTGATAACTGGTCGTCCACATACTTGGCCATATCTCCAGTAATCTCAACCTTAAGATTGTCAGGATAGAATTTCCCTTTTCCCTCTGCTACAACTTTTTTTATCTCTTTAGTAACATTGATTATATCTGCCGTATCTTTTTTCTTTATCGCTATGGCGATAGTATTCTCAACATTTTTAGCTCCACTTGGAACATTTTTATATAATCTTGAGTACGCATCAAGTTCACTATAACCATCTTCGACCACTGCAATATCTCTTAGATATAAGGGACTATTTTCAACATATTTTATAATAATAGTTTCAAATTCTTTGGGATCTTCAATTTTAGCTACCGTACGAATATTGTAGTTTTTCTTATCTAGCTCTATATTTCCTCCTGGAAAATTGATATCAGACGAAGTAATAGCATTTTTTATATCTTGAAGAGATATCCCGTAAATAGCTAGCTTTTCTGGGTTAACTTTAATTTTAATCTCACGATCAAGTCCGCCTATTATCATTACATCAGAGGTTCCATGTATTTTTTCTATCTCTTTTTTAATATCTTTTGCTATATTTCTAAGCTGAATAAAATCATATTCTCCACCAATATTGTATACAAGTATCGGAGAATTATTTGTCTTTATGCTAGAAACCATAGGTGCAATTGTTCCTTCTGGCAGCTCAGACTGCACAGATGAAACCTTTTCTTGCATTTTTTGTACCATGTCATCTATATTTATGCCTGTTTCAAACTCAACCATAACAGAAGAATAACCAAACCCTGAGTTTGATGTTATATTCTTTACATGCTCAAGTTCATCAAGCTTGGCTTCTATCTTATCTGTAACAAGTGTCTCAACTTCTTTCGGAGCTGCTCCATTGTATATAGTCGTTACCATACCATATGGCAACACAACCTCTGGACTAAGTTCTCTTGATAAATTACTAAAAGAATTCACTCCCCAGAATAAAGTGATAATTATTAGAAATATTGTAATCTTTGTATTCTTTATGAAAAAACTTGCTGTTTTTCCAAATATGTTCATAGGCTGCGTTAGCTCAGGAATATTTCCCTTTTGATTATTATGTACATTTTTTTTGTCCACTATTATCCCTCCGATTTCTCCCGGTAGTGTAAAATATTTATAATACTAAATACTACACTATCCCTTTATATTCAATATATTTTATCAGTATTATCTTCCCCCTCCCTGTCATTGCGAGGAGGTTTTTCGACATGGCAATCTCATTTTTAAAACTATTTTTCAAAATAATTCTTATAATATAAATAACTTATTATATTTAATGAATCTCACCGTGGCAAGACGACGGGGTATCATGTTGTCATTGCGAGCGTTTTTTGCGAAGCAATCTCATCTTTCAAAAACGAGATTGCTTCGTCGAAAGAACCTCCTCGCAATGACAAGAACGCAGCAAGCCGACGGGGAATTAAACCCAAAGAGATTAAAAAAATGAGATTGCTTCGTCACAAAAAGCGTTTTCTCGCAAAGATATTCTGCGAGGCAGTTCCTTTTTTATTACAATATCTCTGAATTTTTCATTGGTTTTTCTGGTGCTAATGCAGAAATTATTCCACCTACTATAATATTCATATATAAAGTGACAAATCTCCATAAAAATATTGCTGGAAGTATCTTACCTTGTGCAAAAAACATATTAAACAACATAAAAAAACTTCCCTCTGCCCCACCAACGCCACCAGGTAGAGGCACAGCTGAAATTATCATCGTAACAAATGCACTTGCAACAAATATGTTTATGAGGGATTCCCCAGACAAACCAAAACTTCTATAAATAAAGTATGCAATCATAAAAAACGAGGTTAATTGAATAAAGGTGAGTACTCCAGTACTTATCAATATTTTTACATTTGATTTTATATTATTAGAATGTTCTTTAAAATATTCTAGTTCCTTTTCAACTTTTTTCTCTAATTTATCGGGATACGAACATATTTTAAATTTTGAACATGTCTTCAAAGCAAAATGAATCATATTTCTAGTCATTTCTGTATAATTTACAAATAAGTATAACAAAACTATAACAAAAAAGTTAACAGAAAACCCTATTATTGCTAAATATACAAACTTGTCAACACGATCTGCAAAATATGCAAGTTTCCATATTATAAGTATAAAAGAATATAATACTAATGTTACTTGATGAACAATAAATTTCATAACTAACATAGAGCCTGCCTCGCCTGAGCTAACTCCATCTTGTGTTAGAGCATAAAACTGTATTGGCTGACCGCCACTTGAAAATGGAGTTATAGCATTAAAAAACTGCCCAATCATTGACACTCTAAATACTGCTCCAAAGGTATAATTCTTATATTTTTGCCTTACAAAAATATTAAGTATTACTGCCTCTAGTAACCAATATATAAACATCATAGATACTGCACCTAAGAACCAATAAATATTAATTTTTTGTATATTTTCTAAAAAAATACCAACACCATCAGTAAATAATATAATAACAAAAAATATTATCGCTGTTGATATAAGTATAATCGCACTAAACCACTTTTTTTTCATACTTTCTCAACCTCATCCTAACGTAGCTATTAAATCTATTCTTCCCTTTTTTCTTGGCAACATCTACTTTTAATATACCATCGTAAAAATTTTCCCATAACTTTAACACATTTTCTTTAGAATAAAAAACAGAACCTTCATTTGCCTTACCAGCCCACTTTTTATAATCTTCCTTATCATCTCTTAAGTGTTCTAAAATATCAGCAAATTCATTATTATTATTTCCTTTATTATAATAATCAAATAATATTGATTTATAAAGAGGAATATCCCTTAATAACAATGGTACGCTACAATTCATAGACTCAAGTATTGTCATAGGAAATAATTCATTATAAGAAGGTAAAAACATTACATCTGCTAAGTTAAAAATATTATTCATCAAATCTCTTTCTACCATACCCATAAAGTTCACATTGCTTGGTGGATTGGCAACTATTTTCTTAAGTTCTTCATAACCCTCTGTTATTCTGCCAAAGGAAAATCCTCCAACCCATATAAACTTTATATTAGGAAGCATTTTAGCAACTTCTACAAAATCTTTTACACCTTTTCTTGTCTGAACTTGACCAACGCACAATACAACAAACTCATTCTCGTTTATGTTATAAAATTTTCTAATTTCTTTTCTTTTTGAATCTTCATATCTATAAATTTTTTCTTTTGAAACATAGTTAGGTATATATGTAACCTTTCTTTTATCTATACCATACTTCTCTATTTCATCTATAAAATATGGATTAACAGTTACGATGTGATCCATTCGTTTATAAAATTTAATTATATATTCATAAAATGCTTTTTTACAAAACTCAGGAAGATTTAAACTATCATCTACAGTTTCAGGAAGAAAATGCACATATCCAACATTTATCGTCTTATAATCATTCATAAATGTTTCTAGATAATACTCTAAATCTATAGTATGATAATGTACAATATCTGTTTTCTTTAATTTATTTTCATAAACAATATATTTATTTTTTAATCCATTTTTTACCAGATTAACTTGTTCATTGTATGCAGTTAAAACACCATGCCCTTTTATTTTATGAGCACTAGACCTCATATTAATAGTTTTAATACAAACACCTCCAAATTAATTAAATTACTAATCCAAGCAAGTCTATAAGCCGAGTTCTGTATTAGATGATCATCTATCTAGGCATACTGTTACCAGCATGCTCATGCGACACTATCGTGAGTTGAAACGGGCCGTTTTAACTCAACTCACCATCTTGCTCCAGGTGGGGTTTACAGAGCCCTCT
>MGOU01000027.1 GCA_001795385.1 Clostridiales bacterium GWD2_32_19
AACTTCTATGAGGTGATTTTATGTTCTTTAAATGGCTACTAAAATTATTATGCTTTGTAAAATTCATTTCTACAAGCAATCTTCCCAAACCTCTTAATAAAGAAGAGGAGAAGATGTATTTAGAACAGTATAAAAACGAAAATGATGAAGATGCTAAAAGAATTCTTATAGAAAGGAACCTAAGGTTAGTTGCAAATGTAGCTAAAAAGTATGGCAATGGAAGGAGAGATATGGATGATTTGCTTTCTATAGGGACGATAGGCCTTATAAAAGGTATAACAAGCTTTAAAATAGAAAAAGAAAGTAAACTTTCAACATATGTTTCAAAATGCATAGAAAATGAGATATTAATGAGTATAAGAAGCGGAAAGAAAGGAAGTAAAGAGGTTTCACTTAATGAACAAGTCGGAGTTGATAAAGAAGGTAATGAAATCTCACTTATGGATATTCTTAGTATAGATGAGAAAGAAGTGTTTGAGAAGATAGATTTAAAGTCAAATACAGAAATGTTATATAATAAAATACAAAGTATACTTACAAAATTAGAAGAACAGGTTATAGTGAAAAGATATGGTTTGTATAATAAAAAAAGAAAGACGCAAGACCAAGTGGCGTGTGAATTAAATATATCACGCTCATATGTCTCAAGAATAGAAAAAAAAGCACTAGAAAAATTAAGATCAAGCTTTAAAGATTAGGAACTAAGCTAGTTGACTTTTATGATAAGAGAGTATATAATTAAGCGAAAATGGCACATGGTCAGAACAAGATCCCTCGGGTGATGGAGGGATTTTGTCTGCAACTTGATAACTAGAAAGGAATTGAATTATGGGAGAGATAAATGGAATAATAAATATATATAAGGAAAAGGGATATACTTCACATGATTTGGTGATGAAAGTCAGAAAGATTTTGTGGACTAAGAAAGTTGGACATGCAGGTACACTAGACCCTGATGCAGAGGGAGTAATGACCGTATGTATAGGGAAAGCTACAAAAGTAATAGAATATATGGTTGAAAAAGATAAAGAGTATGTAGCAACGGTGAAACTAGGTGTTACTACAGATACACAAGACATAACAGGTAAAGTAATTACAGAATGTGAGGTGCCACATCTTGATAAACCCCACTTATTAGAAGTTATGAATGCTTTTATGGGTGAGTACATGCAAATGCCTCCTATGTTTTCAGCTATAAAAATCAATGGAAAGAAATTATATGAATTAGCAAGAGAAGGAAAAGAAATTGAACGTGAGACAAGAAAAGTATATATAAGAGAAATAGAGTTGACAAAGATAGTAAGCTACGATGAATTTGAAATACGAGTTGTATGTTCAAAAGGTACATACATAAGAACACTTTGTCACGATATAGGACAAGTACTAAGCTGTGGGGCTTGTATGAAAACACTTTTAAGAAAAAGAGTTGGAAGGTTTTCTTTAGCTGATTGTATAAAACTAGAAGATTTATCAAATGATAAACTATTATCTGAAAAGTTGATTAATATAGAAGACATCTTTGAAAAATATGAAAAGATATATGTAGATGAATTAGGAGAAAAAACTTTATTAAATGGTGCCAAAATAAACTTGAAAAATATAAGAAATAATGCTATTATAGAAACATCTAATTTTTATAGGGTCTACGATACAACAGAAAAATTTATAGCATTGTATAAATGCATAGAAGAAGAGGACGAAAAGCTGTTGAAGGTGGAAAAGATGTTTATATAAGGAAACAAAGCGAAATCAAAGATAGTGTCAAAAGTATTTTACACTACCAAATCAAAAGAAGAGGTGTTAAATATGAAAAAAATAATATATATTTTCGTACTTATGTTTTTACTAACAGCTTGTGCTAATGATCAATCTGTGAAACAAAACACAAATAATGTTCCAAATACAGTAAATACGGAGAAAGAGGCATCCAGCGACTCAACTAAAAGTCTGATGACCAACGATGATTATGCTAGACTAAAAGTTAATGAATTGGGTGAAATACCAGTCGTTATGTATCATGCATTAGTAGACGAAAATCCGCCAACCTCATACCAAAGGACGAGGACTGCTTTCAAAAATGATTTACAGTATTTATATGATAATAAATATAGGCTTATATCAATGAATGACTTTGTAAATCATAATATTAAAGTAGAAGCAGGATATACACCTGTGGTTTTCACATTTGATGATGGAGAACCGTCTGACTTCTCTTTAGTGGAAAATGATGGGAAGTTAGTAGTAGCACCGGATTGTGCGGTAGATATATTAGAAAAATTTGCATTAAAGAATACTGACTTCGGGAAAAGTGCAACTTTCTTTATTAATGGTGGAGAAAGTCAGTTTAAAGGAGCAGGTACCTATAAGGAAAGACTTAAATATCTTGTTGATAATGGATTTGACATAGGAAATCATACTTACTCACATAGTGAGATGTCTAAACTTTCAGCAGGAAAGATACAAGAAGAAATAGGTAAAGTAGATGAAGCAATAAAGAAAGCAGTATCAGGGTATAATGTGAGTGCTTTAACATATCCATTTGGAATAAGACCTAAGACGGATGAGTTAAGACAATTAGTTCAGAATGGTGAGTATAATGGAGCTAAGTATCACAACGATATAGCATTTAGGGAAGGACCTAGTATGCCTAAATTATTACCTACAATACATGTGAAATATGACATGCTAAACGCACCTAGACTAAGAGGAAATGAAGATGAAAAAGATGGAAATGACATGGGCGGATACCTGAAAAAATATGAGAAAACTCCAGAAAGAAGATACATCTCGGACGGTGATGCCAGCACGATAGTGGTACCGGTAAATGAAGAAGTGAATATTAATAAAGAAAGAGTAGGAGATAAAAAAATAGTAACATATTGATCATAAAAAGATAATGCAAGTCTAATGTTACAGTTCTCCCCTACTCTAGGGGAGGAACTAAAAATTTAAAAAGGGAGAGATAACTTATGATAGATATTAATTTAATTAGAGAAAATGCAGAGGAAATAAAGGTGAAAATGCTCAAGAAGGTTGATAATATAGATTTTACAGACCTTTTAGAAAATGATAAAAAAAGAAGGGAACTTATTTTAGTAGTTGAAGAATTAAAGGCTGAAAAGAATAGAGTATCTAAGGAAATACCGGAGCTGAAAAAAGCTGGCAAAAATGTAGATAGTCTTATAAATGAAATGCAAGAAGTAGGAGAAAAAATAAAAAAACTAGACGAAGAATTAAATGAATATGATGCGAAGATACAATATTTTTTAGATAGATTACCCAATATACCAGATGACGATTTATTACCAGGTGGAAAAGAGAATAACAAGCATATTAGAGAATTTGGTAAAAAACCAGAGTTTGATTTTGAACCTAAAAACCATGTGGATTTGGCAACAAGTTTAGGACTTATTGACTACGAACGTGGAGCAAAACTTGCAGGTAATGGTTTTTGGATATACAAAGGTCTTGGAGCACATCTCGAGTGGGCATTACTAAATTATTTTGTAAGCGAACACACTAAGGATGGTTACGAGTTTATAATGCCACCACACATACTAACATATGAAAGTGGCTATACAGCTGGACAATTCCCTAAGTTTGAAGAAGAAGTTTTTGTACTTGAAAAGCAAGAAAATAAAAGTTACAGACAATTTTTGGCACCTACAGCAGAAACTGCACTTATAAATTTACACAGAGATGAAACACTAAAAGAAAGCGAATTACCTAAGAAATATTTTGGATATACACCTTGCTATAGAAGTGAAGCAGGAAGCTATAGAGCGGAAGAAAGAGGTATGATAAGGGGACATCAATTTAATAAAATTGAAATGTTCCAATACACAAAGCCAGAAGATAGTGATGCAGCATTTGAAGAGTTAGTAAGAAAGGCTGAAAAGCTAGTTGAGGGATTGGGATTACATTATAAAACAGCTAAACTCGCTGCTGGTGACTGCAGTCATGCTATGGCGAGGACTTATGACATAGAAGTTTGGATACCAAGCATGGAAATATATAAAGAAGTAAGTTCAGCTTCAAATGCTAGAGAATATCAAGCAAGACGCGGTAATATGAAGTTTAGAAGAGAAGATGCAAACAAAACAGAATATATACATACACTTAATGCATCAGGACTTGCAACAAGTAGAATAATACCTGCAATTCTAGAACAATTTCAACAAAAAGACGGTAGTGTAATAGTGCCTGAGGTGTTGAGAAAATTTATAGGTGTAGATGTTATAAAACCAGTATAATTTAATCTCTTTGGGTTCCTACCCCGTCGGCTTGCCACGGGGTAGCTTAATCTTCAGGGTCAATTACCCGCAGCTCTGTTGCGTGCGTCCTGTCATTGCGAGGTACGAAGCAATCTTGTACTTAAGCTAAAGGAGAGATTGCTTCGTACCTCGCAATGACAAATAGATACCCCGCAGCTTGCTGCGGTGAGGTTCATTAAAATAAAAGGAAAATACAGGAATATGGAGTAAATACGAGATAATGGCTGAAATCATAGTAAAACTGATGAAAATGAGTCCATACGAATCTTGCAAAAATGAGCCAAAGTTAGTAAAATGTAACATACTTAGCACTCTAAGTTAAAGAGTGCTAAAAATGCAGAAAAAAGGAGGAATATGTATGAAACTTAGACCATTAGGGGATAAAGTAGTTTTAAAACAATTAGAAGCTGAAGAAAAAACAGTATCAGGGATAGTATTGCCTACAAAATCACAAGAAAAGCCACAGGAAGCTGAAGTAATAGCAGTTGGACCAGGTGGGTTTGTAGAAGGTAAGGAAGTAAAGATGGAAGTGAAGGTAGGAGACAAAGTATTGTATGCAAAATATTCAGGTACAGAAGTAAAAAAAGGTGAAGAAAAATACATGATAGTAAGTCAAAATGATATATTAGCAATAATGGAATAATGATTATGATATATAAATTAGAGGAGGAACAAATATGGCTAAAATGACTAAATTTGGAGTAGATGCTAGATATGCATTAGGTAGAGGTGTTGATGCACTAGCTGATACAGTAAAAGTAACACTAGGACCTAAGGGAAGGAATGTGGTGCTTGATAAAAAATTTGGCACACCACTTATAACAAATGACGGCGTTACTATTGCGAAAGAAATAGAGCTTGAAGATGTATTTGAAAACATTGGAGCACAAATAGTAAAGGAGGTTGCAACAAAGACAAATGATGTTGCAGGGGACGGTACGACGACCGCTACAGTTTTAGCACAAGCGATGATACAAGAGGGATTTAAAAATATAGCAGCGGGTGCAAATCCTATCATTTTAAGAAATGGTATGCACAAGGTGACTGATAAAATAGTAGAATACATTAAAGAAAAGAGTACAAAGGTAACAGGTAATGAACAAATATCAGAAGTTGCATCAATATCTTCAGGTGATAAGGGAACAGGAAAGCTTATTGCAGAAGCTATGGAAAAGGTAGGAGAAAATGGTGTAATTACTATAGAAGAAGGAAAAGGGATGAGTCCAGAAGTCGAAGTAGTAGAAGGAATGCAATTTGACAGAGGGTATCTATCATTATATATGGCGACAGATATGGAGAAAATGGTTGCAGTTTTAGAAAATCCATATATCTTAATCACTGATAAGAAAATATCAAATATTCAAGATATATTACCACTACTTGAGCAAATAGTTCAAACGGGAGCAAGACTCCTTATAATAGCAGAGGATGTTGAAGGTGAAGCGCTTACAACACTAGTACTAAACAAGCTAAGAGGAACTTTCAACTGTGTAGCTGTAAAAGCTCCTGGTTTTGGAGACAGAAGAAAAGATATGCTAAGAGACATAGCAATCCTTACAGGCGGTACTTTAATTACTGATGAGTTAGGGCTAGAACTTAAAGAAACAACGATAGATATGTTAGGAAAAGCACAAAGTGTTAGAGTAGAAAAAGAAAATACAATTATAGTAAGTGGTGCAGGCGATAAGGCTGAAATAGCAAAGAGAGTAGCTCAAATTAAAGAACAGATGGAAAATACAACTTCTGAATTTGATAAAGAAAAATTGCAAGAAAGACTTGCAAAATTATCAGGTGGAGTAGCAGTTATAAAAGTGGGAGCAGCTACAGAAACAGAAATGAAAGAAATAAAACTAAAAATAGAAGATGCACTAGCAGCAACCCGTGCAGCAATAGAAGAAGGAATCGTTGCAGGAGGTGGATCTACATACATTCATGCTACGAAAGAAGCTTTAAAGATAGCTTTAACTTTAGAAGGTGATGAAAAAACAGGTGCGATGTTAGTAATAAAAGCACTTGAAGCACCGCTAAGACAAATAGTTGCAAATGCAGGTCTTGAAGCTTCTGTAATCGTAAATAAAGTTAAAGAATCTGATGAAAAAATAGGGTATGATGCACTTACAGAACAATATGTTGATATGGTAAAGCAGGGAATAATAGATCCTGCTAAAGTAACAAGAAGTGCACTTGAAAACGCAACAAGCGTTGCATCAACACTTCTTACGACAGAAGTAATAGTAGCTGATAAGAAGGAAGATGGTCATGAACACGGAATGCCTGGAATGGGCGGAATGGGTGGAATGATGTAAAAATAGCTCCTTAGGGAGCTGTTTTCAATTACTAGTTATAATTTAAAAGAGGAAAATGGAGTTGAGTTAATGTTAGAAAATATACAAAAATATTTTAATGATTATGCCAATACTGATGTAGATAACATATTAATACTTATTGGTATTGTTTTAGGTATATATATGATAAAGGATATCTTTTCTTTTATTGTTTATAGAAAAACCAAAGACGCCAAATTGGGATATGCTATAAAAAAGTTTCTTTCTTATATAACAATTTTTGTAGGAACAGCAATATTTTTTTATGTATACTTTAGATATTATAAATATTTAGGTACGCTACTAGGTTTTTTCTCAGCTGGTCTTGCAATTGCACTTAGAGAACCTATTTTAAACATAGCAACGTGGTTCTATATATTTTCAACAAAGCCTTTTGAAGTTGGAGATAGGATAAAAATAGGTGAGTATTCAGGAGATGTTATAGATATAAGGTTATCAAGGTTTACATTACTTGAAATAGGGGACTGGGTAGAATCAGAACAAAGTACTGGCAGAATTATTCATGTACCTAATGGAAGAGCAATTTTAAATGAGATAACAAACTATACTAAAGGATACAAATATATTTGGGATGAAATTTCAGTTACCGTCACACTAGATAGTGACTGGAAAGAAGCGAAATATATTTTAAATAAAATCATACTAAAATATACAGATCATTTAAGTAAGAAGGTACGAGAAAATATAAAACAAGCAAATAAAAAATATATGATATCTAATTTTAAATATCTAACACCGGTTGTTTATACTAAATTAGAGGAAAATGGAATAAAACTAATTATGAGGTATTTAACAAAACCAAGAAATAGAAGAACCATGCAGCATAGGATTTGGGAAGAGATACTTGAAAAATTTATTGGACTTGAAAATATAAAAATCGTACAAAAACCGTAGGAGGGTTTTTGTACGATTTGTGATTTAAGGATTGAGGATTAAAAGATTAAGGATTTAAGGATTAAGGATTAAAAGATTAAAAGATTAAAAGATTAAAAGATTAAAAGATTAGTAATTTAAAGATTAATACGTTACTTTTTTGAAAAAGTAACACAAAAACACACAAGCGACTTAAATCTTTTAAGAAGTTCTTAGTTTTTCTAATACGAATTGCTTAGACAAGGCGTTCGCGTTCGCTAGTATGGACAAGACATTATCCGCAATTCATACCTACGAAAAACTAGACTTCTAAAAATCTTTAAGTAAAAGATTGGGAAAGATTAAAAGATTAAAAGATTAAAAGATTAGAACAAAAGAACAAATAGTTAATAATTAATCTCTTAGGGTCAATTCCCCGCAGCTCTGCTGCGTGTGTCCTGTCATTGCGAGGTACGAAGCAATCTTGTACTTAAGCTAAAAGAGAGATTGCTTCGTACCTCGCAATGACAAATAAAATCTCTGTCATATTCACTTACAGGTATGTCCCGGCGCTCAGTATTTTTGAGCGGAAAGGGCAGAACGTTAGAAGCCTCTAACCAAAAATAAAATAATCTTTTTTCCTAATCCGCAAACTGTTTGAGCAGAGTGAAGCGAACGCGTAATGAGCGAGTTCTTGCGGCTATTCCCACAAGGGTGGGGGTTAGGGGGGTTGAGTTTTTTTGTTACTTTTTTTTGAAAAAAAGTAAAAGTATTTATTTAAAATATTAAAATATTAAAATATTAAAATATTAAAATATTAAAATATTAAAATATTAAAATATTAAAATATTAAAATATTAAAATATTAAAATATTAAAATATTGAAATATTGAAAGATTAAAATATTGAAAATATAATTCTTGAAGGGATTATATTTTTTTTATTGTATAAAAAAGGTTAGATATGGCAATAAATTATATAGAAGATGTATTTGTAAATGTGTAAAAGGGAGAGTGATTTTTATGTTAGCTATCTTGAAAAAAGAAAGGAATATATTAATACTATCTTTAATAATTGGAATGATTATTACCTTTTCATATGTTACTGCCACAGCAAGTTTTTATACAAGAGATTTACAAGAAGATATGGCTAGTAAAATAATAAGATTTCATTGTATAGCAAATAGTGATAGTAGTGATGATCAAACACTTAAGTTGAAAGTTAGAGATGAAATATTAAATAAGATGAGAGATAAAATGAGTGATGCACAGAATATAAATGAAACAAGAAAGATTATATTGGAAAATATAGATAGTATAAAGAAAGTAGCTGAAAGTGTGGTGGCTTCTGAAGGTAAAAATTATAAAGTACAAGTAAAATTACAAGAAAATGTAAGCTTTCCAGTAAAAGAATACGGTGACATAGTAATGCCAGCAGGTAAATACGAGGCTTTAAGGGTGATAATAGGCAGCGGCGAAGGTAAGAACTGGTGGTGTGTAATGTTCCCTCCACTATGCTTCGTAGATGAATCATATGCGATAGTAGATAGCAAGTCTAATAAAAAATTAAAAGATACATTAACATATGATGAGTATAGAATGATTACAGAAAATAAGAAGGTAGATGTGAAGGTAAAGTTTAGAATGTTTCAGTAATTTATGATATTTTGTTGTAAACTAGAAAATAATATTATATAATAAAAAAGCCTCCATACAAGAAAGGAGGTGTTGGAGTGAACTTTGCAATGATTAGTGAATTGCTTCTTTTGGTAGCAGTATTAGAAATAATACGAGCAATCAGAAAATGAACGCAAGAAAAAACAGTAGTTAACGCTACTGTTTTTTTGTTGTTGGTTGAACTTTGCTTTGTAAGATTATTATACCACGACATGCCACGCATGTCAATATTAGTATATAAAATTTTATAGTGATTATGCATTTTTCATATTCCACCATCGAGTCTAATTACTTGTCCAGTCATATATTTTGCTTTGTCTGAGGCTATGTACATACATAAATCAGCTACATCTTTGGGTTTGCCTGATTTCATTAAAGATGTATTATTGTTTAGAAATTCAGTTCTTTCGTCCTGAGATAAGTGAGAATTCATATCAGTTTCTATGAAACCACAAGATATCGCATTGACTCTAATGTTTGATGGTCCGACCTCTTTGGAGAGTGCTTTCGTAAAGGCGTTTATGCCGCCTTTTGATGTAGAGTAAGCTACTTCACATGAAGCTCCGAGTTCGCCCCATATAGAAGATAAATTTATAATTATTCCACTTTTATTGTTTATCATGGTGGGCAGTATTTCACGAGTAACATAAAATACTGAATTCAAATTTGTATTTATAACATTATGCCATTCATCAATAGACATATCGGTAATAAGTCCATAGTGTGATATTCCAGCATTATTAATGAGAATATCAATTTTAGGAAATGAAATATTTATGTCACTAAAAACTTTTTGAACCTGAGCAAAGTCTGAGATGTCACACTGTATTCCTATAATATCTATATCATGACTTTTTATTTCCCCGATGAGACTTTCGGCTAGGTTTTGACTTCTGTTGTAGAGGAAAATAACTTTGGCACATTCTTTTGCAAAGGCATTGACAATCTCACGACCAATCCCTCTTGTTCCACCAGTGATTAAGACGGTTTTATTTTTAAATTCCATTTCTTATCACCTCTATTTCTTGTTTGTATAAGTTAGTTTTGTCATCTATCCAAGGAGTTTCTAGTATAAGAGGTTTTTCGCCCACTACACTGTGGTGAGTTACTTTGAGTATGGCTTCCTTTCCAAGATAGTCTTTACCTTTTGGATTATCATCAGATGCGCCAATGTTTGCATGACGATCTTTACTTGCCCCTCTTGGATTAAGTGAACCATTGATGTGAAAAACTTTTATTCTGTCTACTCCAATGATTTTATCAAAGTCGTTAATAACTCCATCAAAATCATTTGTTATATCATATCCAGAATCATGTGTATGGCATGTATCGAAACAAATGCCTATATTTTCATTGTATTTTACTTTTTCAATAATGCTAGCGAGTTCTTCAAAACTTCTACCTACTTCGGAACCTTTGCCAGACATAGTCTCCAAACATACAAATATACCTAAGTCTCGAGTCAAAACTTCATTAAGACCTTCAACAATTCGTGATATACCATAAGCAGAGTCCATTTCGGTATATGAGCCAGGATGAAGTACTAAATAATTTGATCCCACCGCTTTTGCACGCTCAATTTCTTTAGCTAAAAATGTGACAGCTAGATTAAATATTGAAGGCTTGAACGAAGCTAGATTGATTATATATGGGGCATGTACCACAATATCAGAAATATCATGCTCTTTCATAAAAATGAGTCCCTCTTCTATTTTTAAATCGGATACGGGTTTCCTTATCGTATTTTGTGGTGCACCTGTGTATATCATAAATGTATTTGCACCATACGAGTATGCTTCTTTTGCAGCGCCAATCAGTCCTCTGCTCATTGATACATGCGAGCCTATTTTCATATAAAAACCTCCAAGTTTAGTTAGGTAGTGTAAAATATTTATAATACTAAATACTATACTATCCCTTTATATTCAATATATTTTATCAGTATTATCTTCCCCCTCTCCTTCGCAGGGGAGGAACCAAAAACAATAATTGTAAGCAGTCTGCCATTTGACATATTATTACTTTAATATTACAAAATATTACATTTCAATTAAAATATACACAAATATTTGACATGTTTAAAGAAATTTGTTACTCTTAAATTACCTCATACTAATTTTATCACAAATAGCCTAAATGTCAAACTAAAAAAATATTTTATATGTATGAGATTATTATAGAAAGGTAGGTTTGGTTGCTAAGTGTATTGTAGTATTTATGTAAAAGATGTATTTGATAGAGCAAAAGCAAGTCAGAACATTATTTGTCTAAAATACAAAATAGACGAACTGATTTTTTCAAAAAAATGCATATTGGTTGAATTTGATGAAAGAAAAGATGAAGAAACCTTTCAAAAAAAATTAAATTTGTATTTTTGGGATTTGACAGAAGACTCGAAAGATAATATACTACAGCTAGAAGTTGAGGATGTACACGATTTTATAGTAACAAACGAGAAATATTATTAATACTGCTAATTGTTTGAAAGGGTCACAAAAACTTCCATAGAAAATGGAGGTTTTTTTATGTTATAATGTATATAGGACGAAAAACAAGAGAACAAAGAACATAGAACGAAGAAGTATAGCATAAGGTTTGTAGTTTTTTAATTTTATACTTTGTTCTTTGTACTTTGCATTGGGGGGTGACGATAGTTTTGAAAAAGTGGTATAAGATATTGATAACGGCGGTAGTATTTCTTGGAGTTGTTGGATACATTATATATACTGGGTCTGATGTAAATAAAGTAAACATATCATACAATGACTTTTTAGTAAAGATGGAAAGTGGAAAGATTCAAGAAGTTTTTTTGAGTGAAGGACCTATGATTAAGATAAAATTAAATAATGATAATAAAAACATATATTATACAGATAATCCTAGGAAACTTGATTTTAAAGAGAGCTTGCTTAAAAATAAAATAAAAGTTGTAGAAGAGAAAAACTATTCGACCAGTATAAGTACATTAATATTTTTAGGTATATTTATATTTATAGGTTATAAGTTAATGAAAAGTGGAAATTTGGGTGCAAAAAAAGGGAAGGCATATGATGTAAATTTTGAAGAAGTTTCTATAAATTCCGAAAAAAGAGTTTGTTTTGCAGATATAGCGGGTAATGATGAGGCAAAGGAAAGCGTTAGAGACATTATAGATTTTATAAAAAATCCAGATAAATTTGTATATTATGGTGCAAGGATACCTAGGGGAATTCTGTTTTATGGGCCACCTGGTACCGGAAAAACGCTTATGGCAAAGGCGATAGCAACAGAAGCAAAGGTTTCATTTTTCGTAGTGAGTGGTTCTGATTTCGTTCAGATGTATGTTGGAGTCGGGGCTAGTCGTATAAGGGAACTGTTTGCAAAAGCACGTGAAAAGGGAAAAGCAGTTATTTTCATTGATGAAATAGATGGTCTGGCTAAAAAAAGAGCAGCAAAGATGAATTCGGGTAATGAGGAACGGGATCAGACTTTAAACGCTTTGCTTACTGAAATGTCAGGGTTTACTGAAAATGAGGGAATAATAGTTATTGCAGCTACAAATAGAATAGATGTTTTAGATGATGCAATATTGAGACCAGGACGTTTTGACAGACAGATAGAAATAGGATATCCAGATAAAAATGCAAGAGAAATGATTTTGAAATTGCATGCAAAAAATAAGCCATTAGAAAGAAAAATAAAACTAGAAAAAGTAGCATCTCAAACTGTTTATTTTACAGGAGCAATGCTTGAAAATCTATTAAATGAGGCAGCAATAAATGCGGCTAAAAGGAATGCAAAGAAGATAATGGAATTAGATATAGACAGAGCTTTTTATACTGTAATTGCAGGGGAAGAGAAAAAGGATAAGAGTCATATACTTGAAATGGATAAGCAAATAACAGCGTACCATGAGGCTGGACATGCACTCATAACAAAGCTTTTATGCCCTGAGAACAAGGTTTCTAAGGTTACAATAATACCAAGTACTAGGGGTACTGGGGGATTTACAATGAATATACCCCCAGATAAAATGTATGCAACTAAGGCAGATATAAGAAAACAGATTCAAATATATTTGAGTGGACGCGTAGCAGAAGAAATCACATTTGGTTATGATAACATAACAACAGGTGCAAGTAATGATATAGAAAGAGCAACAAAAATGATGATGGACTATATAAGAAAATTTGGAATGAGTGAGAAGTTTGGACTAGTAAATTTAGATGTTATATCTGGAAATGAATATGCAAACTCCGGAGTTGAGAAGGATATTATGAAAGAGTGTATAATCAGTATAAATGAACTGTATAAAGAAACAAAGGAACTTATGAATGGAAATATACACCATTTAAAAGCAGTAGCAAGTGCACTTTTATTAAAAGAAACAATTAATGAAGTAGAACTTGATGTATTAATAGGTAGTTGAGCAAAAAATGGATAAAAAAGCAGGCAAAATTCGCTTGCTTTTTTTAGTGGAATAAGATAAAATGAAAGCACATACTACTAATTTGTAAGTTGTACATTGAAGAAAGGGGTATTACAATGGATGAAAACCTAAAAGCGGAGGCTATATTTAGCGATGAGACAGACACATATAGAACACCTGCATCCCCTAAGTTAGGCGATAGCATTAAGATAAGAATACAATCAGCGAAGAGTGTTTTTGATGGTGTATTTCTTCATTATGACGGCAAAAAATTTAAAATGTATATAAATAAAACCATGGATTTGCTTGATGTATATGAAGTTGAAATAAAAAACCTTACTAAGGATGTGGAGTATTATTTTTCTTTAGCAAAGGATGAGAAGGTGTATTATTTTAATAAGGTAGGGTTTAACGAGAGTCTAGACATACAGTATAATTTTAAAATAAGATTGAATTTTGAGACACCAGCTTGGGCAAAAGGGGCTGTAATGTATCAAATATTGGTTGATAGATTTTGCAATGGTGACCCCAAAAATGATGTAGAGGATAACGAGTATATATATCTTTGTAATCCAGTTAGCAAAGTAAAAAATTGGTATCAGTACCCTAATGTTGATGATGTAAGGGAATTTTACGGCGGTGATTTACAGGGAGTCATAGAAAAGATGGATTATTTAAAGGAACTAGGAATCGATGCGATTTATTTTAATCCTCTATTTGTTTCGCCTAGCAATCATAAATATGATATACAAGACTACGACTATATCGATCCACATTTAGGTGTAATTATAAACGATATAAACAAGCCATTATCAGTGGATAAGCAGGATAACAAATTTGCAGAAATGTATATAAAAAGAACTACAGACCTTGAGAATCTGAAAGCAAGTAATGAACTTATGAGGAAATTAATAGAAATGGCTCATGCACGAGGTATAAAAGTTATACTAGACGGTGTATTTAACCATTGTGGGTCTTTTAATAAATGGATGGATAGAGAAGAGTTTTATCAAAAAGCTAAAAATTATCCAAGTGGAGCATATAATGATGAAAAGAGTAAGTATAATAAGTATTTTAAATGGTCAAAAGAAAACTGGCCAGAAAATGATGATTATGATGGATGGTGGGGACATAAAACGCTGCCAAAACTAAATTATGAGGGTTCAAGTGAATTAGAAGAATATATATTAAGTGTAGCTAAAAAGTGGGTGTCACCTCCATATAATGCAGATGGGTGGAGGCTTGATGTGGCTGCGGATCTCGGATATAGCAAAGAGTATAACCATTCGTTTTGGAAAAAATTCAGAAAGGTAGTAAAGGAAGCTAACCCTAATGCCATAATAATAGCTGAACATTATGGAAATCCTAGTGATTGGCTTATGGGGGATCAGTGGGACACGATAATGAATTATGACGCTTTTATGGAACCAATAAGCTGGTTTTTGACAGGGATGGAAAAGCACAGTGATGATTCAAACCCGGGGCTACTAGGAAATGCCCAGAGCTTTGAAGATGCAATGAGGTACAATATGGCAGCTATGCACACAGAATCAGTGCAAGTGTCAATGAATGAGTTGTCAAATCACGATCATTCGAGATTTTTAACGAGAACAAATAAAACAGTAGGGCGAATATATGATAAAGGACCAGAAGCAGCTGCAGTTGGCGTGAACAAAGGAATATTTAAAGAAGCAATAATTATGCAAATGACTTGGCCAGGTGCACCAACGATATACTATGGTGATGAAGTAGGGCTTACTGGCTGGACAGACCCAGATAATAGAAGAACATATCCATGGGGTAGAGAAGATTTAGAACTTTTGTCTTTTTACAAAGAAGCTATAAAGTTGCATAAGAGCTATGAAACACTTAAAGCAGGTTCAGTAAAGGTTATATATAAGAGCTTTAATATATTAGCTTACGCTAGATGGGACAAGAAAAACATAATAATTTCTATCTTCAATAATAATGACATAGAAGAAGAAATTCAGCTACCAGTTTGGGTAATTGGAACAAAAGAAAATGAAGTATTTACACGAGTAATGAAAACAGATATAGCAAACTACTCTACAGAAGAGAAAAAATATAGAGTAGAAAAGTGCGGACTGTATATAAAATTAGCACCGTTTAGCAGTGTTGTACTTATTAAATTGAAAGTTGAAAGATAAAATGCGAAGTGTTTAAAAGCCTCCTTTGACAAGGGAGGTGGCGCGGAGCGACGGAGGGATCTCGTTTTCAAAAAGGAGTTGACATATATGAAACCATTAGCAGATAAATTTAGACCTGAGACTCTTTCAGATGTGATAGGGCAAGAGCACCTAATCGCAACTGGCAAACCTCTACGACGTATAATTGAGGCAAATAGAGAAGTAAACATGATTTTTTATGGACCCCCAGGGGTGGGTAAGACTACAATTGCTAATATAATTGCTAGTAAAACCAATAAAAAATTATATAAGCTGAATGCAACAAATGCATCAGTAAAGGACATAAAAGCTATCGTGGACGACATGGATAGCTTACATACCATGAATGGAATATTACTTTATTTAGATGAAATCCAAAATTTTAATAAAAAACAACAACAATCTCTACTTGAGTATATAGAAAATGGTAAAATAACACTGATAGCAAGTACAACAGAAAACCCATATCAGTACGTATATAAAGCTATACTTAGCCGCTCTATGGTTTTCGAATTTAAGAATTTAAACAAAAGTGATATTGAGAAGCTTGTAAAACAAATATTTACAAAGCTTGAAGTAAGTGACACATACAAACAAATTTCATATGATGAGGACGTTTTGAGTTATATAGCAGATATGAGTGGTGGTGATGCAAGGAGAGCTATCAATATAATAGAACTTGCATCCATTTGCTCAAAAGATGAAATAGGTAATGTGAACCTAAGTGTGAGTATACTTGAAGAGTATGTAAATAAAAAATATCTTGATTACGACAAAAACGGAGATAGCCACTATGATATATTAAGTGCGTTTCAAAAATCGATAAGAGGTTCTGACCCAGATGCGTCTATTCACTATCTTGCGAGACTTATAAAAGCAGATGATTTACTATCCATTTGCAGGAGATTACAAGTTATAGCATGTGAAGACATAGGACTAGCATACCCAAGTGCAATAACGATAGTCAAAGCTTGCACTGATTCAGCCAAGGAACTCGGTTTCCCAGAGGCAAGAATACCACTAGCTGAGGCTACTCTACTCCTAGCTACTGCGCCAAAGTCGAACTCAGCTTACATGGCACTAGATAAAGCTATGGCAGATTTGGATACGAAAGAAATTGGGGACATACCAAGACACTTGAAAAACACCAATTTTATAGAGCCGAGGTATAAGTATCCTCATGCTTATTCAAATAATTATGTAGAACAGCAATATTTGCCGGATAAGATAAAGAATGCTGTTTACTATGAATCTGGTGGAAATAAGCTAGAACAAATGGCGAAAGAACATATGAATAAGATAAAGGGATTACTTTGATAAGTAAGGTAACAAGGATCCGCAGAGGAATCTCTTTTATAATAAATGTTGGGTGTAAAAAAATGTAATCTATTTAGTAAGCAGTCAATATAAAGTGCCTTTATGCAACGATGAGCTGATTCCTGTATTATACAGGAATCAGTTTTCTAGTTTTCACTGATAAGTTAATAAATTTACAATTAACATCGATCAGTTCAAATAGTAAAATAATACATTTTGTCCTAAAACTTACAAAAAAAGTAAAAACTGTTGACAAATGTTAAAAAAAATTATATAATAAATAAAACAATGCAGGACAATACAAAGGGGAAATGACTTATGATAATGAATATGAAACTAGAGGATAAGACAAAATATATGTATGAGCCAAGAGGGGCAAACACACCCAAATATTGGTTAAAACTACCTAATGGTCCTTTGGGCTTATTCAAGCCGGATAATAACAACGCAGCATTAGCAGAAGATTTGGCATATAGAGTTGGAGGACTCGTGGGTGTAAGATGTGCAAAGACATATTATTGTGAATTGGATACAAATGGCAAAAAAATGGTAGGTTATTTAAGTGAGGGTATATTAAGATGGCAAAAGGATGTAAAAGGACTTACAAATGAAGAAATAGATAATAACAAAGATCAAGAGTTAAAAGAGATGCATACTATAATTCAAGGAATATATCCTAAATTTAATTCTAAAGAATTAAAGTGTGAAGATACAGGAAAGATTTTCGATATTGAAATGTTATGTGATGTAATGGATAAGGTCGATCCTAAGTCAAAAGTAGATATGTTAAAGATGGCTATATACGATGCTTGGATAGGTAATACTGATAGAAATCCAGCTAATGAAGGTATGGTAGATGATTTAATATCTAGAGATGTATATTTTGGAGAGTTGTATGATAATGCAACAACATTTGGAGCTAACATATTTGAAAAAAATAATATGTTACAACTTATATCAGATATGAAGAAACACATTAAAGATAAGGATGTAGCAAAACTCTATGAAATGGAGCAAAGTAGTGATGTTAAAAAGTATTTAGAACTTAGCAGGCTTATTACAAAAAGGCCATTTGAAGAAGTGAGAGGATTAGGGTCATTAGAAGAGTTAATGGAATATTATAGTGATAATATATCTTCTAATGATAAAGAAGATATATTATCATGTGCATGTATTTATAAATTAAATATTCTTAATCAATTATCACAATCTAGGGATGTAATAGAATATAATAGGTTGAAAAGTATTGATTCACAACCAATAAAAGCATATGTGGGTTTAAAAGATAAATATAATAGAATAATACATGAACAATGTGTGTCAAAATTAGGTGTGTATGGAGAACTACATACAAACTTTGATGGAATAATTGATTATATTACTTTGAATTATAATGATAATGAAGAAATAAATGAGCTGTTGAATAATATAAGTAATGTAGATAGGAAATCTATTTTAAGACAGTTTAGTGATATAGAAACTGAAAACAAAGGTTGTAAGTCGTTAGAAAATATAAAAAGAGTTCAAAGTTTTGTTCCAAATTTCTTATTGGAAAGAGCAGAGGCAATAGAGATAACAAGAGGTTTTAACAATGATTTTTTTTTAGAAAGGGACAAACTTCAAGTTAAAGAAATACTAGACTCAGATGTGGGTGAATTTGATGTAGAGAATATAGGTTTGATAGGCCCTGAAAGTTACACTGAAATTGAAGGTGCAGGATTAAAAGCTGCGGGGTTATAATAAAAAAATTGTGAGGTATAAGATGAATAGTCTAAATTTAAATGTTTTTTGGAAGGATTTAAGCGGTTATATACACAAAATCGCTAAGATGGGTATAAAAGGTAGCAAATTTGAATTTTTATATGATCAATTTGGTGCAAATGAAGCTAGAGAATCTGGATTTAATTGTGTGAGTACATTCCCAGATATAGATAAAGTATATTTTGGAGATGAATTTCCAGAATTTTTTAATTCTAGAATACCGAGTAGAAGTAGATCAGATGTTTTCAATGGTTTAGGGATACCAGTTAATGATATTGAGGAATATATAAAAGAAACTGGAGCTAAATTAGCAACAGATAATATAAGTTTTGGAATAATAGAGGATGAAACAGAAGAAGAAACAGTGGTATAAACATTTATGTTATCGGAGGGATTATTATTAATGTAGATATTAATGTATATTGGATAAGCTTTGGTGGAAAAGGGAAATATATGATAGGAAAGTTGTGGAATCAGGATAATACATACAAGTTCAAATATAATTTAGAGGAATTAGAGAATGCAAGAAAAGATGGTTTTGATATATTAAAACCTTTTTTAGATGATAAAAAATTATATAGTAGTGATAAAATGTTTGAATTCTTCGCGAACAGAATACCAGATAAAGGTAGAATGGATATATATAACGCATATGGTATAAATACATATAATCCGATTGAGTATCTAAAGATAACAAAGGGTAAACTTGCCACAGACAATATAAGTTTAGAAGTAGTAAGTTGAGTATTTAATGTCGAAAAATATTGACAAATGTAAAAAAAGTATAAAATACAATTAATGCAAAATACACAAGGGGGACATCATAATGAGTTATATAGTTGATGAAGTTAATAAACTAACTTATGAAGGGGAAATATCAAAATTGCAACAATCACCAATTGAAGTAATTATTAGGGAGAGTAATCAACCTAAAGAATGCCTGCGTGTGACATATATATCAAATAAAGATAATATTGATTCTGTACATATAGAAGAAATACTTGGCAATGATAAACCCGGAGATATGATTTCACTATTTTTTGATGGAAGTATGGTGGGAGAAGAAGAGCATAAAGGAAAATCATTAGAATCAAGTAAGGTTGTAAGTAATGGAAATGGAGATGTATTCGTAACTACACCTTTAGGAGAGTCTGGGAATACAGCAGGTATTTTATTTAACAATCAGGATGAAGTACATGTTTATGAACTTACAGGCGATGAGACTCGTCAATCATTAAAATGTAGCCATTATATTCCAGAACAAGTTATAGTTCCAGATGATGAAGTGACACTTTAAATTGTGTTAAATACAAAATGAGATATCGTATATAAGAAAATGCTTGAATTTATTATAATATCTGTTATAATAAATCTAAGTATTTTTTATTTTAAAGGAGAATTATATGCAAAAAAGAATGGTACCAGATTATATATTAAAGCAAGTAGAAAAGCCAGTGAGATATACGGGTGGAGAGTACAATATGGTTGTGAAAAATCCAAAAGATGTAGATATACGTTTTGCTTTGTGCTTTCCGGATGTTTATGATATAGGTATGTCACATCTAGGGCTACAGATATTATATGGGATGTACAACGCGAGGGAAGATACATATTGCGAACGTGTGTTTTCACCGTGGACCGATATGGAAGCAAAAATGAGGGAAAATGACATAAAATTGTGTACTCTTGAGACTCAAGACGAAGTGAAAAACTTCGATTTTCTTGGGTTTAGTTTTCTTTATGAAATGTGCTATACAAATGTTTTAAATATACTTGATTTGTCTGGTGTATCGATGTACAGCAAAGATAGGGGAGAGGATGAACCTATCGTTTGCGCAGGTGGACCTTGTGTAAATAACCCCGAACCTATGGCTGATTTTATAGATTTTTTTTATATTGGCGATGGAGAAGTGAAGTATGACGAAATATTTGATATATATAAAGTTCATAAAAAAAATGGTGGAAAGCGAAAGGAATTCCTAGAAAAGATAGCTCATATAGATGGAATATATGTCCCAGCTTTTTATGATGTGGATTATAATGAAGATGACACGATAAAAAGTATAAATGTAATAAATGAAAATGCAAAGCCTGTTGTGAACAGAGTGTTTGTAGCTGATTTGAATACATCATATTACTCTGAAAAACCGATTGTACCTTTTTTGGAAACAGTGCATAACAGGGTAACACTAGAAGTTTTTAGAGGATGTATAAGGGGATGCAGGTTTTGTAACCCTGGACTCATGTATAGACCAATTAGGAGTAAAACAGTAGATACATTGATGAAGCAACTTGAAGCGCAGGTGAAAAACACAGGTTTTGAAGAAATATCGCTTGTTTCGTTGAGTACAAGCGATTATAGTGGTCTTAATGAACTTTCAAATAGAATAATGGACAAGTATAGTAAAGAGCATATAAGTCTTTCACTACCTTCACTTAGGGTAGATGAGTTCTCGCTTGAGCTTATGAATAAATTACAGGAAGTAAGAAAAAGTGGACTTACATTTGCACCTGAGGCAGGAACTCAAAGAATGAGGGATATAATAAATAAAGGTATATCAGAAGAAGAAATACTATCAGGATGCAGGCTAGCATTTGAAGGTGGATGGAATAGGGTAAAGCTATACTTTATGATGGGACTTCCAGGAGAAACAGATGAAGATATAGTAGGTATAGCGGAGCTTACGAAAAAGATAGTAGGTGAATATTTCAAAGTACCTAAGGATAAGCGTGCAAATGGGATAAGTGTAAATGTAAGCGCATCTTGCTTTGTTCCAAAACATAATACGGCATTCCAGTGGGAGAGTCAAAACACATATGAGGAGTTTGAAAGAAAACAACGAATACTAAAGGATGCAATAAGAAAAGTGAAGCAAGCGACATATAGATATCACGATGCAAGGACAAGTGTAATAGAAGGGATATTAACACGAGCAGATAGAAAAGTAGGAAAACTTATATATGATGTGTGGAAAAGCGGAGCAAAATTAGAAGCTTGGTCTGAGTATTTTGATTATAAAAAATGGATTGAAGCTTTTAGTGAAAACAACATGACCATGGAGTTTTATAACACGAGAAAACGCGAAATTGATGAAATAATGCCATGGGATCATATAAATGTAGGTGTTAATAAAAAGTTTCTAATGCGTGAGAAAGTTAAATCACAACTTGGAGAAGTAACTAGAAACTGTAAGGAAATGTGTGCAGGCTGTGGAGATTGGAAAACAGGTGATGAATCTGAGAATGCTAAAAGTACTTGTGAAATGAAAAACAAAAAATAAAATAGGATGTGATGAAATGAAATATAGAGCAAAGTATACAAAAGGTGATAATGTAAAGTTTGTGGGGCATTTAGATTTGTTGCGTTCTATTCAACGTGCAATAAAAAGAGCAGAACTAGTGGTTAAATATTCACAAGGATTCAATCCACATCAAGTATTTAGTATTGCACAACCTTTGGCAGTAGGGCATACAAGTGTGGGAGAATATATGGATTTTGAACTCGTAAATGATATGTCAGAAGATGAAGTAAAACAAAGGTTTAACGATGTATCACCGGAAGGAATAAAGATTATAGAGGTTAGAAAACTTAATGATGGAGAAAACAAAGCAGCAGCCCTTGTAGAGTACGGTAGCTATAAGGTGGTACTTGATAAAAACATAAGTGACGATACAATCAAAAATTTTATATCTCAAGATACAATAGAGGTAGAAAAAGAGACTAAATCAGGGACAAAAATTGCTGATATAAAAAATGATATAATAGATGCAAAGATAGAGGGTACTGTATTACACGCTACGATAAGCACAGGGAGTAATCAAAATCTGAAGATAGAGTTATTAGCTAAAGCCCTGTATACATATGCAGGAGAAGAATTTGACGAGAATAAGATAGATGTGGAGAGACAGGATTTGTATTATATGTATAAAGATGAACTGAAAGGTTTGATGGAGTAAAATAAATATTTAAATAGAATATAATAATGAGGAGTGAGTGAGCGATTTGAAAGCTAATAATGAAGTACTAAGAAGTAAAATAATTGATTTAGATAATAAACATATAAGATTAGTTAGAGTAGGCAGTACTGACCAGACAAAGGATATACAGTTAGATACAAACTTTGGCGGATATGGGAGAATTAAAAGTTTTAAAGGTGAAGCGAAAGACAATTGGCCCGTAAACATTATTCAGTTAAAAGAAGTATGTAAAAATCTTAGTATGCCTTATTCCAACAAGTTGAAAGCTCAGATTTTTCAACTTGTTGGATGTGATTTAAGATGTTGGTATTGCTTTGTTCCTAATGATTCATTAAAACCAAATGAGGATATTTCAGACTGGGTGTCAGCAGAAGAGATGATAGATGCTTTTGTTAATCAAAGTGAAACAAACCAACTAATAGATTTATCAGGAGGAAACCCAGCTTTGGTACCTGAATGGGTATTATGGATGATTAGAGAACTCAGAAAGAGAAATATAGAAGATAAGGTTATATTATGGTCAGAAGATAACTTATCGAGCGATATGTTTTTTGAGAAACTAAGTAAAGAAGAAATACAAGAGATAGTAACAAATAAAAACTATGCTAGATTATGCTGCTTAAAAGGGTATAATGAGGAGTCTTTTGCGTTTAACACAGGACTAAATAAGGAAGGGTTTAAGTTTCAATTTGAAAGATTGAAAAAACTATATGATACAGGGATGATCATATATCCATATGTAACGATGACTACACCTAATTTAGGTAATCTAAAGAATGATGTCAAAACATTTGTGGATAAACTGCAAGACATAGATGAAAAGCTACCACTAAGAACGATACTTGTCCAAATAAAGGAATACGAGATTACGAAAGAACGAATTGAGGCTTCTTCTAGAAAGAGTCTCGAAGAGCAGTCGTTAATAAATCAATTAGAAGTAGCAAAAGTATTTATGGATGAATTGACGGATAGGTATTCAAAGGATGAAATTGCTGAAAATATATTAGTTCCTACCTATGAAAGCGGGGAATTATGAAAATTTTACTTGCCACAAATAATGAAAACAAATTAAAAGACATGCAGAAATTTTTACCTTCACATGTAACATTAATAACACTAAATGAAGCTGGTATATGCCTAGAGCCCGATGAAAACGGAGATATACCTGAAGAAAATGCTAGAATAAAAGCAGAAGAATTTTGGAATGAAGTTAAGAGAAAAAATCTAGATATAACAGCTGTTGTTGCAGATGATGTAGCTGTCTATGTTGAAGCGTTTCCAGAACTTATAGGGGTAAAAGCAGCTAGATGGCATAAAGGAACTTCAGAAGATAGAAATAACAAACTATTAGAAATAATGAAAAATGAAAAAAACAGAAATATATATTATGAAACAGTTGTAAGTTATAAAGACGAACACGAATGTTTGTTCTTTAAAGCATATAATTATGGAGAAGTATCAAAGGAAATAAGAGAAGGAACGGGATTTGCATATGATTTTATATTCAAACTACCTGATGGAAGGATGTTGTCAGAAATATCCCAAGATGAAAGAGATGGGATGATTGGTAGGGCTGTAGCAGCAAGAGAATTATCTGATTACATAAAAACAAAGATGGATTTATAAATCCATCTTTGTTTTTATACATTCATATATATCCTTAGCATTATTTTTCCAGTGTTCAGATATGTTCTTTGCTTTTTCTTTTGAGAGTTCAGGTATTTTTATATTTAAGATTTCAATTTCATTTTTAGTAATAAAGCAATCTAATCGATATTTATCTTTTGCATATTCGGAAATTGTTGAGTTATATAAAGTGATATCATCATATTTGTTCATAATATTAGAGCAAAAAACATCCATAACATCCACATAGTCCTTAGGTATTCTATTAGTAAAATATTGAAGTGCGATAGAACCGTCAGGGGTAATCATGTATAGAGATTTTCTGTTTTGATTTATCTTATGTACAAGTCTTGATTTTAAAAGTTCAGCCATGTATTGCTGTATATTGAAGTAATCAGAATATTCATTTTTAATCATAAAATCAGCCAAATCTGAATTGTCGATGGGTGCATTCACTCTAGTTAATATATATAAAAGTATAAGTTTGTTTATAGTAAGATCATTAATCATGGGAATACCTCCAGTGCTTTGTTAGATACGAGTGTCTGGTATTAATATTACTACACAAATGCCTATTTGTCAAGGTTTGGGAGTATTAAAAAATTTTAAATAATATGTAAAAATATTACATATATATATTGACAAAAGCTGCATTTAGATGTATAATAAGGATAGTCAAAAAGGCAAAAACAACTAAACATAAACAAGTTCTACTGAGTTCGAAATGGGAAAGTATTTTCTACCTAACGCAAGAATTGCAAAAGGGAATCTAATCTCTTTATACACAGTATACGCCACAGAGGGTAAGGGGTGGACATACAAAGTATAAAGGATGACAACCATAACAGGTGGAATTAGATACAAATACTTATTCCGACGGCTTGGTGGAGCTTTTTCTCTTAAATATTTAAGCTACCCTAATAAGATACACCATCAAATTTGAAACTATTCAAATTTGATGGTGTTTTTTTGTTCTAAAAAAGAGAGACGAGCGTATGATATATTATAAGTATCGAAGGTAGAAAAAATGGGATCCCCACCGCTAACGCGGAGCCCCCTTAACAAGGGAGCCAAAGAGTGAAAAGCCTCCCTTGTTAAGGGAGGTGCCCGATAGGGCGGAGGGATCTCGTAAAATCGACTAATATATAGTATTACAAAAGAGGAGTGAAAAAATGAATCAGGTTATGAATTTTTTTAGTAATTCATTAAGAGAAAGGATGCAAAATCTAAATCTTGAAGGAAAAATGTTGCAGGAGATAAGGCTACGTGTGTATAAGCCCGTCATTATTTATATAGATAATGAGGAGTATTTTTTATCAGTAAACGGAGAGATTTCGAAAGAAAGTATTTCGCCGATGATTATATTGCCAAAAGATATAACGGATACGCTTGAACTTATGAGTGAGTATTCTTTGTATTCATATGAAGAAGAATTAAAGAATGGCTATATAACGATAAAAGGTGGACATAGAGTAGGTATTGTAGGGAAAGTTGTTATTGAAAATAATAAAATAAAAACATTGAAGAATATAAGCGGTTTAAATATAAGAATTTCGCATCAAATGATGGGATGTGCAGATAAAATATTGATACATGTTTTAAATAGTCCTTCAATTTATAATACATTAATTGTTTCGCCACCTAAATGTGGTAAAACAACTATATTAAGGGATATAACTAGACAAATAAGTGATGGGAATCCGGAGTTTAAAGGTCTTAATGTATCCATAGTGGATGAACGTTCAGAGATAGCAGCCTGTTTTAATGGAATGCCACAAAATGATGTAGGGATAAGGACAGATGTACTAGATGGATGTCCTAAAGTATGGGGCATGAGGATACTACTTAGATCCATGTCTCCGGATGTTGTCGTAGTTGATGAGATAGGTGGAGAAGAAGATGCAAAGGCAATAAGAGATATATTAAATGCAGGAATAAAGGTAATTTGCAGTCTACATGCCTCTGATTTTGAGGATATAAAAAGTAAAAAATATGTAGCAGACCTTATCAATGAAAAAGCATTTGAAAAGATAGTATTTCTAAGTAATAAGAAAGGCATGGGCACTCTTGATTGTGTGTGGAATATAGCAAACAGGAGGTGGGATTACAAACATGATTAAGATAATAGGAATGTTAATAGTTATTGCTACTTCGGCTGGAATAGGATTTTATATACCTAAATTACATAAAAACAAGATAGAATTTCTAATAGATATGAGGCAAAGCTTCTATTTATTAAAAAATGAAATAAACTATTCTATAAATACTATTGTGGTTAGTTTTTTTAATATATATGAAAAGGCAAGTAATCAATGTGTAAAACAATTTTTTTATGATATGTATGAAAAACTACAAGAAAAGAGTGGCATTAGTTTAAAAAGTACATGGGAAACAGGAGTAAATGAGCTTTTATGCAAAGAAAAAATAAATGAAAATGAAGCAAAACACATAACCAGTTTCGGTAATTCTTTAGGATACTTAGACAGGGAACAGCAACTTAAGAACATAGATTTTTTAGTAGAGGGACTAGATGAAATTATATTAATGCACAAAGAAAAATATGAAAAACATAGTAAACTATATAGTAGGATGGGTATACTGGTGGGCTTGATGGCAACAGTAGTTTTATTATAAATGCAAGTATATGGGATTAAAGTTTTATGTTCTCCCCTTCGCAGGGGAAGATAATACTGATAAAATATATTGAATATAAAGGGATAGTGTAGTATTTAGTACTATAAATATTTGACACTACCCTTTGAGAAGGGGAGGTATAATTATGGATGTGCAGATAATATTTAAAATTGCGGCGGTAGGGATATTAGTTACTGTTATAAATCAAGTGCTCACTCGTTCAGGTAGAGATGAACAGGCTATGCTTGTAACGCTGGCAGGACTGGTTGTTGTGCTATATTGGGTTATAAATTATATAAGTGATTTGTTTAATACAGTACAGACATTGTTTGATCTATAAAGTTAATTAGTTATTACATTACACCGGAGGTGCACACACATGGAGATAACACAGATAATCGTTATATGTTTTATTGGTGTGGTTATGATTTCAATATTAGGGAAAGACAATAAAGAGTATGGAACATATATAAGGATAGTAATAGGAGTAATCGTATTTGCCGCTATTTTTATGAAGTTAGCTTCAATAGCTGAGATGTTCATGAACATAATAAATAAGACAAATTTATCGAGTACATATATTGAAGTAATATTAAAAATAATAGGAATTGCATATTTATCTGAATTTGGTAGCCAAATATGTAAAGATGCAAATGAAGCATCCTTTGCCACCAAAATTGAATTTACGGGTAAGATATTAATAATGGTAATCGCAATGCCAATAATGACAGCAATTTTGGATGAGGTATCGAATTTCTTCGTGTAGGGATATTAGACCTAAGAGTTTAGGGGGTTACTTATGAAAAAAATATTTTTGATTATTTTATACATTATTATTTTTAGTAATGTTGCATATGCAAATGAGGTAATGGATGAACAGTTAAATCATATAAATTTTAATGGAATACAAAATAAAATAGATGACATAGGTGTAAAAGATAAAAATGAAGCTCTTCAAAATTTTGATTTTTTGGCGGAGGTTAAAAAGCTAATTACAGGTGAAACTGATATTAGCATTGAAAATGTTGTAGGAATAGGTACGACAGCTCTAATAAAAGAGGTTAAAAGTAATTTTATACTTATGGCACAGATTTTGCTTTTAGTCATACTTAGTGCGATTATTAAAAATTTGACTGATTCATTTGAAAATAAGGAAGCTTCCGAAATTGCTTTCTATGTATGTTATGTGATTATAATAATTTCAGTAATAAAAACTTTTAAAATAACAATAGATATTGCGACAACGACAATAGATAATATTTTATCTCTAATGAAGGTAATAATACCTGTTTTTATATCAACAATATTTACAACTGGGAATATAACAACAGCAACTACGGCAAATGCTGTAATATTTGCAAGTATAAATTATATTGCAATTCTTGTGAAAACCATATTTTTACCTGTTATTACATATCTTAGTGTTGTACAGATTATAAATTTCTTATCTGAAAAAGAAATATTGAAGGAATTGACTGATTTGATAAGAAAATCAGTTATATGGGGGCTCAAAGGTATGGTTGTAATTTTCTTGGGATTGTCAGCAATCCAAAGATTTACTGCGCCTGTTTTAGATGGTATAACAAAAAAAGGTGTTGCACTCACTACAAAAACTATAGTGCCCGTACTTGGGGATGTTATGAATAGTGCAGTAGATACTTTTATAAACTGTACCATACTTATTAAGAACTCAGTCGGTATAGTAGCAGTAATAGGTCTAATTCTTATTTGTTTTATTCCACTTTTGAAGATTTTGGCAGTTATAATAACATATAAACTTGTAGCTGCTATAATGCAACCAATAGCAGAGAGTAGGGTTGTAAAATGTTTTTCAGAATTTGGAAATAACATAGCAGTAATTTTCGCCTGCGTTTTAGCAGTTGCTCTTTGTTTTGTAATATCTATTTCTATACTCATTACAGTCGGAAGCTAGACAAAGAACAAAAAAATAATTTTAAAATGATAGAAATTGAATTGGGAAAAAATGATAAAAAAATTGGAATAAAAAAGCAAGACAAAATCTACAAAGAATATAAAAAAAATAGCGTGGTATAATAATATTGAAGTTTAATGTCGCTTCATAAAAAAAATTAACTCAAAATTTTGAGTTGGGAGGCTATTATGAAAACAGCAAGAGTTATAGATTGGCTAGCATTGCTATTTATTGTAGTAGGAGCGCTCAATTGGGGACTTATAGCTTTTTTTAATTTAGATATAGTTGCTACATTGTTTGGAGGAGCAGACTCCACTTTAAGTAGGCTGATATACGGTATTGTAGGTATTTCAGGTATTTATGGACTAACTTTTTTCGATGGAATCCGAGAACGAGCGAAGGGTATCGAATAGGAATGCTAGTTAGAAAAAAACTGCTTACGGGCAGTTTTTTTTTAAGGATTACAGGAAGGTGGGAAGCGTGGAAAAGAAACTTTTTAAAATTTTATTTTCGTTATTTTTTTGTATTTCTATAATATTTGCCTCTATTTATATTTCTCTTCCAGAAGAAATAAACATTATTGAAGGTGAAAAACATCTTTTTAGTTTCAACTTACCGATAGAAGCAAAAATCAATTCTGATAAAAAAGGTGTAATGTACTTAAATAATGAAAAGGTAAAGGAAAATGAAATAAATGTTGACTTGAATCAACCATTTAGCCTAAAGTTTGCAGAAAAGAATATAAGTGATGTAGATTTTAACATATTTGGTTTATCACTAAAGAAAGCTAAGATTGACACTATACCCAATCAAAAGCTCGTTCCGGTAGGTAAGATAATGGGGATAAGGATATTTACTGACGGTATAATGGTTCTAGGTACAGGATATGTGAATGGGGAAGATGGTAAAATATACGAACCTAGTAAAGGAGTGCTTAAAACAGGCGATCTAATTTTAGAGGCAAATGACAAGGAAATATCTGATAAAGATATGCTAACAAGTATTGTGCAAGAAGATGGTAAAGAAATAAAACTAAAGATAAAAAGAAAAGATAATATAGTATATGAAAAAATTACTCCTATAATGAGCAATGAAGATGACATGTATAAAATAGGGATTTGGGTTAGAGATAGCACTCAAGGAATTGGAACTATAACATATTATAACCCACATACAGGCTATTATGGAGCACTTGGACATGGAATATTAGATGTAGATACAAATGAACTTATGACTATAAAAACAGGGAAGATATTAAAGGCAAATATAAGCAATATAAAAAGGGGTGAAAAGGGCACTCCAGGTGAACTGATGGGGATAATCATAGATACATTAAAGACAAACTTCGGCAGCGTAGTAAAAAACACCGAATATGGAATATTTGGAGAATTAAATAATAAAAATAAAAGTTTAATAGAAAATAATGAACTTAGTATAGCATTAAAAGAAGAGATAAAAATAGGAAAAGCATATATATATAGTGATATACTAGGTAAGGGTACTGAAAAATATGAAGTAAAAATAGAAAGAATAAATAGTTTGAATTATGATATTTCCAAAGGTGTAATAATAAAGATAACTGACAAGAAGCTTCTTGATAAAACAAATGGCATAATACAAGGGATGAGCGGAAGTCCTATTATACAAAACGACAAGATAATTGGAGCAGTAACGCATGTTTTTGTAAATGATCCAAGTAAAGGATATGGTATATTTATTGAAAATATGTTAAAAGAAGAAAAAAATATATAACAAAAAACAAAAAAGATTAAAAAAACTATTGACTTTATAATAATAAAAACTTATAATTGGTTATATAGTAAAATTTTTACATTTTATTATATATATACTACACAATACTAAAATACAAATGATAAGGAGGATTTTAAAATGGAGAAAAAACTTACTCAGATTGTTATAGTGGACGACAATTTGGATTTTTGTCAAATTCTACAGGATTATTTTAAAAAACAACCCGATATGCAAATAATAGGTGTCGGACATAATGGACTTGAGGCTATTGAACTAATAAAAACTAAAAAACCAGATGTTCTTATTCTTGATGTAATAATGCCACATCTAGATGGAATAGGTGTCTTGGAAAAATTAAATGACATGAAACTTGAAAAAAAACCTATGATTATAATGCTTTCAGCAGTAGGTCAAGAAAAAATAACTAGTAAATCTTTAAATTTGGGTGCAGAATATTATATAATAAAGCCATTTGATATTGAAGCACTTGTAACTAGAATAAGAGAAATAGGTGACGACAACATTTTTGCAAAAGAAAATGGAGGAGGAATCTTTCTTAAAAAAGAACGTAATGCAAATAGAGACTTAGAAACAGAAGTAACAAGCATTATACATGAAATAGGAGTTCCTGCTCACATAAAAGGATACCAATATCTTCGTGACTCAATAATGATGTCTGTTGAAAACATGGAGATACTAGATTATATTACAAAAGAATTATACCCAACAATAGCTAAGAAATATAGTACAACACCGAGTAGAGTAGAACGTGCAATCCGTCATGCAATAGAAGTAGCATGGGAGAGAGGAAGCACTGAGTATATAGATAAATTATTTGGATATACAGTAAATCACAGAAAAGGAAAACCAACGAATAGCGAATTTATTGCTTTGATAAGTGATAAACTGAGACTAGAGTTAAAGGCAAGCTAGATCCTTTATCTTGCAAATTAATATTTAATTTATAAACTAACGAACATCTTCAATTTATTGTTTAGATTTTGAACAATAAATCGGAGATGTTTTTTGTATTATAAAAATATACAAAATATTGACAAAATAGATTTTAAAGTTGTATAATCATTGTTATGAAAAATGAAACTTAAAATAATAGGAGAGTCGATAACATGTTAAATAATTTTAAAAATAAAATTAATGTAATAGCAATAATATGGATTGCGGGTGCACTTGTGGCTTGTGGAGGGGAAAATAAGAATGTAACTAAGCCCTTGATAACCACTGTCAAGTCAGTTGATAAAGAAACTGATGTATCAGAAGTTGATAAAAAGGAGGTTATATGGGAAGGTACATGGTCAAGGGGTACATCGAAAGAGTATGAACATGAACCAGCTACATTAGAGATAAAAAAGGTAAGTGATAAGAAAATTTCATTTACACTAGATGCAGCAAGAGTTTTAGATGAAGAATCAGGAAATGTGAATATAGGCAACATAAAAGGCGAAGTAAACATAGTAGGTGATACTGCTATTTTCAAAGGTGAAGAGGGAGCAGAGGTTAGATTTAAATTAGAAAATTCTCAAATAACTGTAGAAACGAATGATGAAGCAAGTTACTATGCAGGGGCAGGAGTTGTCTTTTATGGTAACTATGTGAAAAGTACGAAAGAGCAATTAGATGATAGTCTTAAACTGCAAAATGAAGAAATTATATACAGTTTCAAGACAGATAACGGTAAAACGGTTTCCATCTGTACACCTCAAAAAACTTATGACTATATTGTTTATAGATATGGGACGAAGAAAAAGGTAGAACTAGAATATCCAAAGGACAAAGCTGATTCATGGAGCAAGTTTAAGTACTCAACTTATACTCGACCTATTCAAGGGCAAGACCTTTTATTGACTTCTTCGAGTCAAATATCATTTACGAGTGACGCATATAAATATGAAATTTACTCAGAAAATTATGCTAACGAAAAAAATGAAAGTGAGGATGCAATAGGTATTAGAGTAACAAATACAAGCGATGACAATGTAACAACGATACAAGGTAAAACTGATTCAGAAAAAGGAAGTTTAGATTACTTAGATGGTAAATATAAATTAATTAATAAAGTAGAGGAATAAAGCATAGCTTTTGCTTATACAAAGATAGAGTAAAGTTTAAAACATATGAGAAAACTACGCCATAGTGTACATATATTGAAGAAGTCAAACCTGAGTGCGCCAGTTCGGTGCTAATATATAGTTGGTGAAAACCCAATCTAGTAAGACCTAGCCAGTCGCTAGTATCTAGTCTTGGAGCCGAAACGGTGACGATAGGTTTAAGCGTAGACAAGAAAGAGCGCGAGCCGTAATGTGTGAACATGAAGCAAGTTGAGCCTCGTAAGGATTAAAAGATAGAAGCCGATACTCTTCAGGTAGTAGCAGGCAATAACACACAGACGATAAGGCAAGGAAGTGTGATTTCTATCGGGGTCGAAGAGCATGGCGAGCGCATCGAAACATAAAATATATTAAGCATACCTGGGAGATCTGTAGTTATTTTTTTACAGAAGTCGGATTAGTTCATAGTAGCAATGAGATATATGAAAGTATACGGAGCCAAGGGACTAACATAATAATCGTTTCTGAAGTAAAACATTAGCACACTAGAGGTGAGAAAACAAATGGAAAATGAGACTAAAGAAATAAAAGAATTAATAAACAAACATAAAAGACTGCAAACACTAATGTATTTAGTAAACAAAGAAACATTACTAATGGAACACAAGAGACAGAAAGTGAATAAAGCAAGTGGTGTAGACAAAATGACAAAGGAAAAGTATAGCACCAAAAAGGAAGAAAATATAGAAGAACTACTGAGGAAAATGAAGGGGTTTAGTTATAAACCACAACCAGTGAGGCGAGTGTATATACCTAAAGTAGGAAGTGATAAGCTAAGACCGCTTGGAATACCAGCATATGAAGACAAGTTAGTACAAGGAGTAATGGCAAATATACTAAATGAAATATACGAACAAAAGTTTTACGGCTTCTCATATGGATTTAGACCGAACAAGAACTGTCATCAGGCGATAAAAGAAGTAAATAAAATCATAATAGAGAAGAAAATAAACTACATAGTGGATGCAGATATAAAAGGATTCTTTGATAATGTAGACCAAAAATGGCTTATGAAATTTCTTGAGCATGACATACAAGATAAGAACTTTCTAAGGTATATAGTAAGGTTTCTAAAAGCAGGAATAATGGAAGAAGGAGAGATACAAGAAAGTGAAAAGGGAACTCCACAGGGAGGACTGATATCACCGATACTAGCAAACATCTATCTGCATTATGTACTAG